>CAZFMC010000001.1:0-118047 GCA_964520065.1 uncultured Ruminiclostridium sp.
ACTAAAATAATATGCGGATTTTTGAGATGGTTTTGACCCTTTTTAGGCAAAAAATTCGTAGGTTGGCTCTGTGCCAATCAAGAATTTTTAACGACAAAAGGGGCAAAAGCAGCCAAAAAGACGTGTGTTAGGCTTAGTGTCAACACGCCCATTCACCTTAAAAATTTTTTATACAGAAAATGTGCGGCTTGCAAGCGCCGTGCGTTTTTGTTTTTGTTATTGGGAACGGGATTCGAAAGGGATTAAATCCCTTTGGCAGGGGTTTGGGACGGCGTCCCCGGTTTCTTTTTCTCTTTTCGTCTTTTCGACAGGCTGACTTTTCGTTATTTGGAACGGGCTTACACCTTTGCCGAACAGCAAAATATCCACCGACAATCAGACGTCGGTGGATATTCTGTAATTAAGGTGTCGCCGCAGTTGTACGAGAATATTTGCGCGGTAACCCTTAAAATTCGTTTCGGTTCTCAAGCGCCCTCTGGAGCGTTACATCGTCCGCATACTCAAGCGAGGCTCCTGCGGGAAGCCCGTAGGCAAGCCGTGTGACCTTAACGCCCATCGGCTTTATCAGTCGGCTTATGTACGCGGCGGTAGCTTCGCCCTCGACCGTCGGGTTTGTTGCCATTATAACCTCGGAAACGTCGCCCGAAAGCCTGCTCATAAGCTCGGTTATGCGTATGTCGTGCGGACCGATGTTGTCCATCGGGGAGAGCAGACCGTGGAGAACGTGGTAAATTCCGCCAAAACCGCCTGCGCGTTCAAGCGCGGAAACGTCCTTCGGCGACTCCACAACGCAAATCTGCGTTCTGTCGCGGCGGTCGTCGCTGCAAATAGCGCAAATCTCGTTTTCTGTGAAATTCTGGCAGATTTTGCAGGTGTGAACGCTTTTTCTGGCATTTACAAGCTCGCGCGCAAATTCCTCAACGTCCTCGGTCGGCTGATTAAGCAGGTAGTACGCAAGCCGCTGTGCGGTTTTCATACCGATTCCGGGCAGCTTCGCAAACTGCTCGGCGGCTGTCACAAGCGGGAGGGAATAGTATTCCGCCATAGCTTAAAACAGTCCGGGAATGTTTACGCCGCCCGTAACCTTTTCCATTTCCTTCGCGGTTTCATCGTCAATCTTTGTGATAACGGCGTTAACGCCCGCAATGATAATGTCCTGAAGCGTTTCGATATCGTCCTTGTCAACGATTTCGGGGTTAATTTTGATAGCCTTCAGGCTTCTGTTGCCCGTCATGGTGATTTCAACCATTCCGCCGCCCGCAGTTTCGGTAAATTCGGTTTCGCCGAGCTTTTCCTGAAGAATCTGAATATTCTCCTGCATTTTCTGCGCCTGTCTAACCATACTGTTTACATCGCCCATACCCTTGTTGGTATAGCCCTGAGGTAATCTTGCCTTCATAATTTTAACCTTTCCTTTCAGATACTATTGCTCTTTTATTGAAACTCCCTGCGACCTTGCCAGGTCAAGGAAGCTTGTTAACCTTTCGTTATTTTCGTCCCTTTCGGGCTGCCGTTCCTGCTTGGTAAGTGTGACGCTTCTTCCGATTGCACGTGAAACAGCCTCGCGCACTTCTGCGGCAAACTCGTCAACTGCGTAGCCCTTTTGAAGCTCGCTTCCGCAGACAAGAACAGTGCTTTCGCTAATCATTGCGGTTGTGTCGCTTATGAGGATTCTTATTGAAAACGGCAGATTATTGACAATTTCCTGCCATTCCGCAAATGGCGCAAAGCCGCTTGGCGCGGCGATTTTTTCCGTCTTTGAAGTCGGCGCGGGTTTTGCAGCCTCGGTCGGCTCCGTCTTTTTGGGAACGCTTGCAGTCGGCGGCGGTGGCGGCTCTAAGCCAAGCGCCGTATTGAGGTCGGGCGGCTCGGGGGGATAAGGCTCTGCCGCAAAAGGCTCAGTTGGCGCGGGCGGCTCGTTTTCCGTCGGAAGCGGAATATCAAAGACCGCCTCGTGAACCGGCGCGTTCGGCTCGGTTTTTATCGGAGCTGTCGGCTCGTCCAAATCAAACGGCAAATCTATCGGCATAGCCGCACCTTCAGGCTCGCTTACGGATTCTGCCCGATTATTCAAATCTATTGAATTTTCATTTTCGTTTTCGTTTTTATTTTCACGTACAACCGCTTTTTCAGGCTGCTCGGAAGCTGTCTGCTCCGTCGGATTTTCACGTATGGTTTTGGGCTGAGCCAAGCCGTTAAGCGCGTCATAAACCAGCTTTTCAAGCGCGTCGATTCGTCCCGAAAGCGCCTTTTCGTCCGTATCCAGCTTAGGGGTACAGAGCTTTATAAGACACATTTCGCAGGAGAGCGCTTCGCTGCGGGAACGTCCGATTCCTGCGAAGGTATCGCTCAGAATTGAAAGAGCGCGGAGTATCATTTCAAGCGTGTATTCGTCCGCCTGCCTTTTGTACTGCCGCTCCTCGTCGCTCGTCATGCGCAGGACGCTTCGGTTAGCGCCTGCTTTTAGCAGCATAAGCGTGCGGTAATGGGAAATCAGCTCCTCGATAAGTCTTACGGGACTTTTTGAGCGCTGCACAAGTCCGTCGAGGATTTCAAGCGCAGCCGCGCTGTCGTGTTCAAGCGCAGCGTCGGCGATTGCGAAAATATGCTCCGTTCCCGAAATTCCGGCGCAGCTGCGCACGGTTTCCTCGGTAACGCGTCCTCCGATGGAGAAGCACTGGTCGAGCAGCGAGAGCGCGTCGCGCATACCGCCGTCGGAGATGCGGGAAATCAGATATGCCGCGTCCTCGTCAAGCTCCATTCCCTCTTTTTCGGCAATTTCAAGCAGTCTTTTCTTGCTGTCGTTTATATCGATTCGGCGAAACTCAAACCGCTGGCAGCGCGAGAGGATTGTAGCGGGAACCTTATGGATTTCGGTGGTTGCGAATATAAAAACAACGTGCGGCGGCGGCTCTTCGATAAGCTTCAGCAGCGCATTAAACGCCTGAATCGAGAGCATATGCACCTCGTCGATGATGTACACGCGTTTTTTGCACACGATGGGCGCGTACATAGCCTCGTCCTTTATATCGCGCACGCTGTCAACGCCCGTATTGGAGGCTGCGTCGATTTCTGTAACGTCGGAGGCGTCCTCGTCCACTGCGCGGCAGCATTCACATTCGAGGCAGGGGCTGCCGTCAATCGGATTAAGGCAGTTTATCGCCTTCGCTAAAATTTTCGCACAGGTAGTCTTACCCGTTCCGCGCGAGCCTGTAAAAAGGTAAGCGTGAGCGGTCTGACCGCTTTTGAGCTGGTTTTTGAGGGTTGTGGTGATATGCTCCTGCGAAATAACGTCGTCGAAGGTTCGCGGACGATATTTTCTGTACAGCGCGAGATACATAACACCCCTCCTTGCAGCGTAAGCGAAAACGTGTAGAAAAAAGCTCTTGAGTATGAACGCAGGCTTGCTGCGGCACAAGCCGAAATCCGCTTAATGCTGCTCGGTTCCCCGCCTGACATGGTTCACGACACGACCTTGCACAGGGTCTGCGTTCATATTCAAGAGCTTTCGCGTGTTTTACACACCTTACCTATTATATACGATTTCCCGAAAAAAATCAAGGGGTTTTGCAAAAAAACAGGTCCGTTCAGCAAATTTTCGGAAAAAACCGCAGAGATTCAAGAAAATACCGCTTTAATGCGTTATATTTAATCAAAATGACGATTGATTTTTTATCGAATATATGATATACTATTGTAAAAATGTAAAATCTGCTTTTGAAAGGATTATTCGGATATGATTAAGGTTGTAAAATTCGGCGGAAGCTCGCTTGCCGACGCAAATCAGTTCCGCAAGGTTGCGGATATAATAAGAAGCGACAAGGAACGCAGATATGTCGTTCCCAGCGCGCCCGGAAAACGTTTTTCGGGAGATACCAAGGTTACCGATATGCTTTACGCCTGCTATGACGACGTTTGCGCGGGAAAGAACGCAATCGCTTCCTTTATGCCGATTGCCGAGCGCTTTAACGGTATTATCGCAGACCTTGGACTTACCATCTCGCTTGACGATGAATTTGAAACGATTCTCGAAAATTTCCGCAAAAAGGCGGGGCGCGATTACGCGGCTTCCCGCGGAGAATATCTTAACGGCATAATCCTTGCCAACTACCTCGGCTTTGAGTTCGTGGACGCAGCCAAGGCTATTTTCTTCACCAGCAAGGGCGATTTTGACGCGGAGCTTACCGACGCCTCCCTCGCTTCTATTCTTGAGGGCTATCCGAACGCGGTCGTTCCCGGCTTCTACGGCGCAATGCCCGACGGAAGAATCAAGACGTTCTCCCGCGGCGGCAGCGATTTTACAGGCTCGGTTGTCGCAAGAGCGGTAAAAGCGGGATTGTACGAGAACTGGACGGACGTTCCCGGCTTTGCGGTTGCCGACCCCAGAATTGTTGAAAATCCGAAGTTTATCGACGTTATCACTTACCGTGAGCTGCGCGAGCTTTCCTATATGGGCGCGGGCGTGCTTCATCAGGACGCTATTTTCCCCGTAAGAAACGCGCAGATTCCGATTAACATCAAGAACACCAACGACCCGTCCGCAAAGGGCACTATGATTGTTCCCAACGCTCCCGACGGAAAGAACGAGCATATCATTACGGGTATCGCAGGCAAGAAGAATTTCAGCGCCGTCTGCCTTGAAAAGGACGAAATGAACAGCGAAATCGGCTTCCTTCGCCGTATTCTCACCCTTATGGACAACGAGGGAATCTGCTTTGAGCATATCCCTACGGGCATTGATACGATGAATATTGTCGTAAACAGCGACGAGCTTTCCGAGCATCCGAATTTTGTCGAGCGCGTAAAGCAGGTTGCAAACCCGAACCATATCGAAATCGAAAACAACCTTGCCCTTATCGCGGTTGTAGGTCGCGGAATGAAGGCGACAAAGGGTACCGCTACACGGATTTTCGCCGCGCTCTCCCACGCAAATATCAATATCAAGATGATTGACCAGGGCTCTTCCGAGCTTAACATTATAATCGGTATCGAGGAAGCGGATTTTGAAGCGGCAATCCGCGTCATCTATAATATGTTTATGTTACAGGAGTAATTGATGAAAGTCGAAAATGTAAGAGTATATGATATGGAGGAGTGCTTCCGCGCAAGCAAATATCCGATGGCGGTTGACACCGAGGCTGTAAACGGCGATATAACCGAGCGGATTGTTTCGCTGGCTCAGACCCCGAAGGGCGAGGGACACGACCAGTTTATGACGGGTATCCGCGTGGCTTTCGATTTGACATTTACCGTCAAGGCGTGGACGGAGGCGGAGCGTTACCGTTTTCTTGAATTTGTTTCAAGCCAGTCCACAATGCATCGTATCGCAAAATTCGACCTGTCAAAGCAGTACAACGAGTATGTTGACCCGCGAATGATCGAGATAATGAACGAGCTTAAGGACCGCTACAACGAAACACAGGATAAGGAGGATTATCTTCGCCTGCTTTATTCAAATCCCTGCGGCTTTGAGCTTACGGCAAGACTTACCACCAACTACCGCGCGCTTAAAACAATTTACGCTCAGCGAAAAAATCACCGCCTTCCCGAATGGCGGGAGTTTTGCGCGTGGATTGAAACGCTTCCGTATGCTAAGGAGTTAATTACGGGTTGACGCCCGAAAGTATAAAGGAGGAAAAACCTATGAAGTTAAAGCGCTTTTTCGCAGCGGCAGTGTCCGCGGCAATTCTCGCCTCGTCCGCGCTTACGGCTGCCGCATACGCGGAAAATACCGCCTCGGTAGTCTGCTCCTATGAGGCTAAGTCGGGGTATACGAAGTGGGACGGAGTAAGCAAGCTCAAATCCGGCAAAAAGTACCGCGTTTCCGAAAAGCTCACCGTTTCGTCTGATTTTACCATTCCTTCGACAACCACGCTTGTTGTCTGGAAGGGCGGTAAGCTGACTGTTGACGCGGGCGCAAAGGTTACAGTCAAGGGAATGCTGATTGTAAACAAGGGCGCAACCCTCACGCTTAACGGCTCGCTTAATCTTAAAAAGGGAAAAACGTTTACCTGCTACGGCAAGCTGAAGCTGGGCAAAAAGTCGAAGCTTACCCTTAACGGCGAGCTTGACCTGCGCGATACCGGTACGATTTCGGGTACGCCCAAGAGCGTTACCGTCGGCACCTCCGCGCTTATGCGCCTTTACGGCACCAATAACTGCAAGAAGCTTGAAACGGCTATAACAAAGGCGCAGGAAGAAATCCGCACTACCTCTGCAAAGAAAATCACCGCAAGCACTGTAAAAAAAGACGCGGCGAACCTTTACGGTAAATTCTGGGATTATATAGTCAAGCACGAAACGCTTTACGCCTGCCGGCTTGCCTACCCGAACGAGGTGTGGAAAAACCTGCTTGACGAGAGTAAGTTTGAGAAATTCGGAGGGCTGGAGAAGTTCGCGCGGGATTATTCAATTTCGCTTTCCAATACGATTCTGGATATGTATACGCTCGGAAAAATAACGGATTCGGAGAAGGTCGCTTCGGTTGACGTCGAGCTTGGCGAATGTATTGAGTGCATTAACCTTATCGACAACGATACTCGCAAAATGATTAACGAGCAGATCGGCGCTATTGATAATCTCTGGGCGGCGGAAGCGACGCTCACATTTACCATGACAAACGGCGATAAGCATACTATGGACAATTTGTTCGTTTCATTTACTTATATCGACAAGCAGATTTATGTCGCTACCGAAAATTATCTTGGAGTTCAGTTCTCGTAATTTTTTTGAAATATTTTCAAAAAAGGTATTGACAAATGCGTTTTTATGTGGTAATATAAAACCAACCCCCAAAGTAGGAATTAAGAAAGGAGCGCGGAATATGAGAACCACATTTACCTGCGGAAGAATTACATACGAGATGTGCGGTATGATGTCTATGGTATCGTATATGTTCCGACGCGCTCTGAAATAAAGCTGCGGCAATTCGCCGTTAAAAACGCTTTCAACCCGGAGCTTCTCGGAGCTTCGGGTTTATTATTTTCTGCGAAAGGAAAAAGATATGAAAAATATTTTTGAACAGCTCGTGAGAGCGAATTTCAGAAACGGGCGAATGTGACCGCGGCTGAAGCTCAAAAAGCAAAATCCAAACCAAAGGCATAATGAACAAAAGAAAATCAAAAACAAATCAAAAAGAAAGGTCGACAACATTATGAAAAAGATTATTACAGTATTACTTACAGCGGCTCTTGCGCTCGGAGCATTTGCAGGCTGCTCCTCTGACGGCAGCTCCGACGGAAGCTCTTCCGTTTCCATCGGCGTTCCGAACGATACCACAAACGAAGCCCGCGCGCTGCTTCTTCTTGAAGAAAACGGCTATATCAAGCTCAAAGACGGCGCAGGCATTACCGCTACAATAAATGATATTGCGGAAAACCCCTACGGAATCAAGTTCAATGAGATTGAGGCTGCTCAGCTTCCGAATGTGCTTCAGGATTTGGATTACGCGGTTATCAACTCCAACTACGCTATTCCCGCAAACCTTAACCCTGTTGAGGATTCGCTTGTTATCGAGAACTCGGCTTCCGCTTACGGCAACATTCTTGCTGTCAAGGAGGGTAACGAGGGCAGCGATAAGATAAAGGCTCTGGTGGCTGCGCTTGAAAGCCAAAAGGTTGCGGACTATATCGCCGAAAAATATTCGGGCGCGGTTGTAAGCGTTGTTGAAAATCCCGGCGACGGCTTCAACGCCGACATTGATTACAGCGCGCTTGCGGGCACGACGATTACGGTTGCTGCTTCTCCCACGCCCCATGCGGAAATTCTTTCCGTTGCCAAGGAAATTCTTGCTGAAA
Source organism: uncultured Ruminiclostridium sp. (assembly GCA_964520065.1). Taxonomy (GTDB): domain Bacteria; phylum Bacillota; class Clostridia; order Oscillospirales; family Ruminococcaceae; genus Ruminiclostridium_E. Next base: position 7,797 of record CAZFMC010000001.1, read on the forward strand.
AGGACGTAACGCTTGACGTAAAGGAATTCACGGACTATGTTCAGCCGAATCTTGTTGTAGAGAGCGGCGAAATTGACGCAAACTACTTCCAGCACGTTCCGTATCTTGACGATTTCAATGCGGAAAACAACACGCACCTTGTATCTGCGCTGGTTGTACACGTTGAGCCGATGGGACTTTACGGCGGCAAGCAGACAAGCCTTGACGCTATTAAAAACTAAGGCGTCGCCGCACAATTAACGGCTTGCGCCCTTGCCGTCCTATTGCGGGTGTATTTTCGTTATCCTGTACGAAAAATCTTACCGTGCAGCGGGACGGCGATAATTGTGCGGTGAAGCCTAAAAACGGTACGCCTGTGCATTTTTAGAGTGTGCGGGCTGTACTTGTTTTAACGATTAGAGTAAGGATTGATACGAAAGATGATTGAGATTAAAAACCTGTCGAAAACGTTTGCGACAGCCGACGGCGAGGTTGAAGCCTTAAAGAATATTTCGCTGACTATTCCCGACGGGGAGATTTACGGAATAATCGGAATGAGCGGTGCGGGAAAGAGCACGCTTGTGCGCACGATAAATATGCTTGAACGCCCCACGAGCGGCAATGTCATTATAGACGGGCGCGATATGGGCGCGCTTACCGACGCGCAGCTCCGCGAGGAACGGCGGGGGATTACGATGATATTTCAGGGCTTTAACCTGCTTATGCAGCGGACGTGTCTGAAAAACGTCTGTTTTCCGCTGGAGCTTGCGGGCGAGAACAAGCGCAGGGCGCGGGAGCGTGCGGCGGAGCTGCTGGAGCTGGTAGGACTTGGCTCGAAGCTGAACAGCTATCCGGCGCAGCTTTCGGGCGGGCAGCAGCAGCGTGTTGCTATTGCGAGAGCGCTTGCCACTCACCCGAAAATCCTGCTTTGCGACGAAGCGACCAGTGCGCTTGACCCTCAGACCACGCAGTCGATATTGGGGCTGATACGCGATATACACGACAAGCTTGGCATAACGGTAATAATAATTACGCATCAGATGAGCGTTGTTGAGCAGATTTGCACAAGGGTAGCGATACTTGACGGAGGAACGGTAGCGGAAGAGGGCGAGGTCAGCTCTGTTTTTTCATCGCCGAAATCGGAAGCTGCCAAACGGCTTGTATACCCCGAGGGATATGAGCTTGCGGAGGCTGTAAGCGGCGACGAGCTTCTGTTAAGAGTGGTATTCAACGGCGCGGAGGCTTCCAGAACGCCGCTTATTGCGACGATGGCGGCAGAATGCGGAATAACCGCGAGCATACTTGGCGCGTCCACGAGAAGCCTTGGTGAAAAGGCTTACGGAAATATGCTGCTTGGAATATCGGGCGGGCGCGGGCAGCTTGAAAAGGCGGTTGAATATCTGGGAAAAATTCCGGACGTACACGTTGAGGAGATACACAAGAGCGTAAAAACGGAGGTGGCAGGAGATGAGTGAATTTTTTGCGTCTGAAGATTTTCGGAGTGCGATGGACATACTTATAAATCAATTTCCGCTTGCGATATGGGAAACGCTTTACGTGACGGTAATATCGACGTTTTTCGCGGTGATACTGGGGCTTCCGCTCGGCGTACTCATGGTAGCGGGTGAGAACGGACGGGTTCTGCGCGTACCGAAGTGGGTTTTGCGTGTGCTTGACGTTATAATTAACCTGCTTCGCTCGGTACCCTTTCTGATTCTGATGATAATGGTCATACCGCTTACGCGGCTGATTGTCGGAACTGCGGTTGGAACGCCCGCGTCGATAGTTCCGCTGGTTATAGCGGCGTTTCCGTTTATAGCGCGGCTTGTTGAAGGAAGCCTGCGCGAGGTCAGCCCCAACATAATCGAGGCTGCGCAGAGCATGGGCGCTTCGCCGTTTCAGATTATAGTGAAGGTTATGCTGCCCGAAAGCGTTCCGTCGCTTATATCCAATGCGACGATTGCGATAACGACGGTTCTTGGCTACTCGGCGATGAGCGGCATTATCGGCGGCGGCGGCTTAGGCAAGATTGCGATAAACTACGGTTACTACCGCTATCAATATCTTGTAATGATATTTGCCGTAATTTTTCTCATTCTTCTCGTTCAAATTTTCCAGACTCTCGGAACAAAGCTTGCCGTCAAGTGCGACAAGCGCCTCAAGAACAAAAAGTCACTTACCACGGCACTGCGCCTTGGCGGCGGGGTGTTTTTTCTTTTGCTGTCATATCGCATTCGCGCCCGTATGGGGGGCGTTCCGCGGCGATAGCCGCGGAACGCCTTGTATTGATGAGAAGAGAGTGGGGGCGCGGAGCTGCGAAGCAGCGGAGCGCAACGATAGGGTAGAAGCCGGTGCGAACGGCGGCGTTTCAGCGTACCTTCCAAAGCTGCGGTATGGCAAAAGCCGCCGCGCCCGCCGACGAGGGGCGTCGGAACGCCGAAAGGCTTGGGTAAGCCGAGGTGCAAGCCCCTCTATAAGGCGGGCGCTTGTTCTGTTCGCTTTTGACGTCCCTGTATAAGCGGAAAGCCTCGCCGCAGCATATTCGTAACATCTCGCTGAACTCAAATTCCCCGATTGCTTTATCGTGCGCTGCTTCGCAGCGCATTCCCCGCCCACCCGCCCCCTTGCGCGGCTGTCGCCGCGCTTTTTTTGAAGCGGAGAGAGAGGAAGAATAGCGGCTAGTGAATGAAAAGATTGTGACATTTTACCAAAATTGAGTGTAAAAAAAGATATAATTGATGAAAAGTCATTGACTTTTGCCTTCGCTTTGTGTATAATTTAAGAGAGTATAAGGGGGATTATGCCCTTTGCTCGGAGTTGAATATTGAAAGGAGGTGCAGCAGATGGAAATGACTATGAGCGCAGTTTCGGCAGGAGCTTCAACCCGAACGCCCGCTTCCACGGATTCTTCGCTCGGTTCAGGTTTCTCAGAGGTTCTCTCGGACGTCCGCGGCTCGGTGCAGGAAAATGCCGGCGGCACGGCGGCACAGGTAGGCAAAGCGGAGCGTTCCGCCCCCGCAGAAGCGCCCGATAAAAACGCAAATGCCGATTCGGCTGCAAGCGCAGAGCAAACCGCTCAGTCAGCGCAGGAGCTTTCGGACGCGGTGGCGCAGATTGTGCAGACCCTTAGCGGAAAAATTGAGGGGGAGAGCGAATTTGACGGACAGGACGCGGTTATACGCGCTTTGCTGGCAATTCTGAAAAAAATGCAGAAAAACGGCGAGGCGGACGAGGCAGTAGACGCAGTAATGCAGCTTCTCGCTTCAATGCTGGAACAGAACAGCAGCGATGTCGCTTCTATGGCTGTCAGCGTGACAATTTCCGAAACAAGCGCGGAAATTTCGCAGATTACTTCCGAGCCGCAGCAGACCGGTACGGTTGTAAATTCCGCAGTGCAGCTTTCTGAAAATGCGGCGGAAACAGGCGTTGTCCTCGGCGAAAACGTTCAGCAGAACGGCGAATCGGACAAAACTCTCAGCCTTGAACAGAATCGGAAAACCGGTCAGACGGAAATTTTTGACCTGAACGAGCAGCCTTCCGCAGAGGAAAATACTCTCCCGCCCGTGAATACGGAAAATAAAGCGGAGCAGCTTTTAAACGAGCTTCTTTCGCAGGCGCGCAGGGAATTGGGTCTGACAAAGGCAGAGGCAACACCGAACGACGGCGGCAACGCAGCTTCGGAAACCGCTCCAACGGAGAATGCGCCGCAGAACGACGCAGATCTGGGTACGCTCGCGTTGAGAATGAACCGCCGCGACAGTACGCGGGAGCTTAACAGCATAATACAAAGCGATAAATCTTCCGAAACACAGCAAGCCCCTGACGGCACGGAACAGCCGACGGCAGCCTTCAGCGCGGTTCAGCCCGAGGTGAGAGAGCTTCAAAATCTCCACGAAGAACCAACACAGGTTCACGCAGCCCCGCCCGAGCAGCAGCTCGCCGAGGAAATCCTCTCAAGGACGGAAACCCTGAACGGCGGAGGAACCGAGTTCACAATGGAGCTTAACCCCGAATCGCTCGGCAAAATTACCGTAAAGCTTGTCAGCACGCACGGCAGAGTCGAAGTAAGCATCTCAGCCGAAAATGAGGAAACAGGCAGACTTCTTCAGTCGCGCGGCGAAAATATCAGTTCCGCTCTCCGCGAAAACGGTATCGAGCTTGAACGGTATCAGGTCGTAAGCGGACGTGAGGAGGCTCAGCTTATGCAGGACAGCTACGACGGAAGCAGCAAAAATCCTTACGGCAGAAACGATGACGAGGATAATTCCGAAAACAACGACGACGGAGAGTTTCTGGAGCTTTTAAGTCAGCTGTAGGTCTAAGCAAAAATAAAAAAACGAAAGGAGTGTAAAACCGAAATGAATACCGATATTACCCAGTCCATAAATTCCAAGCAGGATATTTATGAAAAGTATAAGGATATGTTCACCACCGAGAAAAACGACCTCATCACAATGGATTCGTTCTATCAGCTTCTTATCGCGGAAATGCAGAACCAAGACCCGCTTGAGCCGACTACGAATACCGAGTTTATTTCTCAAATGGCAACCTTTACGTCGCTTCAGGCGCAGCAGGATAACTTTACCATGCAGCAGCAGAACTACGCAAATTCCCTCGTCGGAATGACCGTTGCGGTTTCCGAAGACGGTTCAAACCTTACTCAGGGCGTTGTTCAGTACGTTACATACGGCGACGAAATCAAGGTCAATGTTGACGGCAAAAATTACCTTTTAAGTCAGGTTAAACAGGTCTACGGAACAGCAGGCGGCACAGCGGGTTCGCAGATAGGCGATTACGGCGCTTTCGCGGCAAGCATCCTCGGAAAGGACGTTACCGTTCAGTCGGCAGATTCCACAGGCGCTTTTGTTTATGACAAGGGTACGGTTTCTTCAATCGAAATCGAAAACGGCGAGGTTCGCGTTATCGTAAACGGCTACGCATATAATGTAACCGATGTGGTTGCGGTAGCTCAGCCCGCACAGGCAGACGAAAAGGCAGAAGAGGAAGAAACGGAAAACGAATCCGCAGCTGAAATAATCCCTTCTCCCGCAGCACAGACCGTACAGACGGAACAGACGGAGCAAACAGCGGCGCAGCCCGTACAGACAGAGCCGGCGGCTGTTGAGTATACCGACGACAAGGATATCGCGGATTTGCCCGAGGACGATACCGACGAGCTTTATAAGCTGTTCGGCGAATAAGAAAGGGTGAGAAAATGCTTATCAGCGAATATCTCGCACAACGAAATGCGATAAGCGTTACTACGGGAGAATTGAGAACGTCGCCCGCTGCCGCAAAAAAGCAGGAGGAAAGCTTCGCGCAGGCTCTGAGCAACGAGCTGGGCAGACAGGTGGATTTTTCCGCCCACGCAATCAGAAGGCTTGAAAGCAGAAGAATAGACGTTACCGAAAACGATAAAATCGAGCGGCTCAATAAAGGCGTCGAGCTGGCGGCGGAAAAGGGCAGCGAGGAAAGTCTGATTCTTGTGGACAGCACCGCTTTCGTAGTAAGCGTAAAAAACAACAGAGTAATCACAACCGTTGAGGCGGACGACCTCAAGGGAAACGTATTCACAAACATTGATTCCACCGTTATTATCTGATCGGACCGAGGAGTGTTCTCCAAGGAAATCAAGGCAGTCCCGAACGACGGAAGGACTGTAAACGGCGGCACGAAAGGACATACCGTTATGATGAAATCACTTTATTCCGGAGTTGCCGGAATGAAAACCCACAACCAGAGAATGGACGTTATAGGCAATAACATTTCCAACGTAAATACAACAGCCTTTAAGGGCAGTACCGTAACCTTTAAGGACGTTTACTACCAGACAAAGGCAAGCGCAAGCTCCGGCGACGCAACCTCCGGCGGTACAAACCCCAAGCAGATAGGCTACGGCGCAAGTCTTGGTACTGTAAATCAGGTTATGTCGCAGTCGGGCTTCAATTATACCGACAACGTTTACGACTGCGCAATCGAGGGCGAGGGCTTTTTCCAGGTAATCGACGAGGCGGGCAATATCTACTACACCAGAAACGGCGTATTCGACGTTGACAGCTACGGAAACCTCTGCGACCCGAACGGTAATATCGTTCTCGGCGTTTCGGGCGACCCCTCCAACGTTGAAACGGGTCAGTCCCAGCGTATCAGAATCAGCGTTCCCGCAATCGACAATAACGTTGCCAGCGCTTCCAAGACCGTAAACGGCTACGATGTTACGGTTTCGGCAGGTACATACGGCGAGGAGGGAAATCTTTCCTTCACCATCGTTGATTCCGATGTTGCCTACGCGACAAAGAGCGGCGATACGCTTACCATTTATATGGACCTTGAACAGGAATTCGGCGGCGCGGCGTATGCGCAGCTTATTGAGGAGTTGGGCGAGGAGCCTGACCTGGGCGACGAAAATGTGCAGGCGGCTATTGAAAACGCTTTTAATACGGCTGTCGAGGAGTTCCAGAGCGCGCTTAACGACGCTATCGAAAAGGGCGGCGTAGGTCTGGAGGAGGGAGTTCTCCCGCTTAAGGTCGAGTTCGGCGCAATGCCCCCGTACAACGACGTTCTTGCGGTAACCTCTACAAATACCCTTTCCCTTACTCAGCCCGGCGCGGAGGAGGACGACGACCCGACATATATCGACATCGATTTTACAACGGCTGTTGCGGGCGAATTTGGAAATAAGTACGAAATCGACCTTAAAACCGTAAGCGGACAGACCTCCGTAAGCGCAAAGTGGAAGGGCGAGGTGCTTACGATAACCGTTCCCGAATCCGGCGTAAGCGTTGACGATATCCAGAAGGCAATTGACGAAGCGGCAGGCGGCGAGCCGAGCAAGAATATAAATGTTGCCGTTTACGAGGTTGCTGTTTCGACGGACGGCGAGGGCGTGGTTACCAGAGAACGAACCGCTCTCGGAGAAGAGGACGAAATCGAATTCAACTTCTACTCCGCGCTCGGCAGCAGAACCGAAAGAATCGGTCTTGACGGCGGACGCGACAACTTCTTCGCAGATATGGCGGTTGCGCTCAGCACCGTAAACCTTACGGACGGACGTACCGCTGCCGAGCAGACGGTCGCCGACCTTGAAACAATAATGATTGACGACGACGGCATTATCTACGGTCGTCACGCGGTTCACGGGCTTCTCCTGCTCGGACGTATCGACATCGCTACTTTCGTAAACCCGATGGGTCTTGACCAGATAGGAACTTCGCTGTGGCGCGAATCTCTTGCTTCCGGTGAGGCGCAGGTTAAAATCCCCGGCTCGGACGGCGCGGGCAACGTTGTTTCAAACGCTCTTGAAATGTCCAACGTTGACCTGGCTCAGGAATTTTCCGATATGATTATTACTCAGAGAGGCTATCAGGCTAACTCAAGAGTAATCACCGTTTCGGATACCATGCTTGAGGAGCTTGTAAATCTCAAGAGATAACGATTTCTGACGTTTTCCGGCGGGAACTGAAAAACGGCTCTCCCGCCGCGAAAATTGTCGTAAAATGACGTAGGGAGGTAATCCATGATTATTCTTACAAAGCTGAACGGCAAGGAAATTATGCTTAACGAAAACATGATTGAAAACGTTTCGGAAACGCCCGATACCGTTATCACCATGGCGGGCGGACATACCTATATCGTTCAGGAGAACATTGAGGAAATTTTTCAGAAAACCGTAGCGTTCCAGCGCTACTGTAAACAGCGTCCCCGCGAAGGCAAGGAAAGCTGAGCGGACGCCGCGCAGACGTGCGGCAATGTCCTATACGGGAACAATAATTTTTAGGAGGGAACCTTTTTGAACATTACAATAATTATCGGTTGGGTAGTATCAATTGCTCTGGTAATTTTCGGTATTTTACAGGGCGGTACTTTCGATATGTTTATCGATATTCCGTCTGTTGCGATCACGTTCGGCGGTACGCTCGGCGTACTTATCGCGGTTTCGCCGCTTTCGCTGCTGAAAACACTGCCGAAGCTGCTGAAAATCGCGATTTTTCCGCCGAAATACGACCCCCGCAAGTATATCGACCAGCTTGTTGAATACGCGAAAATCGCGCGCAGCAAGGGTCTGTTAAGCCTCGAAGACAGCGCAAATAAATGCGACGACCCCTTTATGAAGCAAAGCCTTATGCTTATCGTTGACGCGAACGATTCCGCAAAGGTTCGTGAGATGCTCGAATCCTCTCTCGATTTTATGGACGAGCGTCACGCGGCAGGACGTGAATTTTTCGCAAAGGGCGTAAGTATGGGTCCTGCGTTCGGTATGTTGGGTACGCTCGTAGGTCTGGTTATCATGCTTAACGATATGGAGAGCGGCGACCTCGGTAAGGCGATGGCTACCGCGCTTATCACGACTTTCTACGGCTCGCTTCTTGCGAACATTCTCTTTACGCCGCTTGAATGTGCGCTTAAAAACGCTCACGATGACGAAATGTTCTGTATGCAGCTTGTAATTGAAGGCGTTATCGCTATCGCCAACGGCTCAAACCCCCGCGTTATTCAGGAAAAGCTCGAATTTATGCTTGCAAAGAAGGATCGCCGAGGCGACAGCGAGTAATGCGTATCAATTTTTTTCGTAAATTTCCGAAAAAATATTGCATAATGTGCAAAAAAGTGTTATAATAAAATGCTGATATTTTACATTCAGTGTGAAAGGGGGCGGAGTATTGTCCAGAAAGAAAAAACAAGAGGTTAAGCAGGGGATTGACGAATGGATGGCGACTTATTCGGATATGGTTACGCTTTTGCTCTGCTTCTTCGTGCTTCTTTACGCTTCATCAACTCCCGATGAAACCAAATTCCAGTATATTTTTCAGTCCTTTAATTCACAGGGCAAGTATATAAACCCTTTCGTTACCGAGGATTACAATGACGGCGATTCCAAAACCGACGAGGAGGACGGAAACGCCAGCCAGCCCGCAAACGCAGGCAAGGGAACCTCCGAAAGCCTTGACGACGGAATGGGTCTGCCGAATAATTTCGACGAGCTTTACGTCTGGCTTCAGCAGGCTGCCGCAGACAGCAAGTACTCAAACAGCATCGAGGTTTCTCAGACCTCGTCCGCGCGGCTTCATATCCGCTTCAACAATTCTATTATGTTCGAGGGCGACAGCGCAGAGCTGCTCCCGTCGGGACGCGAGGCGCTGAAGGAATTTATGCCCGCGATAAAGGCGGTCAGAAGCTACATAAAAAGTATCCGCGTTCAGGGACATACCGCCGAGGGTCTTTCCGTAGTCAACGACTGGGATCTTTCCTCCGCACGCGCCTGCTCGGTTGTTAAATTTCTCGATTATCAGGGCGTCCTTGAAAGCGACGGCTTTATAACCGAGGGACGCGCCTGCTACGACCCGATTGCCGATAACGCAACGGAGGAGGGCAGACAGCAGAACCGCCGCGTTGAGCTTATCATTATCCGCAGCGACGAGGCAGTCAACGATACCGAAATTATTCAGGATATTCTGCGCTACGACTACGGTATTCTCCAGACGGAAACCGATCCGACCGACCGTCTTGACGGAACAGGCGGCGTAAACGCGGATTCTATCCAGCAGATCGTAGACAGTCTTGACGATAAGTATTTCAGCGAAACGCCGTATACGCCCGAGGAAAACGTGGACTACATAGGTCCGTCGTTCTCAGACCCGATAACCGAAATACCCGAAAGTATTCTTCAGCCGGTTGAAGAAACGGCGGAGGAAGAGGAATAAATTCCCCGAAAGATGAAGAGAGGTGATGAAAATTGGCAGAAACCCTGACGCAGGAACAGATTGACGCCCTGTTGAGCAGCGCAATGTCGGGAGAAGTCGTTCAGCCTAAGGCGGAAGCCGCACAGACGGTTAAGGACTACGATTTCCGATCGCCGAAAAAGTTTACAAAGGAACGTATTAAGGTCCTTGACAGCATTTTTGACAATTACGCAAGACTGCTTTCTTCATATCTGACGGGTCTGCTGAGGCTTTACTGTAAGGTCACCCTCGCGTCAATCGAGGAGCAGCGGTACTTCGAGTTCAATAACGGACTTCCCGATTATGTAATGATGGGTACGGTTGAGCTGGGTATCCACGACGGCGATATAGAAAGTACCCCGACAATTATTCAGCTTTCAAATTCACTTACATATATATTGATTGACCGGCTTCTCGGCGGACGCGGCGAGTATAAGGACGCCGACCGCGATTTTACGGAAATCGAGGTAAGTATAATCGAAAAGATTATCAGCAATCTTGCGGGACTTCTCAAGGAACCGTGGGAGCCGTATGTCGAGGTCGCGCCCGCGCTGCTGAACGTAGAAACCAACTCCCGCGTTTTCTCAGCGGTCGATTACGACGATACAATGATTATCGTCTGCCTTGAAGTGGCTGTAAATGAAACGAAAACGATTGTTACCGTTTCAATGCCCGCATTGAATCTGGACGCGGTTATGCAGAAGTATGTTACAAAATCCGCGCGGTCAATCCGCCGCTTCGACGCAAACAGAGAGCAGGAACGCCGTGAAACGATTATGCGTGCGCTGAACGAATCCCCGCTTACCATTAAAGCAGTGCTTGGCGAGGTTTCGCTGGACATCGCGGATATACTCAATCTACAGGTTGACGATATTATACCGCTCGACAAAAATATTAACAGCAACGTCGTCGTAAAGGTCGGCGACAGCCCGTGGTTTGACGGAAAGCTGGGCGTATATAATCAAAACAAGGCTGTAAAAATCGAAAACGTGTATAGAATCGAGGTTTAACAGATGGACGATAATATGATGATTTCCGAGCTTGAAAAGGACGCACTCGGCGAGATAATGAACATAAGCATGGGAAGCGCCGCAACCGCCGTTTCCGAGCTGCTTAACGCGAAGGTGTGGATTACAACCCCGCAGGTTGAGGTCTGCAAGCTGAGAGAGGTTCAGATTGAAAGGCTTGAGCCGGCTGTCTGCGTCAAAATCGAGTACATAAAGGGTCTTACCGGCTCAAATCTTATGGTTCTGCGGCAGGACGACGTTCAGCTTATCCTTAATCAGCTTATGGGTATGCCGCTTGTCGTGTCGAAGGATTTTGAATTTGACGAGCTTAACATAAGCGCCGTTTCAGAGGTTATGAACCAGATGATGGGCGCAAGCGCAACGGCTCTTTCCGACTTTCTCGGGGTGAGTATTGATATTTCAACGCCTACGCCTTACGTTCTCGATAAGATTTCGCTTGGCGATTTGCAGGAATTTGATTCTGACGATATGGTTGTCGCAATCAATTTCGACCTCACAATCGACGGCGTTATCAAATCTGAGTTCAAATCGGTGATGAACGTTGAGCTTGCAAAATATATCGCGGGAAAAATGCTCGGCGAACAGATGGGCGTTGCAGAGCCTGTGCCCGAACAGCCCACACCCGCACCTGCACCTGCCCCCGCACAGCAGCCTGTTCCGCCTATGCAGCAGAGCGCTGCGCCGCAGCAGGGGATGATGCCGCAGCAGGGAATGATGCCCCAGCAGGGTATGGCACCGCAGCAGGGTATGATGCCGCAGCAGGGTATGACGCCGCAGCAGCCCGCAATGCCGATGGGCTACGGCTACCCGCCCCAGTACGGTTACGGTTATCCACCGCAGTACGGTTACCCGCAGCCTCAGCCGATGAATGTTCAGAACGTTCAGCTCGGAAGCTTTGAGCCGCAGGAGCTTAACCTGACGGGCGACCAGAAGGATAATTTGCAGCTGCTTATGGGAGTTCCGCTTGAAATAACCGTTGAAATCGGTTCGGCAAAGCGCAAGGTAAAGGATATCCTCGAATTTACGCAGGGCACTATTATAGAGCTTGAACGTCAGGCGGGCGCACCCGTAGACGTTGTGGTAAACGGAAATCTTATCGCGAAGGGCGACGTTGTGGTAATCGACGATAACTTCGCCGTAAGAATTACGGAAATTATAAAATCAAAATTTATAGATTCACTTAACAAGGAGTAAACCGACATGGATAAGAAGATTTTACTGGTAGACGACGCCTCATTTATGAGAATGCTTATTAAGAACACTCTTTCTCAGAACGGCTTCACAAACATTCTCGAAGCGGAAAACGGCGAGGTTGCCTGCCAGGTTTACGATGCGGAAAGCCCCGACCTCGTGATTATGGATATCACAATGCCCGTTAAGACAGGTATCGAGGCGCTCGGCGAAATCAAGTCCAAGCACCCCGACGCAAAGGTCGTTATGTGCAGCGCAATGGGTCAGGAAGCAATGGTTGTCGAAGCAATCAAGCTCGGCGCGCTTGACTTTATTGTAAAGCCCTTCAAGCCCGACAGAATTTTAGCAACCGTTACAAAGGTTCTCGGCTGATAATGCTGGATATCCTGTGGGTTATTATATCGCTCGCGGCGGTTTTCGGACTGCTTTTCCTGCTGCTTTACGGACTGAAACGCCTTAACGGCAGGGTCGGTGTGAACAACGGCGGAAAAATGCGCGTTATCGACCGCGTTACAATCGGACGCGACGGTATGCTGCTTGTCGTGAGCGTCGGCGGAAGGCTGCTGCTTGTAAGCGCAACCCCCCAGCATATCGAAAAGCTCGGAGAGCTTGATATGACGGCGGAGGAGTATTCCGCTCAGCTTAACGAGCAGAACGCTCAGAGCGGCTTCGCAGCAGTGCTTGCAGCGGCAATGAGCCGTGGAAAAAATGCAGATGTGCAATCGGAAAAGGACTCGGAAAATGATTAAAAAGGCGTTCAGGCAAAATAAAAGACTGTTTATAAAATTCGTCGTTTCTTTTGTTGTAACCGCCGTAATTATCGTGGGCGGGTGCATTTCCGCTTCGGCGTTAAGCGCCGCTGAGCCGGGTTCAAACGCTGAAACGCAGATTCTGACCGAAAACCCCGACGCCGAAATTGCCGATACGTCGCTTATGGAGTCGATTTTCGGAATTGACGGTTCGCAGTCGCTTGAAATAATCCTGCTCATAACCGTAATCTCGGTCGCCCCCTCCTTCCTCGTAATGGTAACCTCCTTTACGAGAATTATCATAGTTTTCAGCTTTCTGAGAAGCGCTATGCAAACCCAGTCAATCCCGCCAAACTCGGTGTTAACGGGGCTTGCGCTGTTTCTTACTATTTTTATTATGTGGCCTACCTTTACGCAGATAAACGAGGAAGCGTATCAGCCGTATGCTGCGGGAGAAATTACCATCGACGAAATGACGGAGCGCGCCGTTAAGCCGCTTAAAACGTTTATGCTCAAGAATACCACCAATTCCAATATGCAGTTTTTTCTCGACCTTTCGGGAAAATCCGTTTACGAGGAGGCGGCTCAGAGCGAGGCGGAAATTAACGCGGCAGCCGCTGAAAATGCAGCGGACGAGCCGTTTATCGAGGATATTCTCGGACGTGACGCGGTGAATCTTACCGAAACGGACGCGCCGCTTACCGATTTTACCGACCAGCTCGGTCTTGAAACGGTTATCCCCGCATTTATCGTAAGCGAGCTTACACGTGCGTTTCAGATGGGCTTTCTGCTTTTCATACCGTTCCTCGTAATTGACATAGTTGTTTCATCAACGCTGATGGCGATGGGTATGATGATGCTCCCGCCGTCTATGATTTCAATGCCGTTCAAGATTATGCTGTTTGTGCTTGTTGACGGCTGGCAGCTGCTTGTCGGAACGGTCGTTTCGTCCTTTAACGTCTGACGGAGGTTAGTATGACCCAGGATCTGGTTCTTGAAATATTCACCGCGGCGGTGGTGCTTGCACTGAAGCTTGCCGCGCCGACCCTGATTATAGCAATGCTCGTCGGTCTTGTAATCGCTATTTTGCAGGCGGCTACGCAGGTTCACGAGCAGACGCTCACGTTCGCGCCGAAGGCTGTCGTTGTCGCACTCGGACTGCTTGCGATGGGACCGTGGATGTGCAACAGCGTTATAGATTTCTTTAACTACATAATGGATTTAATGGCGAACACGATTGTGTAAACGGAGGACTCGGCGAAAATGGAGCTATGGAATCTGATACTGAATAATTTTATCGGATTTCTCCTGGTTCTCTGCCGCGTCACGGGAATTTTTACGTTTAATCCGATTTTTTCGCGGTCGAACGTGCCCAACACCGTTAAAGCGGGAATGTCCGTGGTGCTGGCGGTGGTTATGCTGCCGCTCGTCGGAACGGTTACCGAGGTTCCCGATATTCCGAATATGCTCGCGTTCGGTATGATAATAATAAAAGAGCTTCTGGTCGGATTTGTGTTCGGCTTTTTTACCAACCTTATGCTGACCGTTCTTATATACGCGGGTGAAATTATCGACACCCAGACGGGTCTTGGAATGGCAAAGACAATGGACCCGACAACAGGCATAAATATGCCGATTTTCGCAAATATCTACTACTACCTTTTTATACTGTACTTCTTCCTCACAAACGGACATTTAAGCTATATAAAGCTGTTTTCCGTTTCGTATGAAGCTATTCCGATGGGCTACGAAATCACCTCGGCAACAATTGACCTCACGGAGATTATCGTGATGTACTTCGGAACGGTGATGACCCTCGCGGTGAAATTTGCTATGCCGATAATTGCGGCGGAGCTGATAACCGAAATCTGCGTGGGACTTATGATGAAGGCGGTTCCGACAATTCAGGTTTACGTCGTAAATATCCAGCTGAAGCTCGTGGTCGGGTTTATCGTTCTGGTAGGCGCGGCAAGACCAATGTCGGAATTTATCGAAACGCTGCTGGGGTATCTTTGGGAGAACCTCTACGCGGCGATGGGTAATTTTGTGTAGCTGACCGCTCGAACGGAGTGATGCAATGGCGGGCGAGGAAAAAACCGAAAAAGCCACGCCGAAAAAACGGCGTGACGCAAGAGAAAAGGAAGGCTCGGTTTTACAGAGCAACGAGGTCGTTACGGCAGTGGCGATTCTCGGCGCATTCGCTTCGCTTGCAGTTCTCGGTTCGTATATGTTTATGATGCTCCGGCGCTCGGTGCGCGACGGCATTATCGCTGTCGGCGAGCCTTTTGAAAACGAGCTTAGTACCTATACGAACATTTTTCTCGGAGTAATTACCGACTGCGCAATGATTTTCCTGCCGCTTGCGGCGATAATCGCTTTCGTTGTGGTTATTTCGGTAATGGCGCAGACAAGAGGCTTGTTCACAATGAAGCCGCTGCGCTTCAAGTTTTCTAAAATGAATCCGCTCAACGGAATAAAAAAAATGTTTTCGCTCCAATCCGTTGTCGGTATCGTAAAAGGACTTATCGAGCTTGCAGCGGTCATTATTGTCGCATACGGTCAAATCGAATCGCGAATGACCGAAATAATAAGCCTTATCGACACCGAGCCGATTTACGCGGTTTCATATATCGCAAATACCGTTTTCTCCATCGTTATGGTTATGTGTATAATATTCGTTTTCGTCGCAGCGGCGGATTTCCTTTTCCAGTGGTGGCAGTTCGAGAAGAATCTGAAAATGTCCAAGCAGGAAATAAAAGACGAATACAAGCAGATGGAGGGCGACCCGCAGATAAAGGGAAAAATCAAGCAAAAACAGCGCGAAATGGCGCAGGGAAGAATGATGGACGAGGTTCCGACCTCGGACGTTGTCGTCAGAAACCCCACGCATTACGCGGTTGCACTTAAATACGACATCGAGGCGGACGCGACCGCAGCCCCCGTGGTTGTTGCAAAGGGGCAGGACGCGCTTGCTTTAAAAATAGTGGCGATTGCCGAGGAGCATGACGTTTACGTCACCGAGAACCGCAAGCTTGCAAGAGAGCTTTATCAGGTTCCGCTCGGCGCGCAGATTCCGTCGGAGCTTTTTACGGCGGTCGCGGTTGTTATAACCGAAATGTATCACGCAAAGAAAAAGGTCTTTGCTCCGCCCGAAGCGGCTCTGAAAAAAAGACCTGACAACTAAGATTTGGAGGTGCGGCAAAAACAATGATTAAAAAGATGCTGAGCAATGTTTTTGCCGTATTTGTTATATTTATAGTTCTCGCGCTCATTATCCCGCTTAACCAGATATGGGACGGCGTGCTGCTGGATTTCCTGCTGCTGGTTAATATCGGAATTTCGCTCGTAATCCTGCTGATTACGATGTACATCAAGGACGCGCTGAGCTTCTCGATTTTCCCGACAATACTGCTCGTTACGACGGTTTTCCGACTGTCGCTGAATGTTTCCACAACGCGCGGTATCCTAAGCACGGGCTACGCGGGCGCGGTTATCGAAACCTTCGGTAACTTCGTTATGGGCGGCGACCCGATTGTCGGCTTTATTATATTTATTATCATCGTTCTCGTAAACTTCCTTGTAATTACAAAGGGCTCGGAGCGTGTATCCGAAGTAGCTGCGCGTTTTACGCTCGACGCTATGCCCGGTAAGCAGATGTCAATCGACGCCGACCTTAACACCGGCGCAATCACCGATGAGGAAGCGAAAATCCGCCGCGCCAACGTTCAGCGTGAAGCTGACTTCTTCGGCGCAATGGACGGTGCTACGAAATTCGTAAAGGGCGACGCGATTATTTCAATCGTAACCGCGCTCATCAACCTTATCGGCGGCGCAATTATCGGAATGATAAACGGCGGCGACTTCAATACCGTCCTTACCACCTATTCCCTCGCAACGGTCGGCGACGGTCTTTGCTCGCAGATTCCCGCGCTGCTCATTTCCGTTGCAACAGGTATGGTTGTAACCAGAACCGCCAGCACGGGCAGCTTCAATAACGATGTTAAGGTTCAGTTCACCCAGAACCCGACGGTTATCATTATAACGGGCGTGGTTATGCTTGTGCTTATGGCAATCCCCGGCTTCCCGAAGCCTATTCTGCTCCTGCTCGGCGCGGGACTCATTTTCGGCGGTATTCAGCTCGACAAGGCGAAAAAGGCAGAGGCCGAAAAGCAGCAGGCAGAGGAAGCGCGCGCTAAGCTTGACGAAGCGAAAAAGCAGGCTCCCGCTACCGACAGCGATTATTACCGCGATATTGACAATGTATTCAAGCTGCTCAGCGTCGAACAGATTGAAATGGAGTTCGGTTACAGCCTGCTCCACCTCGTGGACGAGCGAAGCGGCGGAAATTTCATAGAGAGAGTTGTTCTTTTCCGAAAGCAGTTCGCACTGGATATGGGTATGGTTATACCGTCCGTGCGAATGCGCGATAATCCCGATATAAACCCGAACCAGTACGTTATTAAAATCAAGGGCGAGGAGGTTGCGCGGGGAGAAATCCTTGTAGACCACTACCTTGCGCTCGATAACGGCGACGTTACCAACGCGGTTGACGGTATCGACACAATTGAGCCTGCCTTCGGGATCCCCGCGCGCTGGATAAGCGAGGATAAAAAGGTTATGGCGGACGTTGCCGGCTACACGCTCATCGACCCCGTTTCGGTTATGATTACTCACCTTTCCGAGGTTATCCGTAAGCACTGCCACGAAATCCTTACCCGTCAGGACGTTAAAACAATGGTTGAAAATATCAAAAAGAGCGATTCGACAATCGTCGAGGACCTCGTTCCCAACGTTGTTTCCTACGGCTATCTCCAGAAGGTGCTTGCAATGCTGCTCAGCGAGGGCGTTCCGATACGCGATATGGAAACTATTCTTGAAACGCTCGGCGACCATACCTCTACCATGAAGGATATAGACATCACGGTGGAATATGTCCGTCAGTCGCTTAAACGAACCATCACACGCCGTTTTGCCGAGGCAAATTCGCTCCGCGTTATCACCATTGACCCGCGCATTGAGGATATGATAGTTTCAAGCGTAAAAAAATCGGATCAGGGCAGCTACCTTTCGATGGACCCCGATACGATTCAGAAAATCGTCGCAAAAACTACCGACGAGGTGAATAAGATAAAGGACGTTATACCCACGGTTATCGTTCTTACTTCTCCGATTGTCCGCGTTTACTTCAAAAAGCTCATCGACCAGTTTATCCCCGGACTTACGGTGCTTTCTTACAGCGAAATTGACGGGGCAACGCAGATTCAGTCGGTTGGAAGCATAAATATATAGCGCAATGCTGAAGGGAGGTACGGCTCTTGAAAACGGAATTTGACGTTGTGCAGTCGATACAGGAATATCGTGCAACAGGCAATGTCAACCTACGCAACGACATTGTTCTCCGTTATCTCGACGTCGTTCGCCTTATCGCAGTTTCCCTGCGCAATATTTATCTGAAATATGCCTCCGCAGACGATGTTATAAATGAAGGCGTGCTTGCGCTTATGGGCGCAATTGAATCCTTCGACCCCGAACGCGGCGTTAAGTTTGAAACCTACGCAAGTCTTAAAATAAAGGGCGCGATAATCGACTACGTGCGGCGGCAGGACTGGGTTCCGCGGCAGGTACGGCATTTCGGAAAAGAGCTTGATTCCGCTTACGGCGAGCTTTTTTCCAAGCTGGGACGTCACCCGACCAACGATGAAATCGCCGAATATATGGGTATTACAAAGGAGAAGCTTGCGCGGCAGATGGCTGACGCGGCGGGCGCGATAACGCTTTCCTTTGAGGAGCTTCTTTATGAGGATAATTTCAACGTTGAGGGCGGAAAAGCCGCCGACCGTGAAATGTACGAGAAGGAGCAGAAAAGAGTGGTCGCGCAGGCAATTGACGAGCTTAGCCCCAAGGCGAAGCAGGTCGTTATGCTCTACTATTACGAAAAGCTCAAATACTCGGAAATCGGGCAGGTTCTCGGCGTTTCGGAGTCGCGCGTCTGCCAGATTCACGCAAAGGCTATTCTTCGGCTCAAGCTTTCGCTTGAACAGTACATAAAACAGTAAACACTCGGTTAAACCTTGATTTGAATTTACAGATTGTATATTCTTCGGCAGTATCTGTTCATATGCGATAAAAAATATGAACAGCGGAAAGGAAAAGAAAATGCTCAGAGGCTTTTATAATGCGGCACAGGGTATGATTGTCAAACAGCGCGAGCTTGACGCAATCGGAAATAATATCGTAAACGCGAATACGGCGGGTTATAAAAAGGACGAAATTGTCATCAACACGTTCATGGACGAGATGATTCTTGTAAACGGACGGACGGAGCTTTCGGGACATTTCCTCCAGACCTACGCCGATACCTCCAAAACCAATCTTGAACAGAGCAATTTTACTTTTACGGAGAGTAATTTCGATGTCGGAATATACGGAAACGTATATTTTAACATACGCGGTGCGGGCGACAGAATCTACCAGACCCGAAACGGGCAGTGGGAGCTTGACAGAGAGGGATATCTTGTTCTGGGCGACGCAGGGCGCGTTCAGGGCGAAAACGGCGATATTTATCTGGGCACGGGCGATTTTCAAATTGACAACGACGGCACTATTTACATAAACAACGAGGCGGTTGACAGGCTTCTTTTAACATATATCCCGCAGGACGCGGACGTTGAAAAGGTCGGAGATACGCTTTTCAGCTACGCGGGCGACGGCGCAATTCCCGACGGAGAGGTTTTCGACGTAATTCAGGGCTGCTGGGAGCATTCCAACGTTGACGGAAACAAGGAAATGACCCAGATGATCGAGGCTCAGCGGCTTTACGAGGCTAACAGTAAAATCCTCAAATATTTCGACGCTATGAACAGCAAGTCGGTAGACATAGCGGCTATCCAGTAATTCGGAAAGGCGGTCTGAACTATGAATATTTCTTTTTACACCGGCGCTTCGGGTATGATTGCCCAGCAGGACGGTATGAACATTTACTCGAATAATATTGCCAACGTAAATACGGTCGGCTTTAAATCGCTTCGTCCGAGCTTTGCCGACTGCGTTTACACGACCCAGCGGCAGACCGAGGACGACTGGCAGACGGGACACGGTCAGCACATAATGAAAACGGATTTTATGTGGGAACAGGGTATGTTCAATATGACCGAGCAGGAGCTTGATTTCGCAATTCCGAACGATAATTTCTTTATGGTGCTTGACGAGCGCGGGAATACCTACCTTACCCGCGACGGCTCCTTTGAGATAACGCAGGTGGACGACCACTGGGAGCTTGTGAACGGCTGCGGAGAATTTGTGCTTGACGGCGACGGCAACCACATAATAGTGCCGTTTAAGACGGGCGAGCGGAATATTGTTGATGAAAACGGCGTTGTCGTCGGGACGGAGGAGTACGAAACTTCAAATGTCGATTACGACGCGATTACGGATATGATAGGTCTTTACGAGGTTGACAACAACTGGGGACTTGAGCAGGGCGAGGATAATCACTTCGTTATAACCGAGCGTTCGGGCGAGCCGCGCGTTTCGCAGGATCGTGAGATTATTCGTCAGGCGCTTGAAATGTCAACCGTTGACCTTGCAAGCGAAATGGTTCATCTTATTGAAACGCAGCGTTCGTACCAGCTCAGCGCGCGCGTTGTTACAACGTCCGACGAGCTTATGAGTATAGCGAATAATCTGAGAAATTAACGCCGAAAGGATTTTTGAATTATGTCGATTGAAAGATATGACCAGTTGGGCGCGATGGAAATGGACGTGCTTACAGAGGTTGGAAATATAGGCTCCGGAAACGCAGTGACCGCGCTTTCCGCAATGATAGGCAAGCCTGTTGATATACAGGTTCCCGCCGTAAAGCTGCTCGATTTTCAGACCGCCATCGACTTCGCGGGCGGCGCGGAAAAGCTTGTTGCGGGTATTCTTGTGCAGATTTCGGGAAGCATTGAAGGAATGATGCTTTTCCTGCTTGAACAGGATATGGTTGATTTGATTGTTTCGACCTTTTTCGGGCAGGAAACGGTAGGGCTGCTTGAGCTTACTCCCGATATGACCTCCGCACTCACGGAAACGGGCAACATTATGTCCGCTTCATATGTAAACGCTATCGCGGAGCTTGCGCAGATACCGATAAACGTTGGTATCCCGATGATGTGCGTGGATATGGTCGGCGCGATAATGAGCGTTCCCGTAAGCATAATCGGCGAAATGAGCGATAAGCTGCTTTTTATAGACAGCTATCTGCTCCTCGACGGTTCAAAAATAAAGTCGAAGATGATGCTTCTGCCGACTGTCAATTCGCTTGACACTCTGCTCAAAAAGCTTGGGGTAACCGTATGAGCCAGAAAATTATAGTCGGAATATCCGATTGGAAAATCTGCGGACGCAACGACATTCTCGTTACCTACGCATTAGGCTCGTGTATCGGAATCTGTCTTTACGACAAGGCTTCGGGCATTTCGGGTCTTTCCCATATAATGCTCCCCGACAGCAAATCCATTGCGGGCGGGGAAGCTACGCCGATGAAGTTTGCCGACACCGCTATTCCCGCGATGCTTTCTGCAATGCGCGCACGCGGGGCAGGCTCCGCCATAACCGCAAAGATTGCGGGCGGGGCGACTATGTTCCAGTGCAACGGCGCGCAGTTCAATATCGGCGAACGCAATATTGCGGCAGTCCGCGCGGTTCTCGGTTCGCTTCGTATCCCAATCGTTGCAGCGGATACGGGTCTTAACTACGGTCGGACAGTGAATTTTTACTCGGAAAACGGCGCGGTCGAGGTCAGCTCGACAGTGCATGGAAAGAATATAATATAACTCAGGCAAGATGTTACCCGCCTCTTAGGCGGCGGGGGACATTTGTCGTCTTAAATGACAGGGCAGGACCCTTATTGAAGGTGATATCTTGAACAGCAGTACAGTTATGGAGCGGATTTTCGACAGCATTAAGGGCGAGCTTAACTCGCCTGACGCCGAAAATGCCGCTTCTTTTTCGGAAAACAACAAAATTAACGACCACACCCGCCTTTCCTCCGTAACAGTCACGGTTTCGGAAAACGGTCTTGAAGCGGCAATCCGCGCTGAAGCCGCGGGCGGAAGCGGCAGCTATTCCGTCACGGAGCTGGAACAGGCGGTGCGGGACAGCGGCGTGTGCTTTGGAGTAAAGCCTGCCGTGCTTATGGATATGGCGGTAAACGGCATTTGCGGCAGGAGCGTGGTTTTTGCAAGCGGTATTCCCGCAGAAAACGGCACGGACGGTCGGCTTACGGAGCTGTACGAAAATACCGGCGCCGCCGTTGTGGTCGCGGAGGGAGCTGCGCTTTGCGAAATAACTCCCCCGACAAGCGGAAGGAGCGGCAGGGACGTTTACGGAAAGACGATTTGCGCCAAAGCGGGCAGGTCGTACAGGCTGCCCATAGGCTCAAACACCCGCGTGAGCGATGATGGAACGCGCCTTTTCGCCGCCGCTTCGGGAGTTCTCACCGTTGAAAAGGGGAAATACTGCGTTCGTGACGAGTACGTGACCGACGAGGTGAAAAAGGGCGAAAAAATCGAGTTTTTCGGGGACGTTACCGTTCGCGGCGGGGTTTGCGAGGGCGCGGAGATACGCTGCGGGAAAACGCTGTCTGTCGGCGGCGAGGTAACGGGTGCAAGGCTGTCTGCCGCGCGGCTGATTATTTCGGGAAGCTGCGCGGAGTCGGAGCTTAGCGCGGAAAGTATGGAGCTTGGCGACTGCGAGGACTGTACGCTTGACGCGGCGGTTCTGCTTAAATGCGGACGGCTGGCGAATTGCGGAACGCTTTGCGACGGCGAGCTTTTCTGCGGGGAAATATGCGGCGGAAAAACCGACTGCGCGGGACGGATTTCCTGCAAGCGCGCGGGCACGTCGGAAAAACTCACGACGGAGATTATTCTCGGAAATGCCGCGCGGCTGAAAAAGGACGCGGAAAAGCTGAACGCGCGCCTTGAACAGGCAGCTTCGGATATTGAAAAAATCAGGGCGAAGCAGTCGGAAATTCCCGAAAAGGCGGAAGCGGAGCTGCTGAGAATATACGAGCGGCGCAGCGCTGAACAGAAACGCCTTGCCGAAAGGCTTGAACAGACGGAAGCGGCAATTTCCGCAGCGGCGGATTCAACGCTCCGCGTTTCGGAAAGACTTTTCGCGGGCGTGACCATTGCTCACGGCGAATTTCGCAGAAGCGTTGACAGCGCACGCGGCTCGGCAACCGTTTACGCAAATCACCTCGGCGTCGTTATTTCCTGAAAACAGACAAACACGGGGTTTTGTCTGTTTACACGCCTTCCATCGCGTGCTATAATGTATTTAGGGCGTGTTGACGCTAGGCCTAACACACGTCTTTTTGGCTGCCTTTGCCCCTTTTGTCGTTAAAAATTCTTGATTGGCGCAGAGCCAACCCTAAAAAGGGTCAAAACCATCTCAAAAATCCGCATATTATTTTAGAGCTTGTTCACATTAACCGAAATGCTCGGATTTTGAAACGAATTTTTTGCAGAACAAGGCGAAAATTCGCAGACGTACTTTATGTACTTCAAGAATTTTCAACGCAGTTATGCGAAAAATACGTCAAAAGACGAGCGTTGAGCGTTAATGTGAATACGCTCTAGTGTCAACAAGTCCTGGTGAAATTGCTGTGCGCGGTTATGCAGGATGAACAAAAAATTGAAAAATAACTTGATTTTTGTCCGACAATATAGTATAATAATAAAGGACATATATTCTTTTGCGCTGTGTCCGTAGTATTTGCATAGAAAAGGAATCAAAAATGAAGGGTAAATATTCCGAAAGTATGCCGCTTTATGCCGCTCTTTTAGCGGTGGGTGCAGCGGCGGCTGTCGTTACTTTTATACTTGTATTGAACAACGCCGGCGGACAGGTGCAGCTTCCTGTTCAGACCACGGACGCCTCGGCTTCGCAGACCACGCCTGCCGACCCGAACGCTTATGTTCCCGGCGAGCAGACCTCCGAGGAGATGAAGGACGCCGCAATCGAGCTTCTTTCAGGAAATTACGAGGTGCTGCGGCTGTTCTATACGCGCGGACTCGAACACAAGGACGAGCCTTACGGAAACGCTCCCGAAGACGGCTACTATACCGTTTCGGACGGAGAGTATGCCTCTTTTGCACAGCTTGAAGAGCTTGTAAACGGCATATTCTGCGAGGAACAGGCAAAAATAACACTTGAAAATTCGCTCGGCTACGGCGCAATTTACAGCGAACGCTATAACGGCAGCCTTGGAATAATCGCGAATTTTACTCCTATGGAGTATGATATTTCCTGGGAAAATCCCGATTTTTCAATCGACCCCGTGAGCGACGAGGAATGTGCGCTTGTCATAACTCTCAAAAACAGGGACAGCGGCGAGGAAATCTCACGCAGCGGAGAGATGATAAAAACAGAAAAGGGCTGGCGGCTTAAATCAATTATCTTCTGATTCTGAAAGGCAACGCAATGGCAAAAAATAAAAAAGAAAATCCGATTGCCGTTTATGCCGTCGTAAGTCAGATCGCATTTATCGTTATCGGACCGCTGCTTGTTTTCGTGGTCGGAGGCTCCGCGCTCGTCGATTGGCTCTGCTGGCCGCAGTGGGTCAAGTTCGTGCTTATGGGCGTCGGTATTCTGACGATGCTTTCCGCTTCGGTGAATTATCTGAAAAAGCTTATAAAGCTTTTCGATAAAAACGAGTCGGGAACCGGCACGAGCGAGGTCGGACATTCGCGGCGCGACCACGATTATTATGACGACAGCATAAAGAAAAAACGGTTATGAATAAAAAAGAAAACGCTGCGGCGGACGAGCTGAAAAAAATGCTCCCGTCGCTGTTGGCGTACAATGTTCTGCTGCTTGTCGGAATCACGGCGGCTGCTTTTGCGGTCGGCTTCGACTGGCGGCTTTACAGCGGCTTGCTTGTCGGAAATATGCTTATGGCGGCGAATTTCCTGCTCATCGGCGTTACAGCGAGAAGTATTCTTACAAGCAGAAATCAAAAAAAGGGACAGTCCCTCGGAAATATTTCCTACGGGCTTCGCTATATCGGGATATTTGCGGTGTTGGCGCTGCTGCTGACGTTCGGGCTGATTTCGCCATTTACGGCGGTGATTCCGCTGTTTTACCCCAAAATTTATTATACTCTCTCCGCACTCCGAAAAGGTACGGACGAGGAATGAAAGGATTGATTCTTTTGACGGGAATGTCGCTTATCGCTGAGGAGGCGCGCACCTTTACGATTGAAGGACCGCTTCAGTCCATCACCTTCGAGCTTTTCGGAAAGGAATGGATAATTGCGGAGTCCGTGCTTATGCAATGGGTCGTGCTGGTTATACTCGGGGTCGCATTTTTTGTCCTCGGCAGAAACCTTAAGGTCGTTCCGACCTCGCGCAGACAGGTTATCGCGGAGTGGATTGTTACGCTTTTCGACGGACAGGTGGGAAGCACAATGGGCGACCACTACAAAAAGGCGTATACCCCGTATATCGGCGGACTTTTCTGCTTCATTATGATTTCGTGCCTTATGGGACTTTTCGGACTGCGCAACCCGACGTCGGATTTGTCCGTAACGCTTTCATGGGGTCTTATCACGTTCGTTCTCGTGCTTTACAATAAGCTGAAAACAGGCGGCATAAAGGGCTATTTAAAGGGATTCTTTGAGCCTATGCCGTTCATGCTGCCGTTTAACATTATCGGCGATTTCGCAAACCCCGTCGCACAGTCGCTCCGTCTTTTCGGAAGCAATATTTCGGGTATGGTTATCGGCGGACTGGTTTATTTCGCTCTCGGCGGTTTTGCAGCGGGACTTCTTTCAATCGGCGTGCCCGCAGTGCTCTCGCTGTATTTCGACCTCTTCTCGTCGGTAATTCAGTCGTTCATTTTTGTAACGCTTACAATGTCTTACGTTTCAATGGCTGAGTCGTAAGAAAAAACACGGAATAAGGCGGCAACGCTTTATATAAACTGCAACTGCATTAAATTAAAACGGAGGATAAATCTATGGAACAGGCAATTGTACTCGGAGCGTCGGCACTGGGCGCAGGTATCGCAATGATCGCAGGCTTAGGACCCGGTATAGGTGAAGGCTACTGCGGCGGTAAGGCGGTTGAGGCTATCGGCAGACAGCCCGAAGCAAGCGGCGCAATCACTAAGCAGATGATTATCGGCGACGCGCTCGCTGAAACAACAGGTCTTTACTCTCTTATCATCGCGCTCCTTTTAATGTACGCTAACCCCTTTATCGGTCAGCTCGGCTAATGTCGGACGCCGCTTTAAAACGGCGGATTTACAGGAAAGGAATTGCATATAATGAGTATGAGGCTAATGGCTCAGACCCTCCAGCTTGTAAACATCAATACCGACACTATCATCTTTACGCTTATCAACACGCTTATCATTTTCCTGCTGTATAAGTTCCTGCTGCATAATAAGGTTATGGCAGTGCTTGACGCACGAAAGGATAAGATAAACGAACAGATGGACGCGGCTAAGGCAGCTCAGGAGGAGGCGCAGGCTGTAAAGCAGGAGTATACCCAAAGACTTGAACAGTCTAAGGAAGAGGCTTCGCAGATAGTTTCCGACGCGGTAAAGCGCGCAGGTGAACGCGAAACCGAAATCCTTGCTCAGGCGCATGAGGAAGCTGCTCAGCTGAAGCAGAGAGCCGAGGAAAGTATTGCACTTGAAAAGAAAAAGGCAATTAACGAAATTAAGGATCAGATTTCGGATATAGTTATCCTGGCAAGCGAAAAGGTATGCGAAAAGGAAATTTCCAAGCAGGATAACGAAAGCCTTATTGACAAATTCATTGCAGAGGTCGGAAATGAATAAGGCTTCTCTTGCGGAAAGGAGAATTGCCGAATGGCAGGAATAGTTGAAAAAAATTACAGCGACGCGCTTTTCGAGCTTATTTCCGAGGAAAAACCCGATATGCTCGCGGAGGTTCGCGATGAAATGTGCGCTGTGGACGCTGTTCTTTCGGATTCGCCTGAGCTTGTGAGGCTGATGAAAACGCCGACCGTCGGTCAGGACGAAAAGCTCTCGCTTATGTCGGAGTTTTTTAAGGACAGGGTTTCGGATTATACCTACCGGTTCCTTATGGTTCTTACCGAAAACGGACGAATCAGTGAATTCAGCGGTATCAACCGCTGTTTCTCAGAGCTTTGCAATGAAAGGCTGGGTATTGCGGAGGTGACGGTCGTTACAACTGCACCGCTCGATGACGCGATGAAGGCTAAAATTAAGCTGAAAATGACGAAGATTACAGGAAAAACCATTGTTCTCACGGAACGTATCGACCCCGCTATTATCGGCGGAATCGTTCTGAAATACGGCGACAGAAGCTTCGACGGAAGCGTTAAGGCTCGCCTTGAAGCAATGAAAAAGGAAATCGGAAGCGTTATCGGCTAAGCATTATCCCATAGAAAGGAATGATACGAAAAGATGGAATTACGTCCTGATGAAATAACAGGAATTATCAAATCCCGAATCAAGGCGTTTGAGTCAAAAATCCGTCTTGACGATACGGGTACGGTTGTAACCGTCGGCGACGGAATCGTCCGTATTCACGGGCTTGACAACTGTATGAACAACGAGCTGCTCGAATTCGACAACGGCGTTCAGTGTATGGCTCTTAACCTTGAACAGGACTTCGTTGGCGCGGTTATGCTCGGTTCTGACTCGGATATCAAGGAAGGCGATACCGTAAAGAGAACAGGGAAGATTATCTCCGTTCCCGTTGGCGAAGCGCTCCTCGGAAGAGTCGTAAACTCTCTCGGTCAGCCTATCGACGGCAAGGGACCAATCGTTTCAACAGAAACGCGCCCCATTGAAAAAATCGCTCCCGGAATTATTACCAGAAAGTCAGTCGATACCCCGCTCCAGACAGGTATCAAGGCTATCGACTCGATGATTCCGATCGGACGCGGACAGCGTGAGCTTATTATCGGCGACAGACAGACCGGTAAAACCGCTATCGCTGTTGATACCATTATAAATCAGAAGGGAACAGGCGTTCTCTGTATTTATGTCGCTATCGGTCAGAAGTCCTCTACCGTTGCAACGGTAGTTGAACAGCTCAGAAAGGCGGGCGCGATGGATTATACCATCGTTGTTTCTTCGACAGCCTCCGAGCTTGCACCGCTCCAGTATATCGCACCCTATTCGGGCTGCGCTATGGGCGAATACTTTATGGAAAACGGAAAGGACGCGCTCATCGTTTACGACGACCTTTCAAAGCACGCCGTTGCTTACCGTACGCTTTCCCTGCTCCTTAAAAGACCGCCGGGACGTGAAGCTTACCCCGGTGACGTTTTCTACCTCCATTCGCGTTTGCTTGAACGCGCTGCGAACCTTAACGAGGATTACGGCGGAGGCTCTCTCACCGCGCTCCCGATTATTGAAACGCAGGCGGGCGACGTTTCCGCTTACATTCCGACCAACGTAATTTCTATTACCGACGGTCAGATATTCCTCGAAACCGAGCTTTTCAATTCGGGTATCCGTCCCGCGGTAAACCCCGGTATCTCGGTATCCCGTGTAGGCGGCTCGGCGCAGATTAAGGCTATGAAGAAGGTTTCCGGCAGCCTGAAGCTTGAATATTCGCAGTACCGTGAATTACAGGCGTTCTCTCAGTTCGGTTCTGACCTCGACGCGGATACGAAAAATCGTCTTGCAAAGGGCGAAAGAATAGTTGCCGTTCTTAAGCAGCCTCAGTCCTCGCCGCTTACGGTTGAGAATCAGGTTATCATCATCTACGCGGTAATCAATAATTACCTTAAAAATATTCCCGTTGAAAAAATCGGTAGCTTTGAAGCGGATTTGTTCCGTCATATCGCCGATAAGCATCCCGATATAGCCGACAGTATCCGCAAGGAAAAGGTTCTTACTCCCGAAAATGAGGAAAAGCTCAAAAATGTGCTGGCTGAATTCGCGGAAAAATACTGTTGAAAGAGGATATAGTTTATTATGGCTTCTATTTTTGACGCTTTGTTTTCAGGAAAGGGCAAGAAGACACCCGCCGCTCCCATTGTAAATGTCCTTTCTCACCGCCTTGTAAAAAAGGCGGCTGCGGAAATTATGAAACAGCCGGGGTCGATACAGTCTGTAACGATACGCTCAAACCGCGTTGACTGGCAGCGTAAGGAGGACTTCGACTACGTGGGAAACGGCAGCGTTTTCTTCGACGACCCGACGTTAAGCCACCTCGAACAGGAGGAAATGAAGCAGATTGCTCAGCACCTCCTCACAGAGCTTGGCGAGAGGGGATATATTCTCGAAGAGGACGGAAGCGGAGAAAAGGGAACCTTCCGCTACCATGTCGAATCGTATATCATAAGAGCAAAGGCGTGAAAGGAGTCTGCTATGAATAAGTCTGCATTTGTATTAAGTATTATTGCAATCAGTATGTCTGCGCTGACCGTTGTTGCGGCTGTCGCAGTGTATTTTGCCAAGAAGGTTGTATATATCGAAAGCGATTGCTGACAGAAGGGTGTGATTTTACTTGGCAACAAGCAATATGAAGGACATAAAGCGCCGCATTCGCAGCGTAGGCTCTACCCGCCAGATTACTAAGGCTATGGAGCTTGTCGCGTCCTCGAAGCTGCGCCATGTCAAGCAAAGAGTTGAAACGGCGCGTCCTTACTTTGAGGCGCAGTATGAGCTGATGAGCGAAATTGCGTCCGTGAAAAAGGATTTTACGACCGTTTTCACGGAGGAGCGACCTGTTAAACGGCGTCTGTTCATCGTTATCGCGGGGGACAGAGGTCTTGCGGGCGGTTATAACTCCAACATTCTGAAGGCTGCCGCCGCCGCGCACGAAAATGACGCGGAAAAACCGATGATTATTGCAATCGGCAAGAAGGCCGTAGAGTATTTTGAAAAGCGCGGCTACGAAATGGCGGGAAGCTATCCCGCTTTTGCCGAGCGTGCGAAAACAGCCGACTGCGCAAACATCGCGGATATTGCTGCGGAGCTTTTCAAAAGCGAAAAGGTCGATGAGGTTGAGCTGTTTTACACAGAGTTTGTTTCGCCGCTTGTCCAGACGCCCGAGTGCATAAAGCTTTTGCCCGTGTCGGGGCTTGGCGGAGAAGCAGAGGAGGACGCGCAGTTCATCAATTATGACCCCTCTCCCGAGGCAGTGTTCAACCGTATTGTTCCGAAATTCATTATGAGCCTTATAAACTGCGGAGTTGCGGAATCCTACGCTTCCGAGCAGGGCGCGCGCCGCACGGCTATGGAAAGCGCGACGGACAACGCGGATCAGATGATTTCCGACCTCTCGCTGCTTTATAACAGAGCAAGACAGGAAAAGATTACAAACGAAATTAACGAAATCGTATCGGGCGCAAATGCCCTTTAATCCCGCATTTATCCTAAACGAAAGGATTGGACAAAAAGATGGCAGAAAAAAACATTGGCACCGTCGTTCAGATTATCGGCGCAGTTCTTGACATAAGGTTTGCGCCTGACAGTCTGCCGAACCTGCTCAATGCGATTGAAATTGACAATAACGGGCAGAAGCTTGTTGTCGAGGTTGCTCAGCACATCGGCGACGATGTTGTCCGCTGCATTGCGATGGGAAGCACGGACGGTCTTGTAAGAGGAATGAAGGCGCTCGACACGGGACATTCGATAACCGTTCCCGTCGGAAAGGAAACCCTTGGGCGTATTTTCAACCTCCTTGGCGAGCCTGTTGACAATCTCCCGCCTCCGCAGACGGAGGAACGCTGGGAAATCCACAGAAATCCTCCGACCTACGAAGAGCAGGTTGCTTCAAATCAGGTTCTCGAAACGGGAATCAAGGTTGTTGACCTTATAGCGCCGTATCTTAAAGGCGGTAAAATCGGACTTTTCGGCGGTGCCGGCGTTGGCAAAACGGTTCTTATCATGGAGCTTATCAACAACGTTGCGAAGCAGCACGGCGGACTTTCCGTGTTTACGGGCGTTGGGGAGCGTACTCGTGAGGGTAACGACCTGTACAACGAAATGAAGGAGTCGGGCGTTATCAACAAGACGGCGCTTGTTTACGGACAGATGAACGAGCCGCCGGGAGCGAGAATGAGAGTTGGTCTTTCGGGACTTACTATGGCGGAGTACTTCCGTGACCACGAGGGACAGGACGTACTTTTATTTATCGACAATATTTTCCGTTTCACACAGGCGGGCTCTGAGGTTTCGGCGCTTCTCGGACGTATGCCGAGCGCGGTTGGATACCAGCCTACGCTTGCAACGGAAATGGGCGCGTTACAGGAGCGTATTACCTCCACGTCGAAAGGCTCTATTACGTCTGTACAGGCGGTTTACGTACCTGCGGACGACCTTACCGACCCTGCGCCGGCAACGACCTTCGCGCATCTTGACGCTAAGACGGTTCTTTCGAGAAACATTGCGTCGATGGGCATTTACCCTGCGGTAGACCCGCTTGACAGCACATCGAGAATACTTACGCCCGAAATTGTCGGACAGGAGCATTACGACGTTGCGCGAGCGGTTCAGTCTACTCTTCAGCGTTACAATGAGCTTCAGGATATCATTGCTATTCTGGGTATGGACGAGCTTGACGACGACGACAAGCTGACGGTAGCGCGTGCGAGAAAGATTCAGCGTTTCCTCTCCCAGCCGTTTACGGTTGCCGAGCAGTTTAACGGAATGAAGGGTAAATATGTTCCGTTAAAGGAAACGATACGTGGTTTTAAGGAAATCATTGAAGGCAAGCACGACGACCTGCCCGAATCGGCGTTCCTGTATGTCGGCACAATTGACGAGGCTGTTGAAAAAGCTAAGCAGCAGCAAGCCTGAGAAAGGAGCTGCCAGATGACTCCCTTTAAATTGCAGATAGTAACTCCGGACGGCGTATTTTTTGACGGTGAAACCGACAACCTTATAGTCCGGACGACCGTTGGCGACAAGGGCATTCTTGCGCATCACGAGCCGTACGTTGCGGCGCTTCCGATAGGCAGGTTCAAGGTTAAGCTTGACGGCAGCTTCCGTCACGGAGCTATAGCGTCGGGCATTGTCAAGGTCGGCAGGGACAAGACGGTTGTTCTTGCGCAGAGCTGCGAATGGGCAGACGAGATTGACCTTGAGCGTGCTGAAAGGGCTAAAAAAGCTGCCGAGGAACGGCTTTCATCTCCCGCCTCCGACCAAGAGCTTATGGTTGCGGAATACAAGCTCAAGCGTGCGCTCAACCGAATTGAAGCCACCAAGTTCAAGTGATTTATTACACACGGACCTCCGACTGTCGTGCGGGGGTTCGTTTTGTTTTTGCGTCTATGCGCTTTCGCGCCTTGCGTTCATTTTTACGGGGGTGGGCGGGCATTGCGCGGCGAAGCCGCGCAATGCCGCCGTGCGGCTTCGCCGCACGGCAAGCTTTTCGGCTTTACCGAAAAGCTTGCCGCCCACCCGTGTGGGGCGCGGCGTTGCAGCAAGCGGTGAATAGTCGGGATTTTTTAAAGCCGCAACGCCCGACGGCGTGAAGGACGCGCTAAGTCCTTCCGACGGCGGGCGATCAAAATTTCGCTGAACAATTGGTTTTTGCAAAAGTGAACATACCCGTACAGTGCGACCGCCTTATAGCGGGGGACAGTCGTCATAAATGCCGTCTGCCCCCCGCGTCGGCGGTCGCCGCGGCTTTCTCAATACTCGGCTTATCCCGCAAATCGCGAAACGCCGCGTTCCCGGGAGCGGTTCACGCGCGGCGAAGCCGCGCAACGTTGGTGTGCGGCTTCGCCGCACGGCAGGCTTTTCGCCCCAAGTGTAAAAATGCACAAAAAAATCCTTTATAATTTGTTGCGTTTGTAAAATTTTGTGGTAACGTTTTCATCTATTGATATTTTTCGCCAAATGTTATATAATAGATATGTTATACGGGTGAAAACGCCCGCTATCCCTATACCTATAAATAAGGAAGGAAAGGTAACAATATGAAATTTGGTTATTTTGATGACGCGAATAAGGAATACGTCATTACCTCCCCCCGCACTCCCTATCCGTGGATAAACTACCTCGGAACACAGGGCTTTTTCTCCCTGATTTCCAACACCGCAGGCGGCTATTGCTTCTATAAGGACGCAAGACTTCGCCGTATCACTCGCTATCGCTATAACAACGTTCCCGTTGATATGGGCGGACGCTATTTCTACATAAACGACGGCGGTCACGTATGGAATCCCGGCTGGTCGCCTGTAAAAACCGAGCTTGACAGCTACGAGTGCCGCCACGGCATGGGCTATACCATCATAAAGGGCGAGTCCAAGGGCGTTGAAGCTAAGGTTACATTCTTTGTTCCGCAGGACTTTAACGGAGAGGTTCAGAAGGTCACCGTTACAAATAAGACAAGCGGCTTTAAGAAAATCAAGCTGTTCAGCTTCCTCGAATGGTGCCTCTGGGACGCAAACGACGATACAACGAATTTCCAGAGAAATTTCAACACAGGCGAGGTTGAAATCGAAGGCAGCACCATCTACCATAAGACTGAGTATAAAGAGCGCCGCGACCATTTCGCTTTCTATTCCGTAAATGCGAAAATCAATGGCTTCGATACCGATCGCGAAAGCTTCCTCGGTCTTTATAACGGCTTTGGCGAGCCTAAGACAGTTATGCAGGGTTCTCCCGCAAACTCCGTTGCAGACGGCTGGTCGCCTATCGCTTCGCATTATATCGAAATCGACCTCGAAGCAGGCGAAAGCAAGGACTTCGTTTTCGTTCTCGGTTATGTCGAAAATCCCGTTGACGAAAAGTTCGCGCCCGACCTTACCCCCGACGATAAGCTTATCACAACCGCTAATTCCAAGAAGAATATCATCAATAAAAAGCGTGCTCACGAAATGATCGAAAAGTGCAACACCTCCGAAAAGGCGGATAAGCTTTTCGCTGAATTAAAGGCGCACTGGAACAGCCTCCTCGGTCAGTATCACGTTGATTCTCCCGACGAAAAGGTAAACCGTATGGTAAATATCTGGAATCAGTATCAGTGTATGGTTACCTTTAATATGTCCCGTTCCGCTTCATATTTTGAGAGCGGTATCGGCAGAGGTATGGGCTTCCGTGACAGTAACCAGGACCTCCTCGGTTTCGTTCACCAGATTCCCGCCCGCGCAAGAGAACGTCTTATCGACCTCGCAGCCACTATGCTTGAGGACGGCGGCGCATATCACCAGTATCAGCCCCTTACCAAAAAGGGTAACCACGAGCTTGGCTCTAACTTCAACGACGACCCGCTGTGGATGATTCTTGCGGTTGCGGCTTACTTAAAGGAAACGGGCGACCTCTCTATCCTTACCGAAAAAGTGCCCTACGAGAATAAGGATGAGCTTGCAGACACCATGCTCGACCATATGAAGCGCGCCTTCAATCACGTTGTTAAGAAGGTCGGACCTCACGGTCTCCCGCTCAGCGGACGTGCAGACTGGAACGACTGCCTTAACCTCTCCTGCTTCTCCGATAAGCCCGGCGAATCTTTCCAGACTTATAATAACAAGGAAATGTTCTCCGAACCGCCCTTCTACAGCCAGGTTGCGGAATCCGTTATGATTGCAGGTATGTTCTGCTTCATCGCTCCCGAATATGCAGCAATGTGCCGTCTTATGGGCGACGAGGCTGAGGCGCAGAGAGCCGACGCTGAAATCGCTAAGATGAAGGAGCTTACCATGAAGTACGGCTTCGACGGCGAATGGTTTATCCGCGCTTACGACCACTACGGCAACAAGGTCGGCTCAAAGGAATGTGAAGAGGGTAAGATTTTCATCGAACCGCAGGGCTTCTGCGTTCTCGCAGGCCTTGGCAAGGAAACAGGCGACGACATCAAGACTCTCGACAGCGTTTCCAAGTACCTCAACTCCGACCACGGACTTGTTCTTAACAATCCCGCTTTCACAACCTACCATATCGAATACGGTGAAATTTCCACATATCCCGCCGGCTACAAGGAGAACGCAGGTATCTTCTGCCACAACAACGCGTGGATTATGTGCGCTGAAGCCTTCGCAGGCAGAGGCGACAAGGCGTTCGAGTACTATTCAAAGATTGCTCCCGCTTTCCGCGAGGAATTTTCCGACCTCCACAGAACCGAGCCTTACGTTTACGCTCAGATGATTGCAGGTAAGGACGCTCCCCGCCACGGCGAAGCTAAGAACAGCTGGCTGACAGGTACTGCCGCTTGGAACTTTGTCGCAATTTCGCAGTACATTCTCGGTATCAAGCCGAATTACAACGGTCTTGAGGTCAGCCCCTCCATTCCTCACGAGTGGGACGGCTTCACAATTTCCAGACTGTTCCGCGGCGCAACCTACAACATCAAGGTTTCCAACCCGAACCACGTTTGCAGCGGCGTAAAGAGTATGACCGTAGACGGCAAGCCCGTTGAAGGAAACGTTATTCCCGCGTTCGCTAACGGAACTCACGAGGTTGAGGTTGTTCTCGGCTAAAAATTAAAAAGCTAAAAGCGAAACAAATTTCCCCGCAGATTTTCTGCGGGGATTTTGCTTTCCGGGGCAGCACCGCACACAAGTCTTGTACGGTGCCGCCCTGTATTATTTGATATGCAGCGACCGGCTACTTATCAAGAGAACGCAAGTATATATCCAGTAAGGAAAGGGCGGTTTCTTTCTCTTTCGCGGAACATTCAGAGAGCCGGTTTAATATTTCTTCCTGATTAGGAAAAACAGGGCTGTCGGCTTCGACAAAGACTTCATCGGGAGTGATATGTAAAGCGCCGCAAACACCTATCAGAGTTTCAGCACGCATATTAGAAGTTCCGCGTTCTATATCGGCATAAGTTCTGTCTGAAAGGTTTGCTTTTTCCGCAACCTCTGCTCTTGTCAAACCTGTCCTTTTTCTTATATATGATTATACCAATAAACTCAAAACATTATAATACAAAAAACACTCCATTTCCTATGATAAACATAGAACATGGAGTGTTTTTTAATTTCATCGCCGTCCGCCGTTAGCCAATGCTTTAAAAGGCGAAGTGCGCCGCCCGCAGGGCGGCGCACAATGCGGCGGCAAGCCGCCGCATTGCCGTTCACGGCGTGCACTCCCCGCTTTTGGGAGTGCCGACGTGAACGGCAGTTAATTTTTCGCAAAAGCGTTCAATTTTAGCAAACTTAGCACTATCCTCGCCGCCCCGCCGTTAGCCAAAGATGTATAAAAGCCAAAGCTCTCAAAAGGCGGAACTGCCAGCGGCGGCTCGCCGCCCGCCGTCAATCAATGCTTTAAATAAACCAAGGCTCTCAAAAGGCGGGACTGCTAGCGGCGGCTCGCCGCCCGCCGTCAACCAATGCTTTAAATAAACCAAGGCTTTCAAAAGGCGGAACAGGGTGAAGCGTCACGCTTCTTCCCAGTTGTGGTAAACGTTCTGAACGTCGTCGTTGTCGTCAAGCGCGTCAAGAAGAAGTCCCATCTTCTTGATATGCTCCTCGTCGGTCAGCGTCGTGTATGTAGAGGGAACCTGCGCAGCCTCAGCCGACAGAACCGTGTAGCCCATTCCTCTGAGCGCGTCGCCAACTTCTGCAACAGCGGCAGGGTCAGTCGAAATTTCAACGCAGCCGTCCTCAAAGGAGAAATCGTCGCCGCCCGCTTCGAGAATGTCCTCCATAGCCTTGTCCTCGTCAATCGTTTCGTCCTCGTTGTCGAGAACAACTATACCCTTTGTGCTGAACATAAACGAAACGCAGCCCGATGTACCCAGATTGCCGCCGAATTTGTCGAAATAATGGCGGATTTCGCCCGCAGTTCTGTTGCGGTTGTCGGTAAGGCACTCAACAATTACCGCAACGCCGTTAGGTCCGTAGCCCTCGTAAACGCAGGTTTCGTAGTTGTTCTTTTCACCGTCGCCGCTCGCCTTTTTAATAAGACGGTCAATGTTGTCGTTGGGGATATTGTTCGATTTAGCCTTCTGAATAAGCTGAGCAAGCTTCGAGTTTGAGCTGGGGTCGCCGCCGCCGTCCTTGACTGCAACGATAATTTCACGGCTTATTTTGGTGAAAATCTTTGCTCTTGCTCCGTCCTTTTCACCCTTTTTACGCTTGATGGTGCTCCATTTTGAATGTCCTGACATAGAAATTCTCCTTTTAATTTATGAAAAAAATTATTTACACATTTTTCGACAAGCCTGACGTTAACGGCGGCATTCCGTTTTTGCCGCTTAAACCGCAGTGAAACGTGCATATCTAACTATATTATATCCCTCTGCTTCGCCGTTGTCAATAGGTTAATATCCATAAAAAGCCTTACGGCTCCGCAGTGTAAATCGGCAGGATAACTCCGCCATTTTCATTGGTTATTTTCAAGAAACCCCTCTCCGAGTATTTCGTTAGCTGTTGAGGTAATGATAAAGGCGTTCGGGTCAATTTCGCGGACAAGCCGTTTCAGCTTAACGTATTCGTTCTTGTGAACTGCGCAGCAGATAACGTTACTGTCCTTGCCCGAATAAACTCCCGTCGCTTTGAGAAAGGTTGCTCCGCGGGAAGTGCGCTGCAAAATTGCCTGCCCGATTTCTGCGGATTTTTCCGAAAAAATCATTATCGCTTTTCCCTCTCGACCTCCGTAGAGAAGGTAATCCATAACGCGGGAGCTGACGAAAATAGCTATAATTGCGTACAGACCCGATTCGAGATTACCGAAGGCAAGAATTGAAACGAGAACCACCGCCGCGTCGGTGAGCGTCATAATAAATCCAAGGCTAAGGTGCGGCTTTGCGCGCTGTATAAGCTTATTTATTATGTCCGTGCCGCCGGTTGTGCCGTCGCGCTGATAAACTATTCCAAGCCCTGCGCCGATAAGGACTCCGCCGAAAACCGCAGCGATAATCCTGTCGCCGTGGTACTGCGGGAAAAAGCGGCTGAAAAAATCGGTCGCCGCCGTGGTTACGCTTACCGCGAGCAGAGTCCGCAGCATCATCGGCTTACCCAGCTTCAGAAAGCCTGCGATAATAAGCGGAATGTTCATAATTCCGAAAAGTATACCGATACTCAGCCTGTACCCTGACAGGGAGCTTATGACGGTAGCCAGACCGCCGACGCCGCCCGGGGCAATGTCGTTCGGCGCGGTAAAGCAGTTTATTCCCGCCGAATACACGAGCGCGCCGATAATAATAAGCGGAATATCAATCAGCTGTTTTTTCGTTTCCTTTTTCACTTAAAATCACCTCGAACAGCTCCTCAAGCCGCGCGGCTTCGCCAATAAGGCTGAGGTAGCCGAAAAGCGCTTCAACCGCTGTTGCCTGATGATATTCCTTTGCGCTGCTGGATCTCGGCGGGTTAAGTCCCGTTGCGTTTCTGCCGCGTTTGAGAATATCTGTTTCGTCCTCGTTGAGGAACGGGAGAAGCTTTTCGTAGGCAGCCGACTGGTAAGACGCGCGGACTTTTTCAACCGCGAGGCGGTGAAGCTCCTGCGATGGGCGGCTGCCCTCTCTTACAATTCTTTGCCGAACGAGCTGTTCATATACGCAGTCGCCGTAAAAAGCGAGCGTAAGCGGGCTTAATTGCTTTGCCTGCGATTTTGTCATTGCTTCCATAGGAAAATCCTTTCCGAAATAGCAAAATAATATCGTTTTTTCGGGTTATCTCACGTAATTAAACTCGAAATCGAAAATTGAAACGGTGTCGTCCTCTTCGATTCCCGCTTCCTCCAGCGCGTCAATAATACCGCTGTAACGGAGAACA
The DNA here is from genome assembly GCA_964520065.1 of uncultured Ruminiclostridium sp. Classification (GTDB taxonomy): domain Bacteria; phylum Bacillota; class Clostridia; order Oscillospirales; family Ruminococcaceae; genus Ruminiclostridium_E. The sequence continues at coordinate 46,130 of CAZFMC010000001.1, forward strand.
CGCTGAAAATACTGCAAGCTTTCGTAATCCTCCATATTTACGACGGAGAGGATAGGTGCGAGCCACTGTGCGTTTACAACGAAGAAGTGTTCGTCCGCCTTTTCAACGGTAAAGCTGCGCTTTTCCTTTTCAATTCGGTCGATATCCTCAAGCGTGAGGGGCTGAGCCTCGTAGCGGAGGACGGGTGGGAGGGTTTCGAGCTTATTTGCGACAGCTGCAACCAGCTCCTGAGTGCCCATTGTTGTTGCCGCCGAGATAACGAAGAAGGGCAGACCCTTTTCTTCAATATATGCGCGCAGGCGTTCGATTTGCTCTTCGCTTGCCATATCCGACTTATTTGCGGCGACTATCTGAGGTCTTTCCGCGAGCTCGGCAGAAAAATTACGAAGCTCCTTGTTTATTTTTTCAAAATCGTCTATGCAGTCGCGCCCCTCGATTTCGGAAACGTCGATAACGTGAACAATAAGGCGGCAGCGCTCAACGTGCCGCAGAAAAGCGTGTCCTAAACCAACGCCTTCGCTTGCGCCCTCGATAAGTCCCGGAATATCCGCCATAACGAAGGACTGCTCGTTGTACTTGACAACGCCGAGGACGGGGGTGATTGTGGTGAAATGGTAGTTGGCGATTTCGGGCTTTGCGGCGCTTACAACGCTTATAAGGCTGGACTTTCCGACGTTAGGGAATCCGACCAGACCAACGTCGGCGAGGAGCTTCAGTTCCAGTGTAACGTCAAACTGTTCTCCGGGGAAGCCCGGCTTAGCGAAGCGGGGAATCTGGCGGGTGGGGGTAGCGAAGTTCATATTTCCCTTACCGCCCTTACCGCCCTTTGCGACGATTACGGGTTCGTCGCCCGAAATGTCGGCGAGGATACGACCTGTTTCGCTGTCCTTGACGATAGTTCCGCGCGGGACGTAGATTACGGTATCGGGGGCTGACTTACCCGTGCTGCGTCTGGCGCTGCCGGGGTCGCCGTTTTTTGCGGTATATTTTTTCTTATAGCGGAAATCTATCAGCGTTGAAAGGCTGTCCTTTGCCTGAAAAACGATATCGCCGCCCTTACCGCCGTTTCCGCCGTCGGGACCGCCTGCATTGACGTATTTTTCGCGATGGAAGGAAACTGCGCCGTTTCCGCCGTCGCCCGCCTTGATTGAAATTTTTACAATATCGACAAACATATTTGCTCCTATACACAAAACGGGCGGAATTGCTTCCGCCCGTCGCTTATGAACTTATTCAGCGTAAACGCTGACCTGCTTGCGGTCTCTTCCGAGGCGTTCAAACTTTACTGTTCCGTCTGTTGTAGCGAACAGGGTATCGTCAGAACCTCTCATAACGTTTTTGCCGGGGTGAATGTGTGTGCCTCTCTGCTTAACGAGGATATTGCCGGCGAGAACGAACTGTCCGTCAGCGCGCTTAACACCAAGACGCTTAGACTCACTGTCACGACCGTTCTTGGTTGAACCCATACCTTTTTTATGAGCGAAGTACTGTAAATTTAATAAAATCATGATTCTCTTCCTTTCCGTTTTTTGACCTCTTTTTCGGTAATTTGAATTGTACCCTTTTCATCGTCCGCGATAATTTCGAGGTGCTTTCTGAATGAAGCGATGACCTGTTTTGACGCGATAGCTGTTGCGGAATCGGGATTTTTAAGCACGAAAAGCACTTTATTTTTTCCGATTTGAACGTCCGCCTCGGTGAAAAGGAAATCGGTAATTGTATTTGCCGTAAGCATAACGGCGGAGGTTACGGCGGAGCAGACAATATCGTGTCCATATTCGCCTGCGCCTGCGTGACCTGTAAGGGAAAAACCGACAAGTCCTCCGTTATATCTTAAAAACTCGGCTTTTATCATTACGCTACGATAGATTCAATCTTAACCTTGCTGTACGGCTGTCTGTGACCCATGCAGCGCTTGCTGCTCTTCTTGGGCTTGTAGGTGAACACGGTAATTTTCTTACCCTTGCCGTTCTTGATGAGTGTTGCCTTAACGGAAGCTCCGTTTACGTAGGGTGCGCCAACGGTTACTTCGCCGTCCTTACCGACGAGGATAACCTTATCGAAAGTTACTTCGCCTTCTTCGACGCCGAGCTTTTCAACGAAAATTTCGTCGCCCTCTTTAACCTGATACTGCTTTCCGCCTGTTTCGATAACTGCGTACATATTAGATACCTTCTTTTTATTAGTCTCGCTATGATAAACGGGCGGTGCGCAGGCACACTTAAACAAGCCCTCCATAAGCGGCTTTATTATTTTAACACAAGAACTGTATTTTGTCAATAGCTTCAAGCGAAAAAATCACATTTTTTCACGGGTTTTTGAGGTTTTTTCGCCGAAAATTTCTCTTTGGTGTTTTTCGAGGGCGTGAAAAAGGGATAATCCGAGGACTCCGCAGGAAACGACCTCGCCGATTCCGACCGTCAGCATAAGGAAAGGGATTCCTTCCTCAGCTCCGTAAGCGAATGCAAGCACGAGTGGTACGATTATAGTATTTGCGGCGATTGGCGGAACAGGGGCGAGCCATTTCGCAGTTTTCTTGCCGGTTTTTCCTATCAGGTAAGTGCCTGCCGCACCGACAAGCGTAGCCACGCTCCCGAAAATTATATCCCAGACTGCGCCGCCCGTAAGCAGGTTTGATATAAGGCAGCCTACGGCGAGTCCCGGCACTGCCGCTGCGGTAAAGAACGGCAGCACGGTGAGCGCCTCGGAGAAGCGCACCTGGATTACGCCGCTTGCAAGTCCGAGTGCGCTTGACGCGGCGGTCAGAACCACATACAGTGCGGCTATCACCGCGCTTTCGACGATAAGCTTCGACTGATTTCTTTTGCTATTCATTTTTATTCTCCTTAGTTTTGATTTATTGTACGTTTAGTACAAATGCGAGGATGGTTACGAACTCGCATGTGCAGCTTCTGCGCCGTTGTTCCGTCTTACCGTGAGCCACGGCGGGCAGTTCCGCCTTTTAACAGCTTGGCATTTTTTCACATTTCGGCTAACGGCGGGGTTCGCAATAGTGCAGATTCCCATTAAGCGGAAGGCTTACTGCTCCACGCGCGCCCGCGCCGCGTTTGCTTTGCAAACGCACAGGCGGCTTCGCCGCCTGCCTGCGTTCGGGCTTCGCCCGAACGCAGGGGCGCGGGCGCGCCTCTCCGCTTGCTGAAAGTGCTCCGAGAGAGCTAGGACACCACCGCGTAAATTAACGTCGTCGCTGCCGGTTGCGAACCGTGCCGAGGCATAATTTTCAACAAACAACAAATAAAAGCCCCGTGAAAATCACAAGGCTTTATCGTCATATTTTCTTTCAGCGTTCCCGCCTAGACAGGTCTGGATTGTATGCAACCATAAGCAGCTCCGCACGCACCCTCCTGTCACCGGCGCACGCTTCATCACTGAACGTTCCCGATTGCTTACGGTGAACGTCAACGACATTTTGCCGTTAAATGTATTATATCAGAAATTTCTCAAAATGTCAACGGTTTTCCGTATTTTTTCACAGATTGACAAATCGGAATACCAAAAGGATTAAATCCCTTTGGAACGGGTTTGGGGCGGCGTCCCAAATCTCCATTTATTCTCTTGACATTCCCTTCAGCGCGCGCTTTCCGATGTCCGTTCTGAAATGCGCGTTTTCAAAGCTGATTTCCTTAACCGCCGCGTATGCCTTGTCAAGCGCGTCCTGTAAATTATCAGCCGTTGCTGTTACGCCGAGAACGCGCCCGCCCGCAGTGAGATACGCGCCGTTTTCAAGCCTTGTTCCCGCGTGGTAAACATAAGCCGGGCTTTCGGGAAGCTGTCCCTTTTCGTCAAAGCCCGAAATCGGTAAACCTGTCGGGTATTTTTCGGGGTAGCCGCCGCTTGCCATAACCACGCACGCACAGCAGCCGTTTTCCCACTCAATTTCAAGCTCTCCGAGCTTCTCATCTCGGATTGCGTCCATAATTTCGGTAAGGTCGGTTTTGAGCAGCGGCAGAACTACCTGCGTTTCAGGGTCGCCGAAGCGGCAGTTGTACTCGATAACCTTCGCGCCGTTCGGGGTCAGCATAAGCCCGAAATAAAGACAGCCCTTGAACGGACGTCCTTCCGCCGCCATCGCCTTAATCGTCGGCACGAATATCCTTTCCATGCATTCCTGCGCAATTTCGGGAGTGTAAAGCGGGTTCGGAGCAATAGTTCCCATTCCTCCCGTGTTAAGCCCCTCGTCGTTGTCGTAAGCGCGCTTGTGATCCATCGAAGATACCATAGGCTTTACCGAAATACCGTCCGTAAACGCCAGCACGGTAACCTCGGGACCTGTCATAAATTCCTCTATGACAATTTCACTTCCGCTTTTTCCGAATTTTCCGCCGATGAGCATTGACTCGATAGCGTCTTTGGCTTCGTCAAAGTTCTTTGCGATAATAACGCCCTTTCCGAGCGCCAGACCGTCGCATTTTATTACAGCGGGATAGCTGTTCTGCTCCTTGACGTATTCAATTGCCGCGTTCGCGTCGGTGAATACTTCATAGCGCGCGGTGGGAATGTTGTACTTCTTCATAAGTCCCTTGGAGAACACCTTGCTGCCCTCCAGAATAGCCGCGTTTGCGCGCGGACCGAACGTTTTGAAGCCGTTTTTGTTCAGCTCGTCAACCATTCCCATAACGAGCGGGTCGTCGGGTGCGACAAAAACGTAGTCGGGTGCGAGCTTTTTTGCCAGCTCGACAATCCCGTTAATATCCGTAGCCTTAACGGGGAAGCATTCCGCAAGCGCGGAAATTCCGCCGTTTCCCGGCGCGGCGTATATTTTTTCAACCCTCGGCGATTTCGACAGCGCGCGCACGATTGCGTGTTCGCGTCCGCCGCCGCCTACAACTAAAATATTCATAAGCTTTCCTTTCTTTTTCATATGAATCAGGACAATTATCGCAATTACAATATTCACAATCGGCAAAAGAGTCGGGACTAACAGTATCGCAAGCACAGCCTTCCCGTACAGCCTGTAAATTCCGCGCAGAAGCCCGCTTATCAGCATTATTTCCCCGACAATCATTCCGATAAAACCTATAACTCCAAACGCGACCGCCAGCATTCCGCCTATAATCCCAAAAACAAAATTCAGACCCAGCGTCGCAATCGTTACGGCGCGAAGCGTTTCGTTATCCATTCCGAAAACCGCTTTATCAATGGACAGCATCGCAAGTATTGACGTAACACCTGCGAGAATACCGACCGACGAAACAATAAGCCCCGTTATTATCAGATTTTTTGCCGCTTTTCGGTCAGACGGCGAAATGTTGTGATAGATAAACAGCGCCAGACACGCGGCCGCTCCGACGAGCGCGGCAACCGACCGCGCGTCGGGTGTTCCAAGAAAAACCGGCAAAGCCGAAATAGCTTCTATAATCAGCAGTACCGTGTTTATAAGCATTACCCAAAGCGCGGAAAGACGTATCTTTTTAAGCCGCCAGAGCGTAATTACAACAACCGCAAAGCATATCGCAGGCATTAGTGATGGAAAAGTCTGATTCCCGTAAACGCCATTGCAATTCCGTACTTGTTGCAGGTTTCGATAACGTTGTCATCACGGATAGAGCCGCCGGGCTGAGCGATATACTCAACGCCGCTCTTATGCGCGCGCTCAATATTGTCGCCGAACGGGAAGAATGCGTCAGAGCCGAGCGAAACGCCCTTCATTGTGTCAAGCCATGCGCGCTTTTCCTCGCGGGTGAAAACCTCGGGCTTAACCTTGAACCACTTCTGCCATTCGCCCTCTGCAAGAACGTCCATATAGTCCTCTCCGATGAACAGGTCGATAGTGTTATCGCGGTCGGCGCGGCGAATATCGTCAACAAACTGCAGACCGAGAACCTGCGGGGACTGGCGGAGATACCAGTTATCAGCCTTCTGACCCGCTAAACGTGTGCAGTGGATACGCGACTGCTGACCTGCGCCGATACCGATAGCCTGTCCTCCGCAAGCGTAGGCTACGGAGTTGGACTGGGTATATTTGAGGGTAATAAGCGCGATTGCAAGGTCGATTTTCGCACTTTCGGGGAGCTGCTTGTTATCTGTAACAATATTCGCGAAAAGCTCGTCATTGATTACAAGCTCGTTTCTGCCCTGTTCAAACGTAATTCCGAAAACCTGCTTGCGTTCGATAGGGTTGGGAACGTAGTTTTCGTCAATCTTAATGATGTTGTATGTACCCTTGCGCTTGGATTTGAGGATTTCAAGCGCGTCCTCGTCATATCCGGGGGCGATAACGCCGTCGGAAACCTCTCGCTGAATCATTTTAGCCGTGGAAGCGTCGCAGACGTCGGAAAGCGCGATAAAATCGCCGTAGCTGCTCATTCTGTCCGCGCCTCTGGCTCTTGCGTAGGCGCAGGCAAGCGGTGAAAGCTCTCCGAGGTCGTCTACCCAATAGATTTTTTTCAGCGTATCGCTAAGGGGAAGTCCGACTGCCGCGCCTGCGGGGGAAACGTGCTTAAAGGAGGTCGCGGCGGGAAGTCCCGTAGCCTTTTTCAGCTCCTTAACAAGCTGCCAGCCGTTAAATGCGTCCATAAAATTGATATAACCGGGCTTGCCGTTCAGCACTTCAATAGGAAGCTCGCCGTTCTCCATAAAAATTCGGGAGGGCTTCTGATTAGGGTTGCAGCCGTACTTGAGTTCGAGTTCGTTCATGATTACAGTTCCTTTCATAAGAAAAAGGGCAGGGCAAAGCCCCGCCCCGTTGTTTATACGTTCTTATTAACGATTCTTGTTTCATATTTTCCCGTTTCAAGGTCGATATATCTCGTGAAAAGGGAAACCTTATTGTCCGCGTTGAGGCTGTCCCACACAAGCTTTGTGAAGCCGTCGATATCGGTCTGCGGGATAGCGAGCTTTTTCGGTTCGCCTGCAAAGCTGGGGAGTCTGCCCTCAGCCTCGTCGCCTGCGTAGGTATGGATAAAGCGGGCGGTACCGTTTTCGGGACTGCTGTATGCGAAGGTGCTTCTGATGCAGCTGTCGGGGTTGCCGTCGTCGCTTTTCAAGATGGACATTGCGAAGTTGAAGCCGCCGTCCTCGATGTGGAGAATACCCGAAATTCTGGGGGTATAGTTAGGCTTGTCGTCCTCAAATTCTCGGGTACGCAGCGACTGTTCAAAGGTCATCTGCTTATCCATAAGCTCGTAGATTGTGTCGGTCTGGTCGCCGTTTGTGACGATTGTCTTGTTTCCGAGCACGCGCACGGGCGCGTAGATAATGAGGTGCGGGTCGGTCATTTTCGACTCGTCAAACGCCTGCGTGCGGATACCCTCTCCGTCCTCCACGAATACGCGGTTGCGGCTGTTTTCGCTTCTTCCCATAATAAAGTAAGCGATAACCGCTTTTTTTCCGTCGGGGGTTTTTCCGATTGCAATACCTCTGCCGTGGTAGGCAAGGGAGTTGAGTTCTTCGGCAATGTTCTTCATAAAAAGCTCCTTTCGGTTACTCGTTTATTTTTGCAATTCCATTTTCAACAGTAATTTTCCCGTCGCAGAACAATTTAACCGCCTGCGGGAGAATTTTCCATTCAGCCTGCTCCATAATATGCTTCTGAAGCGTTTCGGGCGTATCGCTGTTTTTCACCTCGACCGCCTTTTGCAGGATTATCGGTCCGCCGTCGCATTCTTCGGTAACGAAATGCACGGTTGCACCGCTGAGCTTAACGCCCTTAGCGAGCGCGGCTTCATGGACGTGGAGTCCGTAAAAGCCCTTTCCGCAGAACGACGGGATAAGAGCGGGGTGAACGTTAATCATTTTATACGGGAAAGCGCGGCAAACCTGTTCGTCAAGAATCGTCATAAATCCCGCATAAACAACGAGGTCGGCGTTTTCCGACTTTAACGTATCGCACATTGCCTTGCTGTAAGCGGCAATGTCCGCGTAATCCTTACGTGCGAGAACAAGCGTTTTTATTCCGTTTTTTTCGGCGCGCTCCAACGCGTAAACGCCGGGCTTTGAAGCGATAACGCAGGTGATTTTTCCCGCGCCCAGCTCACCGCGTTTTTCCGCATCGATCAGCGCCTGTAAATTAGTGCCGCCGCCCGACACCAGAACCACAATGTTTTTCATATTGCTGTCCTCCGCGTGTTATTCGATAACGATTCCCTTATCGCCCTTTTTGATAACGCCGATTTCAAAGGCGGGAACGCCGTGCTCGGTCATAACTGCGAGAGTCTTTTCCTTATCCGCTGCGGGAACAACGACCGACATACCGATACCCATATTAAAAGTATTGTACATATCGTGTTCGGAAATACCGCCCTTTTCCTGTAAATATTTGAAAATATAAGGAATTTCGTAGCTGTCCTTGCGGATTACCGCCGTATATCCGTCGGGGATAGAACGCGGGATATTTTCGTTGAAGCCGCCGCCCGTGATATGGCTTACCGCCTTTACGTCAGCCTTTTCAATAAGGTCAAGCAGGGGCTTTACATAGATTCGTGTAGGCGCGAGGAGCGTTTCGCCGAGGGTTCTGCCGTCGGGGAGCTTTTCCATAAGCACTTCCTTGCTGTTTATGTCGAAAACCTTTCTTACGAGCGAGAAGCCGTTGGAGTGAACGCCCGTAGAAGCAAGTCCGATAATAACGTCGCCTTCCGCAACGCGGTTGTTGTCGATAATTTTTTTCTTATCAACAACGCCCGTGCAGTAGCCTGCAATGTCGTATTCCTCGTCGGGCATCATACCGGGGTGTTCAGCGGTTTCACCGCCGATAAGCGCGCAGCCTGACTGAACGCAGCCTTCCGCAACGCCGCTTACGATTTCGGCGATTTTTTCGGGGATATTCTTTCCGCAGGCGATATAGTCGAGGAAGAAAAGGGGCTTTGCGCCGCAGCAGATGATGTCGTTTACGCACATAGCCACTGCGTCGATACCGATTGTGTCGTGCTTGTCAAGGAGGAACGCAAGCTTTAGCTTTGTTCCAACGCCGTCAGTACCCGAAACGAGAACGGGCTCTTCCATTCCCTTTACATCGAGCTGAAAAAGACCGCCGAAGCCGCCGATTCCCGTCATAACTCCGGGAATATTCGTGCGTTCAACGTGTTTTTTCATAAGCTTAACCGATTCGTAGCCTGCGGTAACGTCAACGCCCGCAGCCTTATAGCTTTCCGAGAAGCTGTCCTTCATATCTAAAAGTTCCTTTCAAGTTATTCTTTACCGTTCCAGCAGTAGGTACACAGTTTTTCGTCGTCGAGTCCGATTGCGCGGATTGTGCCGGGCAGCGACTGGAACTCAAGCGAGGTGAGCTTCAGTCTGCGGCAGATTTCGTCGCGCAGAAGCCGTCCGCGTTTCGTTTCGGAGTCGGAATACTCCGCGATAAATTCCGCACCCCTTTCGCCCTCGTTTTCAAAGATAATCTGACGGGCGATAAGCTCCATTTCCGAGGTGCTGCGTGAGAAGTTCAGATACTTGCAGCCGTACATTATCGGCGGGCAGGCGGAGCGCATATGCACTTCCTTTGCGCCGTTTTCGTAGAGAAATTCCACCGTTTCGCGCATCTGCGTACCTCTGACAATGCTGTCGTCAACGAAAAGCAGCCGCTTTCCCTCGATAAGCTCATGTACGGGTATCAGCTTCATTTTCGCAACCTGATTTCTCATTGCCTGATTCTGCGGCATAAAGCTGCGCGGCCATGTGGGCGTATACTTGATAAACGGGCGGGCGAAGGGTATTCCGCTCTTATTTGCGTATCCGATAGCGTGAGGCGTTCCCGAATCGGGTATGCCGCAGATGTAGTCTACGTCGGGCAGCCGTCCGTTTTTCATATCCGTTTCCGCCATTATTTCGCCGTTGCGGGTACGCATTGTTTCGACGGTAACTCCCTCGTAAACGGCGGTCGGGTAGCCGTAATACGTCCACATAAACGAGCAGATTTTCATTTTATCCGTTCCCTCGGCAAGCGTCTTACATTCGTCGGGGGTGAGCATAACGATTTCGCCCGCTTTAAGCTCCTTATAAATAGTATAACCGAGCTTCTGGCACGCGAACGATTCAAGCGACAGGCAGTAGCCGTCCTCGCGCTTTCCTATAAGAATGGGAAGCCGTCCGTTTTTGTCGCGCGCGGCGATAATGCCGTCCTTGGTGAGAATGACGAGCGACATTGTTCCCTCGATTTTCTCCTGCGCGTAGCGAATACCTTCGGTAAAATCGTTTTTCTGAGCGATGAGCGCGGCAATAAGCGCACCCGAATTTATGCTTCCGCTGGACATAGCTTCAAAGTTTGCGCAGCCGTTTTCAAGCAGCTCATTGGAGAGCTTGTCCGCGTTACGGATAATACCGACGCTGCATATTGCGTAAAGACCGAGCTTTGAGGTGACGAGTATGGGCTGCGGGTCGGTGTCGCTTATACAGCCGATACAAAGTCCGCCGCTCATTCCCGAAGCGTCCTTTTCAAACTTAGTGCGGAAGGGGGAATTTTCGATACTGTGAATGCTTCTCTGGAAGCCCTTTTCGGGGGCGTATGCCGCCATACCGCCGCGGCGCGTTCCGAGATGGGAATGGTAGTCTGTTCCGAAAAATACGTCGGTTATGCAGTCGTTTTTAGACGCTGCGCCAAAAAAACCGCCCATTTTAATCAGTCCTTTCCAAAAATATGCAAAAACTTATTCGCCGAGAACGCGCTTCATCATTTCGTTGTAAGCGTCCTCAACGCCGCCCATATCTCTGCGGAAGCGGTCCTTGTCGAGCTTTTCGTGAGTCTTGGAATCCCAGAAACGGCAGGTATCGGGGCTGATTTCGTCCGCGAGAATAATTTCGCCGTGGAAACGACCGAATTCGATTTTGAAGTCGATGAGGTCGATGCCGATATTCTTGAAGAAGCCTACCATAAATTCGTTTACTTTAAATGCGTACTTTGTGATAGCTTCGATTTCTTCCTTTGTTGCGAGTCCCAGACCGAGCGCGTAGTAATCGTTGATGAACGGGTCGCCGAGGTCGTCGTTCTTGTAGCTGAATTCAAGCGTAGGCTGCTTTAAGGGCGTGCCCTCCTCGATACCGAGCTTTTTGGAGAAGCTGCCTGCCGCAACGTTTCTTACGATAACCTCAAGCGGAACGATTTCAACCTTTTTAACGACGGTTTCGCGGTCGTTAAGCTCTTCCACGAGATGTGTGGGAACGCCCTCCTTTTCGAGGAGCTTGAACATATAGTTTGTCATACGGTTGTTGATTGCGCCCTTACCGCTGATTGTGCCCTTTTTCAGACCGTTGAAGGCGGTAGCGTCGTCCTTATAGGACACGATAACGTAGTCGGGATTTTCGGTTGCGAAAACCTTCTTTGCTTTTCCTTCGTAGAGCTGTTCCTTTTTTTCCATTGTGAAAACTTCCTTTCAAAAAAACTTGTTATTGTTATATTTCCTTGGCAGTTTCCTGCATTTTTGCTTCCGCAGCGAGATTTTTTTGGTGCTGAGCTTCCTTAAAATCAGCGATTTTCCTTGCAAGCTCCTCGTCCTCTACCGCGAGAATCTGAGCCGCTAAGTAGCCCGCGTTTGCGGCGCAGTCTATTCCGACGCACGCTACCGGTACTCCGGGCGGCATCATAACCGAGGAGAGAAGCGCGTCCATTCCGTCGAGAGCCTTTGCCTTGACGGGTAAAGCGATAACGGGGAGGGTGGTGTTTGCCGCAAGCGCTCCTGCGAGGTGTGCCGCCATTCCGGCAGCTCCGATAAGCACGCCAAAGCCGTTTTCGCGCGCATTTTTTGCAAATGCCGCCGCTTCGGCGGGGGAACGGTGAGCGGACATAACGTGAAGCTCGAACGGGATTCCGAATTCCTTGCAAGCCTCCGCCGCCTTTCGTACAACGGGCAGGTCGCTGTCGCTGCCCATAACTATGCCGACCTTTTTCATAGCAGTTTTCCTTTCCAAAATAAAAAAGCCGTGCGTGTGCCGTACAGCTGTTTTTATGATTTTTCAGGCAGAGCGCAGCAGTCCGCGGTAAAAATCACTGACGGCATTGCGCTCACCTCCGATATACCATATAATATAAATATCCCGTGTTTCATAATAAAAGAAACACTACCTTTATTTTACAATATTTCCCGTATAAATTCAAGCTTTTTTCGGAAATTTTTTTGACAGTTTTTTCAGCTTCCGCCGCGGTAAAACAGTGATATTGCACAAGCGCGTTTTTGGCGGGATTGGTCGGTTTACAGGCTGTGACTTAATTTAGGGGGAAGCGGCGGGCGCAAAGTGCGATTCTTAACCTAAAAAAAATGGTAATTAGGTTACAATTTAGGTACAGAACAAGAAAACCCGAAACGAAAATAAAATAGAAAACGATTACAAATGAAATAAAATGCAATTCGTCATTTTGCACAACGATTTTTCGCGCATACCCCCGAAAACCGTCGGAGAATGTGCGAAAGCCGTCGCCGCCGCCGCGAATCGTGAAAACAATTACAACCGCATAAATCCGTGGAAAAACGCGCGAAAAAAACCTTCCGCCAAGGTTTTTGCCCGCTCTTTACCGCGATTTGTCAAAATCACCAAATTTTCACAAAAAAGTCGAAAATGTAAACGTTTCCCGAAATTTGTTGAGAAAAAATTTAAAAAAAAGACTTGCAAAAGATTAAAATTTGTGATATAGTTACAAATGTAAATTGCAGGCGATGATATTCTCGTGCGCTGCCGCAGGAGGTTCTCGCCAAAAAGCAATTCAATTTAATCACGGTTTGAAAAAACCACGACAATTTTTGGAGGAAAAAAGTTATGAAGAAAAGAATTCTGACAACGCTTTTAGCGTCTGCAATGATTCTCTCTATCGCAGGCTGCGGCGAAACATCTACCGCAGGCACCACTACAACAACAAAGGCTCCCGACGCTGAAGTTGCTGACGACACAACAACAGCTGCTCCCGAAGCTGATGCCGACGCTGAAGCTCCCGCTGAAGAAGGCGCTACATTATCCATTCTTACTTGGGAAGAAAACTCCGATACAGTAAAGATGGTTAAGTACTTCCTCGAATCCAAGGGCTACGATGAGAGCAAGGTTACTATCGTTCCCGTTGGTCAGAAGGGTGAAAACGCACGTGACGGTTACAAGCAGTACCTCAAGGGCGAAGATGACGCAGACCTTATGGTTTACGACGCTGACTGGGTTACAGATTACATAAACGATGATACTTTAACCGCTCCTTACTCCAACATCGGTATCGAAAAGTCTGACTTCACAGAAGCTTTCGCTTATACACTTGACTACGGTACCAACGACGCTGGCGTATTCAAGGCAGCTTCCTTCCAGGCTACTCCCGGCGGCTTCGTTTACAGAGCTGACCTCGCTGAGCAGTACCTCGGAGTTAAGTCTCCCGAAGAAATGCAGGAAAAGGTAAAGGATTGGGACGCTTTCCAGCAGACAGGTGTTGAGCTTCTCGAAGCTTCCGGCGGAAAGACTGCTATCCAGGCTACCGAAGGTGGTTTATGGCAGGTTTACCAGTCCAACAGAACTCAGGCTTGGGTTGTTGACGGCAAGCTCGTTATGGACAACGCTGCTGACTTCTATGATATCGCTAAGAACATGATGGATACCAAGACTCTCGCAGGCGTTCCTCAGTGGGATGCTGCTTGGTACAACGCAATCATGGACGGCACAGCTCTCGGTGACTTCGTTCCTACATGGGGTCTTACCACAACAGGCGGCGGTTCTATCCTCGAAAACTTCACCAACCAGGATGAAGAACTCGGTAAGAACATGGCTATGTGCGAAGGTCCTTCCGGCTGGTTCTGGGGCGGTTCCTACTTCGGTCTTTCTACCAAGTGCGACAACCCGACTCTCGCTAAGGAATTCATCGAATTCTACTGCAAGAACGCTGATTCCATGGCTGGTTACGCTGCTCAGACAGGTGACTTTATGAACAACAAGACCGTTATGTCCGAAGCTACTGTTTCCAACAAGTACCTCAACGGTCAGAACCACTACGAAATCCTCGTTAAGGTTCTTGATAACCTCGACCTCAGCAACAAGCTCACTAAGTACGACTCCGTTATCAAGTCCCTCTTCAACAACTCCGTAAACGGCTACCTCGAAGGCACTTATGCTACTAAGGAAGAAGCTATCGAAGGATTCAAGAACGAAGTTGCAGCAGCTTACCCCGAAATCGTTATCGAATAATTTATTTATCTTTGACGAATTCAAAGTAAATATCTGAATTGCAATATATTTGCCTCGCGGGTGAAAGCCCGCAGGCAATATATTGTGATTTTTTTACAAAAAATACGAAAGGGTGTGCATCAATGCAGGCAGCAGTCGGAAAGAAACACAAAATGGTAAGCTATGCAAAGTATGGATATATCTTTATAGCCCCATTTTTCATAGTTTATGCGTTTTTTATGCTTTATCCGCTTATCAATACCTTTCTCCTGAGCTTTATGGAGAACGGCAGCGAGCATCCGGAGGTATGGGTCGGCTTGCAGAACTACCAGTGGCTTCTCTTCGGTGAAGAAGGCAATCGTGCGGCAAACGCCGTAAACGGTCAGTTCTGGTCTTCTCTCGGCAACACTTTGATCCTCTGGGCGGGCAACTTCCTGGTACAGATTATTTTATCGCTTCTTCTTGCGGTATGGTTCTCGGACGTAAGAGTTAAAATCAAGGGTACAGGCTTCTTTAAGGTTGTTATGTATCTGCCCAATATCATCACTGCGGCTTCCGTAGCAGGTATGTTCATGATGCTGTTCGGTAATACAAAGTACCACGCTATCAACTCTCTGCTCCTCAATATTGAAGCAATCCTTGAGCCTATCAAGTTCGTTAACGATGAATGGATTTCGAGAATCCTCGTAATGCTCATTCAGTCGTGGATGTGGTTCGGTAACACGATGCTGCTCCTCCTCTCCGGTATCTTCGGAATTGACCCGTCAATTTACGAAGCAGCGGAAATCGACGGCTCAAGCGGTGCGAACACATTCTTCAGAATTACAATGCCGATTTTAAAGCCCATTTTCATCTACGTGTTCATCACGTCCATGATCGGTGGTTTGCAGATGTTCGATATTCCTTATCTGCTCCACGAGGGCACTAACGTAAGACCTGCGCTCAAGACAAGTGCCGTATTCATTTACGAACACTTCCACACGAACCACAACTACGGTTACTCGGCAGCGGCTTCGATGATACTGTTCGTTATCACAGCCCTTCTCGGTATATTCGTTTACAGGTTTAACACTGATTCCTCTGCGCCTAAGAAAAAGCGCAGAGCTAAGTAAGGGGGAATTAAAATGGCTGATTCATACAATTTCTCCTCTGCAACTTATAGAAGAAAGGTCAGAACGCAGTCTGTTCTCAGATTTATCGTGTGCCTTATCATTACGATTATCGCGCTCCTGCCTATCTACATAGTTCTGATCAATTCGACCAGATCGAATGAAGAAATCATCGCAAGCGGCGTTGCTTTTATTCCCGGTACGAATTTCATTCAGAATTTCCAGAATCTTACAGACCCCAATTACGCAAACGGCGTTTATTACCGTACCTTCGACCTTCTTGTAGGTTATAGAAACAGCTTGCTCATTTCCGTTTCATGTACGATTCTTACCGTTTTCTTCTCGGCAATGACAGCTTACGGTCTTACCGTTTACGATTTCAAGGCTAAAAAGGGTGCAACAACCTTCGTTCTTATGGTAATGATGGTTCCTATGCAGGTTGTATCAACAGGTTTCTTGGAGTTTATGGCTGACTTAGGTCTTTTAAACAACTATATCCCGCTGATTATTCCCGCAATCGCTGCTCCTTCAACCGTATTCTTTATGCTTCAGTATATGAAGTCCTCATTCCCGCTCGATATTGTCGAAGCTGCTCGAATCGACGGCTGCGGCGAGTTCAGAACGTTTATGCAGATTTCGCTTCCTATCTTTAAGCCCGCTTTTGCGGTTCAGGCGATTTTCGCATTCGTAGCAAGCTGGAACAACTTCTATACTCCGTCAATGATTCTCGTAAACGGCGATAAGTCCATGAGAACAATGCCTATGATGGTTGCAGGTATTATGGGACTTTCCACGACCACTGACTATGGTGTTCAGAACCTCGCGGTTATCCTCTCTATCCTGCCTATCGTTATCATTTACCTTGCGCTTTCAAAGTTCATCGTAAAGGGCGTTGCGCTCGGCGCGGTAAAGGGTTAAAAAAAGTATTCCTGATTCGGACAGCTTTCGGGCTGTCCGAATTTTTTTGTTTTTTTTGCAACTTTCCCGCCGTCTGAGGTGTATTAAATACAGGAGAACATAAGGGGGTGTATGAATGGTTGTATTGGACAACAGCGCATTGTCCGAATGCTTCGATTTATACGCAGATATGCTGCTCAGAATTGCCTACAATTACGTCGGCAACCTATCTGACGCGGAGGATATAGTGCAGGACGCTTTTTTAAAGCTTTACAAGTGCCGCGGAGGGTTTGAAAGCTACGAGCATATAAAGCACTGGCTGATTCGCGTAACGTCAAACCTGAGCAAAAATATACTGCGGAGTGCTAACAGGAAGAAAACAGTTCCGCTTGACGAGCAGTGGATTCAGAATGAGCAGCCGAAAACAAACGTTTTGGAGCTGCTTCGGGGGCTTAGCGGAAAGTACCGCGACGCGCTTTATCTCCACTATTTCGAGGGGTATAAATCGGCAGAAATTGCCGAGATTTACGGTACTACCGCAAGCACCGTAAATACCTGGCTCAAGCGCGGACGTGAGAAGCTCAGGCTTGTGATCGAGGAGGAAGGCTATGAATATTAACGATTTCAAGGATGCATACAGCGGTATCCGCGCGACCCCGGAGTTTAAAAAGCGGGTGCTTGAAAAGGCGGCGGAGCAGGAAGCGCGGCAGCGTAAACGCAGTTGGTTTAACGGCATTGGCGCGTTTTGCGGCGCAGCAGCCGCAATGGCGCTTATTGTCGGCGGCGGGTATTTTATACGCTGGCTTAATATAAACGCCGAACCGACAATTGTCGTAACGGCAGGGGAAATCCCCGACCTGTCCGACGCGCCCGCTCCTTCGGCGGGAAGTGGGTCAGGCGGCGCCGTTATAACCGAACAGGCTTACGACCGCGGCGACGGCAGCTACGGTGTTACGGAAATGCCCGCGCTGTTTGACCGTTTTCTTGCGGATTATTCTTTTACCAACGTTTACGACGAGCTTTTCAACCAATCGCCATCTGTAAAATACTCAAATCTTTACGAATGGGTCGAGGGGGAGAATATTTCCGAGGAAAAAGCGAGGGAAATGCTTGCGGATACGGGTTTGAACAACGACGAAATTGAAGCGATTGCAAAACGGAATAAGGCGCTTTGCGAAAAAATGTTCACAATGAACGCGTACAGGGGTACGCACAACGGTGAAACGGTATACTATTCCGCTAAGGATTTGTATTTGTGTGACGTCCGCGAATTTTATACGCTCTACGCTGCCGGAATAACCGTTGACGATATGAAGGACGTCCTTGCCAGAATGATAGATATTTCGGGCGGCGGCAATATTTGCTGCTATGCAATGGAGCGGAAGGCGCTGCTTTACGAGTCCTACGTTTTAAGCCTTGAAACGGATATAGAAATCAGTGAAAGCTGGGCGCGCGAGTATTTCAGCGAGCGCGTTACCACGCTGTACAGTCCGTTTGAGGACCTTTTTGATGATGAACAGGTTGGAGCGGCGAAAAGTATTGCGGGAGAGCCGACCGTTAATATGATTTTTAATTATTATATGCTGATAAAACGGACGGGAGTTTCGGAGGAAGCGGCGAGCACTGCGTTGGAACAGTGTAAAAACGAAGCGGCGGCGCGTATATTCAAGGACAGCGAAATTGACCTTATAGTCGGAAACGACAGCTATCTTTTCGCTAAGCATTTTCTTTCGCCCTACGCGGCAATGTCGTATCAGAATATGTCGGGCGGTTCGCTTATAGTTACGGCGGAGGAGATGATAAGGTGCGGCGCGTATGGCTGGCTTGTGGATTACGGCGATATCGACCCGATGAGCGTTTCGGAGGCTGTTACGGAAAAGCTGGCAGAGGGCGGTTACGGCGACGTTCTCGATTATTGCGAACGTCAGCTTGAGCTTTACGAGGAAATCTGTGAGATAACGGAAAAAAAGCTCGGCGGGGCAGTTCTTTCGCAGGATATGCGTCTGCTCCGCGAAAGCAAGCCGGCGCTTACCGACAGCGAGCGCGGGCGCATACGTCAGCTTAGCTTTACGCTTGACGGAACCGAGCTTACGGGTGAAACAATTTACGAGTGCGACCTCAACTATCTTCTCTGCTTCGGCGGAGAGAGCGTTGCGGAAGCCATCGGCGAGGTTTCCGAAAGGCTTAATAACGACGCGAAAAAGTGGCTGACCGTGAAAAAGAATCTTTATAGGTATCAGCGCGGCGAAAGCGGCTTTACGCTTTATAACGAGGAATATATCGGCGCGCTTCTCGACGATTCCGCGTACAGCTGGCGGCTTAGCAACGGGGCGGTTTATGTTGACCTTTACTACGCTTCGCTTGCCGAATATCTGGGCAAGTACCATATAACCAACATTGAGTCGGACGAATACGCAGCGCGGACGCTTTACAGCGAAACGGTCGGGGAATATATTGTTGCGGTGGAGGCGCAGGTCGGCGAAATAACGGGCGAGGGCTACTACAACACGCTCGACAACACACGTCTATGCCTTTATTCGCACAACGGAACGCTTTTATCCTACGCGTACAGCTCCAACGGTATGGCGGGTCTTGACGGGTATATGGTTTACGTTGCGCCTGACGAGAAATATTTCGACGTTTACCACACTGCGGACGACAAAATTCTTATTGTTTTGCGCACCTTCTACCCCGAACGTTACCGCGAGGAGGGGGAAGCGTTCACGATAGACAATGCGGCGAAGCTGCTGAAGCGCTTTGATACGAGCGCTGTTGACAGCGATTTTTATGAAAGCTACGGCTTCGGTATGTTTGATTACGGCGAAGAGGGCTTTACGTCCTGCTCAGACTCCGAGCCTGTTTTCCGCAACGAAAAGGACGGACAGCTTATCAGATTTGATTTTGAAACAATGCTTATGCGACCGGCTGACGAGACGTTAATTATGCGGTGACGTCCTGAAATAAAGCTCGGAGAATAAATCATACCTCTTCGGTTAAAATAAACCCAACAGGCGCGCCTGTAAAAAGAAAACCGAAAGGAATGATTTTATGCAGCTTGACGGCTCTAAAACACTTGAAAATCTGAAAACTGCGGTAGCGGGCGAATCGCAGGCTTACGCAAAGTACGGTATTTACGGGGAAATTGCCCGTAAGGAGGGATATGAGCATATCGGCGATATTTTCGATATGACCGCCGCAAACGAACGCGCACATGCCGAGCTATGGCTGTCGCTGATCAGCGAGGGAATCCCCGCAACAACGCAGAAAGCGCTTGAAAACGCGGCGGGCGGGGAGCATTACGAATGGACGGATATGTACGCCGATTTTGCGAGGATTGCGCGCGAGGAGGGCTTTGAGAATATCGCCGCGCTGTTTGATATGGTCGGCGGAATTGAAAAGGAGCATGAAGCCCGTTACCGCCGCTTTATTGAAATGCTGCAAAGCGGGAAGGTGTTCACCGAGGACGGCGAGGCGGTGTGGCTTTGCAGAAGCTGCGGCTACATTCACCACGGAAAATCCGCGCCGCTCGTGTGCCCCGTCTGCAAGAAAAAGCAGGCGTATTTTCAGCGCTGCTGTGCGAAATAAACACAAGAGGGAAGCTGCTGCGGCTTATGCTGCGGCAGTTTTCTTGTTGTATTGACATTTTTCACAGCGCGTGGTATACTGTTTACAATGATTAGGGGGAAGCTATGCAAAACGAACTGACCGAAAATCTCGACAAGCTCCACACAACTCCGCTCGGCGAGGAGAGAATAAAGCGCAATTGCCGCCTTGAATGTGAAAAGGAAAAGGTTCTGGAGTGGTGCAAGGCGCGTATTTCCGAGCCTGAAACCGTTTCCGCGCGTTACGGGAAAAACTGGTACGCCGCCTGCGGGGAGTATATTTTTACCGTAAATGCAAGCTCGTTTACAATTATTACGGCTCATGTGCGCCGTTGAACGGGGTGAAATAATGTACATATATCGTTATGGCGCAATCGGCGACGCAATCCGCGCCAAAATCGAAAATACAAAGCAGTACGTCCAAGGCGGCGGGGAAGCGCAGTCGTTCGGCGAGCTTCTTCATGCGCAGCTGTACAAAACGGAAGAAAAAAAGCCTGTTTCCGCCGCCGCTTCTTCGGGCGAGGTCAAGTCGGCAAGCGGCTCCGCGCTGATTTACGCGATGCAGAACAGCGGCGAGGATTCGACCGCTTCGGCGGTGCTTGAAACGCTGGGCTTCGGCAGCTCGGACGGAGAAGCTTCCGCCGATACGGCTTCAAAGGCGGTTTCGGATTATCTTTCCGCGCTGTCGTCGGGCGATTCTTCCGCAAATCTTTATGCTTCGCTTTTAAGCGCGGACAGCGAAGCCGAAAGCCTTTATTCAACGCTCCTTTCGGGGCTTCTCTAAAAATGAACAGCTTGCCTAAGTTATAAAGTAATTAAGCGACGGAATTTAAGTAAATTTGTTACTTTTAAACAAAAAGGCAGGCTGAAAATTTTTATATATAATGATTGACAACAAGCGGATAAACTGTTATAATTAACTTAAGCGGGCTGGTTTGTGCCTCGCTCAATGCTGAAAAATTCAAGGAGGACTATATGAAGAATTCAAAGAAGATTGTTTCTTCTGTTCTTGCTGCAAGTATTCTGCTTTCTATGTCCGCGTGCGGCGGCAGCGGCAGCAGCGGAAGAGCCGAAGTTACAACAAATGCTGACCAGACAACAACTACTACAACCCAGGAGGTTATCACTGTTGATACCGACGCTGCTCTTCAGGATATTATCGCCGGCAAGGCTGACGATTTAAAGGTTGAGGACGTTACAAGCGTTGACAAGAAAATTCAGTGGCTTTCATGGTATGATATTGACGAAACTCAGGCTGCGGTTGAGCTTTTCAAGGCTCAGTACGGTATCCCCGAAGAGGGCAGCACCGCTTACGGCGCAGACTGGGCTGATAAGGTTTTCGTAACCACAAAGTGCGCTTACGCTGACCGTTACGACAAGCTCGGACAGATGGTTGCTTCGGGCGACTCCCCTGACATCTTCCAGTTTGAAATCGGTTACTTCCCGATCAGCGCTTATATGAATATGTTCCAGCCTATCGACGGCATTGTTGATACATATGCAGAAGAATGGTCGGAATACCGCGACGTTATGGATAAGTTTATGTGGGGCGGAAAGAACTGGTGCGCTATCCCCGACATCAGCCTCCAGTACGTTCTCTTCTACAGACGTTCCGTTTGCGAGGACGCAGGCTTATCTGACCCCAAGACCCTTTACGATAACGGCGAATGGACTTGGGACGAGTTCCTTAAGATGGCTGACACCTTCCAGAAGAGCGGCGACAGCAAGTTCGTTGTTGACGGCTGGAATATCGCTGACTACTTCATGGGCACAACAGGCGTTGCTATGATTGAAATCGACGAGAGCGGTAAGCTTAAGAGCAACCTTAACGACCCCGCTATCGAAAGAGCTATGAGCTTCGTTGAAACTCTTGCTAAGCAGGATTACCGCTATCCGTGGGATCTTAACGGCTACTCCACCAACTTCCGCGCTTGGATGAACGGCGATACTCTCTTCTATGCTGACGGTTACTGGTGCTATCAGGAAGCTACAATGCAGAAGGCTATTGCTAAGTACGGCTGGGCTGAGGACGACGTGTTCTTCGTACCCTTCCCGCGCGATCCTTCCGCTGACGGCTACTACCAGCTTATGAAGCAGGACGCTTATATGCTCGTTTCCGGCGCTGAAAACATTGACGGCTACAAGGCTTGGGTCAACTGTGTAATTCAGTGCGCTAAGGACGAGGACGTTGCTGCTCAGGCAAGAGAAAAGAATATCCGCGACTACAACTGGACAGAAGAACAGCTCGACTTCCTTGACGATCTTAAGAAGGATATGATTCCTGTTTGGGACTTCAAGTACGGTGTATCCGTAGAGTGCGCTAAGGACGGTATGGACGACTCTCCGACACGTCTTATCAGTGCTAGACCTTACACATCTTCCGACAACACTTACGTTCAGCTTCGTGCAGAAAACGAATCCAAGATCAATTCCGACATCGACGCAGCTAACGCTAAGATTGGCTAAGCATAGCGGAATAACTAAATAATGCAATGAGCTGCTGCAGCGAATGCTGCAGCAGCTCATTTTGTATATTCTGCTATTACACAGACGGCGCGGCGCGCGCCTTACATTTTGCGAAGCAAAATGTAAGTGTTCATCGGGCAGCTTGCTGCCCGATGAACGTTTTGTGCGGCTTCGCCGCACAAAACGCGCGCGCCGCGCCCCGCAGCCGAAGTGCGCTGCCGTCAGCAGCCGTTGAGATTTACACAGACTGCGGCTGCGGGTATGTGCATGTTAAATAAGCCTGTCCCGCTCGTACATAAGCCGTTCGTCGTCGGTCATTGCTTCAAGCTCCTGCTCGGATTTTCGCGGGACGGTCTTTCCGTCAACCTCGTTATCCGCCATAAGCGTAATGTCGAAATGCGGGTAGCCGTCCAGCCCCTTCAGCATTTCGTTTTCTTCGCGAAGGCGCTTGAAAAGGATATTGAGCAGGCATAAAAGAATGTCGTAGACGCAGAAAGCGAAGAAGAAAAAGCCGGACAGAAAGCCGAGAATCAGCGAAACCACGGCTGCGGCAGCATAGAAAATGTGCGAAACGGAGATGAAGCGTTCGTCCTCTAAAATTACCTCTCCCGCCGCGAAGATTCCTACCGCAAGCGCGTGGAAAAACAATAACGGGCTGATTCCGTTCCCGCTCTGTACCCCGCCGCCAATCATTATAGCGGCACCCGCGAGAAGCGACGCGCAGTATGAAAAGAAAATCAGAATGGAAGCCAGCGCGGGCGGCATAAACATAAAGGCACGGAGCAGGTATCGCCGCTTGTCAAGCTCACGCTTGTGCCGTTTGCACTGCTCGTACATAAGTACCAGCTTTTTATCGGTTATCATTGCCATACCTCCGTTGAGAAATGCAAATTCCGCCGCAGAAAAGTCGCTGCGGCGGATTTGTTTGGTTATACAGTCGCGTCGTCCTGTACGGTTGTTTCTGCTGCGGGAATTTCGCCAAGCTCAGTTCCAAGGAACTTCGGGAGATCCATACCCGCCTGCTTGAACAGCTCGTTCATCGGCGGCACGGATTTCATTAAGCCGCTGATAAAATCGGCGGTGGAGTTCTTTCCGTCCTTGCCCGAACCGCTGTCCCAAACGGTAATCTTGTCGATTTTGATGTTCTTGATAGCGTCAACCTGAATTTTCATCAGGTCTTCCATCTTGTCGGCAATCATCAGCTTAACCGCGTCGTCTGCCGAGCCTGCGGAATTAACGAGAGCAAGCATACCTTCCGCCTGCTTTTCGAGAATTTCCTTAGCGCCGTTCGCCTGCGCTTCGAGCTTTGCGAAGATAGCGTCCGCTTCACCCTTAGCCTTGCGGCGAACAACCTCGGCTTCTGCTTCAGCCGCAATTTCAGCCTGTTCCTTGGCAATCTGCGCCTTAACGATTACATCAGCCTTCTGGGTTGCCATTTCAAGCGCGGCACGCTCATTTTCGGCAAGCTTCTGAGCGGCGTAAGCCTCCTCCTTAGCCTTTGCGGACTGAACAGCTTCCGCAGCGGTTGCGAGCTTTAAAGCTTCCGCTTCCTTTTCACGTCTGCTTGCGTCGGACTGTGCGATTGCAACGCGGGCTTCGTTTTCACCCTCTACCGCTGCCGCATTAGCCGCGGCAACCTGAATACGCTGTTCGCGGAGCGCGTTGGCCTGACCGATTTCACCATCTCTGCCTGTCTGAGCAACCGCGATTTTAGCGTCGTTTGCAGCCTTTGCGTCAGCTTCCGCTTCACGGAAGCGTCTGTTCGCTTCCGACTGCGCAACTTCAACCTTAGCGGCGTTTTCACCCTCGATTGCGCTTGCGTTAGCCGCAGCAACCTGTACACGCTGGTCGCGCTTTGCGTTTGCTTCACCGATTGCACCGTCGCGGTCCTTTTCAGCTACCGACTTCTTCGCGTCGTTGATAGCCTTAGCGGCAGCTTCCTTACCGAGAGCCTCGATATATCCCGATTCGTCGCGGATATCGGTTACGTTTACGTTAATAAGGCGCAGACCGATTTTGCGAAGCTCAATTTCTACGTTGTTTGAAACGGCAATGAGGAATTTATCACGGTCGGTGTTGATTTCTTCGATGTCCATTGTTGCGATAACAAGACGAAGCTGACCGAAGATAATGTCCTTTGCAAGCTCCTGAATCTGCTGGAGGCGAAGTCCGAGCAGACGTTCAGCCGCGTTCTGCATAACTCCCGGCTCGGTGGAAATACCTACCGTAAAGCTGGAAGGAACGTCAACACGAATGTTCTGCTTGGAAAGCGCGTTGCGCAGGTCTACGTTAATGGAAATGGGCGTTAAGTCCATATACTGGAACGACTGGATAATCGGCACGATGAATGCCGCGCCGCCGTGGATACAGCGTGCGCTTCTTGCCTGACCGCTCTTGTCGTTTCCGACCTTACCGTAGATGACGAGAATTTTGTCCGACGGACACTTCCTGTAACGAGAGAGAATCCCTGCGATAAGTGCGAAAATCACAATTACCGCTACGCAAATGATGATAATGACTGTTTCCGGCATAATTTTTCCTCCTGAAATACATTTATATAACAGAGCACCGCTCTGTAACGGACTGTTTTTCCGAAATTACTGCTCCGCCATAATCCGAAAATCGGTTACGGCGAGAACCTCCGCGCCGAACTGCAAAAGCGCCTTGTTAGCCTTGTCGCGGAACAGCTCGGAGAGCGTTTTCTTATCCATCTCCCCGTCGTAGGCTTCGATTACTCCCTTTATCACCGCTTCAAGCGGCTCGGCAAGCATATCCGAAATCTGCTCCGTGTCAAGCCCGAAGAAGCTTTGGGCGGCGGTATGCACGGTATTTTCGGGAAAATGAAGCTGCATCATAGCGACTGCGCGGTAAACCTTTCCGTCGGCAGCCTTAACTCCGTCTGCGCTTGCGTCGGCGGAAAACGGCAGCTTTTCAAGGTAGTAATATGTTCCGCGCGCTTCGAAAAGGCTCGGCTTGCCTGCCGCGCGGACAATTTCGCCGCGGTATTTTCTGAAGCGGTAGGAATTTTCAAGTCTGTCGCGCTTATTGCGTTCCTTGCTTCCGAAAATTACAATGCAAAACGCGCCGCCGAACAGCACCAGTAAAATAAAGCTCCAGTATAAAACGTCGATTGTATCCATTTTATATCCTTTCCACCACCAGCAGATTTTCCGAACGTATATCGACCACTCTTACGGAAGCGCCGCTCGGAATATCGTTTTCCTCCTCGGTAATCGCTTCAAATTCGACATAGCGTTCGCCGAGGGAGATGTTGACCTTTCCGTGACCTTTTCCGTTTGCGGGAATTACGAGGTAAACCGTTCCCGATTCGCCGAGGTAATTTTTTGCGTTGATATTTCCGTTTTGCGCCAATTTAGCGGAAGCCTGAATGATTTTTGCGACGCCGAGCATTGCCCCCGCGCCGAGGATAAAGCCGACAACCAGAGAAAGCGGAATATTTTCGCTTGCCTTATATGTAATAATTGCCGACCACGCGAAAACGCACAGGAAGGTGATGATTCCCTGAAACGTGAACAGGTGCATAGCTCCCGCGTCCGCAGGATTTCCGATGTCGTGTCCGGCAAGGTCGCCGGGGTCGCCGCTTAAATCCGCGCCGTCGAGTCCGGAGCCGTCAAAATCCATACCGCCGTCGGGCAGATCGAGTCCCGATGTATCCGAAAGATTGGTATCGGGTCCGCTGTCGCCGAAGCCCGCAATAATCATAACCGTTTGAATAATGAGGATAAGCGTTGCGGGAATTGAAATACAGTGCAGAATCTGGGCAAACAGGTCAAGTCCGTTCCACCACGTTGAAAGCCATTCCATAAAAATCCCCCTCTTGTAAATATCATTTACTAAAATTATATCATATTTTGCGCGCTTGTCAATACGTTTCGGCGCAAATTTCAAAAATCGTGAAATTAACTCATTATCCCTGTTTTTGTTTGTGCAATTCGACAAAAGTGATTTTTTGCGAAAAAATTTCGGAATTTCTATTGCTTTTTTTCTGAAAACGTGCTAAACTTATGTAAATTAGATTTACCGAGCGCCGTTAGCGGCTCTGTACTATTATATATGTTTACGGAAAGGAGTATGGCTATGAATTCGGTTGAACTTGGAAAACGAATAAAAGAAGCGCGCCTTGCGAGGAAAATGACCCAGTCGGACGTTGTCGGCGATTTTATCACGCGGAATATGCTCAGTCAGATTGAAAGCGGGACGGCGAACCCGTCTGTCAAAACGCTGACGTATCTGGCAAAGGTTTTGCAGCTTCCCGTGAATTATCTGCTGCCCGACGAGCTTGAAACCTTCGACGACAGCGAAAATGCGGTGGTGAAGGATTTTGCCGAGCTTAACAAAATGAAAAATGCTTACAAACGCGAGTCCTATCTGGAGGCGGCGGAGCTTGCGAAAAATTATATTGCTCCCGAAAGCGTGATTTCGGACGAGGCAAACGCCATTTACGCGCGTGCCTGCCTTGCGCTGGCGAAAAAGGCGGAAACCCCGCGCGAGGCGATTGCTCTGGCGAAAAAGGCGGAGAACGCGGCGGATAAGGGAATTTATAAAAGCCGCGAGGTTAAAACGTCTATTCTCGTTCTGATGGACGAGCTGGCGGAGAAGCTATGAAAGGGGAAACGGAGATGAAGGAAAAGAAGGAGAAAAGGTTTGAGATCGTTGAAACCCTGTCGCTTGGCTTTGACGCTTTGTATATTGTTGCCGATAAAAAAACGGGAGTACAGTATATGGTTTCGTCAAGCGGGGGAATTACACCCTTGCTTGAAGAAAATGGAAAAGTATATGTTGAAAAGTAGCCTTTCCTGCCGAAAACACAAAATGTAGTAGCTGAAAAGCTTCTTGCACACAAGATATAGTTGAAAATCGAAATATTTTCGTTAGAACTCTCAATTTGGGAGTTCTTTTTTTGTTAATTATAAACAAAAAGCGGTTGAAAAATTTTCTGTTTTTTCTTTGCCGTCGGGGAAAAATGTTCTTGATTTTTCCACGAGGGTGTAGTATAATAACATTACAGTGGTTTTTTAGCCACATTTTTGGCAAAAAGTGGTGATTCTCCACACTTTCCACCAAGTTTTCAACAGGTTGTGTTAAAAACGGTGGAAAATAAAGTTTTCAACGTTGAAAGTGTTGAAAACTTCTTCAAAACAACCCGAAAGGAGTGATAAAGCTTGAACGAAGAAATCAACCTCGACCTTATGTGCGGCGAATTTAAAAGTACGCTTGACGCTAAGGGACGAATGAATTTCCCCGTTAAGGTGCGCGAAATGTTCGGCGCAAGCTTTATCATCTCTAAAACCATCGACGCGGAGTGCATAAAGGTGTATTCGCTTGAGGACTGGCACGAGCTTGTTACGAAAATCAAGTCGCTCCCGCAGACCCAGACCGCCGCTATTCAGCGTTTTCTCTTCGGAAGCGCGTTTCAGACCGAGCCTGATAAGCAGGGAAGAATTTTAATTCCCGCGCCGCTCAGAGAATACGCGGGACTGGAATCTGACATAGTAATAGTCGCGCTTTCGGGACGTGCGGAAATATGGGATAAGACGAAGTGGGACGCGCTCAACAGCGCGGACGATACCGCAGACCTTGCAAAAACCGCGATGGAGCTTGGTATATAATATGGAATTTCAGCATAAATCGGTTCTGCTTATGCCGACCGTGGACGGGCTTTCGGTTAAGCCCGACGGAATCTACGTTGACTGCACGGCGGGCGGCGGCGGACACAGCCTGGAAATAGCAAAGCGCCTCGGCGAGAGCGGCAGGCTCATTTGCTTCGACCAGGACGGGGAAGCGATTGCGGCGGCGAAAAAGCGGCTTTCGGACTATTCGCCCGTTTTTGTCAACCGCAATTTCTGCACTGTAAAGGAATCGCTTGAGGAACTCGGAATAGAAAAAATCGACGGCGCTCTGCTTGACCTCGGCGTTTCGTCCTATCAGCTTGATAACGCTCAGCGCGGCTTTTCGTTTCACGAGGATGCGCCCCTTGATATGCGAATGAGCGGCGAGGGTATGAGCGCTTACGACGTTGTGAACGAATATTCAGCCGAGGAGCTTGAACATATCCTGTTCAGCTACGGCGAAGAAAAATTCGCGCGGGGTATTGTAAAAGGTATCGAGCGCGCAAGAGCGGCTGCGCCTATAAAAACAACGGGCGAGCTTGCAGAAATCATAAAAAATAACGTGCCGTTAAAGGTGCGGCGGGAGAAAAATCCCTGCCGAAAAACGTTTCAGGCGATTCGCATTGAGGTGAATCACGAGCTGGACGTGCTTAAAACGGCGCTTGACGACATATTTGAGCTGCTTGACAAGGGCGGAAGAATCTCGGTTATCACCTTCCATTCCCTTGAGGACAGAATTGTAAAGCAGCGGTTTAAGGAGCTTTGCGAGGGGTGTACCTGCCCGAAAGAATTTCCCGTCTGCGTATGCGGAAAAACTCCGCGGGCAAAGCTTGTTACAAGGAAGCCGATTACGGCGGACGAAAACGAGCTGGCAGAAAATCCCCGCAGCAGAAGCGCAAAGCTCAGGGTTCTGGAGAAGCTGTAAAAACGCAGCAAAAAGGAAGGATTGTTAATGTATCAGGATAATTTAGCCTACGACCTGTCGCTGTTTGACGTTGACGAGGAGCAGGAACGAAAAAAAGAACAAAAGCGCGCCGAGAGCCGTATAAAAATTACCGCGAAAAAGGCTGTTGCACGAAACGGTAACGCTTTCGCGGCGGTAGCGTGCGTTGCGGCAAGCGCGGTCGTGGCTTTTTCGATTCTGTACAGCAAGCTGGAGCTTTCGGAGTACACCTCGAAAATAAGCACCGTTAAAACCGAAATTGAAACTGCCGAGCGTGAAAATCTGCGCCTTAACGCAGAGCTTGACAGTATGGTTACGCTTGACAACGTTGAGTCCATCGCTTCAAACGAGCTTGGACTTCAGAAAACGCAAAGCTCTCAGGTTACCTTCGTTGCGCTCAACACCGAGCAGATAACCGAGGTCGCCGAGTCTGACGGCAATATCTTTGTTTCAATCAAGGATTGGTTTTACGACGTATTGGAATATCTCGGATTTTAACGAATATATTTTATTACGGGCGTGTCCAGTGCTTGAAATGGCTGCCTAATGCCGCCGTATATCAGTCCGAGCTGTTCGGACACTTGCCGTATACGCGAGTGTCCGATTTTGTTTTTGCTGCACAACCGAAAGGAGAAAAGGAATGGCACAGAGAAAAATGCCCGACAGCTATAACAGCACGCCGATTGTTGCACCGACGGATAAAATGCGCAGACGAATGTTTTCGGTAGTTTTCGTACTCCTGCTTGTTCTGGCGGGGTATATTTGCGCCGTGCTTTACAACGTTTCGGTAAACAAATCGGAGTACTACCGCGCAATCGCAAATAATCAGCAGCTTACCAGCTTTACGATAAATGCAAATCGCGGAACGATTTACGACCGCAACGGAAAAATTCTTGCGCAGAGTACAACCGTGTGGGACGTTATCGTCAACCCCAGTCAGCTTCGCCAATACGACGGCAAAAAGTATGACGAGGACGGAAACCTGACCGAGGAGGACGACCCCGAACGTGTAAAAATGATAGCTAAGGGTATCGCGGAAATCTGCGAGGTTGACTATGAACAGCTTCTCGACAGGATTCTCAACGACCCGTATCAGTATTATATCGTAAAACGAAAGGTGGACCGCGCGACCCAGAACAAGCTTACCGAATTTATAAGCGAAAACGGGCTTAACCAGTTTTCCGTTTACTTAAATGAAAACAGCAAGCGCTACTATCCCAATGATACGCTTGCTTCGTCGGTTATCGGCTTTACAAACTACGATAACGACGGTGTTTACGGGCTTGAAGCGTATTACGACGATTATCTTAAGGGCACCGATGGTCTTGTTGTAATGGCGAAGGATTCGCAGGGGAACGCTATGCCCTACGATTACGAGCAGCGCTACGAGGCGAGCGACGGCAACAGCCTTATTCTCACGATAGACGAGGTTGTGCAGCATTATCTTGAAAAAAATCTCGAAAACGCGCTCACGCAGTATAAGGTTGCCAACCGCGCTACGGGAATTATTATGAATGCAAAAACGGGCGCGATTATTGCAATGGCGACCGCTCCCGGATACGACCTCAACAATCCCTCCGAGCTTTCCGATTACGACAAGCAGAAGCTTGTTGAGCTGGAGGAGCAGCTTATTCTTGACTACGCGGCAGGCTCGATGACGGATCAAGAGGCGATACGTAAGCTGATTGACGAGGAGCTTGAAGCGACGGAAAGTGATTTGCGCGAAACCCAGTGGAAAAACAAGGCGGTTTCGGATCTGTACTTTCCCGGCTCGGTTTTCAAGGTAATAACCTGCGCCTCTGCGCTTGAGGAGGAGGTCGTAAATCTCAACTCTACCTTCAACTGCTATTATGTCAAGGAGGTTGCGGACACTAAGTTCCACTGCTGGAGCTCCAACGGGCACGGAACGGTTGACCTTCAGAACGCGCTCACAGCCTCCTGTAACCCCGCGTTTATCGAAATCGGACAGCGGCTTGGGCGTCAGCTCTTTTGCAGCTACTTTGAGGCGTTCGGCTTTACCGAAAAAACGGGCGTGGATCTGCCCGGCGAGGCTTCGCCGATTTATATGCCCTACGAAAGAATGGGTATAGTCGAGCTTTCCTCCTCGTCCTTCGGGCAGACCAATAAGGTTACCGCGCTCCAGATGATATGCGCTTACGCGGCGGCGGTAAACGGCGGCTATCTTGTTACGCCGCACATTGTCGATAAGATAGTGGACGGAAGCGGAAACGTTGTAAAAACAGTTTCGGGCGGCGCAAAGCGGCAGGTAATAAGCGAGGAAACCTCCGAAACAATGCGGCAGATGACCGAAACCGTCGTAACGGCAAACGGCGGTGCAAACGCATATATTCCCGGCTTCCGTATCGGCGGAAAATCGGGAACGTCGCAGAAGCTCGACGAATACAGCGACGTGAATATGCGCTATGAGGGTTCATTCTGCGCGTTTACTCCCGCAAACGACCCCGAATATATAATGCTAGTTGTCGTTGACGAGCCGATGGGCGGAAAATACTACGGTTCAATGGTTGCCGCGCCTGTTGTATCGGCAGTGTTCAGCGAATGTCTTGAATATCTCGGCGTTTATCCGCAGTATACGGCGGAGGAGCTTGAACAGCAGGACACTATTGTTCCTTACGTTTACGATTATTCGCTGCTTGACGCAATCACGTCCATTAACGAAGCGGGTCTTAAACACGAAATTGTCGGCGATGAGGCAGCGGGAGTTGTTGATTACACGGTTCCCGGCGCTTCGCTGAGTATCCCGCGCGACGGAACGGTTGTTATTTATATGCAGGGTGCGGAAAAGCAGATGGTGACTGTTCCGAACGTTATCGGAATGACGGTTGAAGAAGCAAACCGCACGATTGTAAACGCGGGACTAAATATTTCGCTCGACGGCGGCGCGGTCAACAACGCAAATGCGGTCGCTTTCTCTCAGTCGGTTGACGCGGGAACAGAGGTCGGTCGCGGAACGGTTGTCAGCGTAACGTTTATGGTTGAGGGCGACAGCGACTAGCGGCGAGCGGCGAGCGGCGAGCCGCCGCAGGCAATTCCCGCCTTTTGAAGGTCTTGGTTAATTCGGGGCTTTGGCTAACGGCGGGGGGCAAAACATTGTTCAAGGAAAAAGAAACTTATGGCGAGCCGCCGCAGGCAATTCCCGCCTTTTGAAGGTCTTGGTTAATTCGGGATTTTGGCTAACGGCGGGGCGGCAATGAATAATGAACAATGAATAGTGAATAACGAATAATGAATAATTGCCGGTTGCGGTATCGTCTGCCGCGATGATTCTGAAAAAAGTGTGGTGATATAAATGCGGCTTTATGACATAGTTGCTCCGGAAGAACGCTGCGGTATAGCCGATTGTGAAATCGGAACAATAACCGACGACACGCGCAGGCTCGGCGCGGGAGATATTTTCATTGCTATAACGGGGCGCAATTTCGACGGTCATTCTGCGTGCGCGGAAATGCTGCAAAAAGGCGCGGCGGCGGTTGTCGTTGAACGCGACATGGGTCTGGAGCGTCAGCTAATCGTCCCGAACAGCCGCGTCTATTACAGCGTTCTGGCTTCCCGCTACTACGGAAATCCCACGCGGCGGCTGAAGCTGATTGCCGTTACGGGAACGAACGGGAAAACGACTACCGCCAGTATGCTTCAGCAGCTTATGAACCGAATGGGGCATCTCTGCGGATATATCGGCACGGCGCGGTATGACGTCTGCGGGAAAACCTACGAGGCGCACCTCACAACGCCGTATCAGATGGATTTGTACCGCTATTTTTACGAAATGGCTGAAAACGGTGCGGAATACTGCGCGATGGAGGCTTCCTCTCAGGCGCTTTCGCAGTTCCGATTTACGGGCGAGCGATTCGTCTGCGGAATTTTCACCAATTTAACGCAGGACCATCTCGACTGGCACGGAACGATGGAAAATTATTACGAAGCGAAAAAATCGCTGTTTTCCTGCTGTGAAAATGCAGTTGTAAATATTGACGACAAATGGGGTGAACGGCTTTATGAAGAACTTAAAGCCGAAAACCGCCGCGTTTTCGCGTTAAGCACGGAGCGGACGGCGGATTATTTCGCGGCGCGGCTCGGCTTGTCGGCAAGCGGGGTGGATTACTGGCTTTCCTGCGCGCGGGAGGAGCAGGCGTTTCACGTAAGTCTGCCGATGCCGGGGAGATTTAACGTTGAAAATTCTCTTTGCGCAGCCGCCGCGTGCAATTGCGCAGGTATGCCGATAAAAGAGGTCTGCGCGGCTTTTGAAGCGCTTACCGGAGTTTGCGGGCGCGCGGAGGTGCTGTACGACGGCGAATATACGGTCATCTGCGATTACGCCCATACCGAGGACGCGCTGGAAAAAATATTTTCCCTTGTAAAGCCGTTCGTCAAGGGACGAATGATAGCGGTATTCGGCGCGGCGGGCGAGCGTGACGCGGGTAAGCGTGCGGCAATGGGAGCTTGCGCGGCAAGGTGGTGCGATATTGCGGTCGTAACCTCCGACAATCCGCGCTTTGAAAATCCCGACAAGATAATTCAAATGGTAAAAAGCGGCTTCGGCGGCACGCCGTGCGAGGTCTGCACTTACGCTGACAGGCTTGAAGCGATAGAATACGCGGTAAGCTCCGCACGTGCGGGAGATGTTATCCTGCTTTGCGGAAAGGGTCACGAAAACTATCAGGTTATCGGCGACGAATACCTGCCGTTCAGCGAGCATGAAATTATAAAAAGGCTCTGCGCCGATAACGATAAATAAAGGAGAAAGAAAATGCTTTTAACGGTGATAATAACAGCAGCTGCGGCGTTTGCGATAACCGCTCTTCTGGGAATTGTCGTAATACCCATGCTTCACAAGCTGAAATTCGGTCAGACCATACTCGACATCGGACCTGCATGGCACAAGGCTAAAAAGCAGGGAACTGCCACGATGGGCGGGATAATGTTCATAATCGGAATAACCGCAGCCTTCGCGCTCGGCTTTGCGCTGCTCTGCATTAACGGTATAATCAGCCTTGAGCAGACGGAAAGAATGAACGCAATAAACGCCCTGTCGGGGCTTATTATGGCGATAATGTTCGGCGCCATAGGCTTTATCGACGATTTTATAAAGGTGAAGAAAAAGCAAAACGAGGGTCTTACCGCGACGCAGAAAATTATCCTCCAGATTCTTGTTATTGCGGCTTATTTCACCGTTCGCATTCTTTCGGGCAACACCTCGACCGTGATAAATATTCCGTTTCTCGGCGGTCTTGACCTCTGGTATTTTTACTACATTCTTGTCGGACTTGCGATATTGTATCTTGTAAACGCGGTAAACCTTACCGATGGAATTGACGGGCTTTGCTCTTGCGTTACGTTTGTCTACGCGGCTGCCTTCGCGATAATCACGGTTATGCTCGGCTCGTTCGGGCTTACCGTGCTTGCAGTGGCGGCGGGGGGCGGCTGTCTGGGATTTCTGGTTTGGAATTTTCCGCCCGCAAAGGTTTTTATGGGCGATACAGGCTCGATGTTTCTCGGCGGACTTGTCGTTGCGCTCGGAATAGGCGCGAACGCTGAGGTTCTGATGGTTATTGCCGCCGCAGTTTATATCTGGGAAGCGCTTACCGTGCTTATCCAGACTACCTATTTCAAAATCACGCACGGCAAGCGGCTGTTTAAAATGACCCCCATTCACCACAGCTTCGAGCTGCGCGGCTGGAAGGAAAAGAAAATCGACGCGGTATTCTCGCTGATTGCGGCTGCCGCAGGAGCAGCGGCGGTGCTGCTCACGAACGGACTGTAATCCGACCGAAAGGAGAAGATGAATTACGCAGAAGAAATCAACTCTCAGAAAAAAACTGCCCATACGCGCTGACGGGCAGGCTGCCGCCGCACAGAACAAGCAGAAATTTGACGCGAAGAAGTTTATCGACTTTTCGATTCCGCAGAAGTTCGACTTTTCATTCTTCATGATAGTGATTATCCTGCTTGCTTTCGGGCTGGTAATGCTTTTTTCGGCTACCTATGCCATGAAGTACAACGGCGACAGCTTTTATTTTATAAAGCGGCAGCTTATTTTCGCAGCGATGGGCTTTGCGGCGATGATTGCGCTTTCCTTTTTCGATTATCACCTTTTCGCACAGAAAATCATACTTAAAATAGCGGTTGTCGGCTCGGTCGGACTGATGATACTGGTAAAGCTTATGGGAACGACGCTCGGCGGTGCGGAACGCTGGCTTCAGGTCGGCGAAATCACAATTCAGCCGTCCGAAATTCTGAAGCTTGCGACGGTTATGGTTATTTCCGAGTATATGCAGCGCAACTACGACAAAATAGGCGATTTCAGGACGGGCTTTTTCCCGATAATTGCGCGGGTAGCGGTTGCCTGCGGACTGGTTGTAATACAGCCGCACCTTTCCGCGACCGTTATCATTTTCTGCGTGTCGCTGGCTATGCTTTGCATCGGCGGCGCAAGGGCTTCGCACCTGCTGCTTGTCCTCGGCGGCGTGGCTGTTCTTGCAGCTATAATTATAGTAATATTCCCGATGATAGGCTACGGCTATGTTATAACGCGGTTTGAAAACTGGCTGAATCCCGAAGCGGATATACTCAATGACACCTATCAGACCTATCAGTCGCTTATTACAATCGCTTCCGGCGGAGTTTTCGGTCTTGGACTTGGAAATTCACGGCAGAAATACGGCTACCTCCCCGTAACGCAGAATGACTTCATTTTCTCGGTTATCTGCGAGGAGCTGGGCTTTGTCGGAGCGGTTTTTGTAATACTTCTGTTCGTTATTTTCGCGCTCCGCGGCTTTTATATCGCGTCTATGGCACCCGATAAATTCGGAATGCTGCTGTGCGTAGGAATTGTAACTCAGCTTACGCTTCAGGCTTTTTTAAATATTGCTGTTGCGTGCAACGCCGTGCCGAACACGGGCGTTTCGTTCCCGTTTTTAAGCTACGGCGGAACCGCGCTGATATTGCAGCTGGCGGAAATGGGAATTGTTCTGAACATTTCGCGGCGGTCCGCGCTTGAATAACACAAGGAAAGGAAAAATTTCTTATGAAAATAATCTTTGCCGCAGGAGGAACTGCCGGACACATCAACCCCGCGCTTGCAATTGCGGATAAATTCAAGGCGCTTTTTCCCGACGCGGAAATACTGTTCGTCGGCGCGCCGGACGGAATGGAGGCTACGCTGGTAAAAAAAGCGGGCTATAATTTCCGCTCCTTCCATATGGCGGGATTGCAGCGTAAAATTACGCCGAAAAATATTCTGCGCAACGCGAGGGCGGCGTACTACTACGTTACCGCGCGGTCAAATGCAAAAAAGCTGCTCAACGAATTCAAGCCCGATGTTGTAATCGGGACGGGCGGTTATGTTTCCGCACCCGTTCTGTTAAGCGCGGAAAAGCTCGGCATAAAAACAGTCACCCACGAGAGCAACTCCCTCCCCGGAATGACCACGCATATGCTTGCAAAAAACGCCGATATGGTTTTTGTGGTTGACAACGCGGCAAAGGAGCGCCTGCCCGAAAGCGACAGGGTTGTCGTTACGGGAAATCCGCTTCGCACCAACATTCCGATTGAGGAACGCACTGCGGCGAGAAAACGGCTTGGTCTGCCCGACGGCTTTACTATTCTTTCGTTCGGCGGAAGCCTTGGCGCAAATAAGATAACGGAAGCGGTTGTCGAGCTGCTGAAATGGGAGAATAACCGCGGCGGAATCAACCACATTCACGGCTACGGCGGAAACGGACTGGAGCTGTTCGATTCGCTTATGGACGCGGAGCGCGTTGACCGCACCGAGCGTATGATTTTAAAGGAGTACATCGACAATATGTACACCTGTATGTGCGCGGCGGATATAATAATTTCACGCGCGGGGGCGATGACGCTTACCGAGCTTAAGGCAATCGGACGCGCGAGCATACTTATTCCGTATCCGTATGCGGCGGAAAATCACCAGTACTACAACGCGCTGGCAATGACCGAGGAAAATGCGGCGCTTCTTATCGAGGACAAGGACCTTGACAAGATGAAGCTGGTCGAGCTTGTTGAACAGCTGGTAAACGACTCCGACAGGGTTCGGGAGATGGAACGGAACGCGGCGCGGCTCGGAACGCGCGACGCAGCGGACGTAATCGTAAGCCGTGTGCTGGATTTGATAAAGGAGTAATTTTCACAAAAAAACACCCTTTCGCATAGAGTAAGAAAAAACGAAAGGGTTGATGATATGTCTGGACAGCGGCGGCTTATTATACGCGGCGGCAAGCGGCTTGAGGGAGAAATTGCGGTTCAGGGCGCGAAAAACAGCGCGCTGCCGATTCTTGCTGCGGCTGCGCTTTGCAGCGGGGAAACCGTGCTTTACAACTGCCCGCGGCTTACCGACTGCGACGCGGCTTTGCGGATTCTCACCGCGCTTGGCTGCGCCTGCCGCAGAGAGGGGACGTGCGTAAGCGTAAACGCCTCTGCGCTAGGCTCGACGACCGTGCCGAACGGACTTATGCGGGAAATGCGCTCGTCCATTATTTTTATGGGGGCGCTTCTGGGCAGGGAGCGGCAATGCACGCTTTCCTTTCCCGGCGGCTGTGAAATCGGCGCAAGACCGATTGATTTTCATCTTGAAGCGCTGCGGCGCATGGGCGCGGAAATCCGCGAGGAGCATGGCTGCCTGATTTGCAGCGCAAAGCGGCTGAGGGGCGCGAAGATAACGCTTCCGCTTCCCTCGGTCGGAGCTACGGAAAACGTGCTTCTTGCGGCGGTGCTTGCGGAGGGTACTACCGAGATACATAATGCTGCGAGAGAGCCTGAAATAGAGGATCTGGCGGGCTTTCTCACGCGATGCGGCGCGAAAATCACGGGAGCGGGAAGCGGCACTGTGACGGTGGAAGGCGTGAAAAAGCTGAACGGCTGTGAATACGCGGTTATGCCCGACAGAATAGCTGCCGAAACGTATCTGTGCTGCGGCGCGATAACGCGGGGAGAGCTTATTCTGACCCGTGCGGATTACGCTTCGATGGGCGCGGTTGCGGCTGTTCTGGAGCAGATGGGGTGCAGCATATACAGCTACGGCGAGGGTAATGTCTATATCAACGCAAGGAAGCAGCTTAAAGCTCCGGCGATGATACGGACGGCTGTTCACCCGGGCTTTCCGACCGACGCTCAGCCTGCGCTTATGGCGCTTTGCGCGGCGGTTCGCGGAACGACGATTTTTGTCGAAACGGTTTTTGAAAACCGTTACCGTCATGTTGCCGAGCTGATGCGGCTTGGCGCAAAAATAAGCGTTGAAGGGCGGGTCGCGGTCGTAGAGGGCGTTGACGCGCTTTCGGGAGCCGAGCTTGAAGCGACTGACCTGCGCGGCGGCGCGGCGCTTGTTACGGCGGGACTTTTTGCGGACGGCGTTACAAAAATCGGCAAGGCGGGGTATATTTACCGCGGCTACGAGGAGCTGGAGGAAAAGCTTCGGGGAGTCGGCGCAGATGTAAAACTGTCTGAGAAATAATATTCGGTAATGTGCGGATAAATTCCGAAAATCCGCAAAAGAAAAGGAAGTGAAGCTATGCCTGATTTTCATAAGCTGAATAAAACGAAAACGACGGAAATGAGCAAGGAAGAGCTGAACAGGCGGCTTCGGGAAGAGATAAACCGTTCGGCGGCGAAGCCTGTTCAGAAAAACAAGAGGCAGGAGCAGTCGAAAAAGCAGCAGAAAATTTCCGAACAGGCGAAAACGCAGCTTCCCCCGCAAAGCCCTGTCCGCAGGCAGCGGGAGGAGGAGCTTCGGCGGCGAGAGCGCGAGGAAAAAAAGCGCAAACGGCGCAGGCACGGCAATTACATAGTTTATTACGTTATGACGGGGATATTTGTCGCGGCGGTTTTCGTTATTCTTTCGCTGACCGTTCTTTTCAACACGGAACGGATAATTGTTGAGGGCGAGTCGATATACAGCGACGAGGAGATAATTGAGGCGAGCGGGCTTAAAGGCGACGAGAATCTGGTGCGGCTCAATATATCGGGAGTTCCGAAAAAAATCACCGACGCGCTTGTAAGTCTGGACAGTGCGGAGGTTACGAAGCAGTACCCGAACGCGATTAAAATCACAGTCAAGGCTGCCGAACCGATGGTGAATTTTTATTACGCGGGAAAAAATTACGTTATTTCGCACGTTGGGCGCGTTATGCAGATTGACAGGGTTGCGGCGGACTGTATGGAGGTTGTCGGCTATCAGCCGAGCGAGAGCGTTTCCGTCGGGGATTACATTACGGCGGCTAACCCCGAACAGGACGATATGATTTCGCAGATAAGCGAAGCGCTGGAGCGGCACGGGATAACCGAGATAACCGAGCTTGATATCAGCGATACGCTTTCAATTATGATGACTTATGAGGATCGGATAAAAATAAAGCTTGGAACGATATACGAGCTGGACCAGAAGCTGTCGATGGTTAAGGAGCTTATTGACGAATATATTGATTCGGGCGCGAGGGTATCGCTTGACGTTACGAACACCGACAAGGTTTTCCAGCGACCGCTCACATCGACTGCAAGGGCGGTTGAAACCACTGCTGCGGAAACGACTGTGGAGCCTGCCGAAACGGACAGCAGCGCGGTTACGGAAGCAGAATAGCAGAAAAGTAACCAAAGTGTAATGAAATTTCCGATATTCGGCAGTTTATGTAAAAATGTGAAGCAAAATGTTTGAAAATTTTTAAAAAAGGTATTGAAATTTCAGCGGAAATCTGTTACAATAAATCTAATGAGTGTCAATAAAAATAGGAGGTATAAACGTGGCTATTGAAATTGATGAAGAAGGCTTCGCAGTAGAGAGCGAGGAACCCGAATTCGACCATCTCGACGAGGGAGCCGTTTATAATATTCAGATTAAGGTTTTCGGCGTTGGCGGCGGCGGTGGAAACGCTGTTGAGAATATGGCGAAAAAGGGTCTGCGCGACAAGGGCGTTAAGGACGTAAGCGACGACGACGTGGAAATTGAGTTCGTTGCTGTAAACACCGATGTTGCCGCGCTTAAAAACAAGGATAAGACGCTTATGCGCCGCGTTCAGATCGGACGTAAGTGCGCTAAGGGCAGAGGCGCGGGCGGAAGAGCCGAGGTTGGCGCCGAGGCTGCAAGAGAGGACCGCGAGGAGGTTGAAAAGTACCTCAAGGGCGCTTCGCTCGTGTTTATTTCCGCAGGTATGGGCGGCGGCACGGGAACAGGCGCTGCTCCTGTAATCGCTGAAATTGCGCAGGAAATGGGCATACTCACAATCGGCGTTGTTACAAAGCCGTTTGAATTTGAGCGTGAGCAGAAGATGAATCAGGCTATGAAGGGCATTGACGAAATGCGCAAGCACGTTGACGCGCTTGTTATCATACCTAACCAGCGTTTATTGCAGCTCAACGAGAAGCAGCTTACCTTCCAGCAGGCGTTTGTGATGGTTGACGACGTGCTTCACCGCTCGGTTAAAATCGTTTCGGATATGATTAACAAGACGGCTGTTGTCAACGTTGACTTCTCCGACTTGAGTACGATTATCAAGAACGCCGGCGACGCGCACATTGCCATTGGAACGGGAAGCGGCGATAAGAAGGTTGACGACGCTGTTCAGCAGGTTGTAAACAGCCCGCTGCTTGAAACCTCGATTAAGAATGCGGGACGTCTGCTTGTATACATTACGCTTTCTCAGGACGCGCTTATGACGGACGTTGACGACGCTATGCACGCTATCACGAAGGCTTGCGGCGCTGACGCGGAGATTATTTTCGGTGCAAACTACGGTCCCGAGTCGATGAAGGATTCGATTGCGATTTCCGTTATTGCGACCTGCTTTAAGGAAACCGAGGCTGACAATGCTGCTCCGAGCATTGCGGAGGAGATTATCGGCGGCGCTGCCAACGACAACAGCTTCGCAAGCTATCTTGGCAACAGCAGCAAGGGCTTTGGCGGCGACGACAGTGGCTTCAGCGACCTTGAAGCTATTTTCAAGAAGCGTTCCTGACGGTTACGCCTACATAACATAATTTCACGAGCAAGCCGCTCCTGCAAATTCGCAGGGGCGGCTTTTGATATACTCTTCTTTTTCCATTCCCGACGACGCCGCCGTTTCGCTCCGCATGAATCGGCGGTGCCCGATTTACAGCTCGCTGCAATTGTGAAGCGCCGTCCCGCATCTTTTGCCCGCGCCGACCCGCTTCGCGGGTCGGCGCGCCTCGGCGGGTAAGCAAAAGCGGCAGGGCGGCGGGCGAAAAACGTTTCGCGGAGCGAAACGTTTTTGCATTGCGGCGAAGCCGCAATGCCGCCGTGTCCCGCTTCGCGGGACGCGGCGCGCCCGCCGCGCTGCTCCGATTACGGCGAGGTGTTCCGGAGGAGGGGAATCTGCACCGAGTGCGGACGACGGCGTTTTGCAAAGGCGGAGAGGGCAGGGAGTAGAGAAAGCCGCCGGGAAAAAGAAGAACGGCAGCCGGTTTGCTGCCGTCCCTGTTGTAGATTAAATAGCCGTTTCGTTTTTTAGCGACCCTGTGAGAAGCCCTTTAAACCTCCGCAAATTGGCTGTTGTACAGCGCTGCGTAGAAACCGCCGCGCTCCAGCAGCTCCTCGTGATTGCCCT
This sequence comes from uncultured Ruminiclostridium sp., assembly GCA_964520065.1. Lineage (GTDB taxonomy): Bacteria > Bacillota > Clostridia > Oscillospirales > Ruminococcaceae > Ruminiclostridium_E. The sequence goes on from CAZFMC010000001.1 coordinate 87,446, forward strand.
GCTCGATTATATTTCCGTCCTTCATTACAAGTATGACGTCCGCGTCGCGAATTGTCGAAAGTCGGTGAGCAACAATAAAACTCGTCCGCCCCTTCATCAGCTTCGTGAAACCGTCCTGTATTTTCAGCTCCGTTCGGGTGTCAATCGACGAGGTGGCTTCGTCCAGTATCAGCATCGGCGGCAGGCAAAGCATTATTCGGGTTATACAAAGCAGCTGCTTCTGACCCTGCGAAAGACTTCCGCCGTCCTCGCCGATAACAGTGTCATACCCGTTCGGAAGCCGCTTTATAAATCCGTGCGCGTGCGCCGCTTTAGCTGCCGCAACAACCTCCTCGTCGGTAGCTTCGGGCTTGCCCATTACGATGTTTTCACGTATTGTACCCGATTTCAGCCACGTTTCCTGCAAAACCATTCCATATGCCGAACGCAGACTGTCGCGCGTTACCTTGCGCACGTCCTGCCCTTCAACCGTGATTGTTCCTCCCGTTACGTCGTAAAAACGCATCAGAAGATTGATAAGCGTGGTTTTACCGCAGCCCGTAGGTCCGACAACCGCGATTTTTTGTCCCGCCTTAACCGAAAGATTAAGCTTTTCAATAAGCTTCTGCTCGGGAAGATACGAAAAGCTGACGTTTTCCATCGCGACATTTCCCTTAACAGCCGTCAGAACAGCGTTATCCTTGTCGCTTTCCTGCGCAGGCTCTTCAATCAGCTCTATAAGCCGTCCCGCGCACGCAAGCGCATTCTGAAGCTCGGTAATTACACCCGAAATCTCGTTGAACGGCTTGGTGTACTGATTTGCATAGCTTAAAAAGCAGGAAAGCGCGCCGACCGTTATGCTGCCGTTTATCGCCGCAATCGCTCCCGCAAGCCCTACCCCCGCGTAAACAAGGCTGTTTATAAAGCGGGTGGTTGGATTAACCAGCGAGGAGTAAAACGTCGCCCTGCGCGAGTAGGTTTCAAGCCGCTCGTTTATCTCGTCAAACTGCTCAAGCGCGGTCTGCTCATGCGCAAAAGCTGAAACCACCTTCTGATTTCCAATCATCTCGTCAATGAACGCCGTTTGCTCTCCGCGCGTTTCGCTTTGCAGACGGAACAGCTTATAGGTTCGCTTTGCTATGAATTTCGCCGTGAAAAGCGAAACCGGCGTAAGCACCACCACAACCAGCGTTATCCAAGGGTTGATGCTCAGCATAAAAACAAGCGTTCCCAGTATCGTCACAATTCCCGAAAAAAGCTGCGTAAAGCCCATCAGCAAGCCGTCCGCAAACTGGTCGGCGTCCGCGATAACGCGGCTCACAATATCTCCCGACGGGTGCGCGTCGAGATAGCTCAGCGGAAGCTCCTCAATTCTTCGGAAGGCTGCGCTGCGCAGGTCGCGTACAACCTGAAACGTAATTTTGTTGTTTATCGCATTCATCAGCCATTGCAAAAGCGCGGTTGCGCCCGCAATAACGCCCGCCTCGATAAGCAGCGGAAAAATTGCCGCAAAATCAACTCCGCCCTCGACAATGCAGTCAATGGCGTTGCCCGCGATAATCGGAATATAAAGCGTTCCCGCAACGGTCGCCGCCGCAAGCAGAACCGATAAAATCAGCCAGAAAACGTATCGGCGGATATATTTTAACACTTTTTTCAGCGTTGAAGCGTTTTTCATACAGCATCGCCTCCCTTTTCAAGCTCCTTGCTGCTGAGCTGAGATTCGTGAATTTCGCGGTACACGGGACAGCTTTTCAGCAGCTCCTCGTGTGTGCCCGTTCCGACTGCCTCTCCGTCGTCAAGTACAATTATTTTATCGGCGTGACGGATTGAGGACGTCCTCTGCGAAACAATGAAAACCGTTGTGTTTTTCAGCGTTCTCAAGGCTTTTCGCAAAGCCGCGTCGGTTGCAAAGTCAAGCGCGGAGGCGCTGTCGTCAAGTATAAGGATTTCAGGCTTTTTCACGAGCGCGCGCGCAATGGTAAGGCGCTGCCGCTGACCGCCCGAAAGGTTACGTCCGCCCTGTTCGATTTCACTGTCAAGTCCGCCGTCCTTTTTTTCGACGATTTCTCTTGCCTGCGCCAGTTCAAGCGCGGTGAAAAGCTCCTCGTCGGTTGCATTTTCATTTCCCCAGAGCAGATTTTCGCGGATAGTTCCCTTAAAAAGAACCGCCTTCTGCGGAACTACCGCGATTTTCTCGCGCAGCGCAGGAAGCTTGTAGTCCTTTACATTCAGCCCGTCAACGTAAACTCCGCCCTCGCTTGCGTCGTAAAAACGACCTATCATATTCACCAGAGAGGTTTTGCCCGAACCCGTACCGCCGATAATGCCGACCGTGCTGCCCTGTTCCGCAGCAAAATCAATATCCGTCAGCGAATTTTCCGACCCGCCGCGGTATTTAAGCGATGCGTGGCGGAACTCGACCGCGTAAAGATAACCGTTGAAGCCGTTTTCCTCAACGCCGCTCTGCGTTTCTGTTCCGCTCTCCAGCGCGGACTGAATCCTTCTTCCGCAGGCAACGGATTTTGTTATATTGATTATCAGATTTGCAAGCTTAATCAGCTCGACAAGTATCTGCGACATATAGTTGTAAAGCGCGACCACTGCGCCTTGCGTAAGCACGCCCGCGTCAACGCGGACTGCGCCCACATAAATCAGCAGAATAATCGCTGCGTTGATTATCACGAACGTGAGCGGGTTCATCAGCGCGGAAATTCTCCCCGCCGCCTTCTGACCGACGGTAAGCGCGTCGTTGCAGCCTTCAAATTCGTTTATTTCGTCCTTTTCCTTGCGAAAAGCGCGGATTACGCGCACGCCGGTAAGGTTTTCGCGCGTTTTTCCAAGCACCCTGTCAAGCTGCCCGCGAACCTTGTTGTACATCGGAATGGTAATAAGCATAATTCCGAAAACAACTATGGACAAAACGGGTATTGCTCCCGCGAAAACAAGCGCAGAGGGAACGTCGATTGTAAACGCCATTATCATTGCGCCGAAAACCACGAACGGCGAACGCAGCAGCAGTCTTAGCGTCATGTTTACGCCCGACTGTACCTGATTCAGGTCGCCCGTCATTCGCGTGATAAGAGCGGAGGTTCCCAGCTCGTCAAGGTCGCTGTACGAGAGGGTCTGTATATGCGCGAAAAGCGCGTGGCTGACCTGCCGTGCAAAGCCTGCCGCCGCCTTTGCGGCAAAGTACTGCGCGGTGATTGAAAAAGCAAGTCCCGCAAGTCCCAGACCGCCTAAAATAAGGCACATTTTTACGACATAGCCGGTATCGCCGCCCGCGATGCCGTTATCAATTATCGCCGCAACGACAATCGGCACAAACAGCTCCAGAAGAGCCTCCAGCATTTTGAACAGCGGGCTTAAAATCGTTTCCTTCAGATAATTTCCCGTCAGGTATTTCAGTAATTTTCGCAAGAAATTTCATTCCTTTCTTATTGCTCTTGATTTTTTTAAAAAAATATGGTATAATAGCACTCAGTGTTGAAAATGAAACCGATTATCAATTTCAATTTTAAGGAAGTGCATAACGATGAACAAATACATAAAAAAAACCGCAGCCGCGCTTGTTTCGGCAGCAATTCTTGCGTCAGTCTGCGGGTGCGGCGCGGAAAAGCCGCAAAGCGGCGAGCTTGACGTCATCACCACGAATTTCCCGCCGTATGATTTTGTGCGGCAGATTTCGGGCGGGGATATAACTCCGACAATGCTTCTTTCCGGCGGGCAGGACAGCCATTCCTACGAGCCGACCGCGCGTGAAATGGTTCAGCTTTCCGAGGCGGACATTTTAATCTGCACGGGCGGCGAGAGCGACGCGTGGGTGGATTCGCTGACCGAGAGCGCGGAGAGTCTGACAATTATCAGAATGATGGACTTTGTCGAGCCTGTTGAAGCCGAGCGCGGCGAGGAAGAACACGACGAAGCCGACCACGACCACAATCACGATGAGCTTGACGAGCACGTATGGACGTCGCCGAAAAACGCGATGCTCATTTCAAGCGGCATTGCCGACGCGCTTTGCGAAGCCGACCCCGAAAACGCGGAGAAATACCGCGCGGGTCTTGAAGCGTACAATGCGGAGCTTACGGAGCTTGACCGAGAGCTTTCGGAAGCGGCTGAAAAGCTGGACAAGCCGCTTATTTTCGGCGACCGTTTTCCGTTCAGATATATGGCGCGGGATTACGGGATAGAGTATTACGCGGCGTTTTCGGGCTGCTCCTCGGAAACCGAGCCGAGCGCGGCGCGGCTTGCCTCGTTGATTGAAACGGCGAAAAGCGAAAACGCAGCGGTGATTTATTACATTGAATTTTCGACGCGGAAGGTTGCGGATACCATTGCCGAAGCGGCGGGCGCGCAAACGCGGCTTATGCATTCCTGTCACAGCCTGTCAGATGAGGATCTGGCGGCGGGTGAAACCTACGTTTCGATAATGCGGCGCAATATTGCCGCGATGACGGAGGAATAATTATCGGCGGGCGAATTTCGTCCGCCTTTTTCGTTTTTTTGGCAGCGTTTATTCGCTGCCGCTCTTGTTTTCGCTGCCCCAGATATATCCGAAGCCCCAGACGGTGCGGATAAATTCGGGGTTTGAGGGGTCGTCCTCGATTTTCATTCTCAGCCGCCGTATATTAACGTCAACGATTTTCTCGTCGCCGTAATAGCTTTCCCCCCAGATTTGCCGAAGAAGCGTTTCGCGGTCGATAGCGTCGCCCTTGTGGCGGATAAAGTAATCCAGCACGTTGAATTCCATCTGCGTAAGCTCCAGATTTACGCCGTTTTTGTATACGACATGGCTTTTTCGGTCGATGCGGAACGGTCCGCTGTCAACGATGGAAACTGTTTCCGAATCGGGTATTGTCATGCTTACGCGGCGGTATATTGCGTCTACTCTTGCGACAAGCTCCGAGGGCGAAAACGGCTTTGTAACGTAGTCGTCCGCGCCCATCATAAGACAGCTCACCTTATCCATTTCCTGCGCCTTTGCGGACAGCATAATTATTCCTATTGTGCTGCTGCGTTCACGCAAAAAGCGGCAGACCTGACAGCCGTCGATTCCCGGCATCATTATATCCAGCAGTGCGATATCGAACCGCATACCTCTGTTCCACGCGTCAACCGCTTTTTCGCCGCAGTCAACGTCGTACACCTCGTAGCCTGAGCGTTTCAGGTGTATTACAACGAAATCGCGTATTGCTTCCTCGTCCTCGCAGACGAGGATTCTTCTTGTTTTCATTTCTGCACCCCCTAAGTAATAATTTTCAGACAATCCGAAAGCTCCGCGTCGGTAAGCGCGAAGGAGTCGGAGGAATTTCTGACAAAAAAGCTGTATCCGCTTGCTTCGCTTTTGCCGTAAAGCGTGTAGCCGTCGGGCGTATCGCTGCCTGTCGGAAGCGAACGTATCGAGAGAAGCTCGCTGCCCTTTACGTGAAGGCGGCTGTTGTAGCTTGAGAAGGTGACTGTTCCGTCCGAGATGGAAACGTCGGCGGTAACTCGTCCCTCCCAGCGCGTCGGGATAAAAAGCGCATAATCTCCGCGGATACTCACATATGAAAGTCTGTCCGGCCGCACCTTATACCCCTGCGCTTCTATCTGATACCAGGCGGTCATATTGACCTGTTCGGGGCGGGTGAGGTTCTCGTAGCCCGGAAAAACGGCGGTTGAGGGTATTTCGATAATTCCGTCCCCGTCGATATCCTGCGAAAAATTATCGGGCGTGTAGGTGTTTGTGCGGCGGGAAATAAGCTCGGAAAGCCCTTCCACTGCGGCGATTCTTCTGTCGAAGCAGACGAGCGCGTGCGTTCCGAAGGTTCCGTCCGAAAGGGAGCAGTCGATGAAAATTGCGCGGTAGCCGTCCGCGTCGCACTGCCCGAGCAGAACGTTCCGACAGCTTGAAAAGCCTCCGCCGAGCGCCGCCGAGGAGAGCGTTGCGAAGCCCTCGTCCGTCCAGCCGAGAAGGTAAGCGGCAGCGGTACCGCTTGTTTTTTCGCCGTTAATCAGGAACATCTCGTCTGCGCCGTCGTCGTTTATATCTATCAGGTTCATATAAACGTGGCGACCCTTATATACTTCGGTGGGAATACCGTTTTCGTAGTGCAGGACGCTTGTTGCGCTGTCGGAGGAATTTTGTATCGTATAGGTTATGATTATGCTTGTTTTACCGTTTCCGAGGTCGGCGAATCTTACTCGCTCAACCTCGCTGCCGAGCGCGGCGAAGTCGTAGACGGAAACCCATTCCCCGTTTTCCTTGTCGAGAAAATTCAGCCGCAGGGAAGAGCCGCCGTCCGAAACGTTTGAGGCTTCATAGAAAACGATAGCCTCTTCCGTTTCCTCGTCGTCGATATTCTGAACGACAAACGCGCTTCGGTATTGCCCGCTTTTCGGGTATTTAAGATGAATATCCCCGCTCATACTGCTTTTGAGAGCGTCGTATATTGCGGACTGCTCCTCGTCGAGTCTGGGCGGACTTAAAAGATTTTCCACCGAAGCGGAACAGCTCCCCGCCGCTAAAATTGCCGCGAGGAGCGCAAAAATCCTAATTTTTTTCAACCTTTTCCTCCGTTCTGTCGGATTCGTCGTCAAAGCTGATGATTTCGAGTTCTTTTTTCTGTTCAAAGCAGCAAACCGTTACAAGCCAGCCCAGCGAAATTACCGCAAGGGCTGCCGTTGTCGGGTCAATTCCGCTCATTCCTGCGGTAAGCGCGCCGCCGAACATCATTCCGAGCAGCTTTGCGGCAACGTGCGCAAGTGTGAAAAGCAGCGTAAGAGCGGCGGTGATAAGTTCGCGGACGCGCGTGTGTTTTCCCTCAAGGCGCGTGAAAAATCTTGCCGCTCCCGAAAGGAAAAGCACTCCGCAGATATAGCCGAGCAGTATAATGAGATTTTCGGAGCGGTTTTTGATTACCATATCATCTCTGAAAAGCAGCGTAAGCTTAATGAACAGCAGCAGCGAGGGAACGAGGTTGAGAATACCCGATAACGGGGGCGGAACGGTGTTTTTGAGCAGCATAAAGCCTATCAGCGCGAACATCGCCGCCGAAAGTGCGCAGTAGACGACAGTAAATCCGCTTTCGCCGAAAATGCCCATACAAAGTATCGCCGCGGCGGCAAGCCAGCAAACGCCCTGCACGAGAGAAGCCTTAGCGCCAAGCCCGTCGGAGGAAGCGGTTGTCGCCGTCCAGCCGCGTTTTTCGCCGAATATTGCAAGGAAAACGGCTGCTGCGCCGAACACGGCAAAGGCAATGTAAACTGCGCCTCCCGCAAGCTCGCTTCCGTTGGTGAAAAAGCCTGTTTCAAAATCGAGGATTGTTACGTATTGAAAAAAACGTATAACTGCGCAGACGAGCGCGCCGAGAACGGTTGTTATAAGAATAGGGAGTCCTTTTTTCATAATTTTTGTCCTTTCAGATAATGCGTTACCTATTATTATAGTATATTTTTTCGTTCAAGTCAATATAATTGTAAAAAACATTGAAGGGAATGACCAAAATGAAGGACAGGCTTTTTATTGCGTTATTTTATGCGGCGGTATGCATTTTTCTTCCGTTTGCGGGGACAGGCTCTGCGGAGCGGACGGCTGAATTTCCCGAAGCGGCGGCGCTGCTCATAACGGAAACCGGCGAAGCTGTAACGGTTACCGCGCACGAGTACCTTGTCGGCTGCCTTGCCGCGCAGATTCCCCTTGATTACGAGCAGGAGGCACTTAATGCGCAGGCTGCCGCCGCGTACACCTATGCGCTGCGGCTGTTTACTGACAATCCCGATTTGCAGCTTTCCGACGACCCGAAAACCTGCCAGCCGTATTTTACTCCCGAAAGAAGCCGTAAGGAATACGGTGAGGCTTATGAGCGGTATCTCCCTGCGCTGGAGCAGGCGGCGGATTATGGCGCGGAACACGTGATAACCTACGAAAAAGAGCCGATTTATGCGGTTTATCATTCGGTGAGCGCGGGAAGAACCCGTTCGGCTTACGGGGTATGGGGGCGCGAGCTGCCATATCTTAAGCCTGCCGACAGCCAATCCGACAAAGCCTATGCAAGTTATGAATGCTCCAACGAGATGACTGCCGAGCAGGTTCGGTGCGCGCTTGTCGCGTATAAATCCGACATAGAAACTCCTGCTGACTACGCAAAATGGTTCAGCGAATTTAACGCGAACGAGGACGGGTATGTCATTTCGGCAAAAATCGGCGATAATCTCTTTTCGGGCGGAGATTTCTGGCGTATTCTTGGGCTGCGCTCGACCGCCTTCACGGTTTCCTACCGCGACGGAATTTTCACTTTTGTCACAAGGGGCTACGGGCACGGCGCGGGGCTTAGCCAGTTCGGCGCGAACGTGCTTGCTCAAAAAGGAAAAAGCGCCGAAGAGATTCTTCGGCACTATTACGGCAGTGAAATTTCTATAGGTTAAAACGCTTCGCTCAGCCGTTCCCGCCAGTTGTCCGGGAAGCCGAGGTGTTTCAGCTCAATTGCGCTTCCATACTCCGCTATGAGCATTTCCAGCCGCGCCATAAACATAAAATTCCACATCTGCGGGCGCGGGTAGAGCCTTTTCAGAATGAGGATATAGTCGAAAAGCGTGTTGGAAAAGCGTTTTTCCGGCTCAGGCGGCTGTTTAGGGATTTCGTCCATAACGTTTGCGTAAAGGCGGTTGTAGTGCGCGCAGCAGTTGCGAAGGTCGGAAAGGCATTGCAGCCAGTTTTCGGCGTATCGCCACGGCAAACCGAACGCCGCTTCGGAGATGGCGCGTTTATCCTCCTGTGTGAGGTCGGAGAAGAAGTTGTTGAGCGCGCCGAAGCTGAACAGCTCCATAATTACCCAGAGCGGGAACGCGCCGTATTTGCTGATATGGTGGGCGACGAGCGCTTCGCCGTTGTTGCTTTCAATCAGACGTTCTATTTTTTTCAAAAACTGCTTGTGGTTATGCCGCACGTCGAAGCTTGCCTCGTTGAGGTAGCCGAGTGCGCCGTATTTCATCGCGTGATAGTTGGAAACGTGGGCGCGGAGTGAAATTTCGATTTCCTCCAGAGCGGCAAGCAGCAGAGAACGCAGAAGCCTGTCGAAATCGTAAATCCTCATAACCGCGTCAAAGGACGTTCCCTCGCGGTATTTGTGCTTGCTTTCAAGAAAAACCTCGAAATAGTGTACAAGGCGATAGTAATTGATATTTGAAAGTACAAAAGCCGCTTCCTTCTCGTCCTCGATTATACAGCCGCGGCTTTTGAGCTTTTCGAGCTGCGCGGATATACTTGCGGGACTTTTGACCGCGCTGTAACGTTTTTCTGCCATAAAATACTCCTTACACCTTATCCGCTTCGATAAAGTAGTGCGTTCCGCCGCCGCGAGAAAGCGGCGTATCCAAATCGAAAATGTGACGGACCTTGTTCAGCGCAAAGCCCTCCATAAGCCTGTCGATATCCTCGCGGTTCACGAAGAAGTGCGGGATTCCGTCCTCAATTCCGCCGACGAAGCGCAGCGAATTTTCGTCAAGCCGCGGGTAATCGGATTTTGTGAAGCTCCACGAGTCCTTTGAGCAGAGGTCGAAAAAGATTTCCCCGCCCTCGCGCAGAACCCTGCGCCCCTCTGAAAGGGTCTGCTTAAAGCCCTCGGTGTCCGCGTGCGACAAAACGTGGTATGCGTAAATGCAGTCGAACGAGCCGTCCTCGTAGGGCAGCTTTTTCATATCGCAGACGGCTGTCGGGAAGGAAATTCCGCTTTTTTTCTGACAATTGCGCAAGCGTTCAACCGCATATTCCGAAAGGTCGCAGGCGGAAACCTCAAAGCCCTTTTCGCTGAAGAAAAACGAGTGCCGCCCCAGTCCGCAGCCGAGGTCAAGCAGTCTGCGCCTGTTTTCACGCCGCCATTTCTCCGCGTAATAGTAGCTTTCCTCCGACGGCGACAGCCATGCGTCCGTTTCAGCTGCGCTCCAGTCCCATTCCTTTGATTTTATCATTGCGCTGTCCTCCCGTTTCCTGTGTTTAATACAGTATAGCATATTATTGACATTTTTGCAATAGTTTTGTACATTTGTTGAAATCTGCAATTGACAAATGTTACAATTTGTGGTATACTGTTTGTGAATGATATTGTAGGTTTTCATAAACCTGCCGCAATCTCACGAAAGGCGGACGTAATTATGGTTGGGAAGTATAAGCTTATAGGGGTTTGCACGACAAAGGTTCACGACGAATTCTGCACGGAATTTCTTCAGGAGCTTTTTCGCTGCGCGTCCCTGAACGATTACCGTTTGCTTGTTTTTAACAGCTTTTATGATTATTATAACGACGACGAATATGACGTCGGCGCTTGCTCAATTTATAAAATGATAAATTTTGACGTGCTTGACGTTATTATTATGGACGGCAGACGCTTTTACAATCCGGAGCTTGTCGAACGTATAGTGTCGGAGGCGCGCAAGAGAATGATTCCCGTGCTTATGCTGAACGACGAGCACGACGGCTGTTTTTCCGTAATGCCGAATCCCACAGCTGCCTTCAAGAAGCTTGTGGCTCACGTTATAGACGACCATAATGTAAAAAGACCGTATTTTATTGCGGGTCTTAAGGGCGAACGCGACTCGGAAAACCGACTCAGATGGTTCCGCGAAGCCCTTGAGGAGCATGGGCTTCCGTATGATGAAAAGAACGTTTTTTACGGGGATTACTGGGAAATTCCCGTTTTCAAGATTATCGACCGGCTTGTTAAGGAGAAAAATCTCCCGCAGGCTCTTATATGCGCGAACGATTCTATGGCGGTTGCCGCCACCGATCAGCTTGCCCGCTACGGCATAAGGGTTCCCGAGGATATTATCGTTACGGGCTTTGACGGGCTTACAAGCGTAGCTTACCACACCCCGCGCATTACGACCTGCGCCCGCAATCTTCTGGGACTTGCGAAGCTGTGCATGGAAATTATACGCGACGCGGTGGAAAATCACGCTGAGCCGTATACCGTTGATGAAAAATATGAGCTTACCATTTCGGAATCCTGCGGCTGTCATACCGAAGCGGATCTGAGCTACCGCAAGACCGCTGCGCGGCTTTATGCGCTTGTACACGATATGCGTGCGCATGAGGAGGTAATTTATTCGTGGGCGGATAAAATTCTCGACAGTACCGACCTGAGCATAATCGGTCAGAACCTTTACGAGCATATTCTCGCAGGCTCGGCGGTCGCTCTTAACAGCGATTTTCTTGCCACCGCCAGAAAGGGTATTCCCTCCGACCCCGAACACCCGTTCAGCAATAAGATGGTCGTTATTTCCTGCCGCAGAAACGACTACACTGCGCGCAATCAGGAGGTTTTCAACCTTGAAGAAATGTCCCCCGGTTTTCTTGAGGGGCTTGAGCAGCCGATTATAATGATTTTCCAGTCTATTTTTGTCGGCTCGAAGGTCTGCGGCTACTACATAGTAAAAACCCCCGATATAGAGTATGTGGCTCATAAGCTCCACCGTGTTTCAAGGGTTATGAACATCGGCTTCAGCACGATTGTTACCCGAATCGAGCGCGAGCATATGAAGCAGGGCATGAGCGAGGATAAATCCCACGACGCGCTTACCGGTCTGCTTACGCTTACGGGTCTGCGGGAAAAAATCGAGCAGGGCGAGGCTGAATATTCCAAAAAGCATTTCGCAATTTCTATTTACAATATGCCGCGCTATAAGTTTATCAACGACAACTACGGTTCGGCGGCGATTGACGAGGCGGTATGTCTTGTGACGGAAGCGCTCAGAATGTCTAACCCGAAGGAATCGCTTATCGCGCGTATTTCCGACGACACCTTCGCAATAGTGAATCTTGAATCTAGCGGAAAAGCAATTTCCGGCATTATAAACGACGCGGTAAACGTATTTTTCAGTATTACGGGAACGTATCAGCAGAGCAAGGAGTATTTCGTAGAGGTGAACTGCGGCTGCTATACCTCCAAGCCCGGCTGGAAATCCTCCGAGCTGCCGCTGTACATTCAGGCGGCGACGCAGGAGCTTCAGCGAAACCGTATTATTTACGGCACGCTTCCCGCCGTTAAGAGCAGTATGCCCGGCGAAAGATACAGATTATTCGACACGCTTATCAAGAAAAATCTCTTCACCTATCATTTCCAGCCTATTGTTGACGCGCGCACGGGTGAAATCTGCGCGTATGAAGCGCTTATGCGAACAAGCGAGGAAATCGGTATGAACCCGGGCGAGGTAATCGAGGTTGCAAAGGAGTATAACCGACTTTACGACATTGAACGCGCAACGCTTTTCAACGTTATGGAGTATATCGAAAAGCACCACGATGAATTTGGCGAACGGCGCATATTTATCAACGTTATCCCCGGAAATTTCCTGCGCGAAAAGGACAGCCGCATATTCCACAATATGTACGAGCATCTTTTCTCACAGTGTACGCTTGAAATAACGGAGCTTAACGAGGTTACGGACGAGAACCTTGACGTTCTTGCAAATTCGCCCTTGTTCGAGGTTGCGATAGACGACTACGGAACAGGCTTTTCCAACATTGTCAGCCTGCTTCGCTTCAAGCCGCAGGTGTTAAAAATCGACCGCTACCTTATTTCGGGAATACAGGACGACGTTAATAAGCAGATGTTTGTGAAAAGCACGATTGAATTTGCGCAGCTCAATAACATAAAGGTGCTTGCCGAGGGTGTTGAAACGGCAGAGGAGCTTTCCGCCGTAATTGAGTACGGCGTTGACCTGATACAGGGCTTCTACACCGCGCGTCCCGCGCCGAAGCCGCTTGACGGAATCCCCGAAAAAATCCGTGCGGAAATAACTGCCGCAAACGAACGCAGGGTTGAGCCGCTGAAATATCTGTCATAAATTTAACGCATAATAAACGCCGCACGGAATCAACCGTGCGGCGTTGTTGTATAATTTTCAATGGAAAATCAGAGCTTGTCAGCTGCGCTGAAGTCAAAAGTGTCTACGGAAATATTATCCGCAGCGTCGAAAGAAAGAGAGTCGATTTCGTCAGCCGCTTCGGAGATTTCGTCGGCGGGAGCTTCAAGCTCAGGCTCTGCCGCAGCTTCAATTTCCGTTTCGGCTTCGGTATCGGTTTCAATTTCGATTTCGATATCAGCGTAGTTTTCCGTTTTCGGTTCAAATTCGATAGCCGCGTCGGTTTCCGGCTCAAGGTCGGCGTTCATCGGCTCTACGGCTTCGCCCTCGTCAATAATATCAGCTTCTGCGGGGTCGATAATATCGTCCTCAGCCTCGCCTGCGCCTGTATTTATTGATGAAACCATATTCTTGAGGTTTTCGATTTCGCCCTTGAAAGCCTCGCTCTTGTCCTTGGCGAAGCTGACTGCCTTATCCTTGGTTTCCATAACGGTTTCCTTGGCGGTGTTTACGGTATCCTCGCCCTTGGTAACCATATCGGTATTGATGATTTCGTCAATGCCCTCCTTGAATTTTTCGGTGCCTGTTTTAATTGCGCCGACCGCAAAAAGCGAAGCCTTCTGGAGTTTTTCCTTTGGGGTAGAGTGACGTTCCTCTACAAAAACCTCAGGCTCAATGTAGTTTTCCTTATCAGCCTGCTTTTTCTCAAAAACCTTTTTGCCGACATAGTAGCCAACGCCCGCGAGAGCGGCAAGACCGACGATTGCAGAAAATTTGCCCATTTTAATTCATTCCTTTCAGTTTTTCAGTTTTTTCAGCTGTTACTATTATATAATATTTTTTCACTTTTGTAAAGGGATTTTTAAGAAAATTTCCAAATTTTACCGTTCAATCGGAAACGCTTCCGTATAAAAAATCGGGAAGCCCTGCGATGAAAATTTTTCTTCGTATTCCGTAATAATATTCCCTTCAATTTTGCTGTTATGCAAATCGAACGAAATATTCCGCAGGCGGAAGCCGTTATCGGAGTAGCTGTTCAGCGAAAACTCAAAAAACGGCGAATTATCGGTTTTCTGGATAATGTACCCGTTTTCGGACAGTATATTCCGATAAATCGAGAGGAAACGCTCGTGGGTAAGGCGGTGCTTTGCGTAGGTATTTTTGGGAAAAGGACAGCTGAAATTCAGATAAATTCTCTCCACGCTTTTCGGCTCGAATACTTTTTCAAGATATTCCGCCATACCCATTATGTATTTCAGATTTTTCAGCCCGCCCGCGTTTGTGCGCTCCATAGCAGTGACCAGCACGTTTACGTTCTGTTCGATTGCTACGAAATTTATATCGGGGTTGCGGCGGGCGATTTCCTCGGCGAACTGACCCTTGCCGCAGCCGATTTCGAGGTGAATGGGGTTGCTGTTTCCGAACACCTTTTCGGCGGTGATTATTTCGGGCGGATTGACTCCGCGCTGTTCCGAAGCGTAATCCTGAAGCCAGCCGAGATTGACTGCCGCGCAGGCTTCAAGCCGCTCGTCAAGGTGCTTCTTTTTTCTCATTCTCATATGCTTAAATTTCCTTTGGAATAATAGTATTCGGCAAGCTTATGCGCCGTGCCGCCCTTACGGAGGGTAGTTACCGCTTCCTCGGGTGAAACCCACCTTGCTTCTTCGACTTCGCCGGAAAGTGTAAAATCAGTTTTTTTCACTCTGCATATAAACCCGAACATAAGGTTGTCGCGCGGCTCATAGTAGCTGCTGAAGGCGAAATCAAACGAATCCACACAAAGCCCCGTTTCCTCCTTCACCTCGCGCAGCGCTGCTTCCTCGGCGCTTTCACCCGACTTAATAAAGCCCGCTACAAGTACAAACCGTGGCTGTCCGTAGCTTTGCTTTATCAGCAGAACCTCGCCAAGCTCGTTCACGCAAAGGCAGATTACGCAAGGGTAGGAAAAGCTGAACCACGGTCGCTGACAATTATCGCAAAACGGCACAAGTCCTTCGTCGCCTATGTTTTTTTCTCCGAGCTTTTCTCCGCAGCTCGGGCAATACTCAAATCTCATTTTAACAAATATTATTTGAACAAATACTATTTGAAGCTGTACTCGGAAAAATCGAAGGTCGCGAAATAATCCTGCGGAGTTTCGGCGCGCCGTATAAGCTTGAAGCTGCCGTCCTCTTTAAGGAGAATTTCCGCCGAGCGGAGCTTTCCGTTGTAGTTATAGCCCATTGAGAAGCCGTGCGCGCCCGTGTCGTGGATATAGATAATATCGCCCGTTTCGATTTTCGGGAGCTGTCTGTCCTTGGCGAATTTGTCGCAGTTTTCACAAAGTCCGCCAACCACGTCGTAGGTGTGGTCGCAGGGCAGATTTTCCTTGCCCATAACGGTGATGTGGTGGTAAGAGCCGTAAACTGCGGGGCGCATAAGGTTAGCCGCGCAGGCGTCCACGCCGATATATTCCTTATAAATATGCTTTTCACGGATAGCTGTTGTAACAAGCGCGCCGTAGGGAGCGAGCATAAAGCGTCCGCACTCGGTGTAAATTGCAACGTCGCCCATTCCTGCTGGTACAAGCACCTTTTCGTAAGCTTCCTTCACCTTTCTGCCGATTTCGAGAATATCGTTCTGCTTGTCGGCGGGGGTGTAGTCAACTCCTACGCCGCCCGAAAGGTTGATAAAGCTGAGCTTAACGCCTGTTTTTTCCTTGATTTCAACAGCTGCCTTAAACATAATTTCCGCCAGAACGGGGTAATAGTCGTTGGTTAAGGTGTTGCTTGCAAGGAAGGAATGCATACCGAAGCGCTTTGCGCCCTTTTCCTTTAAAATGCGGTAGCCTTCGATAAGCTGTTCGTGTGTGAAGCCGTATTTTGCGTCCTTGGGAGTGTCCATAACGTTGCCCGTTTCGCTTGTTTTAAATTCTCCGCCGGGGTTGTAGCGGCAGCAGATTGTTTCGGGGATTCCCGTAAGCTTATCGAGAACGTCAATATGCGTAAAATCGTCGAGGTTGATTATTGCGCCAAGCTCGTAAGCCTTTTTGAAATCAGCGTCGGGGGTTTCGTTGGAGCTGAACATAATATCGTGCTGCTTTGCGCCGACCTTGTCGGAAAGCATAAGCTCGGTATAGCTGGAGCAGTCGAAGCCGCAGCCCTCCTCCATAAGGATTTTCATAATAAACGGGTTCGGCGTAGCCTTAACCGCGAAATACTCGCGGAAGCCCTTATTCCACGAGAAAGCCTCCTTAAAACGGCGTGCGTTTTCGCGGATACCCTTTTCGTCGTAGAGGTGGAACGGGGTAGGGTACTGCGCAATGATTTCTTCAAGCTTTTCCTTTGTTGTAAATGGCTTTTTCATTTGTTTCTCTCCTTATTTATACGTTCATATATTTTGCAAGAAATTTAACGGAAAGGCTGATCCACGTTTTGCAGTCGTCCTTAAAGAACATATCGTGCCAGCCTGTAACCTTATCGCAGGTGGAAAGTCCGTGCGGACCCTCGTCGAACATATGAAGCTCGCAGGGAACGTTGTTGGAAACGCACGCGCGCGCCATTACAAGGCTGTTATGGGCGGGTACGCAGTCGTCGTTCGCCGTACACCAGAGGAAAACGGGCGGTGTTTTCGGCGTAACGCGGTTTTCAAGCGACAGCCGCGAAAGGTCGGCGTGTGAAGCCTCCTCTCCGAGAAGCACCTTGAACGAGCCTTCGTGCGGAGCGGTGATTCCGCTTATTACGGGGTAGCAGAGAATTGCCGCATTGGGGCGAATATCCTCGGGTGTACAGCCGATGGCTTCGGTTATTGCCTTGTCGCCCCACATTGTCGCCAGACAGCCTGCCAGATGTCCGCCCGCGCTTGCGCCAAGGACGGCGATTTTGTCCTTGTCTATGCCGAATTCGTCAGCTCTTGCGCGGATTTTGTACATAGCGTAAGCGGCGTTTGTAAATGCCGCGGGGTATTTTTTGTTGCAGGCGTAATACAGCACAAAAGCGTTGTAGCCTTCGGCGGTATAGCGCATTGCAATCGGCTCAGCCTCGCGCTCTGAGCAGTATTCGTAGCCGCCGCCGGGGAAAATTAAGATGGCGGGACGTTTTTTGCACCATTCAAGGCTTTCGACCTGCCCTAAAAGATATGCTTTCATATAAACTGTTTTTTCATTATTCAAGTAGAAGGTTTTGATATTCATAGCTGAGTCCTTTCCTGCTGACAATCGGGTGAAGCCCTAAAAAGCATAAATACATAAAAATATTATAACACAATGCGCCTTATTTTTCAACAAAATTTAAAAAATAGCGGAAATTTTTTGAAAACCCCTTTTCTTTTAAGAGAAAATGTTATATAATAGTATAGAATAGTATTTCTACGGAAGGAATGGTAAGAGCATGGACAAGCTGAGAGTACAGGTCAACGGACGCGGCTATTATCTTAAAACCGATAATCCCGAGGAGGTTCTTTCCTTTGCGAAAACCTTTGAGGATAAAATTTTATATATAACAACAAAAATGCCGGGTATAAGCGAGGCGGAGGCGACCGCGCTTTCCGCGCTGCTTATAATGGGCGATTCGCTTAAAAAGAAGCGCAGCGACGAGGACGAGCTGCTTATCGACGAGCTGACGGGTAAGGCGGAGCTTTTACAGGAGCGTATCGAGGAGCTTGAACGGCAGCTTCTTATCAGAAGCGAGACCGAAGCTCAGCTGAAATCAGAAGCTGCTGCGCTTGAAGAACGCGCCGACGAGCTTGCAAAGCAGCTTGCGGGCGCGCAGGAGGAAGGCAAGGCGTTAAGCGAGCAGTGCAGCGACAGCGAAACGACAATTGCCGATGTAAAATCCGCGCTCTCGTCCGCAAATAAGATAATCGCGCAGCTCAACACCGAAAAGCTTACCGAGGTTGCCGCAAACGAAGCGCTCAGAAACGAGCTTGAAGCGGCGCAGGGACGTCTTGAGGCTGCAACAAAGACAATTGCCGAGCTTAACGGCAGACTCACAAAAATGGAAATCCACACCTCCGTAAACGACGACGGCACTCCCGTTCCCGAAGAGCTGAAAAAGCTCCGCGCGGAAAAGGAGGAGCTTGAAATAGACCTTGCTATCGCAAACGAGGAAATGGAAAAGCTTCGCGAGCAGATGGAAAAGCCCGCCGCGGAAAATGCCGACCTCGACAGAACGATTGCGGAATATGAAAAGAAAATCCGTGCGCTTGAAGCGCGCAGCGGGGAAATGGATAAGCTCCGCGCTATTCTTGCGGAAACCGAGCAGTCCGTTCGTCAGAGATGCGACGAAAAGGACGCGGAAAACGACAAGCTGCGCAAAATTCTGAAAAATTATGAAAGCTCCTACGGCGTTGTAATGTCCAAGAAGGAGGACGAGATTATGGAGCTTCAGGCAGAGGTTGAGCGGCTTAAGGAGCAGCTGGGCGCGGCGGGCGAAAAGCTCAATGCCGCATATGTCCAGACAACGTTTGAATCATGATTGAGATTTTAGCGCCGTGCGGCGGCGAGGACTGCCTTCCTGCCGCACTGAATACGGGAGCAGACGCGGTTTACTTAGGTACAACCGCTTTTTCTGCGAGAAAAAATGCAAAGAATTTCACGCCCGAGCGGATTGGCGAGGTTGTTCGCCTTTGTCACGCTTCGGGCGTTAAGGTTCATGTTACGATGAACACGCTTATTTTCGACGACGAGCTTAACGAGGCGGTCAGAATTGCCGAACAGCTTTACGAAGCCGGCGTTGACGCGCTTATTGTGCAGGATATCGGGCTTGCGGGACGGCTTCGCAGCGCCGTACCCGAAATGCCGCTGCATGCTTCCACGCAGATGACAATAAATTCGGCTTCCGGCGCGGAGTTTGCGCGAAAAATGGGCTTCAGCCGTGTTGTTCTGGCGCGGGAGATGTCGTACAAGGAAATTTCCGAGGTGGTCGGGAACGTTGACGTCGAAACCGAGGTTTTTGTTCACGGCGCGCTTTGCGTGTGCCTTAGCGGTCAGTGCCTTATGAGCGCAATGTACGGCGGAAGAAGCGGCAATCGCGGACTTTGCGCGCAGCCGTGCCGTCTGGATTTTTCCTTTGGCGACAGGCACAACGTGCTTTCCTTGAAGGACCTGTCCGTTATAAGCCGACTGAAAAAGCTGGACGAGCTTGGAGTTACCTCCGCGAAAATTGAGGGGCGAATGAAGCGCCCCGAATATGTTGCGGCGGCGGTAACGGCTTGCCGAAAGGCGCTGGCGGGGGAAGCTCCCGATATGGAGCGGCTTCGCGCGGTTTTTTCGCGCAGCGGCTTTACCGAGAGCTATTTTGACGGCAGTATGCAGGATATGCAGGGTATCCGCACGAAGGAGGACGTGGCTGCCTCGGCGGACGCTCTGAAAGCGCTGCAAAGGCTGTACGACAAGCCGTACAAGCGGTTTGCGGCGGATATTTCCGTTGCCGTTTCGACCGGCAAGCCCGTTTTTGTCAAGGCTTCGGCAGGCGGCGCGCAGGTCGCATACGAAACGGAAATTGTTCCCGAAACGGCGCGCAGCCGCGAATCAACCTCAGAGGAAATCTGCGGACGGCTCGCCAAAATGGGCGGAACTGTATTTGAAGCAGGCAAAATCAGCTGCGAAATTGACGGCGGACTTATGCTGAGCGCGGCAAATGTGAACGAAATCCGCCGCGAAGCGCTTGAAAAGCTCACGGTGCAGATAATCAAGCTTAACAAAAGGAAAGAGGTCTTTTAAATGAACATCGATATGACGGTCGGGAAGCCGTCAAAGGTTTTGTGGCGGTTTACGCTTCCGCTGCTGATAAGCGTTGCGTTTCAGCAGTTTTACAACATGGCGGACAGCATTATTGCAGGCAATTTCATTGAAAACGGTGAGAGCGCTGTTGCGGCAATCGGTGCAAGCTATCCGATAACCATGCTGTTTATGGCTTTTGCGGTCGGCTGCAATTCGGGCTGCTCGGTTATTGTTTCAAATCTTTTCGGCAGCCGTAAATTCGGGCGGCTTCGCACCTCAATTTACACCTCGCTTGTTTCATCGGCGGTTTTGAGCGTTTTGCTTATGCTTGTCGGAGTGATTTTTTCGGACAGCCTGCTTGGTATGCTTAACACGCCTGCCGACGTATTCGCGGACGCGAAAATCTACCTTGACATTTATGTTTACGGTGTTCCGTTCCTGTTTTTGTACAACGTCTGCAACGGAATTTTCACTGCGCTTGGCGACTCGAAAACTCCGCTCTGGTTTCTGATAGGCTCGTCCGTGGGCAATGTTATTCTTGATATTGCTGCGGTGGTGTGTCTTGATATGGGTGTTGCGGGCGTTGCGTGGGCGACCTTTGCGGCGCAGGGAATTGCCGCGGTGCTTGCGATAATTGCGCTTTTCCGCCGCGTTAAGAATATGGAAAACGACGGTGAAGCGGCGCGAATCTATTCGGGAGAAATGCTCGGAAAGATTTCGATTATTGCTATTCCGTCTATTTTGCAGCAGTGCTTTATATCGGTCGGAAATCTCTTCATTCAGTGGCTGATAAACGATTACGGCTCGGCTGCGATGGCGGGTTATTCGTCGGCAATCAAGCTGAACACGTTTGTTGTGACGTGCATTGTTACAATGTCGAACGGACTGTCGAGCTATGCGGCGCAGAATATCGGCGCGGCGAAGCATGACCGCGTTGTCAGTGGATTTAAGACCTCGCTTATTATTTCGGCGGCGGTTGCGATACCGGTAACCGTGTTGTATCTGACACTGGGCGCGCCGCTGGTTAATTTTTTCGTGAACAATCCCGACGGCGACGCGGTTGCGGTAGGCTGCCGATTTCTTACAATTGTCAGCCCGTTTTACGTGGTTATGTCGGTTAAGCTGAGCTGCGACGCGGTGCTGAAGGGCGCGGGAGCGGTTGCGTGCTTTGTTATATCGACCTTTGTTGACCTTATTCTGCGCGTTGTGCTTGCGTTTATTTTTTCGGGACCTCTCGGCTTGGGTACAGACGGAATATGGTGGTCGTGGCCCGTGGGCTGGGGTGTTTCGGCGATACTTTCGATTGTTTTTTACTCGTCGGGAATCTGGAAGAGAAGAAACGTTAAGGTGTAAGCAATAATATCAAAAAGCCGTATTTGGAATTGCTCCGAATACGGCTTAAAAAATATTTATCTTTTTTTGTAAATGACAAGCTCGGGATTTTTTCCGTCCTTTTCGTAGGTTGAAATCAGAATGAACTCCATATTTGCGGCAATGCCGAAGCACCTGTCGCTGCCGAATTCACATTCAAGCTGATTGCCGAGATATGTAGCGTTGTCGTCAAGGTATTTCACGGTTTTTCCGTTGGGGAGTCTGTATTCAAGGTTGATATAGCTGCCGACAAGCGCGTTGAGCTTTTCGAGCTTCGGCATACCTTCGATATTCAGCGCGTTGATTTCGTCAGTAAGCGTTTTCTTAAACTCCTCGAACGCCTCATTTCCACCCAGCTCGTCATAGCGCTTCCAGTAATCGAGATTCGGTAAGGTCGCTTTTAAATATGAGCGTATCTCCTCCTCCGAATGTTCCGCGCTTACCATATTTTTCACGCATACGTCAATCAGGTCGTCCATATCGCTGTACATATACTCGCCGTCCGCGTAGCACCACTTGCAGTAGCTCTCGTTGAAATCGCCGTCCTTTTCCTTGCTGATAAGGGAATCCTCGAGCGGCATTCCGCAGCACTGACAAATCAGATTTCTCGGCGAGCCGAGCAGGGTGTTGATGGATACGTCGAACAGCTTGGAGAGAAGCTTTAGAGTTTCTGTGTTGGGGACAGTTTCGCCGTTCTCCCACCGTGAAACTGCCTGCCTTGTTACGAAAACCTTTTCGGCAAGCTCGTCCTGCGACCAGCCTTTTTCGGTTCTCAGCTTAAATATTACGTCTTTTGTTCCGATTTCGGATTTTTCCTTCATTGTATCGCCTCCTTGAGTTTATTATACAACGCCTGTTGCAAATAGTCAAGCAACCCGCTGTTGCTGTGCGGGGGCAAAAAAAGTGCCGCCCTTTTCAGAGCGGCAAATTGGAGGGGAATATAAAAATGAAAAACAAAAGATTAGAAAAAATCGTGTTTAACTTACGTCAGCTGACGTAAACATCTTCACAGTCGTCTGCAACCTCGTGAGTAACCCGGTCGAGAACCTCGGCGCGCTTTGCGTTGTTGAAGCGGTCGAGCGTGCCTACAAGGTAGCCTGTGATTCTGCGGATTCTCTCGAACGGTCTGTCGTCGTAGCGATAAGCCAAATCGACGTAATCGCCGTCAACGTTGATATCGACTGCGAGGAGCTTCTGGGAGGGCTTATTTTCCCTGCCCCTGTTCACATATTCCTGAATTTCGTCATCGGAAAGAGTACCGCCTGTAATATGGAGTTCAACGTTCTTCATAAAAAATCGTCTGCCTTTCGCAAAATATAGTATCGCGTTAAACGCGCGGTATTGTTGTAAAAACGGCACATTTTGTGCTGTAATTGTATTATACCACAAGATATAGTAAATTGCAATAGGTTTTTCAAAATTTTTTATGACATTTTTCGACAATTGCGTTTTGCGGAAAAGGAAAAGAACCGAAAGCGGGGGAGCAGTCGGTTCTTTTCGTTTTATGGTTACTTTCTCACGCCGAACGCGTAAATGGTTGTAAAGCGGTATTCTTCGCCTTTTCTGAGAATGCAGTCGGGGAAATCGGGCTGGTTGGGCGAATCGGGCGCGTACTGGCTTTCAAGGCACAGGGCTGTCTGGAAGCCCATAGGCTTACCGTTCTTGCCGATTTCGGGTCCAAGACCGATAGCGGTATAGAGCTGCATAGCGGGCTTATCGGTGTAAACGGTCATTTCTCTGCCTGTTTTTGCGTCGTACACAACTGCCGCCCTGCGCATTTTGTGAGGCTCGCCGAGCATATAGTTATGGTCATAGCCAACGAGCAAGCCTGCTTCAACGTCCTTTCCGATAAGCTTTGGGGTGCGGAAATCGAAGGGCGTGCCCGTAACGTCCGCCTGCTCGCCCGTAGGGATAAGCGCCTTATTAACGGGGGTGTACTTGTCGGCGAAAATCTGAAGCTCGTGGTCGAGAATGGAGCCGCTGTTTACGCCGCCGAGGTTGAAATAGGAATGGTTGGTGAGGTTGAGCACGGTATCCGCGTCGCTTACGCCCGTATATTCGAGCTTAAGCTCGTTTTCGTCCGTGAGGGTGTAGGTGCAGGCAACCTTTACCGTTCCGGGGAAATTTTCCTCGCCGTCGGGGCTGATGTAGCCGAAGGTCACGCTGTTATCGGTTGTTTTGTCTACTGTCCAGACGCGCTTATTGAAGCCGACGTTTCCGCCGTGCAGACAGTTTGCGTTTTCGTTTGCGAAGAGCTTATATTCTGTACCGTCGATAGAGAATTTTGCGTTGGCTATACGATTTGCGTATCTGCCGACGAGCGCGCCCTGTGAGGAAGTGCCGTTGACGTAGCCGTCGAGGTCGTCGTAGCCGAGAACTACGTCGCCAAGCTCGCCGTTTCTGTCGGGGACGAGGAGGCTTACGACCGCGCCGCTGTAATTGGTGAGGTCTGCTCTCATTCCGTTTTTGTTTGTGAGGGAAAACAGGAACACCTTATAGCCGTTGACGAAGCCGAACTCTTTTTTCTGAATCATTGTCATTTCTCCTTGCGTTTAGTTAAGGCATCGCCGCACAAAGACCGCCTTACGGCTTTTCGCGCGTTTTGCTTGCATATTTTCCGTCGTCTTGCACAACCTGACGAAAAAGCTGACCTCGCAATACGCGCACAATCCTTGTGCTGTATTGCCTTAAATTTGATTTTGATTTTGATTGCTGATATTTTACATCTGCGCCGCAGATGCGGGGTACTTTTGAATGGGACGTTACGGCGCGGCGGCTTTAAAGATTCTCTTCTCTTTCGCCGCCGCTGCAACGCCGCGTTCCGCACACGGCGATATATCGCGCGGCGCGCACGTCGCCCTCTGCGGCGAAGCCGCAGAGGGCGGTCAGCGGTGCTTCGCACCGCTGACCGCCGCAAGCCGCTTTGCGGTTTGCGGCGCGTGCGCGCGGTTCGCCGATTACAGCGGAGGTTGAGCCTGCCGCGAGCCGCTTCGCGGCTCGCGGCACCCGTAGGGATATGCGGCTAAATCGAGCCGCCGTTGGTAGGGCTGCCTTAAAAGCTCCAGTAGAGGAAGGGGTTGTTGGTGTTTTCGACAAGCAGGATTGAGCAGGCGATGAGAATTGCGGCGTTGCAAATAGTTGTAGAAATACCAATTGCGTTTTCGCCGAAGGAAAGCTTCTGAATCTTTCGCCGCAGCAGCGGAATTATCGGAGTGCTTACCGCGATTGCGAAAAGTATCAGGAAAACGTTGTTCATAAAGGAGGTTGTTACCGAAATGTCAATAAACGCGTTTCCGTTCGCTCCTACCAGATTTCCGAAAAATGTTCCGAGCCGCGAAATGTCGGTGAAGTAGAATATCCCGAAGCCGACCACTATTATAAGCTTGCTGTAAATGTGCATAATCACAGCCGGTACCTTTTTCAGCCGCTTGCTGCCCAGCAGTCTTTCAAATAAAATAAATACCCCGTAGTAAAGTCCCCATATAATGTAGTTCCAGTGCGCGCCGTGCCAGAAGCCCGTGCAGAACCACACGAGGAAAAGGCTGGCATATTGTCTGCGTTTGCCAAAAATCGGAATGTACAGCAGGTAGTCGCGGAAAAACGACCCGAGCGAAATGTGCCACCTCTGCCAGAACTCTGTGATGTTTTTGCTTACAAAGGGATAGTTGAAGTTTTCGTCAAAGTGGAAGCCGAAAATCCGACCCAGCCCGATAGCCATATCCGAATAGCCCGAAAAGTCGAAGTAGACGTAAAGAGAGTACATTATAACTCCGTACCAGGTGCCCATAACGGAAATTTTTTCAAGGTCGCCCGTAAGAAACTGCTCAACCACCGCGTGCAGGTTGTTGGCAAGTATGACCTTCTTGCCAAGACCGATTACGAAGCGTGTTATACCCTCGCTTATGTCCGAAACGGAAATGCTGCGCCGACCGATTTCCTGCTCAACTGTGCTGTACCGCACAATCGGACCTGCGACGAGCTGCGGGAAAAGGGAAATGTACATAAGCAGACGGAAGTAGTTATGCTGAACCTTGACCTTGCCCCAGTAGCAGTCGAGAATGTAGGAGATAATCTGGAAGGTGTAGAAGCTGATGCCGATGGGCAGCTCGATTTCCGTGTTGGCGATGGAAGTGCCGAAAATGCCGTTAATATTGTCGATAAAAAAGTTTGTGTATTTGAACACGAACAGCATTCCCAGACTCAATATAAGCGAGAAGGCGACGCCCAGCTTAGCCTTTGGGGTATCCCTCCACTTTT
The DNA here is from genome assembly GCA_964520065.1 of uncultured Ruminiclostridium sp. Lineage (GTDB taxonomy): Bacteria > Bacillota > Clostridia > Oscillospirales > Ruminococcaceae > Ruminiclostridium_E. The sequence continues at coordinate 112,596 of CAZFMC010000001.1, forward strand.
CGATGAGCAGTCCGAAAAAGTAGTTTCCCGTAACGCTTATTAGCAGCAGCACCAGCCAGTCGGGTCTGCTCCACGCGTAGAAAACGAGAGAGAAAATAACCAGAACCGCGTTCCGGTAGGCGATATTTTTTGAAATGAAGTAGGCGGGGATACACAGCGCCATAAAAACGTAGAGAAAAAACAAATCTGCAAAAATCATGTGTGCCTCACAATAAAATCTATTGAATCATACCTTATTATTATACTATACCCGTGTTTTTTTTGCAATACTTTTCAAAAAAAAGTCGGAAGCGGTCGCCCGAATTGTGAAAAATAAAACCACATTATTTTTCACAATTGCAGAAAATAAAGCGGCGAAACGGCTTGAAACGGCTATTTTCGTAAATAGAATTGTGAAAATCCGCCGACCTTATTTTTCACATTTCCCGAGAAATTTTTTTCCACAATTTCCTGAGTAGGAGCAAGCACAACGAAAAGAAGCCTGCCATTCCGAGCTGCATTGCTTATCGGTGTGCCAAGCGTGCTTCAAAAACATAGAATTGGTAAAGTTGCACATAAATATTAAATAGTGAAGCCTGCAAATTAATTTTGCGGGTGCTGAATTTGCTAAAAAACGTCCGATTGAAAAAAATAATACTGCATTATTTTTTTGAAAAATGCGATGACCTCAATTTTATAAGAATTACATCGTTCTTTAAAAAGACGTTTTTTTACGACAGATGATGATATTTTCCGACAGAAAAAAACGCCATCATATCGCATAAAACTGCGGAATCTGTCGAAAAAAACGTTCATTTCGTCCGTTGAAAAAACGGCTTCGACCCGATTTTTCCTCTGCGAAAAAATAAGACGGCGTTTATTTTGTGCAAAATGCACACTAAGAGGGCGGCGTCAGCCGAGGCTTATGTGAAAGCCGAGTATGGTTAAAGCCGCCTGCGCCCGCCGACGAGGGGGCAAGCAACGGTTGTGCCCATTGCAGCGGGCGCGCCCCTTCAGGAGGCGGGCGCACCTCCATGCACATTCTTCCCCCTTGAAGCATTGTGCAAGGGGGCGCAGCTTTTCTCTAGGGTCTTGTTTTTTCATCGTTCGGTTTATTCGGAAATACTGCTGCTCGGTGCGCCGCGCGAGCGCGGCGCATTCCCCGCCCGCCCACCCCATTTGCGCGCTGTCGCGCGCAAAAACTGAAAAATCGAAAAAAGACTGCAAGTCAGCCGAAAAGGGCAGTCATGCAGTCTTTTGGTGCTCAATAAGGGGATTGACCCTTATTGAATAAAACGAATGTATATGATATCGGTCGGAAAATACGGAAAGCGGGCTTTGCTATTCAACTACAAAATCGTCATTGCCGTTGTCATCGGACGCAGCTTCATCGTCGGGATTTTCCCATTCCCGCACTGCGCCGCTGACCTGCGAAAGAATCGCGTAGTAGGCGTCGGGCGCGAGATGTATTCCGTCGCCGCTGCTGTATTTGCTTTTCAAAGCGTTAGCCGAGTTCTTAAGCTCGTCTGAAACGTTGACGTAAAGCCATTTGTTTTCCTCGTTTTCCGCAAAGGACTTTTCCAGAGCCTTGTTGAAGCTGTCAATGTTTTCGTTTGCGGTAAAGGCAGAGGTTCTGTCTATCGGCGTGATTGACAGGACTATCAGCTTTGCGTTCGGGAGGAAGCTCTCCGTCATCGCCAGAAGGTCGTTGTAATTCTGTACGTATTCCTCTTGGGAGGTTATGTTTACGTCGTTCATTCCCATTGAAAAAACAACGTATTCGGGCTTTAGCTCGACAAGCGCCGAGAGAAGCGACTGTTCGCCGCCGTCTACGACAAATGTAAAATCAAATATATTCCGCGCGGCAATGTTGCCCTGCGCAACAACCTGCTTTGCGGGGAGAATGTCGTAAACCTTCAGACCGCTGCAAATACTGTCGCCAACAAAAACGCAACGCGAAAGGAGCTCGTTGTCCTCGTCGGTGAGCGTAAAAACGTTATATTCCTCAATAATTTCCTCTTCGGGCGGCTCTGTTGTCGTCGAAACAGGGGAAGCTGCCGGATTTTCGGGTGCTGTCGTTGTGGCAACCGAAACGGTTACGGGCGCTTCGTTCACAATTTGCGGGGGAGCGGAGGTATCCGATTCGGTAAGGGTGCGGTTTTCGATGTTTACGCAGCCGCACAGCATAACTGCGGCTGAAGCAAGCAGGCAAAGCTGTTTTTTCTTCACTTTTGCCATGTCCTTTCACTAGAAAAGTTGAGGCGTCGCCGCACAATTAACGGCTCGCGCCTTTGCCGACTTATTGCGGGTGTATTTTTCGTAATCTTGTGCGACAATAATTGTGCGGTGAAGCCTTGAAGCGTTTGTATTTATTTTATCACATGGGCGGTAAAAAGTCAATGCAAACATTAAGGAAACAACGGAAAATTGTGGGATTAAATTTTTTTGAAAAAAAGCGGATTTTTTTGAAAAAGGGGTTGACAAAAGCAAAAAAAAGATGTATAATATTAAAGCAATGATGAATTGCATACCCCGTGTCTGGGTGTGGCGCAGTTGGTAGCGCGCTACCTTGGGGTGGTAGAGGCCGTGGGTTCAAGTCCCGTCACTCAGACCAAGCTAATGGCTCTGTTATTTGAAACAGAGCCATTTTTTGTTTTCCTATCGGAGAATATCAAAAGACATAGGTTATTCGATGTTTATCTTTGGATAAAGACGCTCTGCATATTCAAACAGTCCTCGGCGGTTGTCTGCTGAGGACTGTTTTCATTGACGACCTAACGGCTGCTTCGGAAATAAGGCGCATAGGGTAAAACCGGTACTAATCTTCGTGTGAAGTACAGTCCTATCGCTTTATCACACAACTTCGGCGGCAAGGTCGTGCCGTCCCATAACGTGTAAAACGCCTCGATAAAGCCGCGAGAGCCGCAGCTGTCCTTGAAAACCTCGGAAACAGTCGGGCAGACCCTAAAAAAATTCCTTTACTTTTTTCGCAGATTATGGTATACTATAATATAAATAAATACAAAATCGAAAGGATTTTAAAAATGAAGCTTATTTATGCAATTGTCAATAACGATGATTCGCACGCCGTTTCCTCCGCTCTCACCAAAAACGGCTTTTCCGCAACAAAGCTTGCTTCTACGGGCGGCTTTCTGATGGCGGGGAATACTACCTTTCTGATTTGCTGTGAGGACGGAGCTGTTGACAGCGTCATTGATATTATCCGCGACCATTCAAAGAAGCGCAAGCAGTATGTTCCCAACGCGGCTTCGTTCAGCGCGGATTCCGCCCCCGTCAGCTATCCGGTTGAGGTAAGCGTGGGCGGCGCGACGATTTTCGTTACCGATATTGAGCGGTTTGAGAAGGTCTGATGGAGCTTTACGGAAAGAGTGCGGAGCTTGAACGAATAGGGCAGTTTTTCCGCTCGGGGAGATTCCCTCACGCCCTGCTTTTCTGCGGAGAAAAGGGACTTGGAAAAACGGTTCTTGCGGATTACACCGCTATGCTGCGGCTATGCGGCTCGGACGAAAAAAAGCCGTGTATGGACTGCCGAAGCTGTCGGCGAATAGAGGAACACGTGCACCCGGACGTCATTTATCCGCTTCGTATAAACGGAAAATACAATGTTGAAACGCTGCGCGGAGTAATCACCGACTGCTGTCGTTTGCCGAACGACGGAGGGCTTCGCGTGATTATTTTTGAACAGCTGGACAGCATGAGCGAGAAATGTCAGAACACTCTGCTCAAATTTATAGAGGAGCCGTCGGCGTTTAACTGCTGCATTTTCACTGCCGAAAGCAAGGCGCCGATTCTGGAAACTATTCTTTCGCGCGTTGCTGTGATAAATGTTGTGGAAACGCCGAAAAGCGAGTGTCTGCGCGCGCTTGCGGACTTTGGGGTTGACAGCGTTCGCGCGGAGGGGCTTTACGGGCTGTACGGCGGGAATATAGGCAAATGTCTTGCGGCGGAAGGCGGCTCGGACGCGGAGCTTTTTCGCATTGCGGCGGAGTTTGCCGGAGGGCTTTGCGGCGGCAGGGAATACGACTGTGCGGTTCGTCTGGCGGCGATAAAAACGAGAGAGGACGCGGGCGAGGTTCTTTCGATTCTGAGGGAGCTTTTTGCAAAGGCGGCGGTAATTCGCAGCGGCGGGACGGTGGACGGCGCGCTGACGGAAATAGCGCGGCAGCTCTCGCAAAGGTTTGGTCTGAAAACGATTGCGGAGCTTTACGACGAGGCGGGGAGGCTTATTGCGAGTCTTGGCGCAAATCCGAATTTGCAGCTTTTTAATGCGCATTGCTGCGCTAGAATGTTCTCCGTAACGGAAGGTATTTAAGAAAGGAACGGTATTTTATGACTGAAATTATAGGCGTACGTTTCAAAGAGGTGGGAAAGGTATACTATTTTTCGCCGGGCGGAAAGAAGCTTCGTGCGGGAGAAAAGGTAATTGTTGAAACAGCGCGCGGGGTTGAGTGCGGCGAGGTGGTTATTCCGAACCGAAAAATTGCTGATGAAAACGTTGTACAGCCGCTTAAAACGATAATCCGTCCTGCTTCTAAGGAGGACATTCGCGCGATAAATTCCAACGCTGAAAAAGAGCTTGAGATAATGAAAACGTTCGTCAAAAAGATTGAAGAACACAAGCTTGATATGAAAGCGATCGACGTTGACTACACCTTTGACGGGAGTAAGATTCTGTTTTATTTCACTGCGGAAAACCGAGTTGATTTCCGCGAGCTTGTAAAGGATCTTGCGTCAATTTACCGCACGCGTATTGAGCTTCGGCAGATTGGCGTGAGGGACGAGGCGAAAATGCTCGGCGGGCTTGGAATCTGCGGAAGGCCGTTTTGCTGCTCCAGTTTCCTTGGTGAATTTCAGCCGGTGTCGATAAAAATGGCGAAGGAGCAGTCGCTTTCGCTGAATCCGTCGAAGATTTCGGGGACGTGCGGACGGCTTATGTGCTGTCTGAAATACGAGCAGGACTGCTACGAGGAGCTGCTGAAGATAACGCCGAAGGCGGGAGCGCTTGTTGAAACTGCCGAGGGGCGGGGAATTGTTGAGGACGCCAACATTCTTACGGGTATTCTTCGCGTAAAGCTGGACAAGAGTCCCGACGCGCCGCCTGTTACCGTAAAGCGCGAGGACGTCAAGGTTATCAAGGACTCCAAAATCCGTGTAAACCGTGATGAGATTGCGGCGCTGAAGGGGCTGGAATAAGTCTGCGAAACGGCTTGCTTTACGCTTTTGCGAAGCTCTCCTGCGGCGGCGAAGCCGCCGCAATGTGCGGGCGCATTCGCGCCCGCCTGCTTGCTTTTCACTTTTGCGAAGCTCTCCTGCGGCGGCGAAGCCGCCGCAATGTGCGGGCGCATTCGCGCCCGCCTGCTTGCTTTTCACTTTCGCAAAGCTCTCCTGCGGCGGCGCAGCCGCCGCAATGTGCGGGCGCATTCGCGCCCGCCTGCTTGCTTTTCACTTTCGC
>CAZFMC010000002.1:0-99638 GCA_964520065.1 uncultured Ruminiclostridium sp.
GCTGCCCGAGGAACTTACATTTTGCTTCGCAAAATGTAAGACGCGCGCCGCGCCGACTGTGAGGTGGCAGAATATATTAAATCGGGCTGCTGCAGCATTCGCTGCAGCAGCCCGATTGCGTTTATTGGATTGAGTTTGAGTTAAGCGCCTGCTGTGTTGTTTCAATCAGCGTCTGAACGTGGTCGGCAACGGAAGAAACGTCGTTCATATACGTTGCGATGTCCTTGCCGCAAATGCGCGTGTCGGAAATGTTTCCGTTGAGGCTTTCTGTAAGCCTTCTGAACGATTCGACCGCTTCGTTGATTGTATCAACAACCGAGCGTATGTTGCTTATCTGTTCGCCGACCTGCTTGTTGTAGGTTGCCGACATCTGAACAGTATCGGCAGAGCTTCCCGCGAGCGTGCGGACCTCGTTTGCAACAACCGCGAACCCCTTGCCGGCTTCTCCTGCTCTTGCCGCTTCGACGGAAGCGTTGAGCGCAAGTATATTCGTCTGCTTGGCGATTGCGGAAATCTTATCGTTCATCTTAACGTACTGACCGACGCTTTCGGCAATGCCTTGAACGGCTTCATTGATATTAACGCAAAGCCGCGTGATTTTATCAAGCTCGCCGAGCAGGGAATCAATTCCCTGTGAATTTGTGCTGCTCAGCGTATCTATTCGTTCCGCCTGCTGTTCAACCTGAGAAATGTTTGTCACGAGCGTCCGTGTTACTTCCTGAAGCTCCGTGTTTGTATTTATAATGCTTGCGTTGATTTCTTCAATTCTGCTCTGTCGCTGCGCGGCGATATGCTTGGAATACTGTACGCAGTTTTCCGGCGTGCTTGCGCCCTTGCAGATTGCCGTTACCATTTCGTAGCACGTCTTGAAGCCGCAGGCGTGACAGTTGAATTTGCGCTCGGTTTCCGTCATTTTTCCGAGTGAAACAAAAACCTTTTCGATTTTTTCCTGTGACGGCGGGGGAGTAACAACATTTTCGGCGGTGTATGTACGCAGAAAGTCACTAAGCTTTAGCCGTCTGTCAAAGTCGAGAAACTGCACGTCTTTTTTGTTTATCGGATTAACGCGGCGGCGCTCCTTTACATTGAAGCTTTCGATGTTGTTCATTATTTTGTGAATCCGGAAAATGCTGTGTTCCGAACCTACGCCGGGACCCGTGTTGCAGCCGCATTCGCAGGAAAGTACATCGAAAACATCGGGGCGCGCATGGTCGTTTTCAAGCGCGTATCTGTCAAGGTCGCTGTAAACCGTATCAACGCCCTCGGAATTGATAATGTTAAGGTCGGGATTGTGCAGCAGGAGATTTGTTTTCAGACCTGCGGGGCGCGGGTAAATCGAGCCGACAATTCCCGTTTCTCCGTCGAAAGAAAATTCGCAGCTTTCATTTTTATTGTTAGCGATAATATCCCTCAAAGAAGATATTTCATCATTATAATGCATAATATGCTCGCGGAGGTGGTCGAAGGTTACGTTGTAGTTGATTGTGCTCGTTTGAATAAATTCGTCCTTTTTCGCAATACACGGCGAAAGCGCCGCAATTTTATACGAGGAAAGCCCCATATATTTTTTTGCGTAGATTGCCGTACAGACCATCGGACTTTGTACAGGCGACATACTGTCAAGCAATGCGTGGTTGTACTTCTGCGCATAGTTTACGATTGCTGCGCAGGGTTGGGAAATAACCTTTTTCCCGGGATTCTGCTCAAGATAGCGTAAATGCGCCCATGTGCATATATCCGCGCCATAGCTTACGTCAAGTATCTTTGACGCGCCCATTTCACGAAGCTTTGTGAGTACATTCTGCCACGAGCCGTCGAAAGCAACCTTGATTGCGGGGGCGGTAATAATGATAATCGGAACGCCGCTTTTCAAGTCCTTCAAGAACTGCTCGGTATCGTCGGTATAGCTGCGTGCGTAGTGGTCGCAGACCTTTGTGCATCTTCCGCACTTTATACACTTATCTTCGTTTACTACGATTGAAATTGTACCGTCGGGTCTTACCGAAACAGAGTTAGCTTCAGGCGCGGGACATACTCGCACGCAAGTGTTGCAGCCGACGCATCTTTCGTAATCAAATGTAATCATTTGCCTAATCATTCCTTTAAGATTATTTCGTGTAGCCTTTATTAAGGTACAATCGCACGAACGGCGGTTTCGCCTTGGTTACATTATAACATAATCTGCGGATTAATTCAACGATTTGTCGGAAAAAATGGTCGGGTTATATAAAAATCGGCATTTTTACCTAAAAAACGCATTATTTTATGTAAAAATGCCTATTATTAACTTTATTAAACTAACACGCTGTCGTGATTGCTTTGTGCCTTGCAGAACGGGCAGCCGCAGTAATTCTGGCGATAAAGACCGTACTGCGCAGAGAGCTGAATTGAACGCTTATAGCCCTCTTTTTTCTTAAAATCCGAGAAAAGGTACGGAACTCCAACTCGCTGCGACTCCTCGCCGCCTATTTCATTAAGCTTCTGCGCATTTTTCATCGGGCTGATTGAAAGCGTTGTTGTGAAAAAGTCAAAACCTCCCGCCTTGGCAGTATCGGCAGCCTCGGCAAGCCGAAGACGATAGCATTTGAAGCAGCGTTCGCCGCCCTCAGGGAGTTTTTCCAACCCCTTAGCCATATCAAAAAAATGCTTCGGTTCGTATTCACCCTCAATAAACCGCACAGGATTTTCAAGCGGCATTTCCGAAATCAGGCGCTTTTGCTCAGCAACGCGCTTTTCATACTCGTTTACGTCGGTAATATTCGGATTAAAGTAGAAAACGGTGATATGAAAATAACGTGAAAGGTACTCCAGAACATAGCTGCTGCAAGGCGCACAGCAGCTATGCAGCAGCAGGGTCGGAGTCCGTTTTTCATTGGTCAGCTCCTCAAGAGTTTTATCCAGAAGCTTCTGATAATTCGTCATTTTTTTGCCGCGCCCGCCTTTACACGAAGAACCTGCGCCGCCTCGTCGTAAGTGCCCGATATTACAGCCGATTTAGCCAGAATAAGCAGCGAGCCGTCCTCGGTGAGCAGGAAAAAGCCTGTCTTTCCCTCGTTTATTTCCGCAATTTTTTCCCAGCTAAAGCCGCCGATTGGGATACCATTTTTAATAAAAAGTATATCATTGTCGGAAACAGCTGCGGTAATGTCGGATATTTCGGGTGCGGAGTCGGCTTTTTTAGAAATACTTCTGAGCAGAACTCCGGTAATGAGCGGGTAAGCTGCGCCCATAATTACCGCAAGTGCGCTTATAAGCAGCATTACCCATTTGCCCGTTATTATTGCGGCTGCAATACCGAAAACCGCCAGAAGAACAAGGCATACAGCGAGCGCTATAAGCGTAATTCTGTTGGTTTTGTTTTGACCGAAAATGCACATTCTGACGTATTCGTCAATGCAGTCCCTCTGTTTGTCAAGTCTGAATTCAGTCATCGGTTTAGTCCTTTCATTGTAAGCGAAATACGCTTTTTCTTCGGGTCAACGCCCAGCACTTTTACGTTCACAATATCTCCGACCTTAACCACGTCAAGCGGGTGTTTAACAAAGCGGTCGGAAAGCTCGGAAATATGAACAAGACCGTCCTGATGAACGCCTATGTCAACGAATACGCCGAAGTCGATAACATTTCGTACCGTTCCTTTAAGCTCCATTCCTTCGGTAAGGCTGTTCATATCCATAATATCCGTTCTGAGCAGCGGCTTGGGCAGCTCGTCGCGCGGGTCGCGCCCCGGCTTCGCAAGCTCCTTTAATATATCCTCAAGCGTCGGAACGCCAACTCCGATTTCATCGGCAGCTTTTTTTATTCCGATTGCCGCAGTTTTTTCGGTTATTTCCGCGCAGCCGCCCGAAATTTCATTTTCGCTTATTCCGCAAAGCTTCAGCAGCTTTTTAACTGCGTCGTAGCTTTCGGGGTGAACTCCCGTATTATCGAGGGGATTTTTTCCGCCGTGTACGCGCAGGAAGCCTGCGCACTGCTCATACGCTTTTTTTCCAAGCTTGCTGACCTTGAGCAGTTCCTTTCGTTCCTTAAATGCGCCGTTTTCTTCACGATAAGCTACGATATTTTTAGCGACAGTCGAGTTAATACCCGCAACGTAGCTTAAAAGTGAGAATGAAGCCGTATTCAGATCCGCGCCCACGCTGTTTACACAGCCTTCAACAACGCCGCCGAGCGCGTCGGAAAGTTGATTTTTGGGCATATCGTGCTGATATTGTCCGACGCCGATGGCTTTCGGGTCAATTTTTACCAGCTCCGCCAGAGGGTCCTGCAAACGGCGGGCAATTGAAACCGCGCTTCGCAGCGAAACGTCGTATTCGGGAAATTCCTCAGCCGCCAGCTTGCTTGCCGAGTAAACGCTTGCGCCCGCTTCGGAAACCACCATATAGCTGACGGGAGTAGGAAGCTCCTTTATCAGGTCGGCAACGAAGCATTCGCTTTCGTGGCTTGCCGTACCGTTTCCGATTGCGATTGTCGTGACGTGATGCTTTGCGATGAGCTGTTTAAGCTTCGCCTTTGCTTCGGGGATTTTGTTCTGCGGCGGGGTAGGGTAGACAACCGTTGTGTCAAGAACCTTTCCCGTATCGTCAACCACCGCGATTTTGCAGCCTGTTCTGTACGCGGGGTCAAGTCCCAGCGTAACGGTATTTTTTACGGGCGGCTGCATAAGAAGCTGACGCAGGTTATCGCTGAAAACGTGAATAGCACCCGTGCAGGCTTTGTCGGTAAGCTCGCTTCGCACGCGCCGTTCGATTGAAGGGTGAATAAGGCGCTTGAATGCGTCCTCCGCAGCGGATTTTACCAGACTAGCGCACGAATTTTTCGCTTTGACGAACATTTTTTCGATTATACGCAGCGCGGCTTCTTCCTCAACCTCGACTGTAACCTTAAGCACGCCCTCACGCTCGCCTCGGTCTATTGCCAGTACACGATGAGTGGGGATTTTTGCGGCGGCTTCACGATAATCAAAATAGTTTTCGTAAACGCTGTTTTCTTCTTCCTTTGCCTGCTTTGAAACAATAAGCGCAGTCTTGTCGTAGAAAGAACCAAGCTGAGTTCTGAGAGCTGTATCGTCAGAAATCGCTTCCGCGATGATGTCGCAAGCTCCTGCGATAGCTTCTTCCGCGTTCGGAACGCCCTTTTCCTCGTTTATATATTTCTCGGCTTCCTTTTCGGGGTCGGCAAGGGTTTGCTCCAGAATAAACTCAGCAAGCGGCTGTAAGCCTTTTTCCTTTGCGATTCCCGCGCGGGTTTTCTTCTTAGGCTTGAAGGGGCGGTAAATGTCCTCGACAGCCGCAAGAGTAACCGCCTTTTCCAGCATTTCGCGGATTTCATCCGTCATAAGCTCAAGCCCTTCGATTGCGGCTGAAACTTCCTCCTTGCGCTTTTCAAGTCCGCGTAAATAGGTAAGCCGCTCGAAAAGCTCACGAAGCTGCTGGTCGTCAAGCGCGCCCGTAGCTTCCTTTCTGTAACGTGCTATAAAGGGTATAGTGTTGCCGTCGTCAATCAGCTTAACAGCTGCTTCAATTTGTGATTGTCTGATTTTAAGCTCCTCGGAGAGCTGTCCGATAATGTCCATAATTATACAATCCGTCCGATTATTTCAAAAACGGGTCCTTTCTGCCATAGAAATGTGCTTAAATTTATCTGGATACATTCGCCCTGATTAAGTGCGAAATCAGCGGGCTTGCCTTTTGGTAAGCCATATCCTGCAAGCAGGTTCATAATAACGCCGCCGTGGGTTATCACCGCCGCTTTTGTAACCTGATCCTTCATCATATCCTTGAAGATTTCTTCAAGACCGTCAAGACAGCGCAGCGTAAAATCTCCGAAGCTTTCGCCGCCGGGAGCTTTCGCTTCATAGCCGCCCTTAAGCCATTCGGTGTATTCGGGAATGTCTTTAAGCTCCTCCTGCGTTTTGCCCTCAAATTCGCCGAAGTCGCACTCCGCTATGTTGTCGATTTGTTTTACGTAGCGGTCGGGGTAGATGATGTCTGCGGTTTCAAGGCAGCGCTTCAACGGACTCGAATACACCTTCTGGACGGCAGGGTAGAGCCGGTCGTGAGCATAGCGGGTTATAGCGCAGTAGCCTTCGTCGCACAGCGGCAGGTCGGTAAGACCGATGTATTTTCCGTCAAGATTTCCTTGCGTTATTCCGTGGCGGATAAGATATAAAGTATAGTTTTTCATCTTTTCATTCCTTTCGTTTGGGAATTTGCGGGTCTGGTGTCAAAAAAGCTCCGATATATGTGTACAAAATCCAAAAAAAAAAATAAAATTTGTCGATTATGTCAATTTACTTTGCGGAGAAAATCTAATATAATATACAGTGCGGCATTTGCTTAGAAAGGCGGGACGGCATGAACAACGATTTTCCAAGAATATTATCGCTTCTCAGAAAGGAGCGTCATATAAGTCAGAAAGAGGCTGCTGCTGCACTTGGCATTGCGCAGGCTCTGCTTTCTCATTATGAAAAGGGAAAACGTGAATGCGGTCTGGATTTTCTTGTTAAGGCTGCCGATTATTACAATGTTTCGACGGATTATCTTCTCGGACGCTCGCCGCTCAGTACGGGCAGCGTTATCGTCGAAAGTGATATTCCTGATTCGGACGTGCAGGAAAAAGCGCGTTTTGGCGCGGATATCTCGCTCACCTTATCGAAAAAGCTGCTTACAAACAGCATTGAGGTAATTTACAGCCTGCTCGGTAAAATCTCAAATTCGCGGCTTAATATCTGCGTTACAAATACGCTGAATTTTACTGTTTACAAAATTTTCAGAATTATTTATCGTTCAAATAAAATCAATAGTCAGACAATGTTTGAGATCGGCGATGAAACAGCTTGCCGAATCGCACAGGCGGGCGTTGAGCTTGCCGAAGGCGGGGCTGCCTCCGCAATGCTTGAAGCCGAGTTTGAACCGCCCGAAATATCGACTGTTACTATTGAACGTGATTATCCGAAACAGGCTCCCGCTCTTTTAAGCCTTATAAAAAGCAGCGAAAGTCAGCTAAAAAAGCTGTCGCAATGAGCGTTAAAGCTAATGTTAAAAATCTAAATTACAGCCGTGCAGCGCTTTTCAGTACTGCACGGCTATTATTTTAGCTGTTCATTCCAAGACGGAGAGCTGTCATATTTGCTTCCGTGAGGTTTGCCTTTTTCGGAGGAATAACCTTCTTGATTGCCTTTTCAATTACGGCTTCATCGGTAAGACCGATTTCCTTCAGAAGCTTTCCGGCAAGGATAATATTTGCCATACCCTTGAGGTTGTTGTCATTTGCAAGCTTTGTCGCAGGAATATAGAAACACTCAATATCGGTGCGTTCGCTCTTTCCTTCAACAAGAGTGCTGTCGATAAACGCCTTTCCGCCGGGTTTTACCGCGTTGATGAACTTGTCAAAGCTGGGTGTGTTCATAACAAGCAGCTCGGTAGGTTCAAGAATGAGCGGAGAACCGATAGGGTCGTCGCTTACCGTAACGGAGCAGTTGCACGTACCGCCGCGCATTTCGGGACCGTAGGAAGGAAGCCACGAAACCTCCTTGCCGGCGTATAAGCCAACATATGCAATAAGCTTGCCTGCGAAAAGGATACCCTGTCCGCCGAAGCCTGCGAGTAAAAATTCGTTTGTCATCTTACAGCGCCCTCCTTAAATACTCCGAGCGGGTAATAGGGAATCATCTCGTTGCGGAGTCTGTCAAGTGCCTGAACGGGAGTCATACCCCAGTTTGTCGGGCAGGTAGAAAGAACCTCGATAATGGAGAAGCCCTGCTTGTTTTTCTGGAATTCAAAGCCCTTTCTGATAGCTTCCTTTGCGATGCGGATATTCTTCGGGTCGATAACGGTTACGCGCTGAGCGAGCGCAACGCCGTCAAGCTGAGAAAGCATTTCGCACATTTTTACGGGGAAGCCTTCAACGGAGGTATCTCGTCCGTAAGGAGTTGTCTGTGTAACCTGTCCGGGAAGAGTAGTCGGAGCCATCTGTCCGCCCGTCATTCCGTAGGTGGTGTTGTTGATAAAGATAACGGTGATGTTTTCGCCTCTGGTAGCGGCGTGAACGGTTTCGGCGGTACCGATAGCGGCAAGGTCGCCGTCGCCCTGATAAGTGAAAACGAATTTATCGGGGTTAGCGCGCTTGATGCCTGTTGCGACAGCGGGGGAACGTCCGTGGGAAGCCTCCATCATATCGCAGTTGAAGTAATCGTAAGCCATAACAGAGCAGCCTACGGGGCAAACGCCGACAGTATCGCCTTCAATACCCATTTCGTCGATAACCTCGGCAACAAGGCGGTGTACTATACCGTGGGTACAGCCGGGGCAGTAATGCAGATATGCGTCAGTGAGCGCATGAGGTCTTTTAAATTCGGGCATTAGTTGTTCCCTCCCATTTCCTTGAGTTTTTTGCAGATTTCAGCGGGGCTTGGAACAACGCCGCCGGTTCTTCCGAAGAATTCAACGGGCAGCTTGCAGTTAAGCGCGAGCTTTACATCGTCAACCATCTGACCCATAGACATTTCCACGGTCAGAACCTTTTTAGCGTTTTTGCACGCTTCGTTAAGCTCCTTTTCGGGGAACGGCCAGAGAGTTATGGGGCGGAACACGCCGACCTTAACGCCCTCCTTGCGCGCCATTTCTGCTGCGGACTTTGCAAGACGTGCGGTAGAGCCGTAAGCCACTACGACAATATCCGCGTCCTCACAGTTTTCGGCAGCGGCGAGAGTTTCGGCAGCCTTGACGGTTTCATAGCGCTTGAAGCGTTCCTTGATTTTGTCCTCAAGCTCGGTAGGCTGTAAGAAAAGCGAGTTGATAATGTTATGCTTTCTCTTGTTGCCGTGACCGTTTGCAGCCCAAGGCTTATTTGAAGCGTCGGACATTTTTATTTCAACGTCCTCAAATGCAACAGGCTCCATCATCTGACCGAGCAGACCGTCCGCGAGAATAACGGCGGGCATTCTGTACTTGTCGGCGAGGTCGAAAGCCTTTGTTACCGTATCAGCCATTTCCTGAACCGTCGAAGGCGCGAAAACGAGCGCGTGGAAGTCGCCGTGACCAAGCGCGTGGGTTACCTGCCAGTAGTCCGCCTGAGAGGGCTGGATACCTCCAAGACCGGGACCGCCTCTCTGAACGTTGATAATAACGCAGGGAAGGTCAGCGCCCGCTATGTAGGAAATACCTTCAGTTTTAAGTGAAATTCCGGGCGAGGAGGAAGAAGTCATGCAGCGGATACCCGAACCTGCGCAGCCGTAAATCATATTGATAGCTGCGACTTCGCTCTCTGCCTGTAAAAATGTTCCGCCAACCTTAGGCATACGCTTCGAGAGGTATGCGGCGATTTCCGTCTGAGGGGTGATAGGATAACCGAAGAAGCACTTGCAGCCTGCTCTTAATGCAGCCTCAGCGAGAGCCTCGTTTCCCTTCATCAAGCTTTTTTCTGCCATTACTTCTCACCTCCTGAAACGGTTATTGCACAGTCGGGGCACATCATAGCGCACAGCGCGCAGCCGATACAAGCGTTATCATCGGTACACGCGGCGGTGTAGTAGCCTTTTTTGTTCAGCTTTTCCTGCTGAATAGCAACGATTTTTTTCGGACAGGCGGTTACACATAACCCGCAGCCCTTGCAGCGGTCAAATTCGACCGTCATTTTTGCCATAAGACCATTCCTTTCTTTTATCTTTTTATAACAATGTGGAATAGCTGATGTAAATTAGCTCCACATGGTTTTAACGTAAACTGAAACAGGGAAGGGATTTTTTGCCGAATCCGGCATAGCTTCCTGTTTTGCGGCAGTCGCGTAAAGCGGCAGTCCCGCTGTTTTTGAAACATTTTCGGCGTATTCAAGCCCTGCGCGGACGGTTTCGATTGTAGTTTCCGCGCCAAGGTTGGAGTTGTTTACAATTCCCGTGCATTTAAGACCGCTGGCGCGCTCTATCTCGTACATAAGTACAAGCGCTTCCTCCGATTCCTTTGTCAGATAGCGATACTTGTTTATAACATAAAGCATTTCATATCCGACCGCAGAAATTTCGTCTGCAAAACGTCCGAGAGCCTTTGCGCCCTCGTCGTCGCCGCCAACGTCGATAATAACGCAGTCGGTTTTGTCGGTTATGCTTCGCAGGTCGATATTCAGCGCGGGAATATCAAGATTTGAATTAGCGTAAAGCGGTGCGCGAAGTACGATTCCGTTTTCGTTGAAAAGCTGTTCAAAATCAGCGGTTCTGAAATACGGATTTACAATATCAAGGTCGATAACGGTGCATTTTTTTCCGCTTTTTGCTTCTTTAAGCGCGAGATTTACGGCAAAATTGGTTTTCCCTGAGCCGTAATGTCCCGTAATAACAATTATTTCCTTTTTGTTCATTTTTTACCTCGCAGCTGCTCAGCCGAAAATTGTTCCGAGAGAAGCGGCGGTATAGAAGCTGTCGTAGCTGTAAAAGGCTTCGCTGAACAGTTCGCCGAGCACGCCAAAAACGGCGGCTGAGAAAAACAGAACAAGCAGCACCGCAACGCCTATCATAATTGCCTTAACAATAAGCATAGCCTTGCAGTAATTCTGCCGCTCCTTCGGTCCTGCGCTGAATGCCCAGATAAAGAGCAGTATCAGGCTTACAAAGCCAAGGCAGGTCGTGAGCAGAATTGTACCTACCCATTTTTTTGTTGTCATAGGCGGCTCTTCCGGAGCCGCATACGAAACAGGCGGGGGCTGTATACTCTGCTGATATGTAGGCTGCTGATATGCAGGCTGCTGGTAGGTCTGCTGTGGTTCGTTATTTACAGCGTTTTCGCCGCAGTTCGGGCAGAAACGCTCGTTATCTGCAAGAAAAGTGCCGCATCGTGTGCAACGTTTAGCCATGTTCCGATTTCCTTTCAGTTTCATATCTCTTAATAGTCCATTGCCACTACTTATTGTAACACATCGCCGCAGAAAAATCAATGTAATTTTTCCAAAAAAGATAAAAAAGGCACAATTTTTGTAAAATTTTTTTAAAAGAAGTTTTTTCTATTGAAAAAGCCGACTGTAATATGGTATAATATTCATATATTATTACACAATTCGGGAAAGGACTGGATTTATGAGCGTATCATATTTTGACAATCGCGAGCTTTCGTGGCTGAAATTCAATCAGCGCGTTCTTGAAGAAGCGGAGGACAGCCGCGTTCCGCTTTTCGAGCGTCTTGGCTTCGCGTCAATTTTTGCAAGCAACCTTGACGAGTTCTTTATGGTTCGCGTAGGTTCGCTGTATGACCGTACTTTGCTGAAAAGGGACGAACCCGATAATAAAACGAATCTCACCGCCGCGCAGCAGCTTTCGCTTATTGCCGCCAAGACCTCGGAGCTTCTTCCGCGTTTTGACGCCGCTTACCGCAATATAATGGAACAGCTGAGGCTTTACGGCGCGGAGCACGTTCGCGTATCCTCGCTCGGAACCGGCGATATGGATTACCTTGCAAAGTATTTTCTGTCAGACATAAAGCCGCTGCTTTTCCCGACAATCGTTGATAAAAAACATCCGATGCCGTTTTTTGCCAATAAGGCGGTGTACATTCTGACGCGTCTGAAAAGCAAGAAGGGAAACGAGCTTTTCGGTATTATTCCTGCAAACTCGGAAGCCTTCGGCAGACTTGTGCAGCTGCCATCGGAGAGCGGCTTCCGTTTTATTCTGACCTCAGAGCTTATTATGCTTTTTGCGCATCTGATTTTCGGCGATTACGATGTAACCGACCGCGGAATTATCCGAATTACCCGAAATGCAGATATTGACGCGGAGGAAGCGCTTTATGATTACGACGTTGACTTCCGCAACGTTATGGAGGAGCTGGTTAAAAAGCGCAGAAAGCTTTGTCCCGTCCGTGTTGAGTATGTAGGCTATCATAATAAAGACGAGCTTGTTCAGTTTGCGGAGCAGGCGGGTCTTGCTCTTGGCAAGGGCTTTGTGTTCCATGTCAAGCACCCGCTTGATTTCGGCTTTGTGTCCCTTCTTGAAGAACATATTTCAGGCGACGGCTTGTTCTTTGAAAAGCTTGCTCCTCAGCAGCCACCGGCGGTTCTGCCCGATGTCCCGCTTATCAGGCAGATTGAACAGCGCGATATAATGCTTATGTATCCGTTTGAAACGTTTTCTCCGTTTATAAGACTTCTTGAGGAGGCTGCGTGTTCTCCTGAGGTAGTTTCAATAAAAATAACGCTTTATCGTGTAGCGCGCGACAGCAAAATTGTTGACGCACTCATAAAGGCTGCCGAAAATGGCAAGGAGGTGCTTGCGCTTGTCGAGCTTCGCGCACGTTTTGACGAGGAGAATAATATAGGCTGGTCGAAACGGCTTGAAGAAGCGGGTGTAACGGTTATTTACGGGCTTGACGGGCTTAAGGTTCATTCAAAGCTTTTGCTTGTTACAAGAAAAATCGGCAGCAGCATCTTCTATACAACTCAGATAGGAACGGGCAATTATAATGAGCGCACATCGCGTTTGTACACCGATATAACCGTAATGACGTCCGATCACGACATAGGAACGGACGCTTCGCTGGTGTTTACGGCGCTGTCGATAGGTTCAACCGTTGAGAGCAGCTCATCGCTCTGGGTTGCGCCGCACTGCCTTAAATCGCGCGTTGTTGAAATGATAGACCGCGAGATAACCTACGGAAGCGACGGCTATATCGGATTAAAGCTTAATTCGCTTACCGATAAGGACATTATTGAAAAGCTTGTGCAGGCGGGAAAGCGCGGCGTAAAAATTGAGCTTCTTGTTCGCGGAATTTCCTGTCTTGTAACGGGAATTGCCGGTGAAACGGAAAATATTACGCTTGTTTCAATTGTTGGAAGATTTCTTGAGCACAGCCGCATTTACATTTTCGGCAGCGGCGAGCGTGAAAGGGTGTACATTTCTTCCGCCGATTTTATGACCAGAAACACCGAGCGGCGAGTCGAGGTTGCCGCGCCGATAAAAAGCGCGGAAATACGGGCGCGGATAACCGATTATTTCCACACGATGCTCCGCGATAATGTTAAGGCGCGTGTTCAGCAGCCCGACGGAACATATATACGTCGGGAGCCTGACGGAGAGCCGCTTGACGCACAGATTTATTTCTATAAAAAAGCGTACTCCGACGCGGAAGCCGCGCAGCGCGAACAAAAGAAAATAAACACCACTCTCCGCGCGAAAATCCGCAGAATTTTCCGTTCGGAAAGCATGAAAGGATAAACAAGTAATGAAGCTTCTTATAATAGACGGAAACAGCATAATCAATCGAGCATATTACGGAATACGTCTGCTAAGCAACAAAAAGGGAATGTTTACCAACGCTGTTACGGGTTTTTTCAACATTTACCTGAAGCTTATAGCAGAGTTTGCGCCCGACGGTGCCGCCGCCGCATTTGATCTTAAAGCTCCGACCTTCCGACACAAAAAATACGATGGCTATAAGGCAGGGCGAAAGGGTATGCCCGATGAGCTTGCAATGCAGCTGCCGTATGTTAAAAAGCTGCTGTCGGCGATGGGCGTTCCTGTTATAGAGTGCGAGGGCTACGAGGCGGACGATATTCTCGGAACTCTTGCCGCGGCGTGCGACAGGGAGGGCGCTGAGTGCATACTTGCAACAGGCGACCGTGATTCCTTTCAGCTTATTTCCGACAAGGTTACGGTAAATCTTGCTTCAACCAAGGAGGATATTCTCTATACTCCCGCAAAAATTGCCGAGGTTTACGGGGTGACTCCGAAGCAGATGATTGATGTTAAGGCGCTTATGGGCGACAGCAGCGACAATATTCCGGGCGTTGCGGGAATAGGTGAAAAAACAGCTCTTTCGCTGATTCAAAAATACGGATCGATTGAAGAAATCTATAAAAATCCCGATTCGCTTGACGTTACAAAATCCGTGCGGCAAAAGCTCATTGACGGCGAAGAAAGCTGTCGGCTCAGCTATTTTCTCGGAACAATCACCCGTGAAGCTCCGATTGATACCGTTCTTGAACACTATCTTTTCAGGGAACGCGACGAGCAGGCTCTGGCTGATATTCTTACCGAGCTGGAAATGTTCGCGCTTCTGAAAAAGCTGAAGGTAAAAGCCGAAGCGGCAATTCCCGTTCAAAAAAATGAAGAAATTCCCGCTGTCGAAGCTGACCCGAAGGTCTGCGGCGATGATATAGCGGACTACGTTTTTACAGCCGAAGGGCTGTTACGGCTGAAAAACGGCGTGGTGAGTGAAATCCCACCGAGCGAATATGAAAGCGAGCTTTGCAGCGCGCTTCCAAAGCGCACCTTTGATTTAAAGGAGCTGCTTACCAAAACCTGCGTTGAAGTTAAAAACGTTGTGTTTGATTCAACGCTTGCGGCATATCTGCTTAACGTAAACGGTACGGAATATTCGCTGGAAAGACTATGCGCCGAATACGGCGTCGCGTATTCCGAAGAAAATGCGGCAAAATCGCTTTGTGCGCTAAGCCGTGAGCTTTATGTAAAGCTTAGCGCGGAGGAAATGTACGCGCTTCTGACTGAAATTGAGATTCCGCTTGCTTACGTGCTTGTGTCAATGGAAAGGGACGGGGTCGCAGTTGACAGGGAAGCGCTCGAAAGCTTCGGAACAGAGCTGCAAAACGAAGAGGAGGATATAGAACGGCAGATTTATATTGAGGCAGGTCACGCTTTTAATATTTCTTCGCCGAAGCAGCTCGGAAATGTCCTTTTTGATGAAAAGGGACTTCCCGGCGGCAAGAAAACTAAGTCGGGCGGATATTCTACCAATGCGGACATTTTAGAGGAGCTTGCGGCAAAATACGGCATGGATTACCCGATTCTTGAGCTTGTTCTTCGTTACAGAACGGTTACAAAGCTCCATTCAACATATGCGGTTGGTCTGCTCAAGGAAATCCGCTCCGACGGGAGAATACACACCACCTACAAGCAGACGGAAACGCGCACGGGACGAATTTCGTCGGCTGAACCGAATATACAGAACATTCCCGTGCGGACAGAGCGCGGCAGGGAGTTCCGTCGTTTTTTTGTTGCCGAAAACGGAAAAAAGCTTATTGACGCAGACTATTCGCAAATTGAGCTTCGCATTCTGGCGCATATTTCCGATGATAAGCTTATGATTGAAGCGTTCAGAAGCGGGGAGGATATTCATGCAATTACAGCCTCTCAGGTGTTTAATCAGCCGCTTGAATGGGTAACGCCTGAAATGCGAAGAAGCGCAAAGGCGGTCAATTTCGGGATAGTGTACGGAATAGGCGCGTATTCGCTTTCGCAGGACATAGGCGTTTCGGTTAAGCAGGCGGACGAGTATATACGCGCGTATCTCGATAAATACAACGGGGTTGCGCAGTATATGGAGCAAACGGCTGAGAATGCAAAAAAATACGGCTACGTCAAAACTATGTTCGGGCGAAGAAGATACATTCCCGAACTTAAGGCTTCAAACAAAAATGTTCAGGCGCTCGGAAAGCGGATTGCAATGAACACTCCGATTCAGGGCACTGCCGCAGACGTTATAAAGCTTGCTATGGTTCGCGTTTACGCACGGCTGAAGAAGGAATTGCCCGAAGCCCGGCTTATTTTGCAGGTGCACGACGAGCTTATTGTTGAGGCGGACGAGAAGGACGAAAAAAAAGCAGCGGAAATACTTTGCGAAGAAATGCAAAACGCAGTTTCGCTGTCTGTTCCGCTTATTGCCGACGCGAAAATTGGCGAGAGCTGGTACGAGGCGCACTGATGGACGTAAAAAAGACAGCGGAAACGCTTTTTGAGTTAGAATGTGCCTGTTTTTCCGACCCATGGACTTTCTCGGCACTTGAGTATCAATCGGGAAATGAAAATGCTGTAATTTCGCTCGGATATGACGGCGACAAGCCTGTCGGATATGCGCTTGGGACTGTTATATGCGGAGAAGGGGAGCTGTATCGGATAGGCGTTCTTCCCGAATGTCGCAGCAGGGGGCTTGGAAAAAGGATTTTAAGCGATTTTTTAAGCGGCTGCCAAAAAAAAGGTGCAGAGAAGGCTTTTCTTGAGGTTCGTTCAAAAAATTTGCCCGCAATCGCGCTTTATCAGCGTGCGGGCTTTGTGCAGATAGCCGTCCGAAAGGGATACTACGGCGATGATGACGCGTTGATTTTTGAATTGTTTTTATAATTGCGCGGTGATACCTTAAAGCACCGAAGCGAAATTCGCTTCGGTGCTTTTTGCTAAGTGGTATGTGAGATGTGCTATGAAAGAATCGCGTAATATCTAAACAGCATTATAAGTGCAAGAGCGAAGTTGAAACCGACGGTTACAGTAAGGTAGGGGATGCGCAGCCGTTTGGTTTTGATAAGAATTACGCTGCTTATTCCCAGCAATATACACGAAGCAGCGAGAGCTGCCAGAATCAGAACCATCGGGAAAATGAGCGTGTAATCATACTCAAATATTATCTCCGCAGCGTAAGTTGCTCCGCCAAGCACGAGAGGAAGTATCACAAGCGGGAGAACCGCAAGTCCCCAGTTTTTTCGTTTTGCGCGGAAGCAGCTAAAGCTGAGCACACCTATAATCAATGCAATAACAAGACATTCGCCCGACATAGTTTCTCCTTTCAGCTTTAGGGAATATACCTTTCGATAATTTCCTTTGCTTTATCGTTATCGCTCGTTATGGTGTAATAAACGTAATTTCCGCTTACATATGCGCTTGCGTTGCTGCCGAATTTATACATTTCATCGGGAGCGTAGGAGGAATATGTTTCCTGCTGGCGTTTCAAGCGGTCGGAAACAGATTCCGCGCCCTTGGCGGCGTCCTCTTCCGAAGCAAATTCAATTACGCCTATCTCGTCGGGATATGCGCTTGAACCGCAAAGGT
Source organism: uncultured Ruminiclostridium sp. (assembly GCA_964520065.1). Taxonomy (GTDB): domain Bacteria; phylum Bacillota; class Clostridia; order Oscillospirales; family Ruminococcaceae; genus Ruminiclostridium_E. Next base: position 16,820 of record CAZFMC010000002.1, read on the forward strand.
AAAACGAAGCTTCTACAACCTTTTCGGTATCCATTCCAACAAAGTAATCGGGAATATCGTCCTTGTTCTTTTCAACGGCTGAACTGATAGTAACCTCCGCTGCAACGGCAGCGGTTACTTCCGAAACGGTAAATTCCGCAGCAACAGCCTCAGACGAAGCGGTTGTTGTAGTCTGCGCGGTGCTGTCGCTGCCGCAAGCGGTCATACAAAGGCAGGAAGCGGTTAAAATGTACGCCATAATTCTTTTTTTCATTGCAAAAATCCTTTCGTTATCCCTGTATCTTTTTTTCAATAAAGCTCAGCATTTTTTTGTACGCTGTTCCGAGGAAGTGCATACCATCGGCTTCCGCATATTTTTCGGAGAAATAACCTGTGTTGTCCTCCAGCTCGGAGCATAAGTCAAGATATACAACGCCGATTTCGTCGGCAAGGTCTTTCAGGAGCTTGTTGTAGCCGTTCACCATAACCATCGTTTCCTGTCCTTCCGCTTCGTGCTCTTTTGTAACGGGCGGGATTGAAATGATGTAGATATAGCTGTCGGGCGAAGCTTCCTGAAGAGCTTCAACAAGCGTTTTCATCTGCTGGGACATATACGTGTTGCCCATATATGCCAGACCGTTCGAGCCGAGCATTATGTAAATGCGCTTCGGCTTTAGCCGTTCTGCCTTTTCGGTAACGGTTTCCTCGTCAATGCTGTCGGTGAGGGCAGTTTCCGGGTTCAGACCAACCTTTGCAAAAACCTGTTCCGATTTAAAATAGCCGTAGTTAAACAGTCCCGTAGCAATGGAATCGCCTATAAACAAATCATTTTCAAAAAAAGCTTCGTCGTAAACGTCCGCTTCAACGGCGACAATGGTGTCGTCAGTTGTTGTTTCCTCGGCGTCGTCACCCTCAATTACAAAGTCGGCAGTGGTTTCACTTGTTGTTGTAATTGTGGTTTCCGGAACAAGCGTTGTGATCGGCGTAGTCGTAAGCTCGGCGGAGGTCTGTGATTCCTGACCGAGGTTAGCAACATTTGTTTCTTCAAGCTGTCCGCTCATATAAAGGTATATCAGAACGCAGAGTGTGATTATAACGCCAACGATAAGTACGTTAAGAACCACTATCGCTATTCCTATTCCGTCATGTTTTTTTCTTGCCATTTTCTTACCTTTCTTGAGAAAATCTTAGTGTAACATTATTATACTATAAATCGACGGTAATATCAAGGGGTTTTCTTAAAAAAGTTACCCGTTGATTGTAGATATACCGGGGATAGTTTCCTCAAGAACGTCGAGAACAATTCTTGCGGTATCAAGCGAGGTGAAAATGGTAACGCCGTTTTGAACCGCGCAGCGGCGGATTTCAACGCCGTCATTGTAGTGAACGGCGGAATGGATTCCTCTTGTGTTGATTATATAGCTTACATATCCTGCTCGGATAGAGTTCAGAATCTCGTCGCTGCCTTCGCTTATTTTAGCGCGCATTCTTGTGCGTATGCCGTGGCCCTTCAGGAATTTTGCAGTTCCCGCGGTAGCTTCGATATTAAATCCGAGCTGGTAGAAGCGCCGTACAAGCGGCAGAGCTTCTTCCTTGTCCTCGTCGGCAAGGGTTACGATAACGGTTCCGTAGTTTTTCATTTTTATACCCGAAGCCTGCAGCGCCTTATAAAGAGCGCGGTTAAGACGATCGTCGTAGCCGATAGCCTCGCCTGTGGATTTCATTTCGGGCGAAAGGTACGCGTCCATTCCCGTAAGCTTTGCAAAGGAAAACGCAGGGGCTTTAACATACCAACGCTTGCTTTCGGGCGGCGTCATATCGGTTATGCCTTGTTTTTCGAGGGTTTCGCCGAGCATTGCCTTAACCGCAATATTTACCAGTCCGAGGTTGGTAGACTTTGAGAGGAACGGCACGCTTCTTGAAGCGCGGGGATTTACTTCGATAACGTAAACATTATCCTCCTTGTCAACGATAAACTGGATATTGAACAGACCGACAATTCCGATTCCCAGTCCAAGGCGCGTCGTATAGTCATAGATTTTGTCCTTGACCGTCTGTGAAATTGAAAACGGCGGATAAACGCTCGTGCTGTCGCCTGAGTGAACGCCCGTGCGCTCGACAAGCTCCATAATTCCGGGAATGAACACCTGTTTTCCGTCGCATACGGCATCGATTTCGACTTCCTTGCCCATTAAATACTTGTCAATAAGCACGGGCTTGTCAACGTCAACGTCAACGGCTGTTTTAAGGTATCTTCTGAGCATTTCCTCGTTTGCAACGATTTCCATTGCTCTGCCGCCGAGAACAAAGCTCGGACGTACAAGAACGGGGTAGCCTATGCGTTCGGCGACCTTAACTCCCGTTTCAATGTCGGTTACGGCTTCTCCTGTCGGATTCGGGATACCGAGCGACTTGATAACTGCGTCAAAGGCGTCGCGGTTTTCAGCCTTTTCAATTGCCGCGCAGTCTGTTCCGATTATTTTTACTCCGCGCTTTGTAAGAGGCTCTGCGAGGTTTACGGCAGTCTGACCGCCAAGTGTTGCGATTATACCTTCCGGCTTTTCGAGGTTCACAATATTCATAACGTCCTCGACCGTAAGCGGCTCAAAATAAAGCTTGTCGGCGGTAGTGTAGTCTGTGGAAACGGTTTCGGGGTTGTTGTTTATAACAATTGCCTCGTAGCCCATCTCACGGATAGTGCGAACTGCGTGAACGGTTGAGTAATCGAACTCTACGCCCTGACCGATTCGGATAGGACCTGAACCGAGAACTATTATTTTTTTCTTGTCGGAAACGATGGATTCGTTTTCGTCGGCGTAGGTCGAATAGAAATAAGGAACATAGCTGTCAAATTCGCTTGCGCAGGTATCGATCATCTTGTATATCGGGAAGATTTTTTCCTTGCAGCGAAGCTCGTAAACCATATCCTCGGTAGTGCCCCAAAGCTCGGCGATATAAGAGTCCGAGAAGCCCATACGTTTTGCTTCCTTAAGATACTCTATTGTATGCGGATTTGCTTCAAGCTCCTTTTCAAAATCGACTATCTTCTTGATTTTATCAAGGAAGAACATATCGATCTGCGTGATATTGCAGATTCTTGAGTGATCCACGCCCATCCACATAAGCTGCGAAATCGCGTAAATACGGTCGTCCGTGCCTTCCTTTATATATTCGAGAAGCTCGTCAACGCTCATATTATCCGAGTCGAATTTTTCAAGATGAATATGGTTCTTGCTTTCCTCCAGCGAGCGTATTGCCTTAAGCAGACTTTCCTCAAACGTTCTGCCCACGCTCATAACCTCTCCCGTCGCTTTCATCTGAGTGGAAAGGGTATTCTGAGCAGCAGGGAACTTGTCGAACGGGAAGCGCGGCATTTTTGTTACAACGTAGTCAAGCGTAGGCTCGAAGCACGCGGGCGTGTTGGCAAGCTGAATTTCGTGCAGATTCATTCCGACCGCAATTTTCGCGGAAACGCGCGCAATCGGATAGCCGCTTGCCTTTGACGCAAGGGCGGAGGAGCGCGAAACACGCGGATTAACCTCAATGACATAGTAACGGAAGGAGTGCGGGTCAAGCGCAAATTGAACGTTGCAGCCGCCCTTGATGTTGAGTGCGCGGATAATTTTAAGCGCGCTGTCGCGGAGCATATGGTATTCCTTATTGGTAAGCGTCTGGCTGGGCGCGACAACAATTGAGTCGCCCGTGTGAATACCGACAGGGTCAAGGTTTTCCATATTGCAGACGGTAATCGCAGTGTCGTTTGCGTCGCGGATTACCTCATATTCAATTTCTTTATAGCCCTTTATGCTTTTTTCAATGAGAACCTGATGAACAGGGGAGAGCGCAAGCGCGTTTTTCATCATTTCTGCAAGCTGCTCAGGGTTATATGCAAAGCCGCCGCCCGTACCGCCCAGGGTGAACGCGGGGCGGAGTATAACAGGATACCCGATTTCCTTTGCAGCTGCGATAGCTTCGTCAATACTGTATGTAATCTGAGAGGGCACGACAGGCTCTCCGATTTTTTCGCAAAGCTCCTTGAAAAGCTCTCTGTCCTCGGCACATTCGATGCTTTTTGCGTCGGTGCCCAATAATTCAATTTCACATTCGTCCAGAACGCCCTTCTTAGCCAGCTGCATTGCGAGGTTAAGTCCTGTCTGACCGCCTATTCCGGGAACAATTGCGTCCGGACGTTCAAGACGGCAGATTCTTGCAAGATATTTCAGCGTAAGCGGTTCCATATAAACCTTGTCGGCAATGGAGGTGTCCGTCATTATTGTTGCGGGGTTTGAGTTGGCGAGAATAACCTCGTAGCCCTCTTCCTTAAGCGCAAGACAAGCCTGCGTTCCCGCGTAGTCAAATTCGGCGGCTTGTCCGATAACGATAGGACCTGAGCCGATTACGAGCACCTTTTTTATATCGGTTCTTTTAGGCATTTTCCTTCACGCTCCCTTCCTTACGAGCCTTCATATTATTTACAAACTGCTCAAACAGATAACTGCTGTCCTGCGGTCCCGGAGCGCTTTCGGGGTGATACTGAACGCTGAACAGGCAGTCCTTTTCGCATTTTACGCCTTCAACCGTCTTGTCGAGCAGATTGATATGCGTTATTTCAAGTCCCGTGCCTTCAATGCTTTCGGGCTTTACGGCGAAGCTGTGATTTTGCGAGGTGATTTCAATTTTTCCTGTTTCAAGGTTCATTACGGGGTGATTTCCGCCGCGGTGACCGAATTTCAGCTTATAGGTCTGCGCGCCGTATGCAAGGGAAATAATCTGATGTCCGAGGCAGATTCCGAAAATCGGGTACTTTCCGCGCAGCTTTCTGACTGTTTCAATAACGGGTGTAACGTCTTCGGGGTCGCCCGGACCGTTGGAAAGGAAAACTCCGTCGGGGTTCATAAATTCGATTTCTTCGGCGGTTGTGTTGTATGGTACAACTGTAACATTGCAGCCGAATCTGTTCAGGCTTCTGATTATGTTCAGTTTGACGCCGCAGTCGATTGCGACAACGTTGAAGCGCGGATTTGCCGTTCTGGAGTACCAACGCTTGCGGCAGCTCACGCGGCTTACTGCGTCGTGCGGAACCGGGACGCTGCGGATAAGCTCCAATGCCGTTTCCGTCGGCGTATCGGCTGATGTAATAACAGCGCGGCGGGAGCCTTTGTCACGGATTGAACGGGTAAGCTGTCTTGTGTCAACTCCCGAAATTCCCGCAACCCCGTTTTCCTCAAGAAGCTCCGAAAGCGTTTTTGTGTAGCGGAAATTTGACGGCATATCGTTGTAGTCATGAACTATGATTCCGCCTATGCTTGGATTTTTGCACTCAAAATCGTCGTCTGTAATGCCGTAATTGCCGATTAGCGGGTAGGTCATTACAACCATCTGGTCGGTGTAGGAAAGGTCTGAAACAATTTCCTGATATCCGACCATTGACGTGTTAAAAACGATTTCGCACACCTTGTCTGCGCTGCTTCCGAAGCCGAAGCCGTAATATTCGCTTCCGTCCTCGAAAACAATTTTCCTGTTCTTTTCTCTCATATTTATCACCTCGTGGATATTACGCTGCCGCTTCGTTATTCCAAGCGGCGCGGGATTTTCAATAAGGGGCTTGCTCTGTCATGTCAGAAAAGCCGTGTAACGTGACGGGGTACATCTTGCCTAAGTTATATTAACCTATATTATAACATATTCGGACGGATTTTTCTACTGTAAATTTGACGAATACGAGATTTTTTTTCAAACAGCTGAAAAAGCGGCGCCGATAAATTACAAGCTTGCTTTTTCGTATATACAAGCCGTGTTTTCAACAGCTCTTGCATTAAATAATTGTCATTTTCAACAAAAGTCGGGTTGCTGTCCGACGTGAAAAAAGGCAGGTAACAAAACCTGCCATAAGCGCTATTCATCTCTTCTGGTAATTCTTCCGATAAGCCACATAACCAAAAAAACGACAAGATTAAGCGCAACGATTCCCGCGCCTGTCGGAATGTCAATGTAATACGACAGCAGAAGTCCCGCAGTGAAGCAGAAAACCGAAACAAGCACCGAGCAGATTGTTACGCTTCGGAAGCTTCTGCACACCCGCATTGATGTAAGGGAAGGGAAAATCATAAGGCTTGAAATAAGGAGCGCGCCCATAAGCCTCATTCCGACAACAATTATAACTGCCGTCAGAACGGCAACCAGCGTGTTGTAAACGCCCGAACGTATTCCCGTAGCGCTTGAAAAGCTCTCGTCAAAGGTCACGGCGAATATTTTATGGTAAAAGACGAGATACATCACACAGACGATAACCGAACAGATAACCGAGAGGATAACGTCGTTATCGGTAAGTGCGAGAATACTTCCGAACATATAGCTGTTTATGTCGATTGACACGTCAGCGACGGACAAAACTATCATTCCGATTGCAAGCGCGCTGCTTGACAGAATTGCAATTGCTCCATCGCCGTTTATTCTGCTGCTTCTGCTTAATCTCAGCAGCAGAAACGCGGACGCGATTACCGTCGGGATAGCTATGTAAAGCGGCGTAAGTCCGCTTGCGGCGGCAATTGCAAAAGCTCCGTAGCCGACATGAGAAAGCCCGTCGCCGATCATGGAATACCGTTTAAGCACAAGGCTTGTTCCAAGCAAAGCGGCGCACAGTGAAACAAGAAGTCCTACAATAAGCGCGCGCTGCATAAAACCGTAGCTGAATATTTCCGCAAGCTCATTTAACATGATGAAAACAACCTCCCGCCATTGTGTGAAAGGTTTCCGTCTGCATATATTCTTCGGTCGTACCGCTGAAATAACGACCCCGCGCCATATGCAGAATTTTATTTCCGTAATGTACGGCGTTGTGAATATCGTGTGAAACCATTATAATTGTAACTCCCTGCTCATGATTGAGGCGGTCGAAAGCTTCGTACATTTCCGCAGTTACCATCGGGTCGAGTCCCGAAACAGGCTCGTCGAGGAGCAGGAGCTTTTCCGTTGCGCACATCGCCCGTGAAAGCAGTACGCGCTGCTGCTGTCCGCCCGAAAGGCTGCGGTAGCTTTTTTTGGCTATTCCGTCAATTTTCATCAGCCTCATCATATCGGCGGCGCGTTCCTTGCTTGCTCTTGTGTAAAACGGACTGCCGCCGCTTCTGTTCAGACACCCCGAAAGCACGACCTCCCGCACGGTTGCCGGAAAATCCCGCTGAGCGGGGGTCTGTTGGGGAAGATATCCGATTTCACGCTGTTTCAGTCCGTCGAAAGAGATTCCGCCCGCGCTTGGCTGCTTCAGACCGAGTATGCCCTTTATAAGCGTGGACTTTCCCGAGCCGTTTTCACCTACAATGCACAGAAAATCTCCCTCGTCAACCGAAAAAGACACGTTTTCAAATGCGCTCACGCCCTCATATTTCATACAAAGCTCATTGCACTTAATCAGCGGCATACCCGTCGCCCCTTTCCTTGCAGCTTGCGCAGATCCCGTAAAGCACGATTTTTGAAGCGTCAAGTTCAAACCCATGATGCTCGATAAGGTGACTGCTCAAATCGCCGAGATAATCGCATTCAAGGTGAATTACTCCTCCGCAGCGCAGGCACTTGAGATGAAAATGCTCCCGACATTCCTCCGAGCCAATGTATTGATAGCAGGCAGGGCTTCCGTCCTCCAGCGTATATTTTCTGGCAAGTCCGCCCGCAGTCAGCTTATCGAGATTGCGGTATACGGTCGCCTTTCCGACCGAGCAGCCCTGTTCGCGCAGAAGCTCGGCGATTTCGTCAGCCGTGAGGTGCTTGTCCGAATATTTTTTAAGCAGAGAAGTGATTAGCTCGCCCTGTTTTGTCTTATAGCCCATAGCTCCTCCAAATTGAATTTGAGTTTCATTTTCATATTGTAATACTTTTTTTCTCAAATGTCAATAGTTTATTTGACATTTAAGAAAAAGTATGATATAATAAACCCATGAGCGGCTTGTTCCGCCTATTATCCTTTTGAACAGGAGTGAAAACCTTGGCGACCATTTACTGTCCCGAATGCGGCGGAGAGGTTCCCGATAAGGAAACCGTGTGTCCCGCCTGCGGGTTTGACCTTGATAAATATGAAGAAAATGCCGACGGCGACGAGTTCAGCGAGCTGCTTGACGCGGCGAATAAACGTCTTTCTGAGGAAAATTCGTCGGATTCTGCCGAAAAAACAGTTCCGACCCCTGCCGCAGATATTCCTGCGGGCGCGAAAAAGGTTTCTGTTGAAAGTCTGAAGCAAAGCGCCGAGGAGGAAATGAACAGCGGCGCGGCACAGACTGTAAACGCCGATGAATCGGAAGCGGAGGTCAAGACTGCCGACGCTGATTCCGACAAAAAGAAAAAACGCAAAAAAAAGGGCGTTTCGCCGGTTCTTGTAACTTTTTTTGCTGTGATTGTCGCAGCCGCGTTAGGCTTCTGCGCCGCTATGGTTTTGTTTACCGACGCGATAAAAACAAACGAGGAGAGCTTCGCAATACGCGCTGCAAACGCTCTGAACAGTAAGCTCAGCGTTAATCAGCAGCTTTGCGTTTATAAAGCTTATGTTCGCCTTGGCGCGGGAAGCAGCGAGTGCGTACTTTACGCCGTGGTTGATTATGACGACAGCGTTACAGCTTCGGTTTATCGCGTTGTTGTCGAAAAAAATAATCCCGACATAATAAATATTTACTATTCGATTGATGAGGACGACCCTGATTATATCGCTATGAAGAACAGCTCCGACCCCGAAAAAAGAATACAGGCGAGCGTTCTGAAAAATTATTCCGACGGCATTGAAGCCGCTTGCCGTGAAATCAGGATTGGCGAGCCAAGCTGGGTAAAAACAGATATATCGGTTATCAACAGCTCCATAACTTCGGAGCAGATCAGGGCAAATTCCTGATACAGGAGAGGAAAAAATAAATGAATGAGTTTGCACTATACGGAATGCCACGTATAATGTTTCTGTTTTTTTTGTTCTGCAATATAGGCTGGGTGCAGGAATCGGCGATAGAGTCGCTTTATCGCCGCCGCTGGATAAACCGCGGCTTTCTGAGGGGACCGTATATCCCAATTTACGGCTTTGGCGGAATGACAATACTTTTTTGCTGTATGCCGTTCCGTGAAAACGGTTTTATGGTATACCTCGTGGGAATGCTCGCGTGTACTACTCTTGAATATTTTGTCGGTTGGTTTATGGAAACCATCTTCCATAAACAGTTCTGGGATTACAGTATGCTGAAAATCACCTATAAAAACCGCATTTCGCTTCTCTCATCGCTGTTCTGGGGGCTGCTTTCGCTGTTTATGGTGTATATCCTTTTCGGGTATGTTGACGCGCTTGTCCGCGTTCTCCCGTTAAATGTGATAATTATTTATGATATGGTTATGATGCTGACAGTGTGTGTTGATACAATTATGAGCATTTCCCATCATATCCACTACCGTGATTATCTGAAAAAATTCCCGCTTGACAAAGCGAAAAAGCTTGCGCTTGACCGGTTTATAAGCTTGGGCGGCGCGGTTCAGAGCCGTCTTATGCGTATAAGAAAATTTATTCTACAGCCTCGCTGCGGAGATTTTGACGAAATGGACGACGATGTTCTTGACGATGAGCAGGAACGTTCCGACCGTGGTTTATAAATATTCTGAAAGGGTATATTATGCACAGAGATACCGAATTTTACAATGCAATTCTTCCAATAATAAGCAATGAAAAAATGCAGCTTACAAAAACGTTTACGCAGCACGGAAATGTTTCTGTTTACGCGCATTGTCTTGCTGTTGCGGCATACAGCGTAAGGCTTGCGGAGAAGCTGCACATAAGGCATGACCGCAGAAGTCTTATACGCGGTGCGCTTCTGCACGATTTTTTTCTGTACGACTGGCATAAGACCTCGAATATAGGCGACGGGCTGCACGGCTTCGCTCACCCTTTTACCGCGTGGAAGAATGCGCAGAAGGAGTTCAAGCTGAACGGCAGAGAGCTTGATATAATCAGAAAGCATATGTGGCCGCTGACGATCACAAAGCTTCCGATGTATCGGGAAAGCTGGCTGGTTTGTCTTGTGGACAAGTACTGCTCCCTGCTTGAAACCCTGCGTTTGAACAAATATGACGACGACAGCTTCGTTGTACCTGCGCCTGCGGGAGAATAAGAAAGAAGGAAAGTTAAGACAATATGCTGACTTTAGAACACATTGCATGGAGCGTTCCGAATGGTGAACGGATAGTTAAAGATATAAGCTATACTGCCGAGAGCGGCAAGCTGATTGTTGTTACGGGACCCAACGGCGGGGGAAAGACCTCTACGGCGAAGCTTATAGCGGGTCTTGAAAAACCCGAATCGGGCAGAATAATTTTCAACGGCGAGGATATAACCGACCTTGATATAACCGAACGCGCGAAAAGGGGAATTGCCTTTGCTTTTCAGCAGCCTGTACGCTTCAAGGGACTTACCGTAAAGGATATGCTGGAGCTTGCGGCGGGTGAGGAGCTGCCGTATCATGCGTTGTGCGACTTGCTCGGAAAGGTTGGGCTTTGCGCAAAGGAGTATGTTGACCGCGAGCTTAATTCGGGGCTTTCGGGCGGTGAGATGAAGCGAATTGAAATCGCTTCCGTTCTGGCGAGAAAAGCTCCACTCTCGATATTCGACGAGCCGGAAGCGGGCATTGACCTCTGGAGCTTTTCAAAGCTGGTTGAAACCTTTAAAAAAATCAGAAGCGAGCAGCATGGAACGCTTCTTATCATTTCACATCAGGAGCGTATTATTGAAATTGCCGACGAGGTTGTGGTAATTGCAGACGGCACGATACGTTCTGCCGGTGCGGCGGCTGAAATTCTTCCCAATTTGCTTACAGGCGAGGCGGTAAGCATCTGTCCTCGCGGAAAGGAGACGTTATGAACGAGATAACGGAAGCTCTTCTTGCTGAAATTTCAGATTATAAAGGCGGCTTTAAGGGCGCTTTTAATATACGCGAAAATGGCGGCTGCGCAGGTCGTCAGTCGAGCGAGCATATCCGCATTGAGCCTAAAGCGGACAAGTCCGGAATTGATATTTTCATCGACCCGTTCACGAACGGAGAAACGGTTTATATCCCCGCCTGCGTTACCAAAAGCAATGTAAGCGACCTGGTGTACAATGACTTTTTTATCGGAGAGGGTGCGGACGTTGTGATTGTTGCGGGCTGCGGCGTTCACGCGGACAACGAGGGTGAAGCCAAGCACAACGGTATTCACCGATTTTTCCTTGGAAAGGGGTCGAAGGTTCTCTATCGTGAGAAGCATATAGGAACGGGTTCAAGTGCGGCGTTCCGAAGAATCGATCCTGTTACGGACGCATTTCTTGCGGAGGATTCGTGTCTGGAAATGGACACGGTTCAGATAGGCGGAGTTGACAGCTCTGTTCGTAAAACGACAGCGAAGCTTGACGCGCGTGCAAAGCTTATTGTGCGCGAAAGAATAATGACAGACGGAAAAGAGGAAGCGAAAAGCGAGTTTGCCGTTGAAATGAACGGCGACGACAGCGTGGTTGACCTTGTTTCACGTTCTGTTGCAAAGGGAGCGTCCTATCAGGAGTTCAAGTCGCACATTCTCGGCAGGAGCCGCTGCACGGGACATTCCGAGTGCGACGCAATACTTGTGGATAACGGCAGGGTAAACGCTCTTCCCGCGCTTGAGGCTGCCAATATTGACGCGGCGCTTATTCACGAGGCTGCAATCGGTAAAATTGCAGGCGAGCAGATTTTGAAGCTGCAAACTCTCGGTCTGACCGAGGAAGAAGCGCAGCAGAAAATTATATCAGGCTTCTTAAAATAAAAATATAGACTATGGGGCTGCTGCAGCGTACGCTGCAGCAGCCCGTTTTGGTATATTCTGCACTACACAGTCGGCGCGGCGCGCGGCTTACATTTTGCGAAGCAAAATGTAAGTTCCTCGGGCGGCTTCGCCGCCCGAGGAACCGTTATGTGCGGCTTCGCCGCACATAACGCGCGCGCCGCGCCCCCTCCGCTTGAAGCTCACTGTCCGCTGACAACCGCCGAGGTACGTACAGCGCTGTAACAGCTATTCCTCCGAATCCACGTTTGGGTCAGTAAAGGGTTCGCGGTATGTGGAGTCAATTCCGAGATATTCTTCCAGAGTAAGACCGCTGAAATGAACCTCCTCCGCCAGCTCGCCGAGATAACGTATGTGCCACGGCTCATACATATATCCTGTTATTTCTTCCGTTTCCTTTTTGTAGCGGATAATAAAGCCGTATTTCCAGCAGTTTTCCGCAAGCCAGATACCCTCCGGAGTGTCCGCAAAGCTGAATTGAATCGAGTTTACGTCAATCGCAAGTCCAAGCTGATGCTCGGAGTGTCCGGGACGTGCGGAAAGCCGTTCCGCACCGCTGCCGTACTCCTCTACCCAACCGTTGTATACAATCTGCTGATCCTCGTAGGAGCGGAAGCCCGACATAAAAAATATATCCAGCCCCTCTGCCGCGGCGGCGCTGCGCAGCTTTAGAAAGGCGCTGTATGTTTCGTTGTCAAGTCCCGGGTTGTAATTCTTCGGAACAGGGTAGGTTTTATTTGCAATCGGAATCCCGTTTACCATCGGAACAAAATCCACGTCCTCCTCAGTATCAACAACATGAACGGTGAGCGAGTCGCTCAGACCGTTGGAAATATCTGTGACCGTAAGTGTAACCGTACCTTTTTTCTTTGCGGTAAAAAGACCGTTTTCGGTTATACTGCCTGCGTCGCCTTCGCATTTCCAGAGTATTGTCGCCCGTTCGGCGTTACGGTGGCTGATTTTGAAGGTGAATTGGAAGCTGTCGCCCGTGTAGACCATGTTCGGTCCGTTAAGATATATTTTATTTGTAAATTGCGGTTTTGGTTCGGTAATCTCACTTTTCAGTGTGACCGTTTCTGCGGAAGCGGCGGCAGCTGTGGTTTCGGAAGCAGCTGTGGTCGTTGACGAAGCGGTAGTTTTGGAAGCAATGACTGCGTGGGAAGCTTTCGGCGCTGTAACCTCGGTTGTAGTCTGAATGGTTGCTTCGGTGTCGGTTGCTATGTACTCCTCGGTCGTAATTTTTTCTTTGGCATTTGAGCAGCTGCAAAGCAGGAGCGCTAAAAAAACTATGCAAAAAAGACGTTTCATTCTGTAAGCTGTATACCTCCGTCATCACCTATAATAACACCGTAGGGCAGCGAAATTTCCCTTGCAAGTTCCAGAATTTCCGCGTGCATTTCGCTTTTCTTGTCAAGCAAAACAGATTGACAGTTTGTTATAAACACCGGGTGCATTTTTCCGCCGATAAAGCCGTTTTTATCAATTTCAATCTCAAACAGCGCGGTTTTTCCCGCGTCGTCGTCCATTTTGTAAAAGAGAAAATTCCCCATGCTGTAAAAAATCACGCTGTCCCGATACGCTTCAATCGGCTGAAGCACGTGAGGGTGATGCCCGAGGATTATATCCGCTCCGCTGTCGCAAAGCTTGTGTGCAAATTCCTGCTGCTCGTTGGTAATTGTGTTGTAGTATTCCAGCCCCCAGTGTACCGAAACGAAAAGCACGTCGCACTGCTCGTCAAATTGAGAAATCAGCTCCAGCTGACGCTCGCAGTCCCACGAATCCACGCAATTCAGTCCCGCGCGCTCATCGGTGGCGTACCATGTGGAATTCATGTTTATCATATTTATAGCCGTAAAGCCTACGGTTATTCCGTTAAGCTCGAAAAGCTCAAGCCTTTCGGCTTCCGTCCTGTTCATTCCTGCTCCGACATAGCGTATTCCGTATTCGTCAAGGCTCGTGAATGTGTCGGCAAGTGCGTCCATACCGAAATCGCGCGTATGGTTGTTGGCGCAGGAAACTACGTCAATCCCCGCCAACGTATAAGCCTCCAGATATTTTGGATCCGTCCTAAAGCCGTAGCCTTCCTTTTTTTCGCTTGCTCCGCGCGTGCTTACGGACGTTTCAAGATTAACAAAGGCAAGGTCAGCGCCTCTGAAAAGCTCCGCAACCTTCTCAAACGGATACGACATATCCCGCCAGCTTGTAGAATCGCCGAAAATATCAGATTGGGTGGTATCTCCCGCCGCCGCGATAAGAGCGGTGCTGTATGTATTGATTTCTTCCTCATGCTGAACAGCTTCGGTCGTTTCCGGTGTTATGATAAAGGTTTCGGGAGGCTTGACGGAAACAGTTGTTGTAATCGGAATCCCACTTTGAACAGGCTCTGATTTTGCGGCGGAACACCCGCAAAGTAAAAGCAGTGCCGATAAAGCGCATATCTTTTTTCTTTTCATTTTGCTCCATTCTTAGTGAAAGCACTTCTTTGTCGCTGGACAGCTTAACAGCTATTGCAATTGGATTTCGGAAGTGGTATAATAAAACGGTAATCATTCGCTTGCTTAAAAGCGCATTGTAATTTTACCATAAAATAGATTTAATGTCAACACCGTTCAGCGCACCCGCGTGAGAGAGAATAAATGCGGGTGCGCCGTCCGCTTCGTATTTACAAATCGTCTGCGTCCTGAACGGGAACCTCGTTAGGATTGGCAGGAACACCCGTGTACATTCCGTTCGGGTCGAATTCTTCCGCTCCGACCGAGTTGGTCATTTTATCAATAATTCTGTCGGTTATCTGTTTTTTTCGTTTATCCATACTGCACCTCCGAACGCGGATAAAATCCGCGCAGAATTATTTTATGCGATTATCTGCGGAATAATCAAATCAATTTTTAACGGAAAAATAATCAGACAAGGAGGAAATAAATGTCAAGAATCACATCATTTGAGTTCTATTCGCAAACCGCGCTCGAACTTGCTCCGCAGCTGCTCGGTAAGCTGCTGTGCACCTGCATTAACGGGGAAGTGCGCAGGCTTCGCATTACCGAAACGGAGTGCTATATGGGAACAGGCGACCTTGCCTGTCACGCAAGCAAGGGAAAAACCGAGCGAACGTCCGTAATGTTTGGGCTTGGCGGAGTTTCCTATGTTTATCTGGTTTACGGTATGCACAATATGTTCAACGTTGTCTGCGGCGCTGAGGGCAGTCCGGAGGCTGTGCTGATACGCTGCTGCGAAGGTTACGGCGGTCCCGCAAAGCTGACGAAATATCTCGGAATTGACCGCAGCTTCAACAAAGCGAATCTTATCACATCTGAAAGCATATGGCTTGAGGACGACGGCTTCATATGCGGTTATTCGACAAGACCGCGCGTTGGAGTTGATTATGCGGGCGAATACTGGAGCAAAATAGAGTGGAGATTTGTAGCCGATTCCATATGAATTTTAAGTGAAAGGACTTGAAAAAATTCTTTTTTTATAGTATAATATAATTTGGAATTTTTTGTTCTTTGCTGAAAGGATTTTTGACTATGCTTGATGTTATTTTTAGCGGAAATTTGCTGAGTATCGTTATCAGCCTTTTCTCCTATCTGATAGTTTTTGTTGTTTCAACTCCTGTTCACGAAAGCGCTCATGCGCTTGCCGCATATTGGCTTGGCGACGACACCGCCGCTTCACAGGGCAGAATCTCACTTAATCCGCTTGCTCATTTCGATCTGTTGGGTACAATCGCTCTTTTCGTGCTGGGAATAGGTTGGGCAAAGCCTGTCCCTGTAAACACATACCGCTGCCGCAAGGTTAAATATCAGAAAACTGCAATGGCTTTAACAGCCGCTGCCGGTCCTGTTTCAAATATCCTGATGGCGCTCGTTTTTATGGTCGTCTACAAGCTTGTGCTTTTGCTTGCACCCGCAACAGATGTAACTTTTTATCTTGCGCTTGTTCTGAATATGGTTGTATCCATAAACATTTCGCTTGGCGTTTTCAATCTTCTGCCCATTCCGCCGTTTGACGGCTCGCGAATTTTCCTCTCGTTCCTCCCCTCGAAATACTATTTCGGAATTATGAAATACGAACAGATAATAATGTATGTCGTTATGTTCTTACTGTTTACCGGTATTCTGAATATCCCGTTCGGCGCGATTTCTAACCTTATTTACAGCGGACTTGACTTTATCACGGGATTTATTGGGTAGAAACAATGGAAGAGCTTAGCTTTAAACTGGAAATTTACGAGGGTCCTCTCGACCTTATGCTTGACCTTATACGTAAGCATAAGCTGAATATCCGCGATATCGAAATTTCCGTTTTACTGGAACAATTCCTCCTGTATATGGAAAAAATGCAGGAGGCGGATATTGAGCTTGCGGGCGAGTTCGTTGAAATGGCAGCGCACCTTATATTTATAAAAACAGCTGCGCTTTTGCCGAAGCACGAGGTTGAAGAGCTTAAAAAAGAACTAAGCGGACGACTTATAGAGTATGCAATGTGCAAGGCTGTTTCGGAGAGATTGCGGCGGCATTTCGTGGGCGACAATGTTTTTGTCCGTGAACCGCTCGACCTCCCCGTTGACAATACCTACCGGAATAATCACGACGTTTACGAGCTGCTTGACAGCTACAGCGCAGTCAGCGGCAGAGGAGAAAAGCTTAAAAAGGAAGCGCGTCAGGCGCTTCAGCCTATCGTTACGCAGACATACGTTACGGTGTTCACTAAGGTTTTATATGTACTGAAAAAAATCCGTCACGGCGAAACGGTTGAAATTAAATCGCTGTACAAGGGTCAGACACGCTCTGAGCAGGTCGCAACATTTCTCGCCCTGCTTGAACTTTCCAAGCACTCACGAGTTACCTTTTCAGACGACGGAACACATATGACTATGACGAGGAGGGAGGAAGCTTCCAATGAAGCTGAATGAAGGAATTGCTATAATTGAAGCGATACTTTTCGCGTGCGGCGAGCCTGTTTCTCCCGATAAGCTTGCCGAGGCAAGCAAAATTGACGTTGAAACCGTCGTAAAGCTTATAGACCAGCTTGAACGGCGTTATAATGTTCAGGAAAGCGGAATCCGTATTATACGTGTGAATAATTGTTTTCAGCTTGCCACAAGGGAAGAGCTTGCCGATTATGTAAAAGCAGCCCTCGAAACGCGCAGGCAGACCCCGCTTTCACAGGCGGCAATGGAAACCCTTTCAATTGTCGCGTACAATCAGCCGGTCACCAAGGCTTTTGTGGAGCAGGTACGCGGAATTGACAGCAGCAGCGTTGTCAACACTCTTGTTGAACGCGACCTGCTTGAGGAAGCGGGTCGGCTTGAATTGCCGGGGCGTCCTGTCGCGTATCGGACTACAAATACATTTCTGCGCTGCTTCGGTATTTCTTCGCTTGAAGAGCTGCCGCCGCTGCCAAATCAGGAAGGACAGCTTGACTTTGACGAGCTTGCGGAGCTGGAGCTTGAAAAACGTGAGCAGGAGCAGGAAAACGACTAAGCTTAGCAGAAACGGAGGGGTTATATGCTCGGCTGGATAATTTTCGGCAGCATTGTCCTTCTGATTGTGCTGCTGTTAATGCAGTCGGTAAAAGCAACATTTTGTTACGAAAACGGGAAAATAGAATTAAAGGTAAAATTTCTTTTTTTGACATTATTTCCGTTAAAGCCGAAAAAACCTAAAAAAAGCAAACAGAAAAAGCAAACCGAACCAATACAAAAAAATGTTCCGGACGAACAGAACAAATCAGCTGCGCCGCCTGCGGAGGAAACGCCGAAGGAAACGGATTTCAAAACGAAAAATGTAAAAATAAGCTCGGATAAGCCGAAAAAAGCGGGTTTTGATTTCGATTTTGAAATGATAACGGACTACGTGAAAAGCGCGTCGCCGCCTGTAAAGCGGCTGTTTAAGAAAATCCGCGTTCGTGACCTGTATGTTGACTATGTTGTCGGAACGGACGACGCGGCGAAAACAGCTATAAAATACGGAACTGTCTGCGCGGTGGTTTATCCCGTTATCGAATGGCTTACGACGTATTTCTCCGTGCAGGCGCGAGAGATTAAAATTGAAGCTGATTTTTCGCGTGAAGCAGATGATATTTTCGTGTACTGCGTTGTGAAGCTGCGGCTGGGAACTGCGCTTGCCTGCGCGATTTGGTTCGCTGTACGCTTTCTGAAAACGTACTTGAAGTACAATAAAGCACAACCGCAAAAAAAGCCTGCAAAGGCGTGTAAAAAGAAAGGATAAAATTATGGCACAGCATCTTGAAGGACTTATGAGCACATCTATGGAGAAAATCCGTGAGCTTGTTGACGTAAACACAATTATCGGCAATCCGATAACCTCTCCCGACGGAACAATTATCATTCCCGTTTCAAAGGTTTCATTTGGCTTTGTTTCGGGCGGCAGCGATATTCCCGCAAAGGTTGAAAAAGAGGTTTTCGCGGGCGGAAGCGGCGCAGGCATCACTATAAAGCCGCAGGCCTTTATCGTAATCCAGACCGACGGAAACGTGAAAATGCTTGAGCTTGGCTCAAACGGCGGCGTTCTTGACGGAATTATGGACAGCGCACCCGATTTCCTTAATAAAGTAAAGGATATTTTCTCAAAGAAAAAGGATTCCGAAGAGGAAGAAAAGAGCGAATAATATTTTGTCCCGCTTTCGCATATAATTTTGCGAGGTGAGCGGAATGAAAGGATTTGCGGCGGCTCTTACCGCTGTTGTTTTTGTGACAGCCTGTGTTTTTCATGCAGGTGCAGAGCCTGCCGAGCCGTCTGTTTCGGCAGTGAGCGCAGTGCTTGTTAATGTGGATACGGGCGAGGTTATTTACGAAAAAAATGCGGACGAACACCGCGCGATTGCAAGCACAACGAAAATTATGACGACCCTGCTTACCCTTGAAGCGGGACAGCTTGACCGTCGTTTTACCGTTGACAGTATGGCGATTCGGGTTGAAGGTACCTCTATGGGTCTTTGCGAGGGGGATATAGTAACGCGCCGTACGCTTTGCTACGGTATGCTCCTCCCGTCGGGAAATGACGCCGCAAATGCGGCGGCGGTAAATATTTCGGGCAGTATGTCTGCTTTTGCGGATAAAATGAATGAAAAAGCCATGTCGCTCGGTATGAACGACACACATTTCGTCACGCCGTCGGGACTTGACGCGGATGGGCATTATTCCACTGCGCGCGATATGGCAAAGCTTGCTTGTGCGGCATTGAAAAATGAGGATTTCCGCGCAATATGCGGACTTACCTCGGCAACGCTCGAATTTGGTAATCCGCCCTTTAAGCGTACTCTTTACAATTCCAACAAGCTGCTGCGGCAGTACGAGGGCTGTATTGGTATGAAAACGGGTTTTACGGATAATGCCCGCAGATGCCTTGTGTCAGCGGCGGAGCGCGACGGAGTAACGCTGGCGGCAGTCACGCTGAACGCGCCCGACGACTGGAACGACCATAAAAAGCTGCTTGATTACGGCTTCGCGCTTGTAAAACCACAGGAAATTCTTCCCGAAAGCATTCCTGTTGAGATTGTTGGCGGAACAAAGCGGACAATGTGCGCTGTTCCCGAAAAATCGGCGGTTTTCGGAGCAGCAGACCGTGAGCTTGCGGAAATAAAAATTGAATACAAGGTTCCCGAATTTGTCTACGCGGAAATTGCCGAAGGCGAGGTTCTGGGAACGGCTGAAATTTATTATAAGGAGGCGCTGCTTCGCAGTATACCGATGCTCGCGGAAGAAAGCTGTTCGCGTGAAACGGCGGAGCAGAGCCTTTGGGAACGTATCAGAGCGTTGTTTACGGGCTGAACGTTCGGGAGGATAGTATGGAAAAAGTAAGAATACAAAAAATAATTGCCGACAGCGGATATTGTTCACGAAGAAAAGCGGAACAGCTTATCGAAAACGGCGAAGTGAAGGTAAACGGGCGACGTGCTTCGCTTGGAGATAAGGCTGACCCCAAAAACGACCTTATCACGGTAAACGGTGAAAAAATCCACGCAGATGGCGTAACTCTCCGTTATATAAAGCTGTATAAGCCGCGCGGGTACGTCACCACAATGAGCGACGAGCAGGGCAGAAAAACCGTAACCGATTTACTTGACGGCATAGAGGAGCGCGTTTATCCGATAGGTCGCCTTGACCGAACCTCGGAGGGCTTGCTGCTGCTGACAAATGACGGCGCATTTGCAAATTCTATCATGCACCCGACGCATCATGTTCCAAAAACCTATCGTGTAACCGTTGCCGAAAAGGTGAGCGAGGAGCAGGTGAACAAGCTTATGACGGGCGTGGAAATAGAACCTAACGTGTACACGCGTCAGTGCGTTGTAAACGTGCTGGTTGAGGAAGAAGCGCGCACGGTGCTTGAGTTTGTCATAAAAGAGGGAAAAAACCGCCAGATTCGCCGTATGTGCGAGGCGGTGGGTCTGACCGTAAAAAGGCTTCGCCGCACGTCAATCGGCGGCGTTAAGCTCGGTATGCTAAAGCCGGGCGAATATGCGGAGCTGACCAAAGAGGAAATGCGCGCGCTTCGCAGTGCGATGGGCGAATCGGTAAAAGAGAAGCGGGGCGGGCGCAGATGATTACGATTTTACAGAACAAATCGGTTGACGATTATATTCTTTACGAGCTTCGCGAAGGCGATGAGGTTCTTGGCAGTATTTCTGCGAAAATTGACGGAAACGAGCTGGTGGTTTTCGCGCTGGAAAGTGTTGAGGAAATATTCTACGACGGTCTGGTGCGAGCGGTTCTTGCCTACGCCGATAACAGATTTATCGAACGCGCGCGTTTTGAAATTGACGATGAACGTAAGCTTAAACGGCTTCGCGGCTTCGGCTTTATAACGGAAAAAAGTAAGCTTCTTGAAAGTATACAGCTTTTTTTCCGCGAGGACAATTGCGGCTAAAAACAGCAGTAAATGTTCCGAAAAAAACGAAGCGTTTTTTGCCCTCACGGGTGTATAACTTAGGCAAGATGTCCCCTGCCTCCAAGGCGGCGGGTTACATTTGCCATTCAGCAGGGGATACAATCCCCTGAACGGCAGGTTGGCAAAGCCAACCCTTGCCACGTTAAATGATGGGGCAAGCCCCTTATTGAATATTATCAGTGTGAAAAAGAAAGGAATGTTATTATGAGTGAATGTAGTCACAATTGTGAAACCTGCGGTTCAAATTGTTCCGAGAGAACAGCCGAGAGCCTTCTTGCGCCGCAGAACGAAATGTCGGAGGTAAAAAAGGTAATTGCCGTTGTTTCGGGCAAGGGCGGCGTAGGTAAGTCGCTTGTCACCTCAATGCTTTCCGTATTGTCTAACCGCAGAGGGTTCAGAACGGCTATTCTTGACGCGGACGTTACAGGTCCTTCTATTCCGAGAGAATTCGGTTTGAAGGAGCGTGCAACCGGCGATGAAAAGAATCTCTACCCCGTTAAAACAAAAGAGGGAATCGAGGTTATGTCGGTAAACCTTCTGCTTGAAAATGAAACCGACCCCGTGGTATGGCGCGGTCCCGTTATTGCAGGCGTAATCAAGCAGTTCTGGTCGGACGTTGTATGGGACGATGTGGATTTTATGTTTGTGGATATGCCTCCCGGAACGGGCGACGTTCCGCTGACGGTTTTCCAGTCGCTCCCCGTAAGCGGTATAGTTGTCGTAACAAGCCCTCAGGAGCTTGTTTCCATGATTGTTGAAAAGGCAGTCAAAATGGCGGAAATGATGAACATTCCCGTGCTTGGTCTGGTTGAAAATATGAGCTATTTCGAGTGCGGCGAATGTCATAAAAAGCACTATATCTACGGCGAAAGTCATATTGAAGAAATCGCCGCAAGGTACGGCATTACCAATATTGCAAGGCTTCCTATGAATGCGGATTTTGCAGCCCTCGGCGATAAGGGCGGCATTGAGGAGTTTGAAGGAAGCTGGCTTGATGAATTTGCAGATAAGCTTTTTAAGTAAGAGGTGACGCAAATGACTCACGCAGAAAAAGCTCGCAGCCTCTTTTTGGAAGGGTACAGCTGTTCACAGTCGGTTATGCTGGCTTATTGCGACCTTACGGGCTTTGATGAAAAAACAGCTGCGCTGCTTGCCTCGTCGTTTGGCGGCGGAATGGGCAGAATGAGAGAGGTTTGCGGGGCAGTGAGCGGTATGTTTATGGCTGCGGGAATACTTTTCGGGTATTCCGACCCGAAGGCAACCGATAAAAAAGCTGAGCATTATGCCCGTGTTCAGGAGCTGGCGAAACGCTTCAAGGAGCGCAATTCTTCTATAATCTGCCGTGATATTCTCGGAAAGATAGCGGCAGATAAGAGCTTTATTCCGCAGGAACGAACTGAAAAGTACTATTCTTCGCGTCCGTGCGCAAAAATGGTGTACGACGCGGCGGAGATTCTTGAGCAGTATATTGAGGAACAGAATCATGAGAATGCTGTTTGAAATTGATAAAAAGGATTACAACCCTGACGGTACTGTGGGAACACGTCCGTCCGTTCGCGGAATTATCGTAAAAAACGGTAAAATTGCGCTTATCCACAGCTTGAAGTACGACTACTATAAATTTCCGGGCGGCGGCGCAGAGCAGAACGAGGATAAAATTGCAACACTTATAAGAGAGGTGCGCGAGGAGTCCGGTCTGACTGTTGTAACCGAAAGCGTTCGGGAATATGGAATGGTTCGCCGAAAGCAAAAGGGCGACCGCGAGGATATATTTATGCAGGATAATTTTTATTATCTCTGTGACGCGGAAAATGACGTTAGCTCACAGGAGCTTGACGATTACGAGGCAGATGAACGCTTTACGCTGGAGTTTGTTTCGGCGGCTTATGCAATTGACGCAAACAAGAACCGTTCACATGGCGAAAAAACAGGAACAGCGCGGTTTGAAGTAATGTTAGAACGTGATACGACCGTGCTTGAAATGCTTATTAAAGATGGCATTGCGTAAAAATGACGCGCCCCGACATTTTCGGGGCGCATTTTTATCGTCTGTTAAGCCGTTGGGCTTCTTCATTTTTATAATCGGCAATTTTTTTCGGAACGGCAAAGGGGCAGATGTCCTTGTAATTATCAAATTCATCTGCCGAATGGTCGCCGCCCGCAGGAATAAGTCCCGTACAATCGCCTGATGAAGAAGCGCCGGTATAATTATCAAGCATATCTGCTTCCTCATTTTCTAAATGCTTGTTTTTCTTGTTCATATTTTAACCTCCAAGTGAACATTTTCATTTATATTGTTCGCTAAAACGCAAAAAATAGCAGCAGTATATTGACATTTATATGCGATTATATTATAATAAATATACAAAGTAGGCAAAATGAAATTGTGAAACGAGGCTTGTATGAACACTTTATATTTGAAATATGCGGTCGAGGTTGAGCGGACGGGTTCAATTTCACAAGCCGCCGAGAATTTGTTTATGGCGCAGCCAAACCTCAGCAAGGCAATCAAGGAGCTTGAAACCGACCTCGGGATAGAGATATTTGAACGTTCGTCACGCGGCGTTCGGCTCACTCCGAGCGGCGAGGAATTTATGAAATATGCCGAAAATGTCCTGGAGCAGCTTGAAATGATGGAGGGGCTTTCCAAAAAAAACTTTTCCGACGACAGCGGCTTTAGTCTTTGTATTCCATACGGCTGCCTGTCGGATAAGTTAATTCGGCTGTTTGACGACGCACGAAAGTCCTTGAGTGCACGGCTCAGTGAAGCGGGCGCGGTTCAGACAATAGAAAATGTTTCAAGCGGCAGCTTCAAATTCGGTATAATCAGGTACAAAACTGCTTTTGATGAGCTTTTTACCGATTATCTTGACGAAAGGAAGCTGGAATCGGTAAAATGGAGAACAATGGGGGGAGCTATACTTTTCTCGGAGAAAAATACGCTCGGTTTACAATCAATGAACGAGCTTTTTTACGGCGATTGTTCACTCCCGAACGAAAATGTGAACAAAAAAACAAAAGTCAAAAAAACAGCTGCATACGGCACCGCAGCGTTCGAAATCGCGTCGCGCTGCACGGATATGTATATGCGCTGCGCGCCCGTTTCGGCTGAAACGCTGGCTCGTTTCGGGCTTCTTCAACGTGCCGACGCGGAAGAAAACTATACCGAACGGCTTATTTACCGAAAGGGATATAAGCTGTCTAAAACGGACAATAAGTATATCGAACAGATTTACACGGCGTTTGGCGATATAGGAACAGCCCTATGAACAATCGCTCATAGGGCTGTAAAATGGTCAATCAATCTCTTGACGGTTCGAGAACCGCGTAATTTTCGTCTGAACGTTTATAAACGACGTTTACATCGCCTGTTTCGGCGTTTTTGAACATAAAGAACGAGTGTCCGAGCATATTCATCTGAAGAATTGCTTCGTCAACGCTCATCGGACGAAGCTCAAACTTCTTGCGGCGGATAATCGTGTAATCGGTTTGTTCGTCCTCTGCCGCCTCAAATCTGCCTGTGAATGTATCGTCGCGAAGCTGCTTTGCCAGCTTGGTTTTATTTTTGCGAATCTGGCGGATAATCTTGTCAATGCAGGCGTCAAGCGCGTCGTTTTTGTCCTCTGCCGACTGCTCTGCACGGAAAATCATTCCATCGTAGGTAACGGTAAGTTCAAGAATGATACGGTTTTTTACCGTGCTTAAAGTGAGCTTTGCCCCTGCGTTATCGCCGAAAAACTTATCCAGCTTTGACGAAAGGCGTTCCTGAGCGTAATCGGTAAAGCTCTGATTGATTTGCATTTGCTTTGCTGTAATCTGCATTTTCATAGTTCATCATTCCTTTCCTTATAGGATTAAGGTTCCCTTAATCCTCATGTTTTCATTATACCACATCTCAGAAAAATATACAAGAGTTTTTTTAAAAAAAATACATATTTGTCACAAATCAACAAAAATTTTTCAGAATCTTCACAAACAGATAAATTCTTTTCCGAAGTCCATAAAAAATAAGTCTTGCACTTGAAAAATGACGCTTTTTGTGGTATACTGATTGTAAGTGCTGAGTTTTGGCGAAAGTGAGGAGCATAAATTGGCTTATACGGTAAGTGACGAGGAATTACAGGAGCAGCGTTTCTTTATGCAGCGAGTCCGCGCTGTTACGCACACATTTGAACGTGAACCGCTGGCGTATACCCATAGCTATGGGTGTCAGCAGAATGCTTCGGACGGCGAAAAAATAAACGGAATGCTTGCTCAGATGGGTTATGGCTTTACAGACGATCCTGATAAAGCTGATTTGGTTTTGTATAATACCTGCGCCGTCCGTGAAAATGCGGAAAATCGGGTTTTCGGAAACGTCGGCGCGCTTAAGCATTGTAAAGAGCGGAATCCGAATATGGTAATTGCCGTTTGCGGCTGTATGGTTCAGCAGAAGCATATCGCGGAACGTTTCAGACAGAAATATCCGTTTGTGGATATAGTGTTCGGAACTCACGTTCTTCATCGTTTCCCCGAATATCTGTACAGCGTATTTGAAAAAGGAAAAAGAGTATTCTGTCTGCCCGAAAGCGACGGCATAATCGCAGAGGGACTTCCCGTTAAGCGCGACAGCAGAATTAAAGCAAGCGTTCCGATAATGTACGGCTGCAACAACTTCTGCACATACTGCGTCGTTCCTTTTGTGCGCGGACGTGAACGTTCGCGAGCGCCCGAGGAAATCATTTCGGAGGTAACGCAGCTGGTTGATGCCGGTTATAAGGAAATTCTCCTTCTTGGACAGAACGTAAATTCCTACGGAAAAGGGACCGACGTTGGCTTTGCGGAGCTTCTTCGCCGACTGGATAAGCTTGACGGCGAGTTTAAAATCAGCTTTATGACCTCCCACCCGAAAGACTGCACCCACGAGCTGATTGATGTTATTGCGGACAGTCGGCATATTTCGTGGCATCTTCACTTACCCGTTCAGTGCGGAAGCGACCGTGTGCTGAAGCTGATGAACAGACATTACGATTCCGCGCATTACCGCGAGCTTGTTGCATATGCACGGAAACGTATTCCGGATTTACAGCTTACAACGGATATTATCGTTGGATTTCCCGGGGAAACCTACGAGGATTTTACCAAGACGCTTGATTTAATGCGGGAGATACGCTTTGACAGCGCATTTACCTTTATTTACAGCAAGCGCAGCGGAACGAAGGCGGCTGAAATGGACGACCCGATTTCCGATGAAGAAAAGGGGAAATGGTTCCGCGAGCTGCTTGAAGCTCAGGGCAAATACGGCGAGGACGCTTACAAGGCGTATGTCGGACGTACCCTCCGCGTTCTTTGCGAGGGCAGGGGACGAACGGACGAAAAGCTTCTGACAGGTAAGTCAAGGCAAAATATAATAGTTGATTTTAACGGAAACGATTCGCTTATCGGGCAGTTCGTTGACGTAAAAATAACAAAAGCTCTCAATTGGGCGCTTTTGGGTGAAATAACGGTAAAATAACCGAAAATGAAAGGAAAAAATATTATGGACGCAATTCAGGCAGCCAGAGAATTAGGAAAAGCAATCCAGGCGGACAGCCGCTATAAGGACTACGAAGCGGCAAAGCAGGCCAACGACAACGACGAGGCTTTACAGAAGCTTATCGGCGACTTTAATCTCAAGCGTCAGAATTTACAGTACGAAATGCAGAAGCCTGACGCTGAAAAGGACAGCGAGAAGATTCAGAAGCTCAATAAGGAGATGCAGGACGCTTACGGCGACGTTATGAAGAATGTTAATATGGCAAACTTTGTTATCGTTAAGAGCGCACTTGATAATATGCTTGAGGAAATAAATATGATTATTTCCATGTGCTGCGAGGGTGAAGATCCCGATACCTGCCAGCCTTCACACGCGTGCAGCGGAAGCTGCTCAACCTGCGGAGGCTGTCACTGAGCGCTGTTCAAAAGCTGCTCAATACGCATTTACTGCGGCGGGATTTGCCGCAAGCGGGAGTTATGGTCAACAGGCGCGCGGAAGCTTGCTGCGGCAGGCTTCAACACGCGCCGCTTGGCTTTTTGAAAGGAGTGAACGGAAATGTCCGAGAAAGATGAAAAGCTTTCGCCGATGTTAAAACAGTATCTTGAAATCCGCGAGGAATACAAAGGGTATGTCATTTTTTTCAGACTCGGCGATTTTTATGAAATGTTTTTTGAAGACGCAGAGAATATTTCAAAGGAACTGGAGCTTACGCTTACCGCGCGCGCCGGCGTGCCTATGTGCGGAGTTCCGTATCACGCCTGCGAGGTGTATTTGAAACGGCTTATTGACAAGGGTTATAAAATAGCTATCTGTGAACAGCTCGAAAATCCTGCGCTTACAAAGGGCTTGGTAAGGCGCGATGTAATCCGTCTTGTTACGCCGGGCACCCTCTATGAGGATAGTATGCTTGATGAGGGACGTAATAATTATATATCCTGCTTTTATGTACAGGATAAGGCGTGCGGAATGGTTTTTGCCGATATTTCCACGGGCGAATTTCACATACTCGAAAAAAGCGGTTCGCAGCTTTCGCGTGATATAGTCGGCGAGCTTTCCCGCTATACCCCCTCGGAGCTGCTTTTCAACGATAAATTTGTTGACTTCAAGGAGGTTCAGCAGTTTGTAAAGCTGCGCCTTTCCGCCGCAACGGGAGAGCTTTTCGACGAGGAAAAGTTCGACGCGGAAAATGTTCAGGCTTTGAATAATCAGTATTTTTCCGATTTGAAGGATATTTCCGCTTTGGCTCAGCTGCCGCTTGCCGCAAAGGCGCTTTATGCGGTTTTTCGCTACATAAACAGCACTCAGAAGGCGGAAATAAAGCGCAGCGTTAAGCTTATACCGCATTTTAACGACGATTATATGTCGCTTTCACTCACGACCCGCCGTAATCTTGAGCTTACCGAAACTATGCGCAGTAAGGAACGCCGCGGCTCGCTTATGTGGGTGCTTGATAAAACAAAAACGGCAATGGGCAGACGAAAGCTCAGACAGTTCATTGAACAGCCGCTTTTAAACGCTTCAATTATTCTTGAACGTCTTGACGCGGTTGATAAGCTTGTCGGTGATATCACGCTGCTTGGCGATTTGCGCGATTCGCTTGCGGGAATTTACGACCTTGAACGCCTTATAACAAGAGTTGTCTACAAGGCGGCAAACCCGCGCGATGTTATGGCGCTTGGCTCGACCTGCGAAAAAATTCCTGTGCTTAAAGAGGTGCTTTCATGCGTTGATACGCGTTTGCTGAACACGCTTAATAAGGAAATCGACCCTCTTGACGATATTGCCGCACTGGTAAAAAATGCGATTGCTGAAAATCCCCCCGCGCTTACAAAGGACGGCGGTTACATAAAGGACGGCTTCAATGCCGAGCTTGACCGGCTTCGTCAGATTGCCAGCGGCGGAAAGGATTTCCTGCGGCAGATTGAGGAAAAGGAGCGCGAGCAGACGGGAATTAAGAATCTGAAGGTTGGCTATAACCGTGTTTTCGGTTATTATATTGAGGTGTCAAAGGGAAATATACCGCTTGTTCCGGAACATTATATACGTAAACAAACTCTTTCTACGGGCGAACGTTATATAACCGAGGAGCTGAAAAAAATAGAGAGCGAAATTCTCGGAGCAAACGATAAAATTCTTGCGCTCGAATCGGAGATTTTCTCGGAGGTAAGAGAATTTATCGCTTCAAAGCTTGAAAAAATCCAGCTTACAGCAGAAGCGGTCGCGTATATCGACGTAATTCAGAGCTATGCGGAGGTTTCGCGGGAGAATAATTTCGCACGCCCCGATATTTCGCTTGAAAGCGTTATTGAGATAAAGGACGGGCGACACCCTGTTATCGAAAAAATGCGCGGGGAAAGCATTTTCACGCCCAACGACGCCAGAATGGACTGCAAGGAAAACCGCCTGCTGATCATAACCGGTCCGAATATGGCGGGTAAATCTACATTTATGCGGCAGGTGGCTATAATTACGCTTATGGCGCAGATTGGCTGCTTTGTTCCCGCAAAATCGGCGCGCATCGGCGTTGTCGATAAGATTTTTACGCGCGTAGGCGCAAGCGACGACCTTTCGGCGGGGCAGTCAACATTTATGGTTGAAATGAACGAGGTTGCCGAAATATTGAAAAACGCTACGAGCAAAAGCCTTGTGATTCTCGACGAAATCGGCCGCGGCACCTCAACCTTCGACGGTATTTCTATTGCAAAGTCGGTTGCGGAATATATAAATACAAGGATTGGCTGTAAAACGCTGTTTGCAACGCATTATCACGAGCTTATCGCGCTTGAAAAGGAGCAGAACGGTATCCGTAATTACAGCGTTGCCGTTATAAAAAAGGGCGACGATATAAAGTTCTTGCATAAAATTATTGAGGGCGGAACGGACAACAGCTACGGTATTGAGGTAGCCAAGCTTGCAGGTCTGCCGAATAAGGTCATTGAGGCTTCAAAGCAAACGCTGAAAAGCATGGAAATCGGCTCGAAAATCGACCTTGAAAATCAGCTGCGTACCGAGGAAAAAGAGCGCGAGGTTGATTTTTCGGCGATTGCGCGGAATAATGCAATACAGACGCTAAGAAATCTCGACCTTGATAATATGACTCCGAGAGAGGCTTTTGCGCAGCTTGAGGAATTGAAAAAAATGGTACTTTAAGAGGTAAAAGGGTTGGCTAGAATAAATCTTCTGGACAAAAGTGTTTTCGAGCTTATTGCGGCGGGCGAGGTAATCGATCGTCCCGCTTCGGTTATAAAGGAGCTGGTCGAAAACTCAATAGACGCCGGTGCAAAGCACATTACCGTCGAAATTAAAAACGGCGGCAGCAGCTTTATGCGCGTTACAGACGACGGCTGCGGGATTGCGCATGAAGAAATCCCGACGGCGTTTCTTCGTCACGCGACAAGCAAGGTTAAATCAGCCGACGACCTCAGCAAAATATTTACGCTCGGCTTCCGCGGCGAGGCTCTTGCTTCTGTCGCCGCCGTTGCGCGGGTTGAGCTTCTTACAAAGGAAGAGAATGAAACTCTTGGAAGCAGCTTTAAAATAAGCGGCGGCGAGATTATCGAACACGAACGCACGGGCTGCCCCGATGGAACGACTATTGTAATCCGCGACCTTTTTTATAACGTTCCCGCGCGCCGAAAGTTCCTTAAAAAGGACGTAACCGAGGGAAATCAGGTTCAGGGACTGGTTGATAAGCTTGCGCTTGCGCACCCGAACGTTTGCTTTAAATTTGTACGGGATAACAAGCTTGTTAGAAGCACAGGCGGAAACGGAGATTATTACTCCGCGATTTATGCGGTTTTCGGAAAGCAGTTCGCCTCTTCGCTTATTGCTGTCGATTATGAATCGCTTGGGGTAAGCGTTACGGGTTACATTTCTTCACCGCTGTTCACGCGCGCTAACCGTGCTATGCAGTATTTCTTTGTTAACGGGCGCAGCGTTCGTTCGCTTATCTGTATGACAGCGTTGGAGGAGGGCTTCCGCAACAGCATTATGACGGGAAAATTTCCCGCGTGTATACTTAACATTTCACTTGCGCCGTCGCTTTACGATGTAAACGTAAGCCCGTCTAAAACGGAGGTTCGTTTTGCGGAGGAAAGGGCTGTTTTTGACGCAGTGCTTTTCGCGGTTCGCAACGGTATCCTGAATGCGGATAACCGCCGCGAAATAAGGCTTGAAAAACGTGAAATTCCTGTTTCTGTCAGCAGGGAAAACCCTCAGCGCGCTATTCTTTCAAATGTTGAGCAAGCGTTGGAAAGAACCGAACAGGAATTGAGCCGCCCCGCCGAGGAGCGTCCGCCGATTGTTGAAGCTGCGGCTGCGCAGGAGCGTATATATCAGATTGATAAGAAGCCAATTTATATGAATACGCCGATAAATTCGCTAAAAACCGCACGGCAGGATTCGGAATATGAACAGCAGCGCCTTTTTGAAAAGCCGAAGTCCGCGTCAAATTACGAGTTTCCTTTTCCTCCCGAACCTGCCGCGGCTGTTTCGGACGAAGAAATCCCGCTTCCCGAGGAGCCGCCCGAGGAGCCTGTTTTTCGCTATCTCGGAAATACGGCTTTTACCAAAAAAGCTGAAATGCAAGCAGAAGAACCACCCGTCACGGAAGCCGAAATCACTTATAAACCTGTTCAGCCGACTATCAGAGTTGTTGGCGAGCTTTTCGCAACATATATCGTCTGCGAGTGCGGAGATGAAATGGTGCTGATTGATAAGCACGCCGCCCATGAACGTATGCGTTTTGAACAAAAGAAAAAGGAGCTTATAACCGCTTCGCAGCTGCTTGCGGAAAGTGAAACCGTAACCCTGACGCCCGAACAGTACAGCGCTCTTGAAGCAAATCCCGATATTCTGTCGGAGGTTGGGATTGAGGTCATTTTAAGCAAAGGAACACGGGGAGAAATAACCGCCGCTCCTGCCGCTTTCTCGGGTGAAACGGCTGTAAGCCCGACGGAATTGGTGCTTCACGTTGCGGATTTGCTTGCGGCAGGGAACGAGTGCGTGGTGGAGGAGGTTTACGACGACCTGCTTCACAGCCGCGCCTGCAAGTCGGCGGTTAAGGCGCACGACGTCAATACTATTGAAGAGCTTCGGGCGATTGCCGAGGAGGTCTGGCGAAATGACAGGATTCGCTTCTGCCCGCATGGCAGACCTGTAATGGTAAAGCTTACAAAGTACGAAATTGAAAAGTATTTCAGCAGAATTGTCTGAAACGGAGAATGTTCATATTATGGATAAAATAGGAACGCTTGTAATCTGCGGCGCAACGGCGTCAGGGAAAACACAGCTTGCAATTGACCTTGCCAAGCGGTTTGACGGCGAAATCGTGTCTGCTGATTCAATGCAGATATATAAAGGTATGGATATCGCCAGCGCAAAGCCTTCAATGGAAGAACGCTCCGGAATTCCGCATCATATGATGGATTTTCTTGAGCCTGCCAAGGCTTTTTCGGTTGCCGATTATGTTGAAATGGCACGTCCGGTAATTGCGGACATTCACGCGCGCGGAAAATTGCCGATTATTTGCGGCGGTACGGGCTTATATATCAACGCACTTGTCGATAATATCGAATTTGATGATACGGGCTGCGATTACGCTTTTCGTGATGAAATGCGCGAAATTGCGCGGCAGCAGGGTAATTCGGTTTTGCTGGAGCGCCTGAGAGAAATTGACCCGCAAAGCGCGGAAAAACTCCATGAAAATAATCTTTCAAGAATTATACGCGCCCTTGAGGTCTATAAGATAAGCGGAAAAACAATGTCGCAGCTGCAAGCCGACAGCCGAAAGAATCCGTCACCATACAATCCGTTCATACTTTCGCTTGAATATGAACGCCGCGAGGATTTGTATGAGCGGATTAACAAGCGTGTGGATCTTATGCTTGAAGCGGGTTTGCTTGATGAAGCGCGGGAATTTTTCACCCACGACGATTATATAACCGCTGCGCAGGCGATAGGCTACAAGGAGCTTAAACCGTACCTTGACGGACTTGAACCGCTTGAGCAATGCGTGGAAAGACTCAAGCAGGAAACAAGAAAATACGCCAAACGTCAGCTTACGTGGTTCAGAAAAGATACAAGAATACAGCGTATTATGGTGACAAAAAACGTCAATTACGAAAAAATTTTAAAAAATGCAGAAAATTTATTGAAAAAATCTAGCATTTTGCAAAAAAGTATGTTATAATAGGTTTATTATAGGCAAAAAACGATTTTGCGTAAAGAAAGGAATATAAAAAAATGGCAAAAGATATGAATTTACAGGACGTTTTTCTTAATCAGGCAAGAAAGGAACATATTCCGGTTACAATCTACATTACAAACGGCTTCCAGTTTAAGGGAATCGTAAAGGGCTTCGATAATTACACTGTAATCCTCGATTCCGACGGAAGACAGAACCTTATTTATAAGGGCGCAATCTCAACGATTACTCCTTTAAGACCTATTTCGCTGCTTGACGCATTTGAAAAGGAAGATAAGTAAAACCAATTGATTAAGGGAGTCATTCATGGCTAATTCAGATAAGAAGCGCGCCCTTACAATACGGATTATATGGTTTTTGCTTGGTTTGTTCTTTGTCATAATGATTGCAAGTCAGCTTGTAATTCACTTTTATAAGCCGATTAAAACCGAGATCGCCGTTATTTATTCAACAACGGAGTACATCGGTTTTAAAGGAATTTATGCGCGTGATGAGAAGCTGGTTTCATATAATGTCAACGGTGTGCTTAATTATACGCACCCCGACGGGTATAAGGTAGCGAAAAATTCTGTTATAGCGGAGGTTTACCGAAATCAGGCGGACCTTGCCTGTCAGCAGCAGATTGATGATCTTATTGCCCGTAGAACGGTTCTTCAGGACGCGCAGGCTCTTGTCGGAACGGACAGCTCTCAGCTCGAATCGTTTTCTAATCAGATATTTGATATGCACGCCGAGATGATGCAGTATATCTGCGACGGCGATTATAAGTCTGCTTCTGCGCTGAAAAGCGATATGCTTAATCTGAGGAGTAAGAAGGAGATTGTCAAAGGCACGGAAACCTCGTACGCTGAAAAAATACAGGATATCAACAATCAGATTTCCACGCTTAAATCGCAGATTTCGAGCGAACCCTATGCGATTTCAATAGGTGAAACCGGCTACTTCGTCAGCTCTGTTGACGGTTATGAGGATATTCTTAACAGCGAAACTGTTTTTGAGCTTTCAAAGGGTCAGATTGAACAGATTCTTGCGGCGGATACCGCGGATTCAAATCCGCGTGGCGTTATCGGAAAGCTGATAGACGGCTACAAGTGGTATATGGTTGCCGTTCTTGATACTGTCAAAATGGGAACCGTTTTTGAAGGGGCGGAGGTTACCTTGCGCGTCGGATATTCCCAACAGGACGTGAAGGCTTCGGTTGTAAGCCTGAAACGGCAGGAGGACGGAAGCAGTATTTGCATTTTTGAATGTGATACGTTCTCTTCCGATTTTGTTGACGGACGTGTAGCGCAGGTTAAGCTGCTTATGGACAGCTATGAGGGAATACGCATACCGACAAGCGCAATCCGCATTGTTGACAACAAAGCGGGCGTATATATAAGAAATGGTATAAAGGTTGAATTTAAGCAGATAAAACAGCTGATTTCCGAGGAGGACTATACACTGGTAGAGAATACCGGCGATTTGGACGGATATATCTCCTTATATGATACAGTAATTGTGGAAGGAAAGGATTTGTATGACGGAAAAATTATCGGATAGCCGACTTGCGACAGTGACGGAGAATTATTACCGCCTATGCGAGGAAATTGACAAGGCGCGGCTCAGCGCGGGACGAACCGATAAAGTGCGGTTTATGGCTGTCACCAAAACCGTCGCTCCGGAAATTGTAAACCACGCAATTTCTTTGGGAATTGACTTGCTGGGAGAAAACCGCGTTCAGGAGTATCTCGACAAGAGAGAGAGCTATTCCCCTTGCGAGGTTCATTTTATCGGCGGACTTCAGACAAACAAGGTCAAGTATATTATAGATAAGGTTTCTATGATTCATTCTGTTGACAGTATGCGTCTTGCGGAGGAAATAAGCAAACGCGCTGTTTCGGCAGAACGGACAATGGATATTCTGCTGGAAGTAAATATAGGCGGCGAGGAAAGCAAGGGCGGGATTTCCCCCGAACAGCTTTTCGAGTTAGCCGCTCAGGCAGGCGAACTGCCTAATATACGCATAAGAGGGCTTATGACTATTCCGCCGGTTGACAGAAACGGAAGCTCAGAGCGTTATTTTGAACAAATGCAGCGGCTTTACGGAGATTTGCGAAGCAGATTTTCGGACAAAAGCAGTTTTTCTGTGGATACCCTTTCCATGGGAATGTCGGGGGATTTTTCAACCGCTGTTAAATATGGGTCTACAATAGTAAGAATCGGAAGCTTACTATTCGGATACAGGAATTACTAATTTGGGAGGATTCAAACATGGGTTTTATGGATCAGTTCAAAAAAATTACAGGCTATAACAATGGAGAGGACGATTTCGGAGCGGAAAGCGATTATACCGAGGATTTGCCGTCAACGGTAAGCTTTGACGACAGCTATTCAAGCCCCGCAAAGTCTTCTATCAAGAGCAGCAAAATGCTCAGTATACCCGCAACAACGCATTTGCAGGTTATCGTTGTCAAGCCTGAAAAGTACAGCGACGCTGCCGCTATTGCGGACCATTTTAAAAATAAGAAAACAGTTGTACTCAATCTCGATAATACAAACAAAGACGTTTCAAATCGTCTTATAGACTTTCTCGGAGGCGTTGCATACGCAACAGACGGAGAGCTTAAGCGAATTGCAAACACAACATATATTATTGTGCCTGTAAACGTTGATATATCCGGCGATATGATTGACGAGCTTGGCAACAATGCTGATTTCATCTGATGAAGGAGCTTTCGGTTAGGGAAGCTGTTCGGCTCAGGGTCAGCGATTTGCTTGCGGTTTCCGGAAAACACTGCCGCGCGGGATATACCGCTTTTTTGAACGAGGTCGAGCAGCGTTACGCACGTGAGCTGCTTGACGAGTTGGGAGAGCCGTTTTGCTTCTGGGGCGGTGCGGACGAATGTGTTCGGAAAATGCTTTGCGTTTATCCCGAAAACGGCACGAAGGATTTCCCGATTTATTCGCTTACTTACACGTTCCGAGCCGCTGACCGACTTACGCATAGGGATTTTCTCGGCTCCTTTCTTTCGCTTGGAATCGGCAGGGAGCAGATAGGGGAAATACTGACTGCTGAAGGATATGCAGTGGTTTTCTGCACCAAAACAGCTTTTTCGCTTATTTCGGATTTGTCAAAGATTGGCAGAGCGGGAGTTTCGGTTAAAAACGGAATTACCGAACCAATTCCACAGCTTAATTTTTCCGAACAAAGCATTATTGTCGCTTCGCTTCGCGCAGACTGCATTGTAAGCGCAATTTCGGGTTTAAGCCGCGAAAAATCGTCCGATTACATAAAATCGGGGCGTTTTTCGCTTAACTACGAAATATGTGAGAATGTCAGCAAAACGTTATCTGAGGGCGATGTTCTGACGCTGCGTGGTTACGGAAAATTTGTTCTAACAGAGGAAATCGCGGAAACTAAAAAAGGACGACTAAGATTACAGCTTAAAAAATACAGTTAACAATGGAAAGGACGGATCAATATGGACGCAGCAGCAATCAGCGAAAAAAGATTTACCGAAGCTATGCGCGGCTATAAAAAAGAGGAAGTTGACGACTATTTAAACGATGTGTCAATGGAAGCTTCACAGCTCCTCAAGGAAAAGGACGAGCTTGAAAAGAAGCTTGTTGTTCTTGCGGATAAGATACGCGAGTACCGCGAGGACGAGGACGCGCTTAAGGAAGCTCTTCTCGGTGCGCAGAAGCAGGGTAACGCCGTTATTGCAAGCGCAAAGGAAAAATCTGCGGAAATGATTCAGGAGGCACAGGAAAAGTGCGACGGAATGATTGCCGACGCAGAGGCTCTTGTTGCACAGAAGCAGGCTGAGGCTGAAAAAATCATCGAGGACGCTCTTGCCGAAAAGAAGCGCATTGAAGATGAGGCAACCAAAAAAGCAAACGATATCCACACCGAAATGGAAATCCAGACGGAGATTGATAAGGAGGTTCTTGCCAGAACAAAGCGCGAGGCTGAGGATTTCAGAACCCGCCTTATTGTTGAATAT
Organism: uncultured Ruminiclostridium sp.; assembly: GCA_964520065.1. Taxonomy (GTDB): domain Bacteria; phylum Bacillota; class Clostridia; order Oscillospirales; family Ruminococcaceae; genus Ruminiclostridium_E. The sequence continues at coordinate 53,228 of CAZFMC010000002.1, forward strand.
ACAAACCATATGGAATTTATCAAGAAGATTCCCGAACAGTGTGAAAACGAGTTTATAAAAGAAACAACCGCCGACCATAATACGGAAAAGCTCCGCGAACTGCTTGAACAGCAGAAGGCAAGCGCAGCAGAGGAAGCAGCTCCCGCTGTCAATGAGGACGATTCGGATATTAAGGTTGTAAATTCCTTTGCTGAAATTCCCGTTCAGGAGGCTGAGTCGGAGGAAGTCGAAGAAAATGACGGCAAAAGCGGTTTTTCTGTTGAAAACGCATTCGGAATTGATTCGTCCGCAGACGATGACACGCCTGATTTCCTGAAAAATAAGGCAAAGGGAAATAACAGGTCGAAATATGAAAAGCTTGAATTCGGTAATAATTCGGGCAGCAATAATAAAAAGAAAAAAAGATAACCCAAAGAAAGGACGCAACGTCAATGGCACAAGATTATAACGAAACATTGAATCTGCCGCAGACCGATTACCCCATGAGAGGTAACCTGCCTGCAAGAGAACCCAAGTGGCTCGAAGAATGGGAAAATGACCGCCTTTACTACGAGCTTCAGAAGAAGAACGAAGGACTTCCCAAGTACATTCTTCACGATGGACCTCCTTATGCAAACGGCGATATTCATATGGGTACTGCGCTTAACAAAATCCTCAAGGATATCATCATCAAGTACAAGTCCATGTCCGGCTATCAGGCACCGTATGTTCCTGGTTGGGACTGCCACGGTCTTCCTATTGAGCTTAAAGCTTTAAAGCAAATCGGCGCAGACAGCGGCGCAATTGACCCTGTTGAGCTTCGTAAGTGCTGCCGTGAGTTTGCACTTTCCTGCCTTGACGGACAGAAGGCTCAGTTCAAGCGCCTTGGCGTGTGGGGAGATTTCGACGACCCTTACCTTACCATAAAGCCCGAATTTGAGGCAAAGCAGGTTGAGGTTTTCGGAAAAATGGCTCAGCGCGGGCTTATGTACAAGGGCTTAAAGCCCGTTTACTGGTGCGCTGACTGTAATACGGCTCTTGCCGAGGCAGAGATTGAGTACGAAGAGGATACGTGCCATTCAATTTACGTTAAATTCAAGCTTACGGACGATAAGGGAAAGCTTGCGGGTACAGATGTTGACCCGTCGAGAGCATATGCGGTTATCTGGACGACAACCACATGGACTCTGCCGGGAAACCTCGCAATCTGCCTTGGTCCCAACTACGAGTATACCTTCGTAAAAATTGAGGACGAGAATAACAAGCACTGCGGAGATTATCTGCTTATGGCAGTTGAGCTTGTTCCTGTTGTAATGAAGGCAATCGGCGTAAGCAGCTATTCTACTCATGGCAGCTTTGTCGGCAGGGATTTTGAAATGATGGAAACTCAGCACCCCTTCCTTGACCGTAAGTCTATTATGATTGTCGGCGACCACGTTACGCTCGAAAGCGGTACCGGCTGCGTTCATACTGCTCCCGGATTTGGTCTTGAGGACTATGAGGTTTGCTGCAGCTACAAGGGTCTTTTCAAAATTATCGTTCCTGTTGACAGCAAGGGCAAGCTTACAGAAGAAGCAGGCGAATTTGCAGGTCTTACAACAGACGACGCAAACAAGGCAATCGCGCAGAAGCTCGAAGAACTTAACGCTCTGCTTGCAATTGAAAAGATTGAGCACCAGTATCCTCATTGCTGGAGATGTCATAAGCCGATTATTTATCGCGCAACCGAGCAGTGGTTCTGTTCCGTTGAAAAGTTCGCAGATGAAGCTGTTAAGGCAATCGAAGAGGTTCAGTGGATTCCCGGCTGGGGCGAAGAGCGCATTAAGAATATGGTTCGCGATAGAAGCGACTGGTGTATTTCACGTCAGCGCCGCTGGGGTGTTCCGATTCCCGTATTGTATTGTAAAGAGTGCGGAAAGCCGATTGTTACTCCCGAATCAATCAAGGCTATTTCCGACCTGTTCAGAAAAGAAAGCTCAGACGCGTGGTATTCCAAGGATCCTTCCGAATTTGTCCCCGATACCATTAAGTGTGACTGCGGCTGCGGAGAATTTACAAAGGAAATGGATATTTTTGACGTTTGGTTTGATTCAGGCTGTACCCATGCAGCCGTTCTTGACGAACGTGATTACCTTGAATCTCCGGCAGACCTGTATCTCGAAGGCTGCGACCAGTATCGCGGCTGGTTCCAAAGCTCGCTTTTAACGTCTGTTGCCTGCACAGGTCACGCACCCTATAAGGCGGTATGCACGCACGGTTGGATTGTTGACGGCAAGGGCGAGAAGATGTCCAAGTCTAAGGGCAATTATATCGTTCCCGAAGAAGTTATTAAGCAGTACGGTGCGGACGTTCTCCGTTTATGGGTAACCTCTCTTGATTACCATAGCGATGTCCGTGTTTCACAGGATATTTTAAAGCAGCTTTCCGAAACCTACCGTAAAATCCGCAATACCGCGCGCTTTATGCTCGGTAACCTTTGCAATGGAAAGGGCTTCAATCCCGATACGGATATGGTTGAGCTTGACAAGCTTACTGAAATTGATAAGTGGGCGGTTTCCAAGTTCGACAGCCTTATTGAAAAGGTCAAGAAGGCATACGATGATATGGACTATTATCACGCATATCACGCAATTAACAGCTTCTGCGTTGTTGATATGTCGAATTTCTATCTCGATATTATCAAGGACAGACTTTACTGCGAAGCTGAAAACGGCGAGAACAGACGCGCTGCTCAGACCGCTATGTATATCATTCTCAGTGGTCTTACACGCCTTATTGCTCCGATTATTACGTTCACAGCCGATGAAATCTGGAAGGAGCTTCCCAAAAAGAGCGGCGACGACGCGAGAAACGTTGTATTTAATCGTATGCCCGAGGCTGCGGGAATTTCTGTTGATACGGCAAAGTGGGACAAGATTCACGCAATCCGTGATGACGTTCTTGCAGCGCTTGAACAGAAGAGAAATGAAAAGGTTATCGGTAAGTCGCTCGAAGCAAAGGTAATTCTCCACACCGCAGACGATCTTTCTGAAATTCTTCCTGTTTTAAGTATGGCGTTTATTGTTTCGCAGGTTGAGCTTGCCGACGGCGAAGGCGAGTTCAGCGGAAACGTTGAAGGACTTACCGTTACGGTTGTTAAGGCGGAAGGAGAGAAGTGCGCACGCTGCTGGACATATTCAGATACTGTCGGCAAAAATGCCGCACACCCCGACCTTTGTGAACGCTGCGCGAGAGTTCTCTCCGAGTAATGCAATATAGTACCGATTCCGACAGTTAAAGCTTGTCGTGTTCGGTATAAGACAGCAGAGCCGTACAATTTTGTATGGCTCTCCTGTGTATTTATGTAGAGTATCGGCGGAAAGGATTTGTATGACAAAGCAAAGCAAAAAAATACACCCGCTGTTCGCACTGTTAATTACAAGTGTGTTTGCGGCAATTGACCAGATTATAAAATGGGTTGTTGAAATATACGTCAAGCCCATCGGGTCAATTCCTGTTTTAAAATTCGGCGAAACCGAGTGGATAAATCTGACTTATTGCGAAAACACGGGTATGTCGTTCAGTATGTTCGAGGGGAATAAGCTTCTGCTTATTGTTTTTCCGTGTATTATAATTATTGCTGCGGAGTGGTTTATTTTTTCGGGGCGTATTAAAAGCAATGCCCAGCTGCTTACTGTTTCTGTTGCTCTGGGCGGAGGCGTCGGAAACCTGATTGACCGTTTTTTCCGCAGCTATGTTGTGGATTTTATTGATTTCAGAATTATAAATTTCGCAATTTTTAATTTTGCGGATATCTGCATTGTGTGCGGCGGTATTGTGTTTGTTATCCTGTACGTTCTTGACGACCGAAAAACCGAAAAAAAGGAACAGTCGTATGAACAATCTTGAAGCAGTATATGAACAAGGCAGTGAACGATTAGATAAATTCATTTCCGAAACTATGCAGCCGGAGCTTACAAGAACTGCTGCTGCAAGGCTTATAGAGAACGGTTGCTGCACTGTCAATGGAAAAAGCGTCCAAAAAAATTACAAGCTCCGCGCCGGCGACAGAATTTTTCTTTCCGTTCCCGAGCCGAAGGCGGTTGATATTCTGCCGGAAAATATTCCGCTTGAAATTGTGTACGAGGACGGCGATTTGCTTGTCGTGAATAAGCCAAAGGGAATGGTTGTTCACCCTGCGGCGGGACATTTGTCGGGAACCCTTGTGAACGCGCTTATGTACCACTGCGGCAGCAGCTTGTCGGGAATTAACGGTGAGCTTCGCCCCGGTATCGTTCATCGTATCGACAAGGACACAAGCGGTCTGCTGATTGTCGCTAAGAATGATTTTTCACACAACGGGCTTGCCGAACAGATACGTGAACATAGCTTTACCCGCGAATACGAGGCGGTTGTGATGGGCGCTGTAAAAGAAGACGGCACCGTAAATGCTCCTATCGGCAGACACAAAATCGACAGAAAGAAAATGTGCGTGACGAGCGAGAACAGCAAGCATGCCGTTACGCATTATCATGTGATTGAAAATATGTCGGGGTATACGCATTTGCGGCTTCGCCTTGAAACGGGCAGAACGCATCAGATTCGTGTTCATATGGCTTATATAGGTCACCCTGTCGCAGGCGACGAGGTTTATGGAAACGGAAAACCGAAATCTCTCGGCGGTCAGTGCCTTCATGCACGGAAAATCGGTTTTATTCACCCCGCAAGCGGTGAATATATGGAGTTTGAAAGCGAGCTTCCCGAGTATTTCACCAAATTTTTGAAAAGTACAAAGTGATATGGATTTTAAAAATGTTATTTTAATGAGCGACCTTGACGGAACTTTACTTAACGACAGCAAGCAGATTTCCGAAAGTGATTTGCAGGCAATCAAGAGGTTTCGCAGCGGCGGGGGCATTTTTACCGTCGCTACCGGTCGTGGAGTTGCTATGGCGGAAAACGTCGTAAAAAAGCTTGATATTGACTTTCCCTGCGTCATTTTCAACGGCGCAGCGGTGTATGATTTCAATAAACACGAGTTTCTTTGGAACAGCTCAATGCCCGAATGTGCAAGTGAATACATAAGAATGCTTAAAAAGGAATTTCCCGACATTGGAATTGAGATTCTGTGCGGAGCTTCAATTTATGTTACGGATTACAACGAAACCGTAAAGGAGCATCTCGCGTTGGAGATGATTAAGGAGATTCGCTGCAGCCTTGAAGACGCGCCGACAGGGGAGTGGCTTAAGGTGCTTATTGCGTATCCTCCCGAAAAAATCGGCAGGGTTATGGATTTTACAAAAAAGCACTGCGCGGAGAATGTGAATTGGGTTCATTCCTCTCCGATGTACTATGAAATGCTCCCGAAAGGTGTAAGCAAGGGAAGCGGGTATAAAAAACTGCTTGAGCTTTTGAACGAAAAAGACCGCTTCACGGCGGCAGTCGGAGATTATGGCAACGACTACGATATGATAAAATCGGCAGACCTCGGAGTGGCAGTCGCAAACGCGCAGGAAAATATAAAAAGCGCGGCAAAGCTGATTGTCGGGGATAATAACAGTTCGCCGATAAGCCGGATTATAGACTATATTGAAAAACTATAATGACGGGGCAAGCCCCTGATTGAAGAAAGAAGGAAAACAAATGGGATTATTTGACCAACTGCTTAAAACAGCGGAACGAGCTGTTTCGGGAGCGGTAAAACAAAAGCTGAACGAGGTAGTTTCGGAGGAGCTTGGAAAGTTTATTCCGCAAGAGAACGCTTCGTCTGCAAATGCAAATTCCGAAAAAAATTCTCCTTATGACGTAACTCCCGATTTGCCGAGAAATTTTCCGTACAATAATGGTTGGATTTGCGTAAATAATGCCGATACAGACGACGTTATTTCCGCGCTCGGCTTGAAAAATCCCCGAGAAGCAAACTGGAAAAGCGGATTCAAGGCAATTGATGAAAATTTTCTTAAAAAGGTTTTTGTTGTTAAGGTTGGCGGGTATGTTCTGGCAATCGGTTATTGCCCGTTCGGTGTTAAGCGTACCGTAAAAGAAGAGCTTGACGCGCTTAACAAGGCGGCTGAGCGGCTGAGCGATATGTCGTGCTTTGCTACTCAGAGTACTGTCGATTTACACGTCTGGGCGAAATACGAAAACGGGAAAATGACGCGCGGATACGGCTGGCTAGGTGAAAGCGGAGAGGTTTATCTTAACGAGGGAACGTTAACCGCCGAGGAAATCTCTCTCGGCTATACCGATTTTATCACGAATACAGACTGCGATTGGGATACGGCGCGTTTTCCGAATACCGATAATGTGCAGGCGCTTGCGGGGGCTTGGGGAATTTTACCTGATTTATCTAATATCGACAATCCTGAACCCTGCACGGGTTTTGTGTGTGAGCTTTAAGGCTTGTTTTCAATACGCCGCAGGAGCGGTAAAAATACAGGAGGTCTAATATGGACGCAACATTAAAAAAGCAGCTTGAAATAACTGCGACAAAAGTCAGAATGGGCATTATCGAGGGCGTTTATAACGCGAAAGCGGGACACCCGGGCGGTTCTCTTTCCGTAGCCGATATGCTCACCTATCTTTACATGGCGAGAATGAATGTTGACCCGACAAATCCTACAATGGCGGATCGCGACCGTCTTGTTCTTTCCAAGGGACATACTGCGCCCGCTTTATATGCGGTGCTTGCTCACAGAGGCTTTTTCCCTGTTGAAGAGCTTAAAACGCTGAGAAAAATTGATTCACGCTTACAGGGACACCCCGTTATCGGCAAGATTCCCGGCGTTGATATGAGTACGGGTTCCCTCGGACAGGGCGTTTCCGCTGCTTGCGGTATGGCTCTTTCGGGAAAGATTTCCAACGATACATACAAAGTTTACGCTGTACTTGGCGACGGTGAAATTCAGGAAGGACAGGTATGGGAATCGGCAATGTTTGCGGCTCATTATCAGCTTGACAACCTTGTTTACATCGTTGATAACAACAACCTTCAGATTGACGGCCCCATCACGCAGGTTATGAGCCCGTACCCGATTGATGAAAAGTTTGCGGCGTTCGGCTGGCACGTTATTTCAATTAACGGTCACGATTTCGACGAAATCGAAAATGCGCTTAACGAGGCGGAAAAGGTTGCAAATCAGCCAACCGTAATTATCCAGAAAACTGTTAAGGGAAAAGGCGTTTCCTATATGGAAAATAACGTTGCTTGGCACGGCGCAGCCCCCAACGAAGAACAGTACAATATTGCAATGGGCGAGCTTCAGGCTCATCTTGATGAATTACAGAAGTAAGAAAGGAATTTTGAGCTATGGAAAAGAAAGCAACTCGTGAAAGCTACGGCGAGGGTCTGGTTCTTCTTGCGGAAAAGCGTCCCGATTTAGTGGTTCTTGACGCTGACCTTGCTGCGGCAACAAAAACAGGTATTTTTAAGAAGGCATATCCCGATAAGCATTTCGACTGCGGAATCGCCGAAGCAAATATGATGGGCGTTGCGGCAGGTATTGCTGCAACGGGAAAGCTCGTATTTGCAAGCTCGTTTGCAATGTTCGCAGCCGGACGCGCTTTTGAAATCGTCAGAAACAGCATCTGCTACCCGAAGCTTAACGTAAAAATCGGCGCTACTCACGCAGGTATTTCGGTTGGTGAAGACGGCGCTTCTCACCAGTGCAACGAGGATATTGCGCTTATGACGGCAATTCCGAATATGACGGTTATAAATCCCGCTGACGATGTTGAAGCAAAGGCTGCCGTTCTTGCAATGGCTGATTATGTCGGACCGACATATATGCGTTTCGGCAGACTTGCCGCTCCGATTTTCAATGACGCCGCAAGCTATAAGTTTGAGGTAGGCAAGGGCGTACAGCTGAAAGACGGCAAGGACGTTACAATTATCGCAACAGGTCTAATGGTTGGTGAAGCGATTGAAGCGGGTAAAGCTCTTGCTGAGCAGGGAATTGACGCGCGCGTTATCAACATTCATACAATCAAGCCTATTGACCGTGATATTATCATAAAAGCGGCGAAGGAAACAGGAAAAATCATTACAGTCGAAGAGCATAGCGTAATTGGCGGTTTGGGTTCTGCGGTTGCAAATGTTGTAACCGAGGAATGCCCTGTTCCTGTTATCAAAATCGGCGTTAAGGACTGCTTTGGTCATTCCGGTCCTGCGGCGGCTCTCTTAAAGGAATTTGGACTTTGCGCTGAAAATATCGTAGCTGTTACAAAGGCTGCGCTCGGCAAGTAAAAATAAATACGTACTCCCGTTCTCGTGAAAGGACGGGAGTATTATTTTGCAAAAAAACAGAGTGGATTTTCGCCACTCTGTTTTTCTGTAATATTTTACTGTCCGTTTATAAGCGCGTTGATTTCCTGAATTTTTCCATCAACAATGTTGTAGTTTGTTTCTCTGAGAGTTGTCCACGAATTGTCATTTTCGCTGCTTACAACAAAGGGAACATCTTCAAGCATAGGTGTAATTGTGCTGTTGATTGTATCGGTATCAAAGCAGGTCGCATAGTCAACTACAAGATTATCAAAGTTGGATACGTCGTGGAAGTAGTTCCAAAGCTCGTACTGCTCTTCGGTATACGCCTTCGACTTCATAATGCTTTCTCGTGTAACCTCTTTAAGTTCGGGGTCGGTGTTGCTGAGGCGAACGCAGTTGATAAAGATGCAGGCAGCCTGAATATTCTTTGAACCGGAAGGAACAAGATATCCGAATGTGTCAAGCGTGTAGTAGTAAGCGTCAGTGGAGGGATCTCTGGGGTAGGGAACAAAGAAAATGTCGATATCTTCACCCTTCTTTGCCCTGAGCTTCTGCTGTCTTGAATAGTCGGAAATCTTCCAGTCGCCTACCGAGTGGAAGGCTGCATTTCCGTCGATAATCGGGTAGTGGTCAACGTTAGAATAAGTTCCGTAGTAAAGCGATGATAAGCCTTCCTTTTTAAGCTTTTCAAGGAACTGCTGAGCGCGTTCAACGCCCGCGGAACGGAGATTGTTCACAAGCTGGTTATTTTCAAAGCCGACAAGCGATTCACCTGTGGAGTTGATAGCGGTCGTGCTGATTGCGCCGTAAACGCCGAGAGCGTTTTCGTCAGGGCTGTTGCTTGTGAATTTAACCATACAGTCGTAAAAAGCGTCCCATGTCCATTCGCCCGAATCCCAAAGCTCCTTGGGGTCGGTGATACCATATTCGTTGAACAGACCTCTGTTATAAATGAGGAAGTTGGGCGAAACGAAATAAGCCCACGGATAGTAATAATGCTTTCCGTTAATCTGGTAATTGTCGATAATATCCGTTACGCCGTCCCACTGGGGAGCTGTAAGGTCGATATACCCGTCGAGAGGCTCATAGGAATTTTTGGAAATAAGGTAGGGGAAGGTGTTATCGCGTGAGTCAACCAGATCGGGTGAAGTGTCCGCCGCCATATATTTCGCAAGCGTTTCCATTATTGCGCTGTCTGCAACGATTTCAACTTCAATTTCCGCGCCATAGGTTTCCTGGAAATATTTGTATGCAGGCTTAACGTCGCCCGCGGTTGTTATGTCGTAACAGCCTAAGTATTTAACGACGGTTCCCGTAATGTCAATATCCTCTGTGCCAAGGTCAAGGTCAACGCTTCCGACGTCTACGGGGTTATCAAATATTTCGTCCTCCGTTGTGGTGGTCATTGCCGTTGTGGAGGTCTGCTCAGCTTCGCTTCTGCCGCCGTCGCTCTGTCCGCAGGCAGAAACACTGAATACAGTTGAAGCCGCAAGTATAGCCGCAATAATTTTCTTGCTGGATTTCATATTAAATATTCCTTTCTTGGAAGCACTAGCTTCATAATTGCTGTTGAAACAGCGTGTAACCGTTTACAGCGGTTAACATAATTTTAGCACATTTCCTCTTTGCCGTCAATTTACATATTATACTAACCCGGTTGAGTAAACTTGTGCAAATTAAACAAAGAGAAAATGTGCACTAAATCTTAGAAATCAATGTTATTTACATCTGAATTTGCGAGAAGAACTTCCTTTTTAGGGATACGCTTTAAAGGATTATATACAAATTTCTTGCAGGAATCATAGGACTTAACCTCGCCGAATTTTTCACACTCGAACTTTTCATTTTCAAGAGCCTTGCACAGTTCGCAGTACTTGCAGGCGGGCTTGATATTATTACCGAACAGTTTCTTTTTCATGATACCTCAATCCTTTCTGTAAGACAAATGTCTTAAACTTATTATACATATTATATCATATTTTTTATCGGATTTCTACCCCTTTTGTAAATTTTTTTCATTTTTTGAAAAAAGAATTACGTTCATAGCCATAAGAGCAATAAGCGCAATGCCGTTCGAGTCAAAAGCAAAGGCATATCCCGCTCCGCTTGAAGCGGGGACGGATATTTCAATGAACTGCATAAGGATAAAGCAGATTATTCCGCTGAGGATTGCCGTCGGAATTCGCATAAGCAGAAATTTTTTTAAGGAAAACGCGTCTGAACAAAGCGCCGTACACTGCGCAAGAACGCATATTCCGCCGAAGGAGCAAATTCCGGAAATCAGCGGCAGCAGCTGCGTGTTTGGCGGGAGCCTCAGTAAATTGCTTATCTCCGCAGAACCAAGTATGTATGTCGGAAGCGTAATGCCGAAAACGCCAAGCGTTTCCGTGAGCGCGAAAATAATTACGTTGAATGCGACAATAACCGTGCAGACGGTAAACAGAGAAACTGCGGACGAGCGCACCGCCCCGATTATTCCGCTTGTCGGTATGCTTCGGGTTATCTGCGGAGTATTGTTTCTTTTCCCGAAAAGCGCCGCCATTAAAACGCACGCCGCCGCGTTTGACAAATAGACCAGCATTCCCGCTTCCGCGCTTGAAAATATGCCAAGTCCTATCATTGTAACGGCAAACGACGGGGAGATGCAATAACAGAAGCAGGCGGTATTTTCGGCGCTTTTTTTGCTTATGAAAGAGTTTTCGACCGCTTCCCGAAGCAGCTTTATCCCGACAGGATAACCGCCTATCAGGCTAAGACAAAAAATGCTGAAGCTGTCCTCGTCAAGGCGTATTATCCGACCCGAAATAAAGTACAGCGGCTTGAAAATAACGCTGTGAAGCCCCTCGTTTATAATATAGGTAGAGATTGCCATAAATGCAAACATAGCGGGGATAATTGTTCCGACGCACACCGAAATGCTGTTGGAAACGCTTTGCGCCGCTTTTTCGGGAAAAATCAGCAGTACGACGGTCAGTACAACGACGCCGAAAATTTTTGCGCCTTTGAAAAGCTTTTTTTTCATTTTCTTCACCCTTCCTTTTGTCACATTGCACTTCTATCGGCTTTTTTGTTACATATATATGAAAAGGAAGGTGATTCAATGAATATAAATGTCCTTGCGGAGAAATACGATAATTTCAAGAACAGACAGAAACGACATTCCGCTATTCAGATTACAGACTACGGCAATATGTTTATAGAGTGCTGCCGCGAGGTAATTGTATTTAACGAAAATATGATTTGCTTGAAGCTTGCAAAATGCACGATAACAATAGTCGGTCTTGACCTGAAAATGCGTAATTACAACAGCGGAGGCGCAGCTGTAAGCGGGTGCTTTCATTCAATAGCCTTTGAACCGTTAGATGAAAAGTGAGGAAAACGCAAATGAAATCCGTATTTTCCGGAAACGTTACATTTTCAATTTTAGGCGCTTACAGCGAGGAATACATAAGCGCGCTTATGCAGCGTGGATTTGTTGTCAAAAATGTCCGTTCCGACGGCGGTATGCTGTACGCGACGGTTTCTTCACGCGATTATCTGCGCGCCGCACGGCTTTCTCGGAGCTTTGGCGTTCGGACGAGGGTGCGCAAAAGGGAAGGAGTATATTTTATTCTGCGCCGTTACCGCAGACGCTTTGGGATTCCGCTCGGCGTAATAGCTGCCGCAGCGCTTGTTATTTTTCTTGAACAGTTTGTATGGAGGATTGAAATTCACGGCAATGAAAAGCTTTCCGATAATCAAGTGCTTCAGCTGCTTTCCGAAAACGGCGTTGAAATGGGTACGTATTCGCCTCTTATCGACGTAAACGAGCTTGAAATAAGCATAAAACGCCGTATTCCCGATATTGCGTGGATGAGCGTTTCGCTGAACGGCAGCAGGCTTGATGTTTATATTGATGAAGCTGCGTTTCCCGAAGAACCGGAAATTCCGCTTAATACTCCGTGCAATGTTGTCGCCTCAAAAACAGGCGTTATAGTTGAAGCTCAGGTGTATTCGGGAACGCTTCTTTATCCCAAAGGCAGCGGGGTTGCAGAGGGAAGCGTTATTGTAAGCGGCGCGGTTGACGATGGGGCAGGGAATATATCGATAAACCACGCAAGCGCGAAAATAATTGCGGAATTTACCGAAAGGGTTGAGCTTTTTATGCCGTATACAGCCCTCGAAAAGCAGCGGACGGGAAAAATCGGACAGGAAAAAGAGCTTATGCTGTTCGGCTTCGTAATCCCGTTCGGAGAAGCTGTAAGCGATAAATCAAACGCAATCTGCACCGAGGAAATCAGGCTGTATAATCTTTTTGGACTGGAGCTTCCGTGGAAGCTTAAAACGAACACATATACGGAATATGAAGATATAACCGTAACTCGTAAAACAGACGACCTCGAGCGCATTCTCTCGCGGCAGATGGAGGATTACTGTGAAAATTTCTTTGCTGATTACGAGCTTGTCGGTATTAAAAAAAGCGTGCGTGCGGACGACAGCGGAGTTTATCTGAAAGCCGATATAACGCTTCGCGGAGATATTGCGCGTCAGCGTGAAATTATGACGAAAAATGAAAATTGACAAAGCTTTTCGGATATGATAAAATAAAAACGGAGGTATCATATAGTATGAAAAAACTGCTTGCTTTATTTGCGCTTGCGGGAGGAGCGGCTGCCGCAGTAAGCGCGATTTTTTACAAGGTATTTCTTTACACCGATTATAAAAAATTTTCTTCGGGGAACACTTCGGAAAAACGAAAGTGGCTTAAATCGGTAAAAACCGAGGAGCGTTATATTTCAGCGCGCGATGGAGCGGTACTTCACGGCACTGTTATAAAAAAAGGCGGCAGCCGCTGGGTGATTGTTGTACACGGCTACGACTCCGAAGGTAAAAATATGGCTGACTGCGCGGAGCGGTTTTATTTGCGCGGGTATAACGTTTTGCTGCCCGACCAGCGCGGCTACGGGCTTAGCGAGGGTCGGAAAACAACCATGGGTGAAAAGGAGCAGTATGACCTTATCAGGTGGATTTCAAGCCTGATATCAGACGAGAACGCCGCCGAAATTATCCTGTACGGCATTTCAATGGGTGCGGCAACCGTAATGCTTACGGCAGGACGAAGGCTTCCCGCACAGGTTCGTGCGGCGGTAGAGGACTGCGGCTATACGTCGGTTTATGACGAGTTCAGATATAATTTGAAAAGAATGTTTCATCTGCCCGCTTTTCCGATTCTGGACGTCGTTGATATCATATGCAGACTAAGGGACGGTTGGAGCTTGAAAAAAGGCGCCAATTGCGTCAGCGCGGTAAAAATGGCGGAAATCCCGATTCTGTATGTTCACGGAAGCGCGGACGAATTTGTACCGTTTTATATGCACGACGAGCTTTATGAGGCTGCGGCTTGTCCAAAACAAAAGCTGGTTGTTTACGGAGCTGTCCACGCGCAGTCGTCGGAGCTTGAGCCTGAGCTTTATTGGAATACAGTGTTTGATTTTATTGAACAGTGCAAATAGAAAACTGCCCGCTAAGCTGAAGCTTAACGGGCATTTTTTAATAGCTGTCGCGGCCGAAAAGACTTTCGTCGTTTTCAATCCATTCATTTACGTCAATAATGCGGTATTCCTCTTTATTCTCTCTTACTATTACTTTTTCGATACCTGCGTTCAGAATCTGCCGCTTGCACATTGAGCAAGGCTCGATATTTCCCATAAGCTCGCCCGTTTTTGCGTCGTGTCCTGCAAGATAAAGCACTGCGCCGATAGTTTGCTGACGTGAAGCGGAAATAATTGCATTTGCTTCGGCGTGTACAGAGCGGCAAAGCTCGTATCGTTCCCCGCGCGGAATTGCCAGCTTTTCGCGGACGCAATCTCCGACGTCGCAGCAATTTTTTCTGCCGCGGGGCGCGCCGTTATAGCCTGTTGAAATAATCTCATCATTCTTGACGATAATCGCGCCGAACTGCCTGCGTAAACAAGTGCTTCTTTCGCATACGACCTCGGCAATATCAAGATAGTAGTTTATTTTATCGCGGCGTTCCATAATATACCTGATCCTTTCATTATTAAGCTTGCTCATATCTATTTTATTAAAGCATATTTGCGCTGTTTTGTCAAGTGCATTTTTGTTAAATCGCACAATAGAAGCGTGTTTTTTTCTAACAATTCGGCAAAGGTAAATTTGCACAAAATTATTGTAATAAGTTTAAAAATGTGTTATAATAAAAAGCGGTGTAAACGTTATCACAATCTGGAGGTAAACGTGATGAAAAAAAGAAGTACCGCTTTCGCGGCAATTTTCCTGAGCGCGGCAATGCTGCTTTCGGGCTGTAACGGCGGAGAAGCTGCTATCGGGACGCCCGATTCGTCAGCGTCGTCAGATGAATCGTCCAACGTAAGCGAAAAAACAAACGAGCTTACAGCGCTTGAAGTAACTCAGCTTATGGGCAACGGTATAAACCTTGGCAATACAATGGAAGCCTACGGTCACAAAAACTATCTCGGCGGTGCAGACCCAACAAGCTTTGAGGGACTTTGGGGACAGCCGACAACAACCCGTGAAATGATTGAGGGTATGAAGGCTGCGGGATTTGACAGCCTGCGTATTCCCGTGGCATGGACAAACGGAATGAACTATGAGAGCGGAGATTATACGATTGACGCGCGTCTTCTTGAACGTGTAAAGACAATTGTCGATTACGCGCTTGACTGCGATATGTACGTTGTTATCAACGACCACTGGGACGGCGGCTGGTGGGGAATGTTCGGTTCAGCCGACGAAGCTACCCGCGAAAAAGCTATGGAAATGTATAAGGCTATGTGGACTCAGCTTGCGGACTATTTCGGCGACTGCTCCTACAAGCTTATATTTGAATCAGGCAATGAGGAGCTTGGCGACCGACTCAATGACAAGGATATAGCCACGGACTCAGGCTCGCTTTCAAAGGCAGAGTGCTACGAAACAACCAACCTCATCAACAGCGAATTTGTCAAGCTTATCCGTTCAACAGGCGGCAAAAACGCCGATCGTTTTTTGCTTATTGCAGGGTATAATACCGATATCGCCTGCACCTGCGACGACCGTTTTGTAATGCCGGAAGATACGGCGGAGGATAAGCTTATCGTTTCGGTTCATTACTACACGCCTTGGGATTACTGCGGTACAAAAAGCGTAAAACAGTGGGGCTCGCCGCAGGACTATGATGAACAGAACAGCCTGCTCAAAAAACTCACGAAATTTACCGAAAAAGGCTACGGCGTAATTATCGGCGAATATGCCGTTCTTGTTGACGGAAGCACGCCGAAGCAGGATACGGATCTTTTTTACAACAACTTCCTTAACAACTGCGACCTTTACAATTATTGCCCGATGCTTTGGGACTGCAACAATCTTTACAGAAGAAACAGCTGCTTTATTGCAGACGAGAGTATGGCTTCACTGTTCAAGGAAAGAAGTCTTTCCGAACAGACCGCACTTTACACGGAGGAGCAGATTAAGTCGAACGCTGAAAAGGGAATGGCGGAAGCTCTTGAGGCTGCAGGCGAACGAATGACTGATGAAAATGAAATTCCTCCGTCGGACGACGCTGCGATTGCATGGATTATGTACCAGAGCAGCGACTATGGCGTAAGCTATTCTGTCGGAGATGTATACGACCCGACAAATAAAACCGTTGACGTTAAAGCCACGAACGCGCTCATCACAGGCGAAGGCACGTACACGGTCGGACTTGATTTCGGTAAAATCGGCGGAGCAAAGGGCGTTGCATTCTCCGCGCTTGGAATTTCAAACGGCGAAACGCTTTTCCCGGGATATGTTGTAACAATTGACAGCTTTACAGTTGACGGGGAAGAGGTCGAGCTGGCAGGTAAGGAATACACCTCCTCGGACGATGGAAAATGCACTCGTGTAAATCTATTCAATCAGTGGGTTTCGTCTGTTCCCGACGACGCACGAACCGCCGACGGCTCGCTTGACGGCACTACCGCACAGCTCTGGCAGATTAACAAGAAAAAGACAATCGAGAACATTTCGATTACATTTACCGTCACCGCACCGTAAACTCACATAAATACCAAAGGCTGCTGCGAAAAAACGCAGCAGCCTTTTTTATGCGACTAAGCTGCTCACCCAGACGCCCTTTTTTATCAGAATATAGCCTATCGTAACCTTAATCAGATCTGCCGCCTGAATAATAGCGTAAACGCCAAGAATCGGAAGCTGCGTGAAATTACAAAGAACAAGCGCAAGCGGAATGGGAATAACCCACGTAAATACGCTGTCAAATATAAAGGTTATAAAGGTTTTTCCGCCCGAACGGAGCGTGAAATAAAGCGCGTTGAGGAAGCCCTGAACAGGGAAGAACAGCGCCGTAATAATTATGAACCATTGCCCGTAGCTGCGGATTTCCTGCGTGGTGTTATAAAACAGCGGGAAAACACCCGATAGCGCTATCAGAACTGCCGTAAGCAGAACGCTGACAATTCCCGTGAACCACATAAGCTTAAACGAGCTTTTCCTTGCCGTTTCATATTCTTCCGCGCCGAGAAATTGCCCGATAATAATTCCAACAGCGTTTCCGAGTGCGACAAATACTACGTTCAGAAGATTGCATATTGCGTTTGAAATATTAAGTCCCGCAACAATATCCAGACCTCTTATTGAGTAGCATTGTGTAAGCGCGGCGATACCGCCCGCCCATAAAAACTCGTTCAAGAAAATCGGCATACCCTTTTTCACAATTACCGAAGCGGTTTCCTTTGGAACAAGCATGGTAGAATACGCGCCCGATAAAAAATGATGCTTTGTTTTCTTCTGCGCCTGAGTCCAGATAATAACTACTCCCGCTTCGACAAATCTTGCAAGAACTGTCGCAATTGCCGCGCCTTCTACGCCAAGCATGGGAAAACCGAATTTTCCGTAAATGAGAAAATAGTTGAAAACGATGTCCACCACGACCGAGCAGATTCCCGCAGCCATCGGTTTTACGCTTTCGCCCGTTTCACGCAGGCTGCCCGCATATATCTGCGTAATTGCAAACGCAGGAAATCCGATAAGCATTATGTTCAGATAGTTTTTCGCGTAGTTCATTGTAAGAACGGGGTCAATGTCCGCGCTTTCGCCTTTCAGATACAGCGAAATCAGCGTTTCTCCGCCGAAAATGAATATTGCTATTCCCAGCAGCGTGCAAATCGCGCAAATCCAGTGCTTTATGCGGAAGGTGTTCTTGAAGCCGACCTCGTTTTCTTGTCCGTAATACTGCGCCCCGTAAATTCCGGGTCCTGACAAGCCACCGAAAATCGCGAGGTTAAATACAAATATCAGCTGTCCTACAATTGAAACTGCCGTCATAGCCTCTGTGCCGAGGCTTCCGACCATAATGTTGTCAACAAGTCCGACCATATTTGTAACGCCGTTCTGAATCATCATTGGAACGGCAAGCCGCAGTGCGCGGCGGTAAATTTCCTTTTCTCTCATTTTTCCTCTCCTTTTAATGCTGCAAATGTTTTACAATTATATCATAAATTATAAGAAAAAACAAGTCGAAAAAAGGATAATTTTTATGCCGTAACAGCTTCGGTTTTATCTATTCTGACAGTTTTGTTCGGTAATCGCGTTCTGCCTTTTTTTCATTTTCCTCCAGTTGATAAAACCGTAAATATCATTGGCGAGAAAGGCTGCGAAGCAAACTACAACTGAAAAATAAGTCGGGTTTTCAAGCGAAGCGAGCGTCCATAGTATAATCAGAACGACATCGTTTGCGGCGTATGCAATCGCATAAGCAGGGGAGCGCAGAAATTGAAGCGAAGCGGCGGCAAAGCTTGTTGTAACAGAAATTGTGCTGAAAATAAGATTGGGGGTATCAAAGAACAGCAGAATAAAGTAGAAAAGCGTTGTGAGCATTATATTCAGTACGACCACCGCAATAATTTTCGCTTTTGACAGCCTTGCGATTTTAACCTCTGATTTTCCTTTTTCAAATGGGTTTTTCAGCCAGCTTACAACCGACATCAGCGCAACAGGCGCAGTCATTCCGAGATACGTTATCATCTCACCGTAATATCTGAACTGATACGAAATAATGCTGTAAAGAATACTGAACAGGACAGTAAGTATTTGCCCGAATACATCTCCCTTTGCTACAAAAATGAGCGAGGTTACACCCGTAAGCGAGGCAATCAGGTTAAGCAATCCGTTACTTTCACCGAGAAGGTGTGAAATTGTAACAGCGACAACTGACGCGCTCCATAAAATCCATTCGTGCTTTGCGAGCTGAGAAAAAGGGTTTCTGATTTTCATAAAAGCCTCCAAAAAAACAGCACCCGCGTGCATATCTTCTAAGACCTAACGATATGCGGCGAATGCTGTAAGCTTCACTACCCGGTGGCAGTCGTTTTAAATTGTGTTTTCATTATAGCATATTCACAGAAAAAATCAATATATATTTTGCACAAAAATTTTCTGCTTACTCGGTGCGCAGTGCGACAACAGGGTCCTTCTTTGCGGCGACGCTTGACGGGAACAAGCCTGCAATAAGCGTAAGCAAAACGCTGATTGCGACAAGAGCAACTCCTGCAATTGCGGGAAGCTGCGACAAGCCCGCAATATTCGTAATATCCTCTATAATAATGTTTATTACGATGTTAAGGAGCAGCGTTACGCCAATTCCTATTCCGCCCGAAACAAGTCCTATTATTACTGTTTCCGCGTTGAAGACTCTTGAAATATCGCGCTTGGAAGCGCCGATTGAACGTAAAATACCGATTTCCTTTGTGCGTTCAAGAACTGAAATATACGTTATAATTCCTATCATTATCGAAGAAACAACCAGTGAAATTGCAACGAAAGCAATAAGAATATAGCTGATAGCGTTTATAATATCCGTCACAGAGGACATAAGCATACCGACAACATCGGTATATGTGATAACCTTTCCGTCCTCTCCCGAATTTTCCATACGCGTGTTATAATCGGCGATTATGTCGGTTATTTTTTCCTTTGCCTCAAAGTCGATGGGGTAAATGCTTATAGAGCTTGGGGTGTCGAGATTTATAACGCCGAGCGTTTTCATGTTGTCATAATATGTTGACGATGAAACAATATCCGAAGCAGCCGCGCTTTGCATATACTGCGTCATAAGCTCCTGACGTTCCTCATCGGAAAGCGAAGCAAGATACGCCTGCTGTTCCTCGGTAAGTGAGGAAGGGTCAATTTCGGAAAAATCAATTTCCGCCGTCGTATCAGCCGGCTGAGCAGCAGCCGTTTCGGGAGCGCTTCCCATCTGCATTGAAGCAATATACGCGGCGCGTTCCTCCTCGCTCATAGCCGCTAATGCCTGCTGCTGTTCGGGAGGAAGCATTGACATATCAAATTCTCCGGACGGCGTCTGCTCCATATTTGCCATCATCTTTTCTGCTTCCTGTCTGCGCTGCTCCGCTTCCAGCTCAGCCTGTTCCTTTGCCGCGTCAGCCGCAGCCGTTCCATCAAAGGGAAGCGCGGTGAAAACGTCATATTCTTCGTTCTCGCGCTGTTCTTTCACAATTTCGCTGTTGTTGACATTTTCGGAAACAATTTCCATAAGCTCCTTTGTGTAACCGATAGTGCCGCTTATGGAGGACATACTTTCTTCCTTGGTGCGGATAATTCCGACAATTTCAAGCTGAATACCGTCTTTGACAACATCGCTCATAAATTCGGAATCTCCGCGCATATCGACCCACGCGCCGTTCTCGTCCTTCTGATAAAACGCCGTATTATCAACAACGCGGAAGGTTTTTCCGATAAAGTCGTCAAAGCTGTAATTTTCGCCTGCGGAAAGCTCCGCAACATCGTCCTTCTTCTGAATCATATCGCGCACCGCGTCGCGAAGCTCGGTCGTATCGCGCATTCCGAGCGTATAGAGCGTGTAGTCGGTTACGGTGTTGCGGTTATCAACAATAAGCACAACCTCGTCGTAATTCTGCGGATATGTTCCGGCAAGAACCTCGTACTTTGTGTCGAGCATTTTTTCACTTTCGCTAAGCTCTTCAAAAATATCCATCTGACCCGAAGATGAGGAGGACATATTTGAAGCGAGCGACATCATTCCGTTCATCGCGCCGAAGCCGATTTCATCAAGAACCCCGCTGGGATTCACCTGTCTTATATTTTCGGTATCATCGTCAAACACCTGAAGCGTTATACCGTAGGAATACTCAATATGCGTGCAGTAATCGGAAATTCCGCTTTCCTTGTCGTCAAGAAATTCCTTGAAGCTTTTCAGGTCGTTTGCATTCGTTTCCTTATACATCATTGTGAACATATCGCCAAGGCGGTTGCTTGTATAAATCGTGTTAGGGTCGCGTTCTTCGGAAAGAGAATCCGCGCGAGCTGACATTGACGATGACATAAACGAGGTCATATCGGTTGTGCTGCTGTCAATCATAAGCGGGTAAGAGGCAAGCGTATCAGACTGGATACCGTCGATATAATCCTGCACGCCGCTTGAAAGCGAAAGAATAAGCGCAATGCCGATTATGCCGATGCTTCCCGCAAATGCCGTAAGTAAGGTGCGTCCCTTTTTGGTCATTAGGTTGTTCAGGCTGAGCGACATTGCCGTAAAAAACGACATTGACGTTTTCTTTACCTTTTCGGGAGCTGTCTTAAGCGGCTGGTCGTTTTTGTACGGATTGCTGTCGTCAACGACCTTACCGTCCACAAGACGTATAATTCTGTTTGAATACTGTTCCGCAAGCTCGGGATTATGCGTTACCATTATGATGAGCTTATCCTTTGAGATTTCCCGTAAAATGTTCATTATCTGAACGCTGGTTTCGCTGTCAAGCGCACCTGTCGGCTCGTCGGCAAGCAGAATATCGGGGTTGTTTATAAGCGCACGCGCGATTGCCACACGCTGCATCTGTCCGCCCGACATCTGGTTGGGCTTCTTTTTCAGCTGGTCGCCGAGTCCGACCTTTTCAAGCACTTCAATTGCACGTTTTCTGCGTTCGGACTTTGAAACGCCGGAAAGAGTCAGCGCAAGCTCAACGTTGGCGAGAACGGTCTGGTGGGGGATAAGGTTGTAGCTCTGGAAAACAAAACCGATTTTGTGATTGCGATAGGTGTCCCAGTCACGGTCCTTGTACTTTTTGGTGGAAACTCCGTCAATAATAAGGTCGCCGTCGGTATAGCGGTCAAGTCCGCCGATAATGTTAAGCATTGTCGTTTTTCCGCAGCCGGATTGTCCGAGAATCGAAACAAATTCGTTCTCTCGGAAGTCAATGCTTATGCCCTTTAGCGCGTGAACGGTTGTTCCGCCCATTGAGTAGTCCTTGATTATTTTTTTAAGACTAAGCAAGATAATACCTCCTTTATTTGGTTAAATCAGCATAATTATATCATATTATAAGAATATTGACAACCGCGCAAAATGAAAAGTAAATGAAATTTTTTGTTCGTGTATAAATTTTAAACAAAAAACTTGAAGAAAATGCAATAATATGCTATACTGTTACCAATGAATTATTTATGGAAAGGGAACTCCCATGAACTTACTTTTTCTGCTTAAACCAAAAGCGACCGTAGCATACCTCAGCTCCGAATGTACAATGCGGCAGGGACTTGAAAAAATGCGCGCGCACGGCTACACGGCAATCCCCGTTATAGCTCCCGACGGAAAATATATCGGAACAGTGAGCGAGGGCGATTTTCTTTGGGCGATTACCGATATGACGGCTTATTCGATTAAAAGCACCGAAAAAATAAGGCTTACCGAAATAATGCGTTCAAAGCGCGACCATGCGGTAAGTGTGAACGCTGATATGAACGAGCTGCTGCTGAGAATTATGGAACAGAATTTTGTTCCGGTGGTGGACGATAGAAATGTTTTCATCGGAATTGTAACCCGACGGGATATAATAAATTATTACTATGAAAAGGAGTTAGTAACAAATGAATGAAAAAATAAAGCTCCTGACCGACAATATCGAAAAGGTTATTATCGGCAAAAGAGAGGTAATTATCAAGCTTGCCGCCGCGCTGCTTTCCGGCGGGCACGTTCTTATTGAGGACGTCCCCGGCGTTGGAAAAACGCGCCTTGTATCGGCGCTTTCCGAAAGTGTAAACGGCGAATGTCATCGAATACAGTTCACTCCCGACCTTATGCCGTCGGATATAACGGGCTTTAGTATGATTAACACGAGAACGGGTGAAGCCGAGTATAAAAGCGGAGCTGCTATGTGTAACTTTCTCCTTGCCGATGAAATAAATCGTGCTTCTCCTAAAGCCCAGTCGGCGCTTCTGGAAATAATGGAGGAGCTTCAGGTTAGCGTAGACGGAACAACTCACGCCCTTCCGCAGCCGTTTATGACGCTTGCAACGCAGAATCCCGTTGAAACCTACGGAACCTATCATCTTCCCGAAGCGCAGATGGATCGTTTTCTGATGCGGCTTTCCATCGGATATCCCGAACCTGCTGAGGAGATGCAGATTCTTGATAACAACAGCGGCGAAAGAGAAAAACTTCCCGCAGTGATAACGCTTGACGATATTATTGAGCTTAAAAAACAGGCGGAAGCCGTTAAAGTTCACGAAAGTGTAAAGAAATATATCGTAGATATTGTAAACGCAACCCGCAGCAGTGAGCTGACCATTCTCGGAGCAAGCCCGCGCGGAAGCATTGCGCTATTTTCCGCAGCAAAATCGCTCGCGCTGATAAACGGGCGGAATTACGTTGTCCCCGACGATGTGAAATATCTTGCCGTCGAGGTTCTTGCACACAGGCTTATGCTTTCGCCGAAGGGAAAATCCGTTCATACTACTGCCGCGGCAGTTATGAGCGCAATTCTTGCAGAGGTTGAAGTTCCGCAGGCGCAGGTGTAATATGAACATAAAAGCAATTTCGGCATATCTCGTGCTGATTATAGTTTCCGTCCTGTTTATGCTGTTTCTGGACGGCGCAGGCGGCTGTTATCTGCTGGTTATACTTATCGCTGCCGCTGCGTTGTCAGTTGGATTGTGCGTATATACCAAACGCAGCGTCAGCGCTTCACTTAATGTCAGCGAGGATATTCTCAACAAGGGCGATATTGTCACGCTCAGCCTTACCGTAACAAAACGCGGCGTTCTTCCGTCGTCGGTTCTTTCTGCCGAATTTATATGCAGCTATAATTTTGCGCCGCTTTCCGCAAATAAAATAAGCACCGTTATGACGAGCCGCGAAGGCGGCGTTTTCAGTGTTGAGTACAGAGCGGATTATTTCGGTAAGGGCAGGCTGGGATTATCTGCGCTTGTTGTTTCGGATTTTCTCGGCTTGTGCAGCTTCCGCGTTCCTGTTCCGCAAGCCATGCTTGAGGTAAAGGTCTACCCTGATATTCCGGAAATTTGCGAGGGCGACAGCTTTGCACGCGGTATTTCCGACTCGGCGTTTTTCTCGGACAGTGAGGAAACAACTCCATCGACAAACACCTTCAACGGCACTCCTGGTTATGAACACAGGCAGTATACCCCCGGTGACAGTCTTAAAATGGTAAACTGGAAGCTTTCCGCAAAAAGAGGAGAGCTGTTTGTGCGCTGTCCGGAGGGCGTCGGCGGCGCGGAACAGACATTCGTCCTCGACAAAAGGGGACGGGATCGCGCTTCCGACCAGCTTGCGGCAGAGGCGCTTCTGGGACTTTCGGCGCAGCTTTCACGGCTTGAGCTTCCGATACGCGTTTTCATTCGTTTCGGCAGTTTATGGGAGGAGTTCGCCATAACGAATCCCATGGACGTCGGGCAGCTTCGATATAAACTGACGGAATATAATTTTTCCGAAAATGACGTGAACCGTTTCCCAAATAATATCGGTACGGAAAATATGGTTGTTTTTTCCCCAGCGGCAGACCGTGGATTACGGCAATTTATGGAAACGATGCGAGCGGCGGGAAAAGGCTGTTCAGCGGCAGCCTGCACGGGAAGCGGCAATGAAATAAGCAGAATTGAAACGGATAACGGGCAAATCCGTTTTATAAGCTGAAAGGAGAATGTTTTGAAAGCTTTTCTGAAAGAAAACACTGTTCCCGTGCTGCTTATGACGGTTTTGTTCAGTTCTATTATTTACATTTACGCTGACGCATCGCCCTTAACGGTTCTTCTTTTAACGTTGTTCAGCGGCATATATTCTCTTTTTCTTTTTGCTGTTCTTGACATTTTTCGCAGAATAAATAAGCCGTTCATTGCAGCGGCAGGCGTTTTCGGTTTACTGATTCTATCACTTTTTATCGGCTTTTTCTGTATTGATTCGGGCGTCAATATGCTGTATCAGTGGTTTTTCGAGCCTGACAAAATGAGCGGAATATATGTCGGAAATATTTTCACGCTTATTTTTATCTGCGGCTTTGTGCTTGGCAGCGCAATGTATTATTTTACGCGAATCAGATTCCGAGTTATATTTGTATTCCTGATTTGTATGTGTCCGTTTTCGCTTTACGCAAAAACCTTTACCGACATACCCGTTATCTATATAATTCTGATTGCAACGCTTTTCTTTGTTCTTCTTATTATGAAACAAAGCATTGAAATATCGTCTGCCGATAAAAAAACAGCAATGGTTCTTGGCGGCTTCATTGCCGCGGTGGTTGTAACGGCGGCGTTTGTTCCAAAGCTTCAGTACGCTCCGTATCGTGATCAATTTGATGAGCTTATCACGGGAATAAACATAGGCAGAACGGGCAATGGCACGGATTTTAACAGCTATTCGGATTCCTCCTCTTATTCAACCTCGGACGACGATGAGATTGTATTTACAATATCCGGCGACAATCCCGGCTTAATTAAGCGGCAGTGCTTTAATCTCTATAATCCGTCCGACGGAACATGGTCGTATTATGGCGAATCCGAAACAGGATACAACAACTGGGAAAAATATATCGACTGGGAGAATCCGCGTCAGCTTTTAGGAGATACGGAAGCAGAGGTCGGCAAAAAGATTTCTGTTATTGCAGCTCTGAGCGGAAAAATACGAGCGATTTATACTGCGGAAAATAACGCGGGCTTTGTACTTGCAAACGGAGCGTTAAGCAATATTTACCGCACGCCTATGGACGAATATTTTCTTTCATCTGATAACCCAACAATAACGCAGTACACGCTTGTGTGGTATGAGCTTGAACCCAACAGCAGCTTCTCCGAACGTGTTCGCAATATGAGCGAGGAAGCGCTGTCGGTAACGCAGGCGGGCAGGCATTATATAAGCGCTCTTTCGGAGAACGAAGCATTATACAGCTATCTGCTTTCCGACGAGGTACGGCGCAGCTGCTTCAGTTCGGACGAAAATCATAAAAAGGTCGGAGAGCTTGCAAGGTCGGTTGCAAACGGCTGTAAAAACGACCTTGAAAAAGCGAGAGCCATTGAAAATTTCCTGACCTCCGAACAGTTCATTTATGACAAGGACTTTTCTCCTGCGGATTCAAGCGTTGAGAGCTTTTTGTTTGGCTATAAACGCGGAGTCTGTTCGGACTACGCAACGGCGATGGTATTGCTTTGCCGCGAGCTTGGATTAAAATGCCGTTATGTCGAAGGATTTCTTGTTCAGAAATACGACTCCGAATACGATTATTTTTACGTTACCGCCGCCGATTCTCACGCTTACGTTCAGGTATGGCTTGACGGCTACGGTTGGACGGATTTTAATCCAACCTCCGCACATACCGACGGCGGTTACATTGATTACACCTTCTTCTTCTTTGGCGGAATTGTGCTTTTCGCAGCGCTTTCAGTCGGTTTCGTCCTTATTGCTTTGCCGAAAATAAAAAAGCGGCTTCTGTTTAAACGCATTGCAAAGCTTCGGGGCAGGGAACAGCTTTTGCAGCTTTTCCCCAAGCTTAACTGCTTTGTTCATGCAAAGCTTGGCAAACGCAGCCTTGTCTGCACAATTTCCGAGCTTAAACGGCTTACCGCAGAAAAATACGGCGTGGATATTTCATCTGTGGCAAATGATTACGAAAGAGCGGTTTATGGAGGGGAAGATGTCGGAAACGATAATTATATGCCTGTTTACGAGCAGCTTGAACGTACAGTAAAGGAAATAGAAAAGCAAGAAAGAAAAGCACGGAAAAGAAAAGTTAAGCTCCTGCACCCGAGATAGGGCGCAGGAGCTTTTTCATCAGAATTTAACAGCGTTAAAATCCGCTTCTTCCTCGTTTTCTTCGGCAGCCTCCCGACGCGCTCCGAGAATATGGATTCCGAGCGCGTTGTAGTAGTCGTAGGTTGATAGCCGTCTGTCGCGCGCGTCGTAAGAATGTGCGCAGACGAAAATATTCTGCGGCAGTGCGGGCTGAATTACATATGAAACGAAAAGCGAGTGGTAAAATCTGCCGTCGCTGTCCTGAAGCTGAATAACGTCGCCGGGAACAAGCGCCTCAAGCGGCGAAGTCATTCCATACACGCCCGCGCCCATATTTGTAAGAAGAAATCTCTGCAAATATATCACACCTGTCCAGGACGGTGCGCGGTCGTTGATATTGACGTAATACCAGCCATCGGTTTGCGAATAATTCATAACTCCGCAGCCTGCGTAAAGGCACTGGGAAACGTAATTGGTGCAGTCGCCGCCGATGTCCTCGAAATCATAAAAGCGAGGGTTTCTCATATACGCCCACCTTAGCGCGTAATCAACCGCTGCCTCACGGTCATAGCCTATTTCTTCAAGCATAAAAATCCCCCCGAAGCATTATATGCCGCGAGGGGATTTTGAGATAATCAGATTTTTACCGCTTCAATTTTCCAGATTTCCTTTGCGTAATCCGCAATGGTTCTGTCCGAACTGAATTTACCCGAACAAGCCATATTCATCCAGCATTTCTTTGCAAATGCGAACTTGTCGGTGTAATCCTTGTTCAGCTTGAGCTTTGCCTCAACATAGCTTTCAAGGTCGCCGATGAGGTGGTAGTTATCGGGTCTGTGCCAGCTTGCGCCGTCCATAAGGGAGAAGTACAGCTCGCGGAAAACGCCCGTTCCGCCGTCGCTTACCGTTCCGTCAATAAGCGTGCGGACAACTCTGCCTATTTTCTCGTTCTTTTCAACAAGGTAGCGAGGGTCGTAAATTTTCATAATTTCTTCAAGATCCTCTACCGTTGCACCGAAGATGTAATTGTTTTCCTTGCCTGCTTCTTCAACGATTTCAACGTTTGCGCCGTCGAGCGTACCAAGCGTAACGGTTCCGTTAAGCATAAACTTCATATTGCCTGTGCCGCTTGCTTCTGTTCCTGCCGTTGAAATCTGCTCGGAAACGTCAGCGGCGGTAACCAGCTTTTCCGCATAGGAAACACGGTAGTTCTGAACGAAAACAACCTTAAGCAAATCCTTTGTTTGAGGGTCGCTGTTTACAAGCTTGCCGATTTCGTTAATATACTTGATAATACCCTTTGCACGGCGATAACCGGGAGCGGATTTCGCACCGAAGATAAAGGTTGTCGGGTAGAAATTCTTTATAGAACCGTCCTTGATTCCGAAATAAATATAAAGAATACCGAAGGCGTTCAGCAGCTGACGCTTATACTCGTGAAGCCGCTTTATCTGAATGTCGAAAATACTGTTCGGGTCGATTTCAACGCCTTCGTGTTCGCGGATATATTCAGCGAGCTGAAGCTTCTTTTCGTGCTTGATATCCATAAAGCGCTGAAGCTCGTTTTTGTTGTCGGCGAACCATTTAAGCTTTTGCAGCTGGTCAAGATCCGTTACCCATTCGCTTCCCTTGTTCAGCTCGGTAATAAGCGCGGAAAGCTCTTTGTTGCAGAGCGCAAGCCATCTTCTCGGTGTAATTCCGTTTGTCTTATTCTGGAATTTTTTCGGATAAAGCTCGTACCATTCTTTAAGCGCGTCATTTTTGAGAATTTCCGTGTGAATTGCCGCAACGCCGTTTACGTATGTCGAACAGTAGATTGCCATTTTTGCCATATGAACAAGGTCGCCGGAAATCATCTTAAGCGGATAGATTTCGCTTTGCAGCTTACCTGCTTTATACATTTCGCCAATGAACGCTTCGTTAATCTGGAGAATGATTTCGTAAATTCTCGGAACTACCTCCTTCACGATATCAACGCTCCACTTTTCAAGAGCCTCCGCCATAATGGTGTGGTTGGTATAATTGAAGGTTTTCTTTGCAATTTCAAGCGCTTCAAAGAAGTCGAAGCCTTCCTCGTCAACCAGAATACGGATAAGCTCGGGAATCGCAATAACAGGGTGTGTGTCGTTGAGCTGAATGGTAATTTTCTCGTTGAATTTGTGAAGGTCAAAGCCGTTAGCCTTGTGCTTCTTTATTATATCCTGAACAGAAGCGGAGGAGAAGAAATATTCCTGCTTAAGGCGAAGAATCTTGCCCTCTCTTGTATCGTCGTTAGGGTAGAGAACCCGCGAAATATCCTCGGCTCTGCGCTGTTCGCGGCAAGCCTCCTCGTATTTCTGGTCGTTGAACAAGCCGAAATCAAATTCGTTAATCGGCTCAGACTGCCACAGACGAAGCGTGCTTATGTGATTTGTTCCATAAGCGACAATGGGCATATCGTAGGGAACAGCGCGTACCGTCTGGTCGCCATAGGTTACCGTTACAGCGTCCGCGTTGATACGTTTGCTCCACGGGTCGCCGTACTGCGTCCAGTTGTCAGCGGTTTCGCACTGGAATCCGTCCTCTATGGACTGCTTAAATAAACCGTACTTGTAACGTATTCCGTAACCGTCGAGCGGGAGGTCGAGCGTTGCCGCGCTGTCAAGGAAGCAGGCGGCAAGTCGTCCAAGACCGCCGTTGCCGAGCGCTGCGTCCTCAATTTCTTCAAGGTCTGCAAGATTAACGCCGACCTCGTTAAGAGCTGCTGCAACATCTTCCTCTATGCCTAAGCAAAGCAGATTATTGTAAACGGCTCTTCCGACGAGAAATTCCATCGAAAAATAGCAGGCTCTGCGCGAAGCAAGGTGAGCCGCTCTGCTCTTGTTCCAATCTGCGGAAATATCCTGCATAACAGCTTTTGACACTGCGTCGTGAATCTGTGGTGCGGCGGCGTTTTTAGGTTCAACGCCATATTCCTCCGCAAGGTTTTTTTTGAAATTTTCTAAAAACTTTTCTTTTGAAAACATAATCCAATTCCTTCCGTACAATAAGTAATTTTATTTTACCACTTTTTTTAAAAAAAAGCAATCCCTTTTATGACATTTTCCGTAAAATATTGCAGAGCTGCAAATAAAAAACAAAAAATTTAAACTCCTATTGCATTTTACTTCGGAAAATGGTATAATGTAAACGATATTACAACAAACGAAGGAGTGCTTTTTATGAAAATATACGGGGATATACAGCGGCTTATTGACTACGCTGTCGAAAACGCTTTGATTGAACGCTGTGACGAATTTGTTGTCAGAAATATGCTGCTTGAAGCTCTGAATCTGCACGACTGGTCAGACGAAAAATACGCAGGTATGGGAAGCGTTGACGAAATACTAGCGCCGCTTGTTGATTACGCTTGCGAAAACGGCGTAATTGAGGATACCTCAGGTTCACGCGATTTATTTGATACAAAGCTGATGGGAATATTTACTGCTATGCCGCGCGAGGTGAACAGTAAATTTGCGCAGCTTTACGAAAAGTCGCCGAAAGAAGCTACCGATTGGTATTTTGATTACAGTGAAAAGGTGAATTACGTCCGTGCGGGACGGATTTCGCGCGATGTAAAATGGAAATATGAATCGGAATACGGTCAGCTTGACATTACCATCAACCGTTCCAAGCCCGAAAAAGACCCCCGCGATATAGCGGCGGCTCTTACACAAAAGGCTGCCGCGTACCCAAAATGTCTTCTTTGCCCGGAAAATGCAGGCTTTCCCGGACGCAAAAACCACCCCGCGCGTCAGAATCTGCGGCCTGTTCCGCATGAAATTCAAGGTGAGGGCTGGCAGTTCCAGTATTCGCCTTATGGCTATTATAACGAACACTGCATAATTTTCAACGAAAAGCACGTTCCGATGAAGATTGACGCAAGCGTTTTTGAGAAGCTTTTTGATATAATCGAGTGGCTTCCGCATTATTTTGTCGGTTCAAATGCCGATTTGCCGATTGTCGGCGGCTCTATACTTACCCATGAGCATTTTCAGGGCGGAAACTACACCTTTGCCATGGCGACCGCGCCTGTTGAAACCGAAATAGCTCTCCCGAATTATCCGAGCGTAAATGCGGGAATTTTGAAATGGCCCATGTCGGTTATCCGTCTGAACAGCAAGGACAGAAGGTCGCTTTCCGCAGCCTGCACATTTGTTCTCGACAAGTGGCGCGGATACACCGACGAGGCGGCGGGTGTTTTTGCGCAGACGGACGGGGTTCCGCATAATACGATAACTCCCATCGCGCGCAGAAATGGCGAGCTTTACGAATGCGACCTTGTTTTGCGTAACAACTTGACCACCGAGGAGCATCCGTTGGGCGTATTCCATCCGCACGCTCAGCTGCACCATATCAAAAAAGAGAACATCGGACTTATCGAGGTTATGGGACTTGCGGTTCTTCCCGCGAGATTGCAGGGCGAGATGGCGCAGCTTGCAGAGGCGATTGTTGAAAAGGGAGTAGGTGCGGTTCGCGCCGACTCTGTTCTTTCGCAGCACGCGGATTGGGCTGAGGAATTTTGTTCGAGAAGAAATGTTACCGCTGAAAATGTTCACGAGGTAATACGCGAGGAGATAGGCAAGGTCTTTGAGCAGGTTCTCTGCGACGCGGGCGTGTATAAGCGCACCGAGGAGGGCAGGGCGGCTTTCCTCAGATTTGCGGATACTCTGAAATAAATAGAAAGGCTGTTGCTTTTTTGCGGCAGCCTTTTCTGTTAAGTATTACTTTTTAATGCTTGAAATCGCGTCAACAAGTGCGGCGGTCTGTTTTTCGGTATGCATTCCGACATCTGTCGCATCATAGCGGCGGGAGATTAACTGTTCGATTTGTTCAGCCGCCTGTTCAGCTTTCGCTTTTTCAAAGATTAAGAAGCTGATTACCCATGACGCTCCCGAAGCCATATTTATCGAAAGCTCGGTCTGAAACGCGTTGATTATGTTGGAAGCGCCGATAAGTAAGAGAATCAATCCAAGTAAGATTGAAGAGCCGAGTAAACAAAGTCCGATAAGCACCAAAAGCGCGCCGACGAGAAATTTTTTAAATTGGAGTTTAAAATCTGCGCTTACAGCTGAAATTTGCTCAATCGGAATAGATTCTTTCTTTGCGCCGAGCGGGATAAACGTAAGTATTGAGTTTGGCAGCTTAAGCTTGATGAAGTGCTGTTCGTGTCTAATCTCTCCTTTCATATAAAATGTAAGCAGCGAGGACATAAAGTTGATAGTTTCCATTTTCGTTCTCCTTGTATTTTTTTGCGGTTATCCGCTTTTTACATTATATCACATTGCATTTAAAATTGCAAGCACTTTTTACTTGCAAAAATAAGTATTTTATTTGAGCATAATATAAGTTAAGATTTAAGTATAGTCTTAGTGAAAAAACTTATAGAATGACGGAGAAAGAAAATGTTTGAAATAAAAAAACCAACTTCCTCAAATAAAACCATACGAATGCCCGATAATCTCATTGAAAAGCTGGAGCGCCTTGCCGCGATACACGATATTTCCTTTAATCAGCTTGTTGTCCAGTGCTGCGAGTATGCGCTTGAAAATATGGATAATGACAAGGAAAATACTTGACAGCTTATTTGCGTTGCGATATAATAAATGTATGAGATTAACAAAAGAACAATTTGCAAAAATAGAGCATTTAATGCCTACACCTTGAAAAAAGCATATTCGGATAAAACGATATAGGGGGATTATATGAAACATTTAATATCTGCGCTTTTGCACCTGCTTCTCTTTTTCATATCGTCGCTGATTGTAATTTTCGTTGCCGAAAATATGTTTAAGGACAGTTTCTGCGTGCATCTCGACGATAAAATGGTGAGCGTTGCCGCAGCGGTTGGTATCGTTGACATCGGAGAGAAAGCAAACGAGAAAACGATGGCTGAGTTTTCCAAGGAGCTGTTCGGCGCGTCAAGCACAACTGTTATTACGCTTCCCGATGGCGTGCTTGATTTTATTAACAACCACGAGGTTGGCGGGTATTTTGCTAAGCTTCTTCATAATTATATAGCGATTTCCATTGTGGCAGGTCTGATGTGCCTTATATGCGGCGTTGGTTTTCCGTTCAGAATAGGCCGCGGGAAAACGCTTGGAGATTTTTCCGATGTTTTAGCAGGCGCGGATCACTCTAAGATTTTCTCGCGAACCTATCAGGATTTAAGCGGAAAGTGGATTACAGAAGATACATACGCGGGAGAGAATAAATCGTGCATTGTCGAACTGTTTTTGCTCGTGTTTTACCTTATTATGGTAGTTATCTGGGGCTTGCTGATTCTACCGATTGTCGTTATCGACCTTTTGATTTTTGTTGTCGCTTTAATTGTTGGTTTGATTGAAAACAGTATGGCTGAAAATAAAAAGAAGAGTGCGGGTGTACAAGCTGAACCGGTTCAGACTAAAAGTGAGCCTATTAAGCCGATAAAACCTGTAATTCAGACGGAACTTACAAATAAAAGCTTGTTTGATTATGAATTTCGTATAAACGGCGAGGTAATAAAACTCCCGATTTCCACGCAAAAACTGGCGCAAATGAACTATAAGGCGATTGAATATGAGCTTGAGGGCGGAAGTAAAGTTGAGCCGTGCTGCTTTTATATGAAAAATTTTATGTGTATAAATGACAAAACGGGAGTCAGGATTAAGCCAAACGTTCTGGTGAGCTGCCTTGATGGCGCGGTTGATTATTACAGGTCCTACGGCAGCAATTATCTTGATTTTTATCAGCTTACTTTTTCCTACCCGTTAAATTCGCGTATAAATTACAGTTTTGACTTTTTCGGAGGAATAAAGCCGGGCGTTTCAACAGTCGATGATGTATACAGTGCGTTTGGTAAGCCGACCTACGCTTCGCTTGAAAAGAAGTAGTACATATATATCGAAACGCCGGAGGCTGTTGAGGATAAAAGTGAAATTGACCCGCGCGATTCGGGATTTGTCACGTTTACCTTTGATGATAACAACGTCTTGATGGAAATGACGATTTCTCAAAAACTTTAGACTTGCCGACGTGCCGTTTGTGCAGTGGCAGAATGTAAAAAAATCCGTCGCAGCGTGTGTGAAGCGCCCCAAAAGTTTATATAAATCATTCGGACAATCCCCTTATTGAATATCCTTACAATAATAAAAAATGTTTACAGGGAGAGAAATAAAATGAACGCAGTTACAAAAAATCACCTTGACGAAGCCTTAATCGGACGAATGACCGAGCGTGCGCTTGGAAAAATGCCGAAAAGCTTTACAGCAACGGAGCTTTCGGGCGGTCTTTGCAGCGCGGTATATCTTATCGAAGCGGACGGCGAAAAAATAGTGCTGAAGGTTGCAAGCGATAGCAGTGTAAAGGTAATGCGGCACGAAAAAATGTACGTTCCTGCGGAAGCTATGATAATGAAAAAGCTGAACGATGAAACGGAAATTCCAATGCCGAAGCTTTTATTTTATGACGATAGCTGTGAAATATGCGGCGTTCCATACTTTTTTATGACGTATTTGCGAGGAAAGCCGTTGAATATGACGGAGAGTGTTACCGAGGAACAGTATCATAGCGTCAAAGAACAGCTTGGTGAAATTACGCGCAGCGTATACGAGCTTAATGCGCCGTATTTTGGTATTCCGCTAATCCCTGAAAGCCGCTGTGAATCAAACGCTGAATTTGTGTACCTGCTGTTTGAATGGCTTTTGCTGGACGCGCGTGAAAAAAATATCGAAATTCCCGAAATAAAATCTGACGAACTTCTTTTGCTTATCCGAAAACACCAAGGTTCGCTTAATACAGCAACTTCTCCGCGCTTAATCCACACCGACACGTGGAACGGAAACGTTATGGTTGAAAATGGTAAGCTTACAGGTCTGGTAGATTACGCGGCGGTGCTTTACGGCGACCCGCTTATGAGCCACGATTTCCACGACTTCGGCGATTCGCCCGACCCGTTTTTTCTGAAAGGCTGCGGAAAAAGCGATTTTACGAATGATGAAAAAATACGTATTCAGATTTACCGGATCTGGCAGCGGCTTGGAATGATTGTTGAGCGCGGCTATCGCGAGTATGAGGATACGAATATGTACAGCTGGGTTCTCGGTGAATTTTCAAAGGAAGTTAAAACACTAAAAATTATTGACAATTCCGCAAGGGTGTGATATAATACGAGTTAGCGGCAGCTAACGCACAAGGACGATGAAAGGAAATGTCAATTATGATAAAAACAGTTGTAAAAATAGATGGAATGGCTTGCGGTATGTGCGAATCTCATGTTAATGACGCAATCCGAAGTGCGTTCAAGGTTAAAAAGGTAAGCTCCTCACATAGCAGGGGAGAAGCGGTTATTCTTTCGGACGCGGCAATTTCGGAGGAAGAACTGCGTCAAGCCCTTGACCCGACAGGCTATCGGATTTTGTCGGCAGAAAGCGGTGAACCTGAAAAACAAGGCTTATTTTCAAAGCTGTTCGGAAAATGATTAACACCGTGTAAGCGAAGCTTCGTTTACACGGTGTTGTTATTATTTAACAGCCTGCTCTCTTAGCTTCCGTACTTCGTCGGCGGTAAAGCTGTATTTTTTATCGCAGAAGTGGCAGCAAACCTCGGTGGTTTCCTGTTCAGCCGCCAGCCGCTCAAGCTCGTCCTCGCCAAGGCTTATGAGAATCTGCTCGGTGCGTTCGCGACTGCATCCGCAGTGATACGAAGCCTCCCAGCTGTCCAGAATATCGCCGTTAAGTCCCTCAAGTCCCATCAGCGCGATTTCCTCGCTTGTCATTCCCGATTCAAGCATTGCCGTAACGCTCTGCATACGTTCGATGTTTTTCTCAATTATGTCAATTGCGCCCTCGTTAATCGGCGGAACAAGCTGAATAAGGTAACCGCCCGCCGCTTTTATGCTCCAGTCGCGGTCAACCAGCACGCCAAGCGCGCACACGGTCGGAATCTGTTCGCTAACCGCATAATAGCTGGTTATATCCTCTGCAATTTCTCCCGAAACAATCGGAGTCTGGGTTGCATACGGCTCTTTAAGTCCAAGGTCCTTTATAACTCCCAGAAAACCGTCCGTTCCGACATATCCCGAAACGTCCAGCTTTCCGTTCGGCTTCAGCGGCAGGTCAATCTGCGGATTTTCAGCGTAGCACTTAACGTTTCCCATATAATCCGCCGCCACGACAAGACCGCCCGAAGGACCGCCGCCGTTCATTCGGAGCGTAAGCCTGTCGTCCTTGTCCTTTAACATTGCGCCCATAATGCTTCCCGCCGTAGCCAGCCGTCCGAGCGCAGCGGAAGCAACGGGAGTCGTTTTGTGGATTCGGAAGATTTCATTTACAATATCGGTTGAATTTATTGCGGAACAAAGAACGCTTCCGTCCGCAGATAATGCTCTTACAATTTTTCCCATTATATTTTAATCCTTTATTTTCTTGCGATAAATGTCAGCTTTTCGCTTTTTTCACCCGGTGCGTTTTCAGTAAGATATTCAAAACACGCAACTGCTTCAAGACCCGCTTTTTTCAGCATTTCTCTGATTTTTTCCTCAGAGTAGGCGGTTTCGGAGAACTCGTCCGAATATCTCTCGTAGCTCCCGTCCTCGTTACAAGCAAAAAAGTCGAGGTATATTTCCGTTCGTCCTTCGCCCGAATATTCGTTTTGCCACACGCAGTACACCTCGTCGGTATCGTAAACGAACGTGCTGTCTGCGAGGACTTTTTCGTGTTTGTACAGCGTATTCACATCAAAAAGAAAAAGCGACCCCGGATTCAGAAAAAGCGAAACGCGGTCGAACGCCTTCTGAACAGCGGCTTCATCGGGCAGGTGATTTATACTGTCCAATGAGCAGACTGTTACGTCGATTGTTCCGAACATATCAAGCTCTGTCATATCCTGACAGAGGTATTCTATTCCCTCGTGCGGCTTTCCGGCTGCAATGCTCAGCATTTCCGAGGAAATATCGGTTCCGATTACGTCGTAGCCCATTTCCGAAAAGCGAACGGAAAGACTTCCCGTTCCGCATGCGAGATCGAGAAGAATACCTTTTTTTCCGCCGAATTTATCATTAAGCCTGTCGTAATACGCTGCAATTTCGTCGTAGTCGATGTTTTCAGTCAGCTTATCATAAAATGCGGCGAAGCTCTCGTAGCCCATACGTTATTCTTTCCCGAGCCGCGAGAAAACAGTGCTGTAACCGTCCTTTCCGCACTGGAGCGTGCGGTTTACGCGGCTTATTGTAGCGGTACTTGCGCTTGTTGTGTTTACAATATCGGTGTAAACCTTATCTTCGGTAAGGAGCTTTGCGACAACAAGTCTTTGCGACATGGATTCAAGCTCCTGAATCGTGCATAAATCCTCGAAAAAAGCTTCGCATTCCTCTGTTGTTTTCAGTGTAAGAATTGCTTCATAGAGGAATTTTCTGTTTTCGCGGTTTATAATCTGTTTTTTCATATTCTGCCTCCCTTTTGTAAAAACGACTGCCGCAGCAGTGTTTTCACACGTCATTATAACCGTAGTTTACCACACAAAAGCCAAAAAGTCAAGTCCAAAAATCAATGTTTTGCTTTTTTCCGCCAAATTATTCCGTAATAATATTTTTGCTTATCGGTACTTGCAATTAAAGAAAATACGTGATATACTTATTGTATCTAGCACATCTGAAAGGATAAGGATATAATGTCAGCAATAATTGACGCTTCTTTGTCAAGAACACCTTTTTTGCCCTGTTCCGTAAAAAAAGACACGGTTTTGGATTATTTATGCACGCTTGCGGAATGCGGCGTTAAATATTTTGAAATAGATACAAATTCGCTCGGAATTATCGGCTGCGAGAATTTGTCAAAAAAGTACATATATCGCGTCAAGTCAGCAGACGACGCCGTACATTGCCGCAGAAAACGTTTTGCCTACGTTGTCGTTCCCTGGAAGCTTCGAGAGCTTTGCGGCGGGATTTCCAAAATGAACAGCGTGATTCTTGAAATAAACGCAGACCCGTACTGTGCGCCTGCAATGATTATGCACGCCCTGTCATCAAAATCCGCGCAGAGCATATCTATGATAAGGGTGAACGATTATTCTTATTCCCCGAAAGGCGAGGAAATTGCCGCACTTTTGAAATGGTATCGCGGAAGATACGCGCTTCCGATTGACATCTGCCCGATAAATTATTACATGACGGGAAATGTCTGCGCCGTGACGGCATACGGCAGCGGCGCTGATTCGGTTACGCTTACATACGGTCGCAATGTTGAAACCTCGTCGCTTGAAAATTTCATAGTTGAGATAGCCGCGTCTAAAGCACTGGATATTCCAAAGGAAATTGTAATTGCAATGAGCCGTGCGGTCAGATTTTATCTGGAAATTTTTATGAAGGTTCCTTATGGCTTCAACAGCCTCAATGAGCTGTCAAAACGTGTTGAAAGTCCGCTTGCGGATATTTCAACGGGTCAGATGTACCGTATTTTCCGTGTGAGGAGCAGGAGAAAGCAGCAAAAGGAAAATGCAGTTGATAAAAAGGTAAGAAGCCTTGGATACGACGAACAAATTGAAGAGCTTATTATTCAGCTTCTGGACAAGGCTAAAATAAGCTGACGGAGAGAGGGAAAAAATATGACAGAGGAAGCTATAGCGTACAAATGCCCATCATGCGGAGCGCCGCTTGAATTCAGCACGTTCACGCAGAATTTTACCTGTCATTTCTGCGGGTCGGCATACAGCGACAAGGAAATACAGGAAATTAACAGAAAAGAAGCGCAGGAGGCGGAAGAAAGGTACAATTCCGAAGGCTGTTCGCAGGAGCTGTCTGACGATTTTGCGGCGCATAATAATTTATATTCCTGTCCGTCCTGCGGCGCAGGGATCATTTCAGACGAAACGACAGCGTCCGTTTGCTGTCACTATTGTAATTCGCCTGTTATTCTCGTTGGGAAGCTTACGGGAGATTTCCGACCCGATTACATAATTCCGTTCAAGCGAACTAAGGAGGACGCAATCGAGGGCTTTAAGGCGTGGTGCGGTAAACGCCGCTTTGTTCCCAAGGGCTTTAAGAGCGAGGAGCGTGTAATGTCTGAGCTTAAAGCGGTTTACGTTCCCTACTGGCTTGCTGATTGCCTTGTCGAGGGAAACTATGAAGCGGAGGGAACTAAGTCGACTTCCTCGCGTATGGGCGACACTATAACAACGCATCATCGCGTTTATTCCGTAATACGGCGCGGCTCGGTGGTATGCTCCGGAGTTCCCGCGGACGGTTCTTCAAAGGCGAATGATACGCTTATGGAAAACATTGAACCGTTTAATTACGACGAAATCATTGATTTTGATATGTCCTATCTTTCGGGGCACACCGCCGAGAAATACGACGTTGGCAAGGAGGAGGTTCAGGCGCGCATTACGACGCGCGTAACCGAGGAGGCTGAAGCTCTTTTCAAAAGCACCATTGAGAAGTATTCATCAATAAAAACAGAACAGAATAGCTTCCGTGCGGCAAATATAAAATGGAAATACGCGCTTTTGCCTGTATGGTTCTTGTCGTATACCTATCGCGGAAAGCTTTATTGCTACGCGATGAACGGTCAAACGGGAAAATTCGGCGGGGAACTCCCGCTCGATAAAAAGAAAATGTATCTTGTTTCAGGAGCAATTTCGCTGGGTGTATTTCTTATTTCCGTATTTACCGTTCTGGGAGGGCTGTTCCTATGAAAAAAGCGATTTGGTGTTTGTTTTCACTTATTACTGCGGCGGTATTTTCAGTAACTGTATGCGCCGAAGGTGTAAGCGTAATCTCCGGCTTTTCAGATGAAAAAATTGCTTATCAGAATGAGAAATCCGAGCAGGCAGTGTTGTATATTTTAAGCGATAAGGCAGGGGTACTTACCGATGAACAGCGTATCAAGGCTCTTGATACACTCGAAGCCACTGTACAGAGCGTTAATTATAACATTGGCGTTGTTATAACGGACAATATCGGCGAAGATAAGAGCGATGAATCGGCGGAAAGACTGGCTGACGAATACTACGACGGTTATTTCGGAGCGGGAACAGACGGCGTTCTTTTTATGATAAATGACGATACAAAGGCGGACGTTATTTCAACAAGCGGACGCTGTATTGAGCTGTACACCTCGGCTCGCTTAAACGAAATATTCGATATGACCGATTCTTCTCTTATGAACGGCGATTATGTCGGAGCGGTTGATGTTTTTTGTTCGTATGCGAAATATATGGCGGAAGCCGGTGCTGATACGCAGATTCGTGAAAACGCACAGCTTTATGATCCCGACGAGGTTATTGATTCCGCTGACCGTGATGTGCTGCTTAAAACAATGCGGGAAACGGCGGAAAAGCTTGGATACAATATCGGAGCGGCAATTGTAAGCAATATCGGGGACGATAAGAGCGATTCCGCAGTTGAAAGATATGCTGACGAGCTTTACGAGGAATATTTCGGCGCATATACTAACGGCGTTTTTCTGCTGATAAATAACGATACGAATTACGACTATCTGTCCACAAGCGGGAGCTGTATTGAGCTTTTCACAGGCGGCAGAATTGATGAGCTTTTTGACGTGATAACGCCGATTATTATTGATAAGAACTATGGCGCGGCAATTACGGGGCTTTGTTCGTACTGTGCCAATCTCGGTGAGCCTGACGACCCGTATGAGGAACGGTATTATTACGATTACGACGAGGAAAATCTATATGATATGTTCATCGGGCTGGTGGTTGCGATTACTATTTCAGCTATAACCTTTGCAATATCCGTGAGCGTAATAAAGGCACCGTATAAGCTTACTCCGAAGCGCGGCGCTAGTGATTACATCTGGCGAAGCTCGCTTAAGTTTACCGAAAAATCCGACGTGTTCCTTCGCGATTATATAACAAGAACACGCGTAAGCTCGTCCTCCGGCGGAAGCCACAGTTCGGGCGGTCATAGCCATGGCGGCGGAAGTCACCACCGAAGCGGCGGTTCAAGCAGACACGGAGGCGGCGGACGACGCAGATAATATTGACAAAATTGCTGCTTTGTGGTAAAATAGCAAGTATGTTCGTTAGGAAAGATGTTATGTGAGGGAAACAAATGAAAAAGAAAAAAAGTAAGCTTAATTTGATAATTTGCGGTCTTGCGTTTGTAGTAATGCTTCTGTATATATTTATATTTGACGGCGTAGATAACCTTGTTTCGTCAATTGTTGCGATGAATCCGCTTTTTCTGCTTATTGCGGTGCTTTGTATGTGCGGATATTGGTTGCTTGAAACATCTGCGCTGCACCTGACTGCAAAAAGCTTGGATAATAAGGTTAAATTCAAGGATTCGCTCTTTGTAACGATGATAGGGCAGTATTTCAATTGTATCACTCCCTTCGCAAGCGGCGGTCAGCCTATGCAGGTGTACTATTACACCAAGCGAGGGCTTTCACTCGGCTCGGCTATGACGGCACTTGTCAGCCGTTTTATCGTATATCAGTTTGTGCTGACGATATATTCGGTGATTTTCCTTATATTCAAGCTTTCGATGTTTACAACGGGTGCGTTAAAGGGACTGACATTTCTGACGATTATCGGCTTTATAATTAACACTGCGGTTATCGTGCTTTTGTTTATGGTTGCGTTTTTCCGCAAGCCGACGATTAAGATGGCGCATGGGATAGTTCGTCTGCTCGGAAAGCTCCATATTATCAAGGACGTTGACGAGAAGCTTACGTTTGTTGACAACGAGCTTGAGCAGTATCACGAGAACTTTCTCTTTATTAAGAAGCAGCCTGTGCTTATTCTGAAATGCTGCGCGCTTACCGCAGTTCAGCTTTTCCTTTATTTCAGCATTACGTTTGTTATCTACCTCGGCTTTGGAATGTCTGAAACGGATTTGTTTACAATTACTGCCTGCCAGTCGTTTGTGCTGATGATTTCGTCATTTGTGCCGCTTCCCGGCGCTCTTGGCGCGGCTGAGGGAAGCTATGCGGCGTTTTTTGGCTCGATTTTCGGAAGCTTCACCGCATTTTCAACGTTCGTATGGCGCTGTCTGACCTTCTATTTGCCTATCCTTATCGGTCTTGTAATGAATCTTTTCCTTACACGTCACGGAAAAGAAAATCTTAACCAGATTCAGGAAAATGCAGAAAAAGGCGAGTATAATGGAAATTAAGCTTAATATAATTGACGGCGGAAAAGCGTTTGACTGGGGAAGAACCTCGGCAGATTATGCGAAATACCGCGATATTTATCCCGATGAATTTTACGAAAAGGTTTTGTCGCTCGGACTTTGCGGGAAGGGTCAGACCGTCCTTGATATAGGTACGGGTACGGGCGTTATACCGAGAAATATGAGCAGATTCGGAGCTAAATGGACGGGAACGGATATTTCCGACAATCAGATTATGCAGGCAAAAAAGCTGTCTGAGGGAATGGGAATAGACTATTTTGTAAGCTCAGCTGAAAAGCTTGATTTTGACGATGGTTCGTTTGATACGATAACAGCGTGTCAATGCTTCTGGTATTTCGATCATGAAACGCTTGCTCCGAAGCTGTACAATATGCTGAAAAACGGCGGAAGCTACGTTATGATGTGTATGGAGTGGCTGCCGTTTGAGGATAAAATCGCGGCTGCCAGCGAGGAGCTTGTGCTGAAATACAGTCCGAATTGGAACGGAGCGGGCGAAACAGTTCACCCGATTTATGTTCACGAATGTTATAAAGAGTATTTTGATGTTGTATACAGCGACGAGTATTATCTTGATGTTCCGTTCACAAGAGAGAGCTGGAACGGGCGTATGAAGGCGTGCAGAGGGGTTGGCGCGTCCCTTTCGCCCGAAGATATTCAGTCTTGGGAAAAAGAACACACCATGCTTCTGGAAAGGATTGCTCCGGAAGCGTTTACGGTAAGACATTTTGGCGCAATTGTGCAGCTGAAAAAGAAATAGACGCTGCGGTTATTGAAGCGATTTTAGCGGTGAGTGTTTGGGATTTCCGGACGCTCACGTTTTTTTAAATCCGAAAATTTAACATTTTTAAAGAAAAAAGTGACGAGTTTCGACATTGTCGTTTTTTTACGACCTTCAATATTTCGCATAACAAAGCCATTTTTTGAAGGTCGCTTTTTGCTGCTGTGCGAAATGGAATTTTATTCTTGAAAAAATGTCGAAAAAGGCTTGAAATTTGTTTAATGGTCGTGATATAATTAGTTTACCGTCAAGAACGAGGCAACGGTAAATAAAAAATGCCATCGGGTAATTTATACGGTTTGGAGGAGAATATAATGAATGAAACGACAGTTCTCATAGGAGATAACGGAGTTGAAACCGGTATGAGC
The DNA here is from genome assembly GCA_964520065.1 of uncultured Ruminiclostridium sp. GTDB lineage: Bacteria > Bacillota > Clostridia > Oscillospirales > Ruminococcaceae > Ruminiclostridium_E. The sequence continues at coordinate 95,807 of CAZFMC010000002.1, forward strand.
TGGGCGCAGGCTTTGAAAAATGCAGGATTTTTCGCAATTACACGGGAAAGCAACGGGCGTAAAATTTTCAATACGATTGAGAATGAGCAGCCTAATTTTCTTGTTATCAATGCAAAAATGCCTGAACTTGACGCAGTAGAGCTGCTGAAAAAGATTAAAAGGGAAATCGGCAGGGTTCCCAAGACGATTGTAGTTGGCAGCTACGCGACGGCTCAATTGGAAAAGGAGGTAATGGACGAGGGCGCGTGCTACTTTACGGTTAAGCCGTTTGAGCCGCAGCATCTTGTTCAGAAAATTCAGGCTCTTTGCCGTTTCTACGAAGGAAATCTTGCGCCGGCAACCAGCGGGAATATCGAGTATATTGTAACAGAGATTTTACAGCGCCTTGGTATTCCTCCGAATCTCAAGGGTTATCACTATCTTCGCCGTGCGATTGTTCTTTGCGTAATGACGCCGGAATTGCAAACGTGTATAACAAAGCAGCTTTATCCTGCTGTTGCAAGTGAATTCAAAGCAACGGCGTCGCGGGTTGAACGTGCAATGCGACACGCAATTGAAATTGCATGGGAAAACAATGACGGCTCGATGATAAGCATTTTAGGAAATGCGACTCGCTACCGCAACAAAAAGCCGACCAACTCTGAGTTCATTGCGACTATTACAGACAGGCTGCGACTCAGGTATTTCAGACGGAATATGTGACAGCATGTTTAGTTGCACGGAGGCGCTCGGCAGCATCGCGCGGCGCGCGGCTTGCATTTTGCAAAGCAAAATGCAAGCCGTCTGCGGGCAGCGAAGCTGCCCGCAGACGTTATGTGCGGCAAAGCCGCACATAACACGCGCGCCGCGCGGTTTTTCGCTTGCAGTGACTTTTACTTGGGCGGTGAGAATCTGCACCGGAGTATAGGCTCGGCGTTGGAAAAGCTCTTGGGCAGCACAGTAAATAAAAAGCCGCGTTCCGATGCTCTGAGGTTGAAAAGGCAGGAATAATCCGCACAGGTCAACATATTTCAACGTTTTTTGCGCTGATGACAAATGTGTTGCTTTTGTGCGGATTTGCTTTGTACACGAAGCTGCTGAAAGGCTAAGCGTAGGTGCGCCCGTATATTAAAGTATTGCTGTGCTTTTTCTGTATTCGGTAGGCGTCTGACCTGTTCTAAGGCGAAATTGCCGCATAAAATGTTCGGGGTTTTCGCAGCCGCAAAGCAATGAGATTTCCTTGACGGAAAGGTGAGTTGAACGCAGGTAGTATTTCGCGGCGCGAATCCTTGCGTTGAGCACGTCATCGTAGCAGCTGACTCCGAATTGCGTGCGGTAAACCGATTGAAAGTATGATGGGCTTAAACCAAGGCTTGCAGCCAGACTGCGAATAGTTACTGTTCGGGCGGGGTTGTCGTATATATCTGCACGAAGCCGCCGCAGCGCTGCGCTATGTATGTTATCGCGCGGCAGCCCTGTTTCGCCGCTGCTTGCCAGATTTTCCGCAATCCTTGCTGCCAGCAGACGAAGCAGTATGTCGATGCTGATTTCACAGTTCGGATTCTGTGATAGCGCCTCGTTGTGAATATCGCTCATGACTTTTTCGCAGACCTCGTGGTTTTTCAGATATATCGGAACGTTAAAGGTCAAGTTCAGTTTTTTATATATCTCGTCTGTTTCGTCTGCCTCAAAATGCAGCCAGTGGTTGATATATGTATCGCCGTATGCACCGTAGGATTGCTCAGTTCCTTTTTTATATATTATTGCTGTGTCGGCAGGTATAATTTTTATCTCTTCCGCAAGTTTGATTCGAGCAGGGGTTTTAAAAATCAGCAGCAGATTATCTCCCGAACCGTTTGGTCTGTTTATGAAAAAATCTGAGCTGTGTCTGAAATTCATTCCGATATCATGGACTTTCATAATGCTCCTCCGTGAAAAAAGTATGATATATCAGTATAATAATATTATACGTCATTGTATGCAGCCTGTCAATAGTGTAAAATATTATTAGGGTTGGATGCACCCACCAAACGCACAACCCGATTTATCGAAAAAAGGAAGGTAGCTATTATGAAGAAAATCAAGCTTTCTCTTAACGCGGCAGACAGGCTTTCGCGCATAAACCCTGAAATTTACGGGCACTTTTCCGAACACCTCGGACGCTGTATCTACAACGGCATCTATGTTGGGGATAACTCTCCGATACCAAATAAAAACGGAGTTCGTACCGATATTATCGAGGCTTTTCGTAAAATAAAAATGCCCGTACTGCGTTGGCCCGGCGGCTGTTTTGCGGACGAATATCACTGGAAGGACGGAATCGGAGAAAAAAGTGCGCGCAAGAAGATGATCAATACAAACTGGGGTGGTATTACCGAGGATAATTCCTTTGGTACTCACGAGTTTTTTAATCTTTGTGAGGAAATAGGCTGCGAACCGTACCTCGCCGGCAATCTTGGCAGCGGCACGGTTCAGGAGCTGTCAGAATGGATTGAATATATTACCTTCGACGGCATTTCACCTATGGCTGATTTAAGAAAAAAGAACGGTAGGGAAAAACCGTGGAAGCTTAAATATCTTGGAATCGGTAATGAAAACTGGGGCTGCGGCGGAAATATGCGCCCTGAATATTATGCCGATGAGTATCGCCGCTATCAAAGCTTCTGCAAGAATTTCAGCGGAAACGAGCTGTTTAAGATTGCGTGCGGACCAAATGCGGACGATTACGGTTGGACCGACTCGCTTCTTTCAAGCGTCAAACCATGGCACACAAAGGCGATTTCGCTTCACTACTATACTGTACCGAGCGGCGATTGGAGCAAAAAGGGAAGCGCCACCGATTTTACAGACAGCGAGTATTACGAAACAATTTCAAAAACGCTTTATATGGACGAGCTGATTTCGCGACACGCGGCTGTTATGGATAAGCACGACAAAAACCATGAAATCGGGCTTATTGTGGACGAATGGGGGTGCTGGTATGATGTTGAGCCGGGCACTAATCCCGGATTTTTATACCAACAGAACACGATGCGTGACGCGATTGTTGCGGCGTGCAACCTGAACATATTCAATCGTCATTCCGACCGCGTAATTATGGCTAATCTGGCTCAGGCGGTAAATGTTTTGCAGGCTTTAATACTTACCGAAGGCGAAAAAATGGTTAAAACGCCCACATACCACGTTTTTGATTTATTCAAGGAGCATCAGGGAGCAGAGCTTATTTATTCGCACGTTGAAAACGAGCAGATTGGCGAGGAAGCGAAAATCCCCATGATAAGCTGTTCGGCGTCGATACATGATGGAGAAATTACCGTAACCTTGGCAAACTGCTCCGTTTCCGAGGAGGCTGAGCTTTCGTGTTCGCTGAATGGCTTTGCGCCGAAGTTTGTTTCAGCAGAAATTCTGACGGGAAAAGTAACCGAAAGGAACGATTTTGACGCGCCCGAAAAGGTGACAATCAAGCCGCATACGGCGGCTCTTGTTCACGGAGGTTTTTCATTATTGCTTCCTCCGTGTTCGGTTGTAAGGGTTTCGCTTTCGTGAGCAAACCGTTTTGCCGAAAATGCCTGCTTTCGGAATATGATCCGGACGGAGCGCTTCAAACCGTTCGCGAAATGCTTGCGGCAATGCCGGATGAACTTCGTACAAATGAAGAGGAATACCGCCGCAGACTCAAGCTATGCGCTGAATGTGAGCAGCTTTTCAGCGGGATATGCGGAATATGCGGGTGTTACGTTGAACTGCGTGCCGGCAAGCTCTCGCAGCGCTGTCCGCATCCAAACAGGCGTTGGTAGACGGCTCTCTTCAAGCGGAGGGGGCGCGGCGCGCGCGTTTTGTGCGGCTTCGCCGC
>CAZFMC010000003.1:0-94685 GCA_964520065.1 uncultured Ruminiclostridium sp.
GCATAAAAAATGCCTTGCATATACAGCTCAGACCGCTTGCGACGAACACGGTTATATTGTCGACGTAACAGTTAATCCCGGAAATGTACACGACAGCGTTGCATTTGATGGACTTTACGACCGAATGACCGAAAAACACCCTGAGATAAAGAATGTGGTTATGGACGCAGGCTACAAAACGCCTTGGATATGTAAAAAAGTTTTTGATGACGATAGAACAGCTGTTTTGCCATACAAACGACCTATGGGAAAAGACGGCTTTTTCAGACCGTATTCTTACATATTTGACGAATATTATGATTGCGTACTTTGTCCCGAGAACAAGGTTTTAAACTATTCAACAACCAACAGAGCCGGATACAGGGAATTTAAAAGCAAAGGTTATCAATGTGAAAAATGTTCTTCGATCGGACGCTGCACCGAAAGCTCAAAGCACGAAAAGCTTGTAACAAAGCATATATGGGAAGATTACATTGAACGCGCGGAGGATGTAAGACATACACCGAAATACAAAGCACTCTATGGCAAGAGAAAAGAAACGATTGAAAGAGTGTTTGCGGACGCAAAAGAAAAACACGCAATGCGTTATACGAATCACAGAGGCTTATCTCAGGTTACGAACTGGGTTAGGCTTAAATTTGCTGCCATGAATCTTAAAAAATATGCAATTCATAGGTGGAAGGAGGTTTTGATCTATTTGTATTTTGTGATTTTTCAGCCTGTTTTTGCTTGAATGCATTTTTTAACCCCTAATCTGAGTACGGATTAGGGGTTTTTGGACGGGCTGAAGGACGCTGATATGCAAATATCAGCGCCCTTTTTAGTGTTCGTTCGTTTTTCTACGAAATTTTGTTTTTCTAAAATACAACTTAGGCAAGATGACCCCCGCCTCGTTAAATGACGGGGCAAGCACCTTATTGAATGAAAAATCCTATATTATCCCCTTTTTTCGCCACACATCACTTTTGTAACGCACTACGCTTATAACCGCCGTAAGCAGCCATGTAATGCAGGTGGTAAGCCAGATTCCCACATAACCAATGGCGGGAATGGCAGTAAGGATAAGTGAAAATAAAATCCGCGAAACAACCTCCGCCGCACCGTTTATAAGCGCATAGCCCGTATCCCCTGCCCCATTGAGAAAACCTCGCGTAACGTGAATTGTTCCAAGGAAAACGTAAAAAACAGACGTCAGACGAAGTGCCATTGCGCCAATTTCTATAACCTCGTCGCCGCTTACGAAAAGCCCTGTTATTGCTCCGCCGAATGCCATAAACACGGCGACCATAACAACCGCAAACACAATTGAAGCTTTCATAGCTGTTTTATAGCCGTTTATTGCACGTTCGGTTTTTTCGGCGCCTATATTCTGTCCCGCAAATGTCGAAACTGCGGCGTTAAGCGAACTGAACGGCTGCTGAACAAGCTGCTCGATACGCATTGAAGCTGTATACGCCGCCATAACCGTTTCACCAAAAGTGTTTGTAACCCGCTGAAGCGCAACCATTGACACTGAAACAAGCGCATTCTGACCTGCGATCGGCAGACCTGTTTTCATACATCTGATCATCATCTGTTTTTCCGGCTTTAAATCTTCCTTGTCAAGACGAATACTCTCGTTTTTGCGGAACGCATAAACTATGCCGCCGACCGCAGAGCCTCCCTGTGCAATAACAGTCGCAAGCGCCGCGCCACCGACTCCCATATTGAATACCATAACAAAAAGCAAATCCAAAGCCACATTGGCTACGCTTGCCGCCGCAAGTATTATCAGCGGGGATTTTGCGTCGCCAAGCGAACGCATAACTGCGTTTATCCAGTTGTATGCCGCCACGGCAATTGTGCCTGCGCAGGCTATCTGCATATACTCGACAGACATTGGTAAAAGCGCTGAAGGCGTGTTTAAAAAAATAAGAAGCGGCTCGGCGAACATAATCGATACAACGCTTACCGCAACAGCAAAAAGCGCGGTAACTATTGCCGAATTGAGTACCGCAGATTTCATATTTTTTAACATTCGCGCTCCGAAATACTGCGAAATTATTATTCCCGTGCCTATCGAAAGACCTATGCACAGGGTGCAGAAAAGATATGTAATCGAACCTGTCGCACCAACCGCCGCTAAAGCGTCGTCGCCAAGGCACTTGCCGACAATAATTGTATCGGCAACATTGTAAAGCTGCTGAAGAAGATTCCCCAAAAGCAGCGGAAGCGTGAAACGGAGAATATGCCCCGTTTCACTTCCATTTGTCATATCAATTGATAAATTCTTACTCATACTTTTTTCTTCTTTTTTGTTTTATTTACGGTTAATCCGATTGCAGCCGCCACTGCCGCCGCACCTGCTCCGACAGCAACACCTGCGGGTAAAGCCGAAGCGTCGGATTTTTCTTCTGTTTTCACAATTTCTTCCGCTTCTCCAGGTTCTGCACCTATGTTTATTGCTTCTGCGGCTTGCGGCAGCGAAACGTCTGCTCCGATTATTTCAAAGCTGTCAATTGCGAACGTTCCCGACTTAACAGTAATAACCGCTGTGTGCTCGCCGCTTTCAAGCCCGTACAGATAATAAGAAGACTGCCTGTATCCGCATTTTGGAACAATATATTCATTTTCTACAATTGTTCCGTCAAGCTCTACTGAAATAACTGCGTCAGATTTTGTCATTCCCGCCGCAGCGAAACCCGTACCGTTAAATTTAAGAGTTACCTTTGCTCCTTTCACGCCTGTTGAGATAGTGCGCTTGTAATTCCTGAAGGTGCTTATCGTTTCATGCGACCACTCTCCGCTGTAATCTACACAGGAGGCGGTGTTATCGTAACGCGCCGCGTATATCTCAGATTCATCTATCGGCTCAATCAACAGATTGTCAAAGGTGTTCAGGTTGTAGGAGCTGTACAGCGCGGCGCGTCCCGCTCCGACAATGGAATTGCCCGTACATTCATAATCGCAAACCTTTTCGCTGTTGATATACGCCGTTATGCTTGTTCTGTAAGCCGACAGCTTCACGCGCGCAGACCCGCCCTCTCTTATTTCAAAGCTTCCCTTTTCAAGAGTCTTATCATTGCGAAGAAGCTGCCATTCTCCATTTTCGTAAATCCGGAAATGATAGCCGCTTGCACCTTGACAGCCAAGATTATACCTTAAGCCGATTCCTGCGTAATTTTTTTCGGGAGAATCAGACTTATCCAGTGTAATATCAGCACTGACGCTGTAATTGTACCATCTGTCGTCACCAAGGCAGGTAACAGGTTCAGGCGTTCCGCCCCACTCATTTGCTTTTATATCAGGGGTAATCATCTGCCTTAACACATTACCGCTGTCCGTGCTTACTACCTCAAACGCGCCGCCCTGATCGGTAGTATAGCGCGGTGCGCCTCCTCGCGAAGCAAGATAATCGTCGGAGCATTCGGAATATTCAAAGTCGTCAGCATACGGAAGCTCCAGAACCGTGCTGTTTGTGTACGGCATATTCCCGTAGTCCCTTTCTTCAGCATCAAGGGTTGAAACGGTAATTATTGACGCAGGTTTAACGGTTACACTGTACGTATATCCGCCGTCCGCTTCGATTGGTGTAAGCGTTCCGAGCTTTTTGAAATAGTTTTCGTTATATTCGCCGTCGTCGGGTCCGCGCGTTTCCCATACATAAACCTGTTCACCGGCTTTTTTGAGATTTTTAACAGTTATCGTGTATGTTATCGGCTCATTTGTCGTATTTGTGATAACAGTGCTGTAATCGTCTGTTGACGTATCCGTAGCAGTCATATAGCTGTATGTCGCGTCAACCAACGCGTGACCGTCGCCGCCTGCTTTTCCGTCGCCGTAGCAGGCTCCGTCAACAAACGCCCAACCCTTTTTTATAAATTGGGAAAAGTGGAGCTTCATATAAAAGCCGCTGTCAAGAAAATAATATCCGTTCCACGGCTCGTTTGCAAGAATAAACTGCTTGTGAGCATACTGCGCGCCGTCATAATAAGCTGCAACAATCGGCTGATACTCGCAAAGCGTCATAAGTCCGCCAGAATACATTGTTATAAAACGATTTGCTATATCAAGCACGCCGTTGATACCCGTAAGACCCGAACCGCTTTCGTCGAATCTGTATGTACCTTGAGAATATACCATCGAAGAGCTGGCTTCGCTGAACCAAAGCTCTTTTCCGTACTCCCTCGCAAGGGTTTGCGCGCTCTCGCTCGACCAGCTTGTGTAATGGCTTCCGATAACATCTACGGCATCGCGCAGTTCCTCGTCCTTTAATATGTCGTCGGCATTTTTCCATGTGCAGACCTCGTCGCCGACAACTATCTTGATTTTTGAGTAATCGTATGGGCAATCTGTTTCACTTTTAAGGCGCGCTGAAAGATACTTTATCCAGTCATTATCCCATGCGCGTTCATTCTGAGTTGCACTCACATAGTCAAATTCAAGACCGTATGTTTCATATGCGGCGTCAAGCGTTTCCTTGTACCACTTATACCGTGCGGCATAAACATCGACAGCATTGGTTACCCAGAGCGGCTCGCTCCACCAGAGCATATCCAGCGTAATATCGGGATTTATTTTAAGAGCGTCAGCCGCAAGCTGATATCCTGCTCCGCGGGTTACATCGGCTTTTTCGTCCTCACTTCGTTTTACCGACGGTTCAGTTCCCGATGAAGAATTGATATCCGAACCCATTTCGATTTTCAGGTGATTCACACACAAACCGTCCTCGCCGAAAATATAACGCAGTATTTCCTCATAAGCTTCGGGGTGCTCGTACTTATAATCCAGCAGAAGCCTTGAAGAATTATTCGCAGTTACCATACCGGAGCCGCGATACAGCATATTTTCGGCTGTATTAGCCTTATTTCCGTCAATCGTAATGTTATTCATAGCTTTAACCTCCTCGTTAGCCGCAGCAAGCGGAATATTTACACAGGCAAACGCCGTACAGGCAGCGATTGCCGCAATTCTTTTCAGATACGCCAAAATGAAACACCCCTTTCGTGATTTCACTTTGATTATATCACTGAAAAGCGGCAATTTCAATCTGAAATATTTTATACACTCTTAAAATATTAACCTTAACGACATGATGTCATCAAATTGCCATTGTGTTTTTATTCCGCCGGTATTCGCTCGGAGATATGCCTTCGTATTTTCTGAAAACTACCCCGAAATATGTCGGGTCGCGATAACCAACCTCCGCGCCGATTTCAGACACGCTTTTTTCGCTCTCGTCAAGCAAAAGCTTGGCTTCGGAAATTCTTCTGCGCGCTATATATTCAATCGGGCGCATTCCCAGCTTACGCTTGAAGATACGGCACAGATACTGCGGAGAAAGCGAGGATACCGCAGCAAGCTCGTCAAGCGTAATGTCATTATTAAAATTTTGCTCTATATATTGAATAGCAGCTTCGAGAACACTGCCTGCAATCCCCTCGGTGCTGTTTTCGCAGCTGAAAAGCTTTGAAGCATTCAGGATAAATTCATAAATAAGCCGCGAGCATTTTTCACTGCCTGAAACGGGATCGGAAACCGCCGTCATAAGCTGTGAAAAAATACGTTCGCAAGCCGATATATCAGCAGGCGAACAAACCATACAGCCGTTAAAGCCAAGCTCGGTCATAATCTGCCCAAGGGTGCTTCCTCGAAAAACAAACCAACAGGTTTCCCATTCGTCCTTTTCGGGAAAGTATTCGTGCGGAACGTCGGGTGGCAAATAGAGAATACTCCCTTTTTTCATTGTGTAGCTATCCTCACCACAAAATACCTTTCCAACGCCGCTTTTTGTGAACAGAAACTGATGAGAAACCAGACCCTGCTCTCTTTTTATATGATACTCACATTCGGATACGCCTATTCCGGCGAGGTAAAACGGCAGCCGCGTCTGATTTCCGATAACAGGATAAACTGCGCTCATATGCTCTGCTCTTCAATCGGAAAATCAAATGTTACGCTAAGAGAATTATCACGATAAACCGCGCGCAGACTTCCGCCTTGCTCGTAAATTTTGTCAGAAACCGCACTGCCGAACATTCCGTGAAGAATAATATCCTTGTCGTCTTCGGAGGTAATCATGCCGTCGGAAAGAACGCTGCCAACCCACTTTCCCTGCGATGAAAGCGTTAACGCGCACTTGCGGTTTTTAAGCAAATCGTTCATATCTTCAAGGAGATACTGAAACTCGTATTCATGCAGACCATAGCGGTTGTGCCAGCCGTCAAAGTATAAAACGAAAGCGTCGGAAAGCTCGACAAACAAGCTCTCTCCGTCCTCATTTTCAATCTCAAATACAACGCACTCCTCGCTGAGATAGTCGTAATCCTCCTCGTCGCAGCCGTGTTCGGAAACGGTATAATCGCACAGCGCCTCCAGCAAGGCTTCTTTTTTTGAAATTGCGTCAGCAATCATTCTATATGCGGCGTCTTTTTTCGGACGTGATGATTTTTTTTGCATATCTTATCCTTTCACATAAAAACCGCCGCACATATAATATGCGCGGCGATAGATTTACTTTTCCAGTACCGAAATTGCGTCGGCAATTGTTTTTTCATACGCTTCCATGCCGTACTTGTCTACCCCTGCCTTATTCTTTTCGCCGTGAGTAAGACAACCCGCGCCGCCTATGCAGCCGCCCTTGCACGCCATACCCTCAATAAAGTTTGCGTCAAGAACATTTTTGCTCTTTTTAAGCAGCGCCATGCGACACTCCTCAATTCCATCGCAGGCAATAGGCTTCAGGTCAAATTCGATATTCTGTTCCTTGAAAGCCTGAGCAACAGCGTCGGAAAGACCGCCCGAACGTGCAAATATTCTTCCGAAATAAGAAGCATTATCGAGAACGTCTTCGGGGAGTGACATAATTTCCATATCTCGGCTGTCAAATAACGCCTGAAGCTCTTCAAACGTCATAGCCGCGTCTACGTACTGCTTTACGCCGTCACGCTGAACCTCTGCCTTTTTAGCCGTGCAGGGTCCGATAAATACAATCTTACAAGGCGATTCGTGTTCCTTGATATACTTGGAAATCGCACCCATCGGTGAAAGGTTATGCGAAACATACGGAAGAAGATCCGGGAACGATTTCTCGATATAGTTTACAAACGCAGGACAGCACGAGCTTGTCAGGAAGCCCTTCTCTGCAAGCTCGCGGGATTCGGAATAGGAAACCATATCCGCGCCGAGAGCAGCCTCGATAACCGTATGGAAGCCAAGCTCTTTAAGTCCGGAAATTACCTGACCGAGCTTCGCATATGTAAACTGGCTGGAGATTGCGGGAGCTACGACCGCAAATACCTTGTAGTTCTTGTTATTGTCGCTTTTCTTGATTATGTCAATTACGTCAAGAATAAACGACTTATCGGTAATCGCACCGAACGGACACTGATACACGCAAGCGCCGCAGGCAATGCACTTGTCGCCGTCAATAGCTGCCGCCTTATCCTCGTTCATATGGATAGCCTTGATTTTGCAGGCGTTTTCACACGGACGCTTGCGGTCAACAATCGCAGTATACGGGCAGACCTTCGCGCACGCTCCGCAATTGACGCACTTTGACTTGTCGATATGGGCAACGTGCTGATGGTCGAAGGTAATCGCTCCTCTTTTGCAGACGTCCTCACAGCGGTGGGCAAGACAGCCGCGGCAGGAATTTGTAACCTCATAGCCGCCCATCGGACACTCGTCGCAGGCTGTTTCGATTACCTGAATAATATTGGGATTCCCGTCATCACCGCCCATAGCAAGCTTTACGCGCTCGCTGAGGATTGCGCGTTCCTTATAAACGCAGCATCGCATAGTCGGTGTTTTTCCGGGAACGATTATTTTCGGAATGTCCAGAACATTTTCAAGCAAGGTGTCATTCCACGCCTGTCTTGCAACCTCGCGCAGAACCTTGTATTTAAGATGCTGAACCTTCGTATCGAATTTTCTCATTTTTGTGACGTTTCCTCCTTATAAAGCAGCTTTTTTATTCACACAACCGCCTCAGAGCTGCGGCAGAATATCTTCTTCAAAAAATTTATCAACGGTTTCGGGTGCAACAGAATAAAACTTTCCGTCCGCCGTTACGCAAACGCCCTGCTGACATTTGCCCATACAGAATGTGCCTGCAAGCTCGACCTTGTCGCCGAGATTTTTTTCTTCGATTATTTCTTTAAGACGCTCAACAACCTGACGTGAGCCTTTAATATGACAGGAAGAACCGATACATACAGTTATCTTCATATAAATTTCCTTTCGTTTATCGCAAAAAAATGTTATACATTTTCTCCCGAAATTCTTTTGTTTAAATACGCAAGTGAAAGCGCCATATTCTCATACTGAACAGGCACCTGTGGGGGAACATTCAGAACACACGGAGCAAAGCACCATATTGCTTTTATTCCATTGTTTAAAAGGCGGTCGCACACCTCCTGTGCGCTGCCTGCGGGAACAGCTATAACGCCGATTCCGACGTTATTTTCCCTGCAAAAATCATCAAAAAAATCCATTGAGTAAATCGTTTTTCCCGAATTACTGTGCTGCGTCTCGGTAACAGACGCGTCAAAGGCTGCCGCAATCTCAAGCCCGTAATCTCCGAAGCCGCTGTAATCCAGCAGCGCGCGTCCAAGCTTACCTGCGCCGACAAGAACAACCATACTGTTTTTATCCGCGCCGAGAAATTTTTCAAGCGCTTCAACCAGTTCGCCGACGTTATAACCCGTCTTTGGTCTGCCTGCGCCGCTTACCGCGCCCAAATCCTTACGAACCTGTACATCGCCTAAACCAAGTTCTTTTGCAAGAGCCGTGGACGATATGTTTTCGGTATTGCGGCGCGTATTTTTCAAATGGCGCAGATACAGCGGTATTCTGCCCATTGTTGCGCGCGACACTTCAGCCTGCTTCATATAGTCCACCTCCTGCGGTAAAAATAACGCGAAGCTTAGGAATTAGCCGCCTCAGCCGCCTTATCAAGCTTTCTGTTTCTGAAATAAAGACCGATATCTATAGAAATAGATACGAAGTTGATGATGTAGAAAATGAAGCTCAGAATGAAAATAAAGCCAAGCTCCTTGTCACCGCCGGTAGCTTCGATAATCTTCTTTGTGATACCGAAAATGTAACCTACGAGAAGGAAAATTTCAAAGAAAAGGCTCTTACCCTTTGCGGTACGCGAAACGTAAGATTTGCGAATTGAAATCGGCCACGAAAGACCGAAACAGAATATCATAAGTGCTTCAAGTAAATCTGTAATCATTTTTTTGTCCAGCTTTCTTTAATTCTTTTAAAGCTTCTCCGCCGAGGCTACAACAGCCTCGGCAAGGAGCTTTTTTATTTATGCTTTTCTGCGATAGTCGGGGAGAAGCTTAGGAGAAACCGCGTCGGTTTCAATTCCGGCAGCTTCGCGCTCAGCGTCAAACTTAGCGATATGGTCAAGCGTAAGCTTTCCGAGCTTAACCTCCTTAGCGCGTGCGGAAGCATTCTTGCCCGCGCTTCTGCCGAATACGATAATGTCAAGCAGAGAATTTCCCATAAGGCGGTTGCGGCCGTGAATACCTCCGACAGCCTCGCCTGCAACGTAAAGGTTTTCAACATTTGTTGTCATACCGCTTACGTCAATGTCAAGACCGCCGTTCTGATAATGCAGAGTCGGGTAAACAAGAATCGGTTCCCTGCGGATATCAATTCCGAAGCCCGCGAACATACGCATCATTGCGGGGATACGCTTTTCAATAGTGCCCTCTCCGCCGATTGCCTCAATCATAGGTGTATCGAGCCAAACAGCCTTGCCGCTGCCTGTGTCGATACCCTCGTCACGGTCGGAACACTCGCGGATAATTGAAGCCGCGGCAACATCTCGTGTTTCAAGCGGGTGCATAAACACCTTACCGTCGCGATTTACAAGCTTTGCGCCGAGCGAACGAACCTTTTCGGTAACAAGCGCACCGAAAATCTGCTGCGGGAAAGCCGCACCTGTCGGGTGATACTGTAATGTTTCAGCGTAGAGCAGCTTTGCGCCGACTCTGTATCCGAGAACAAGACCGTCGGCTGTTGCACCGTAATGGTTGGAGGTCGGGAAGCCCTGATAGTGCATACGACCTGCGCCGCCGGTTGCAATAATAACCGTCTTTGCGCGCGCAACCATAAGCTCGTGAGTTTCCATGTTCATAAGAACAGCGCCTGCCGCCTTACCGTTTTCGTCAAGAATAAGCTCAATTGCAGATGTAAAATCAACGATTTCGATACCGCGGTTGATAACCTCGTCGCGGAGAGTACGCATTATTTCCGCGCCGGAATAGTCCTTTGCCGCGTGCATACGCTTTCTGGACGTACCGCCGCCGTGAGTTGTAATCATTGTTCCGTCGGGAGCCTTATCAAATTCAACTCCAAGCTCGTTAAGCCACTGAATAGCTTCGGGTGCGTCGCAAACCAGCTTTGCAAGAAGCTCGCGCTTTGCCGCATAATGTCCGCCGCCGAATGCGTCAACAAAATGCGTTGCGGGAGAATCGTTGGGCTTATCGGCAGCCTGGATTCCACCCTCCGCCATCATTGTATTGGCGTCGCCCATACGGAGCTTTGTTACAATCATAGTCTTTGCGCCCGCATTATCAGCTTCGATTGCAGCAGAAGCGCCTGCCCCGCCGCCGCCGATGATAAGCACATCGACATCATATTTTACATTTTCAAGGTCAACGTCGGACGCAGAAATTCTGCTGTGAGCCTGAAGCATTTCGCAAAGCTCATGGGGGACGGACTCACCCTTGTTCGGACCGATTTTGAGAACGGAAAATTCACTCTTCTTATAGTCGGGGTGATAAGCCGCAAGAAGGTCCTCTTTTTCCTGTGCAGTCATTCTTGCAGGCTCGTAAGCAATATTTTCAGCACGTGCCGCCTCGACCGCCGCTAAGGATTCCTGAAATTCTTTTGAATACATCGACTTTCTCCTCCTTACTTCTCAATATCTCTGTTATTGTAAAGCTCTTTAAGCTCTTCAATAGGCTTGCCCATAAGACTTTCGATAAGCTCGGTAAAGGTTCCGTCCTTTATTTCCTGAACTCTGTTTTCAAGATGCTCGGTTTTGGGAGCAAGATACTTACCGTTAAGACGGCGCGCGAGCATTGCAACCTGCGGATGGGAAATTCCTGCGGGGCAGCGCGACGAGCATACGCCGCACATTACGCAGTCAAAGGATTCCTCCGCACATTTGTCAAATTCGCCGCGCTGAGCATATGCAATGTACTGCATAACATTAAGGCTCTGAGTGCAGCTCTTTGTGCAGGCGTTGCAGCCTACGCAAGCATAAATTTCGGGGTAAAGCTGCATCATAATCTGCTCGGTGGGCTTGATTTTTTCAATATCATAAACCTGCTTTACGAGCGGGAAGAAAGGAAGAGTTGCAATATACATATTGTTTTCAACCTTTGTCTGACAAGCAAGACAGGTTTTAAGCTCTCTGTCGCCCTTTATACGGTAAATGGTCGCACAAGCGCCGCAGAAACCGTTGCGGCAGCCGCAGCCGCGGACAAGCTGATAGCCCGCGTATTCCATGGCGCGCATAATCGTCAGATTATCGGGCACGCTGTACTGCTTACCGAACAGGTAAATGTCTACCATATTTTCCATGTTCAATTCTCCTTATCAATATTCGTCGGGAAGCTCGTCTAACTGGTCGCAGCGGAAAACAGGACCGTCCTTGCAGACGTACTTTGACCCGATATTGCATCTTCCGCACTTGCCTATTCCGCACTTCATACGAAGCTCCATAGTGGTGTAAACCTGAGTCTTATCAAAGCCAAGCTCCTGAAGTCCGGCAAGCGTAAACTTAATCATAATAGGCGGACCGCAGAGAATTGCGATTTTATCGGTTGAGAAGCCAAGCTCCTTAACATAGTTCGGAACGAAGCCAACATGACCGTCCCATTCGGGCTGCTCACGGTCGATGGTGAGATGAACATTAACGCCTGCGTCCTTAGACCACTCGTTAATAATCTCCTGATAATCAACCAAATCCTGCATACTGCGCGAGCCATATACAATATCAATCTTACCGTAACGGTCGCGGTAATGACGGCAGTAGTTGATTACGGAACGAAGCGGAGCAAGACCTATACCGCCGGCAATAAAGAGCATATCGCGTCCCGCAAACTCTGTGTCAACGGGGAAAGCGTTTCCGTAAGGTCCGCGAATTGTAATCTGCTGACCTACCTCCATGGAATGAAGCCACTCTGTAACACAGCCGCACTTCTTGATGGAAAACTCCATAAATTCGGTATTCGTAGGCGAAGAAGTAATAGAGAACATAGCCTCGCCCACTCCGGGAATAGACAGCATAGCGCACTGACCGGGCTTATGCTCGAACGCCTTTTTTCCATCGGGGGTTACAACGCGGAAGGTCTTGACGTCGGGAGTATCTATTCTTATATCGGTTACAACACCGACTACCGGAATAAGAGGTTCTTTAATATCAGCCATTTATGCTTCCTCCTAACTTTTTCATAACCTTTACAATGTTCATCTGAATAGGACACTTAGCCATACATCTGCCGCAGCCTACACAGGAGAACATACCATCGTTATTGGTGGGATAATACACAAGCTTGTGCATAAATCTCTGGCGGAAGCGCTCAAGCTGAGTGAGTCTGGGCTGACCCGCCGACATCTTTGTAAATTCGGAATACATACAAGAATCCCAGCAGCGGAAACGCTGAACGCCGTGACCGGTGTTGAAATCCTTTATATCGTAGCACTGACAAGTCGGGCAAACGAACGTACAGGTGCCGCAGCCAAGGCAGGATTCGGAAAGCTCCTTCCACTCGGGCGCGTCAAAAAATACAGAGGTTTTTCCATTTCCGAACGCGTCAGCAGAAAGGTTTGCAAGAGGAAGCTTTTCAAGTCTTTCCTTAATAACTTTTTTCTGC
Source organism: uncultured Ruminiclostridium sp. (assembly GCA_964520065.1). Classification (GTDB taxonomy): domain Bacteria; phylum Bacillota; class Clostridia; order Oscillospirales; family Ruminococcaceae; genus Ruminiclostridium_E. The sequence goes on from CAZFMC010000003.1 coordinate 12,882, forward strand.
TCGTTTACAGCAGAATCATCACATTCCTCGGTAATAGACGAGAGCTTTTCAAGAAGCGCAGCGCCCTTATCGGTTGCAGCGTTCATATAAAGAGCGTCGTCTGTTTTGTAGCAGACAATATCTCCCTCCGGAGCCGCAGCGTCAATACCGAAGGTGCCGCAGAAGCAGGTTTCGTGAGGCTTTGTGCAAGCCATCGACATAATAACTGCATGATCGCGGCGATTCTTGTAATATGTATCCACAGGCTCTGCAAGGAATACACGGTCAAGAACCTCAAAGCTCTTTACATCACACGCGCGAACGCCGAAAATTACAAAATTCTCACACTCGCTGCGAGTGTCGATAACCTCAACACTCTTCCCTTCCACCTTGAAATCCATAAGATTTTCTGTCTGCGGGAAGAAGAAATCCTTCGCGCTTCTTACCGTATTGAGGTCGTTTGAAAGAGTCTTGCCGCTTTCCCATTTTTCATATCTTGCACCCGCATTGTTATCAACGGGAAGGTAAAGCGTATCTGCTTCGGAAATCGCGCCGAAAAGCACGTCAAGCTTATCTAAAGATATTTTACGCATTTCCGTCACCTCTTTCCACTGCCTCGGAAGGCTCTAAATCGTCGGTTGTATAATTTACAATCGGGGCACGGCTGCCAACCTCTGCCCCCGCCTGATATTCGCCGTAGAAATTATCAATATCCTTGATGAATTTACGGTTGAGCAGATGAAGCGGAATATGCTGCGGGCAGACGCGAGAACATTCTCCGCAGTCTGTGCAGCGGCCTGCTACATGGAACGCACGGATAATGTGGAACATTTTTTCTTCAAAGGAGTTAGCGGCAGCCTTATTTTCAACGCCGGAATTCGGATTGTCAAATACGCACTTTTCGCAGGTGCATGCGGGACATACGTCGCGGCAGGCATTGCAGCGAATGCAGCGTGAAAGCTCGCCCTGCCAGAATGCGAAGCGTTCATCGGGAGTCATCTTCTCGATTTTTTCAACCTCGTCAAATCTTGCCGAGTCGATAACCTCGCCGTCGCTTCCGAGAAGCTCGTCATAGGCAACGTGTTTCTTGGACTTGCAGTTTACGCATCTGTCGGGAAGAACAGAGTTTCTGTCAAGCGTAAGAGTGCCGTCGTAAAGAGTTTCAACCAGAACCTTGTCGCCGTCCTCGCTAACGGAGGAAATGCCGTCCGCAGCCGCCTTAACACGTCCCGCGTCAAGCATACCATTGCACGGAACACCGACAACATAAACCTTTTCGCGGTCAAATCTGTGTTCGGTGAGGAGCTGATTGAAGCTGTATGTATCACAGGGCTTGAGGAAAACAAGAACCTTATTTTCACTCTTCCCTGTTTCCTTTACAAGGTACTTGGAAAAGTTTGCACCGCAGAAGTCATTCCATACAAATTCCTTTTCAAGCTCGTCTGCTGTACGGAATATTGCAGGCGTAATGTCGTAATCGAATTCTCCCTTCTTCCAGCCAAAAACGCGGTCAACTGTGCCGCTGCTCAGCAATTCGGAAGCCTTTGAAACGAGAATTTCGCGCTTTATTTCTTGCATCGCAAATCCTCCAATCTCTTGTTTTCGCCGAGGGCAGCAACCTTTTCGGCGAAGTCGTTCATTGTTGCGGCAAACTTTGCACCTTCTGCCGCGCTTACCCATTCAACACGGGTACGCTCTCTTTCAATGCCGAGATAATCAAGCATTGAGAAAAGAAGAGCCATACGGCGGCGGGTGTAATAGTTACCGGAAGTGTAATGGCAGTCGCCGGGGTGACAGCCGCATATAATAACGCCGTCTGCACCGCGCTGGAAAGCACGAAGAATAAACATCGGGTTTACTCGGCACGAGCAAGGCACACGGATAATCTTTACATCCGCGGGATAATTGAGTCTGTTATTTCCTGCGAGGTCGGCGCCCGCATACGAACACCAGTTACAGCAGAATGCCACAATAAGCGGCTTATAATCATTTACTTGCATATTGCGTCTACCTCCGCCATAATTTGTTTGCTTGTGAAGCCGCGAAGATCCATTGCTCCCGACATACAAGCTACCGTACAAGCACCGCAGCCCTGACATACAGCTTCATTTACGGAAGCTACACGGCGAACCTTTGTAGTTCTGTCGGGCATTCTGAATTCCTTATCAATATAGGAAATCGCACCGTAAGGACAAACCTTTTCACAAGTCGAGCAGCCGTTACACATCATCTCATCCGAATGAGCGACGCACGGATTCCCTGTAAGCTTATCCTTGCAGAGAAGTCCGATTACCTTTGAAGCGGCAGCACCCGCCTGAGAAACGGTTTCGGGGATATCCTTCGGTCCCTGACAGGTTCCCGAAAGGAACACGCCTGCCGTCGGGCTTTCCACAGGACGGAGCTTCGGGTGAGCTTCGGTAAAGAAATCGTTGGTATCCATACTTGCCGTAAGCATAGTCGCAAGAGGTCTTGCAGACTTGTCAGGCTCGATTGCAGCGGCAAGAACTACGAGGTCAGCGTCAATATGAAGCTGCTTTCCGTAAATAAGATCGGAAGCCTGAACCTTAAGCTTTCCTCCTTCGGGTGAAACCTTTCCTACCATACCCTTTATGTAGTGTACTCCGTACTCTTCAACGGCACGGCGGTAAAATTCATCAAAGTTCTTACCGGGCGTACGAACATCTATATAGAATACGTAAACATCTGTATCGGGGTACTTATCACGTATAAGCATTGCGTGCTTTGCGGTATACATACAGCAAATCTTCGAGCAGTATTCCTTACCCTTTTCCGCACAAGCCGAGCAGCGCGAACCAACGCACTGAACAAAAACGATTGTGTGGGGGTGTTCTCCATCGGAAGGACGGAGCAGCGTACCGCCCGTAGGACCTGCTGCGTTCATCAGACGTTCAAGCTCCAGAGAAGTGATAACGTCCTTGGATTCGGAATAAGCGAACTCGTCAAACTTGTCCATTGAAATAGGGTTGAAGCCCGTTGCAACAACGATTGCACCGTACTTTTCTTCAACAAATTCGTCCTTAGCGTTATAATCAATTGCGCCTGCGGAGCAAACCTTTGAGCAAACGCCGCACTTGCCTGTTTTAAGCATTGTGCAGTAGTTAGGGTCAATTGTAGCAACCTTCGGAACAGCCTGCGCAAAAGGAATATAAATTGCACGGCGGTTATCCATACCGAGGTTAAATTCGTTGGGAACATTTTTCTGAGGGCACTTTTCGGTACAAAGTCCGCAGCCTGTACAAATATCTTCCTTAACAAATCTTGCCTTACGCTTGATTGTTACGTCAAAATTACCAACGAAGCCCTTTACAGCTGTAACCTCCGAGTAGGAGAAGATACGGATTTTTTCATTCTGGGCAACATCTACCATCTTAGGCGTCAGAATACAAGCTGCGCAGTCGAGCGTCGGGAAGGTCTTGTCAAGCTGAGCCATTTTACCGCCTATGGTAGGCTTTGTTTCGACAATATCAACGGGGAAGCCTGCGTCGGCAATGTCAAGCGCAGTCTGAATACCCGCGATACCGCCGCCGATAACAAGCGCGCGCTTTGTTACAGGGCTTTCGCCGGGTGTAAGAGGCGCGTTTAGATTTACCTTTGCAACGGCTGCCTTACCGAGAATAATTGCCTTTTCAGTTCCGACGGGAATATCCTTATGTACCCATGAGCACTGCTCGCGGATATTTGCGATTTCCACCATATAGGGGTTGATTCCCGCAGCAGCCGCAGTTTTGCGGAAGGTAGCCTCGTGCATACGCGGTGAACATGAGCAGACAACGATACCTGTGAGCTTATGCTCGGCAACAGCGTCCTTTATCATATTCTGACCTGCCTGGGAACACATATACTGATAATCTGTGGAGAAAACGACGCCCGGCTCTTTTCCGAGAGTTTCAGCCACTGTTTTAACGTCCACCGTTCCTGCAATATTAGTACCGCAGTGGCAGACAAATACGCCAATTCTTTGCATGGTTCGTTTCTCCTTTCTTACTTAGAATATTTGCGCATTGCGCTCATAACTGCCTGCTGGGGCATTTCTTCATCAATAAGTTCCGGAATATCGTTTGCGGTGAGGTGATTTCCACCCTTTTCGCGGATAACCATAAGTCTTATTGCTTCAACAAGCTTTGCCGGCTCAACGCCTCTGGGACAACGGTCAACGCAGGCAAAGCATGAAAGACACTTATAAATCGAATCCGACTTCATAAGGCTTTCAATATCACCGTTTTCAACCATATAAACAAACTGGTGAGGGTGATATTCCATTTCATCGTAAGAAGGACAGGTTCCTGAACATTTTCCGCAGCGCATACATTTGCGTGCGTCAACGCCGCTCATACGCTCAATCTGTTCCTTCTGACGTTCGGTTTTATTCTGCATGAGTACCCTCCTTAACACCGAGCGCTTCTGCAAGAAGCTCGGTAAAGTATACAACGGGAAGCTCGCTTCCGTTCTTCACAAGATTATATTTGCAAAGCGGACAGGCGGTAACGATAATTTCTGCTCCGTGGCTTGCTGCGCTCTCGCTTACGGCGTTCGACTTTTTCTTTGCCGAAGCGGCGTCCTCAAGAGCAATATATCCGCCGCAGCATTCATTTCTCTGCGGATAAACAACAGGCTCTGCACCAAGCGCGGCGATAAAATCCTCCATAATACGAGGATTTTCAACATCGTCAAAATTCATTACCTTTCCCGGACGAAGAAGCATACAGCCGTAATAAGCTGCAACCCTCTTCCCTGTAAGCGGCTTTACGACCGCCTCCTTAATTTTGTCAAAGCCGACAAGATCGCGGAGCATTTCAAGATAATGATAAACCGTTGTTTCACCGTGATACGGTTCAGTAGGATTCTTATCCTGAGCCATATAGGTGTTTGCCTTAGAAGCGAATACCTCATCGCTGCTCATTGCATTATTTGTCTGCTTAATAACGTTATGACAGGCTGAACAAACCGTAACAAGCGGCTGGGAGCAATCTCTTGCGGCGGCAAGCGCACGAACGCTCGGCAGCTTGGAAGCTACCTCGTCCTTTGCGCTTACGAATACACCGCCGCAGCATTGCCAGTTCTCAATTTCGCACATTTCAACGCCCAGAATTTCCGCGCATTTACGTGCATAAAAATCAAGCTCCTTAGCCTTTGTCCGGAGAGTACAGCCGGGAAAATAGCTGACCTTCATTTCAGACCATTCCTTTCATCGGTATTAAACCATCTGTTCGGGATGGAATACTTCATCAAACTTTTCTGCGGTAAGGAAACCAAGCTCAACGCAGGCTTCCTTAAGGGAAATATTATCCTTGTATGCCTTTTTCGCCGTTTTTGCTGCATTTTCATAACCGATATACGGGTTAAGAGCCGTTACAAGCATAAGCGAGTTATGAAGATTATGGTGCATCTTCTCACGGTTTGCTGTAATTCCTACCGCGCAGTTCTTGTTGAACGAAACAATTGCCTCTGCGAGCAGACGAGCGGACTGTAAGAAGTTGTAAATTGTTACGGGCATAAATACGTTAAGCTCGAAATTACCCTGAGAAGCAGCCATACCAACCGCAACATCATTGCCCATAACCTGAACGGCAACCATTGTTACAGCCTCGCACTGCGTGGGGTTAACCTTACCGGGCATAATGGAGGAGCCCGGCTCGTTTTCGGGGATATGGATTTCACCAAGACCGTCGCGGGGACCGCTTGCCAGCCAGCGAACATCGTTCGCAATTTTCATCATATCGCAAGCCGTTGCCTTGATAGCGCCGTGAGCAAAAACAATTTCGTCCTTTGAAGTGAGAGCGTGGAATTTGTTCGCAGCTGTTACGAAGGGCTTTCCTGTAAGCTCAGCCACCTTCTTTGCAACAAGCTCGGAGAAGCCTGCGGGAGCATTAAGTCCTGTTCCGACAGCAGTTCCGCCGAGAGCAAGCTCGTGGAGCGGCTTAACCGCCATTTTCAGAAGCTCTGCGTCCTTTTCAAGGCTGCTTCTCCAGCCGGAAATTTCCTGACTGAACTTTATCGGGGTTGCGTCCTGTAAATGTGTACGTCCCGATTTTACAATACCCTCGTTTTCTTCTTCAAGGCGCTTAAATGTTGCAATAAGCGTTTCAACTGCCGGAAGAAGCTTATCCTCAACCGCAAGAACAGCAGAAATGTGCATTGCAGTCGGGAATGTATCATTAGAGGACTGGCTCATATTGATATCGTCGTTAGGGTGACAAAGCTTTTCACCCGCAATCTGATTTGCGCGATTTGCAATTACCTCGTTCGCGTTCATATTCGACTGCGTTCCGGAACCTGTCTGCCAAACAACAAGCGGGAAATGGCTGTTAAGCTCGCCGGAAATAACCTCGTCGCATGCAGCGGAAATTGCCGCAAGCTTTGCCGCAGTCATCTTTTCGGGCTTAAGCTCCGCATTTGCAAGCGCGGCAGCCTTTTTGAGTATGCCGAAGGCGTGAGTAATTTCCCTGGGCATTGTTTCAATATCCACGCCGATTTCAAAATTCTCATGGCTTCTCTGCGTCTGAGCAGCCCAAAGACGGTCGGCAGGAACCTTCATTTCGCCCATGGAGTCGTGTTCGATACGGTATTCCATTTCGTTTCACCTTTCCTTATATTTTAAGATTGCTGATAACATCTTTTAAGGTGTCAGCGCTGTAACGGAGCTTTGAGATTTCTTCATCGGTAAGCGGAACATTTACCTTGTTGTGAACGCCGTTACGGCCAACAGAATTAAGTGTACTGAGGCAAACATCATCAATGCCGTACTCGCCGTGCATCATGGTAGAAACCGTCATCGTTGTGTCAATGCCGCTTAAAACGCTCTTGCAGATATGGCATACAGACATGGATACCGCATAGAAGGTAGCGCCCTTGCGCGCGATAACACGTCCGCCAGACTTTCTTACATATTCCTCAACATCAGCATAGTTGATTTCGGGATACGTAAATTCAGAGGTAGAGAAAATATTACCGCATTCGCTGATCGGAACATTGGATATATTAGCAACAGACCACGGGATAAAAGAAGAATCTCCATGTTCGCCGAAAACGTAAGCATGAACATTATTCTGGCTTATATTATAGTATTCGGAAAGTCTTGCGCGCAGACGAGCCGTGTCAAGGATTGTGCCCGAACCGATGATATGACTTTCGGGAAGTCCGGAAATCTTGTGGAAGGTATAGGTGAGAATATCAACGGGGTTAGATACTATGATGTATGTAGCGTCGGGCGCGTGCTTGGTAATTTCAGGGATAATCGACTTGGTGATATCGATATTTACCTGAGCAAGCTCAAGACGGGACTGACCCGCTTTTCTCGCCATACCCGATGTAAGAATTACGATATTGGAATCCTTAGCGTCGGGATAGTCGCCCGCGTAAATCGAACAAGGCGCGCAGAAAGGTGTGCCCTGTCTGATATCGAGAGCTTCGCCGAGTGCCTTTTCGCTGTTAATGTCAATCATTACGATTTCGGAAGCCATTCCCATCATTGCAATGGAATAGGCGATTGTGGAGCCGACGCTGCCGGTTCCGATAATGGAGATTTTGTTCATGTTGCACCATCCTCTGTTTTATTTTTGACATTCAGGCTTCACCGCACATTTTGTCCGATATTGTTCGGTGATACCTTTATTTTATCACAATCCGACAGGTTTCGGAATTGCTTGTTTTTCATATCGGTATTGCATTTATCGATATACATTAGCACAATACCGCGTATTCTTCGCCCGAACACGCCGGCTTGCTCGCACGCGGATAATTTAAGCGAAAAACCACCCGCGTATCAAGCTGCTGCGTTTTCAGATGTAACCTTACTTAGAACTTAAGTATTCGTCAATAGCCTTGCCGGCAGTTTTTCCTGCGCCCATTGCAAGTATAACGGTTGCTGCGCCTGTTACCGCGTCACCGCCTGCATAAACGCCCTCTCTGGAGGTCAGACCTGTATTTTCTTCAACGACAATTCCGCCCCACTTCTGTGTTTCAAGACCGCTTGTTGTATTCTTGATGAGCGGGTTGGGAGATGTTCCGAGCGCCATAATTACGCAGTCTGCGTCCATAAGAAACTCGCTTCCGCTTACCTCGACAGGACGGCGGCGACCCTTTTCATCAGGCTCTCCAAGCTCCATACGGACACATTCAATTGCCCTTACAAAGCCGTTTTTGGGATCGCGCGGATCGTCGGGATTTTCGTAGCCGATAATTCTTACCGGGTTATGAAGGAGCTTGAACTCAATTCCCTCCTCCATTGCGTGTTCGACCTCTTCACGGCGTGCGGGAAGCTCTTCCATCGAACGTCGGTAGACTATGCTTACCTGTGCGCCAAGACGGAGCGCAGTTCTCGCCGCGTCCATCGCAACGTTTCCGCCGCCGACAACAACGACCTTTCCGCCCTTCATAATAGGCGTTGCCGAATCATCACGATATGCCTTCATCAGATTGCTTCTGGTAAGGAACTCGTTGGCTGAATAAACTCCCTTAAGTCCCTCGCCATCAATTCCCATAAACTTGGGCAGACCCGCACCGGAACCAATAAATACAGCTTCAAATCCGTCCTCAAAAAGCTCGTCAATAGTAAGCGTTTTTCCGATTACAACGTTGGTTTCAATGTCAACGCCGAGAGCCTTAAGGGTTTCAACCTCCTTGGCTACGATAGCCTTGGGAAGTCTGAATTCGGGAATACCGTACACAAGAACGCCGCCGGCAGTGTGGAGCGCCTCGTAAACGGTAACCTTATAGCCTTTCTTTGCAAGGTCGCCCGCGCAGGTAAGACCGGACGGTCCTGAACCGACAACCGCCACTTTGTGCCCGTTAAATTCGGGCTTTTCGGGAAGACCCTGCGCATTTTCATTGTGCCAGTCGGCAACAAAACGCTCAAGTCTGCCGATTCCGACGGGTTCAAACTTGATTCCAAGCGTACATTTGCTTTCGCACTGCGATTCCTGCGGACATACGCGGCCGCAGACAGCGGGGAGAGAAGATGATTTTGAAATAACCTTGTATGCGCCCTCAAAATCGCCTTCCTTGATACATGAAATAAAATCGGGGATTTCAATATTTACGGGACAGCCGCTCACACAGGGTCTGGTCTTGCAGTTAAGACAGCGGTTAGCTTCCTCAACGGCAATCTCCTTTGTATATCCGAGTGCGACCTCGTTGAAATTGCAGGCTCTCGCTTTAGCGTCCTGCGTAGGCATTTCATGCTTTTTAGGTTCGATAGCCATTGCTCTTCTCCTTACACATTCTTAAAAAGATTACAGGTTTCTCCGTGAGCCTTGCGCTCAAAATCGGAGTACATTCTTCCGCGCGACATTGCCTCGTCAAAATCTACCTCGTAGCCGTTGAAATCGGGACCGTCAACACAGGCAAATTTAATAACCTTTTTGCCGTCCTGATGAAGAGTCAGACGGCATCCGCCGCACATACCCGTTCCGTCAATCATAATCGGGTTCATCGAAACGGTAACCGGAATATCAAAAGGCTTTGCCGCTGCAACGACAAACTTCATCATAATAAGAGGTCCGATTGTGATAATCATATCAAACCTTTCACCGCCCTCAAGCATCTCCTTGAGCGGAACGGTGACATTTCCGTGACGACCGTAAGAACCGTCGTCTGTCATAAGAACAACGCGGTCGGAATACTCGTTAAATTCATCTTCAAGAATAACAATATCCTTGCTTCTGAAACCGATGATACTTGTGACATCTGCACCGAGCTTGTGGAATTCCTCTGCAATGGGCATTGCAATAGCGCAGCCAACGCCGCCGCCGATAATACATACCTTTTTAATGCCCTCTGTGTGAGTTGCAACTCCGAGCGGTCCGACAAAATCCTGTATAAACTCGCCCTGAGCCTTGTGGTTAAGCGCCTCGGTTGTCGAGCCGACAATCTGGAAGATTATCTTTACTGTTCCCTCTTCGGGATTACAGCCTGCAACCGTAAGCGGAATTCTCTCGCCCTCGCTGTCTACGCGCAGAATGATAAACTGACCGGGCTTGGCTTTTTTTGCAACAAGCGGTGCTTCAATTTCCATCTGCGTAACTGTCGGGTTCAGAATTTTTTTTCTGACAATCCTGTACATATCTGTTGCTCTCCTTTTGTTCTTTTTATGAACACGGAATCAAACCGACTCACGCTTTTCTGCGAAAAGCGACTTAATTCCCCATTATCTTTTTTATTATATCACAATTTTATCGCATTTGGTATTCTCAAATATTCATATATAATATATGTTTTTTTATATATCAGACTGATAAAAAACAGCCGCAGTAAGCAGCTGTTTCAATTGCAATAACATTTTACCGTAAAAACGATATATCACATTCGGCGCACGGATAAAATCCACGGCAAATGCACCGAATGCAGAAAATCGAACAGCGAAACAAATGGGAGGTTCAATCGCATTATCCCGCTCTGCATACATAATACCATAATATTTACAAAAAGGGAATTGCCGTTTTCTCATAGCTGTATTGCATTATTTTGCAAAACCGACCTTATATCCTCGGGAAGGTCCGCTTTTATTACAATTTTCGTTTTACTGACAGGTTGGATAAGCTCCGCGCGACCGCAGTGAAGAGCCTGACGGTTTATCAACCGCATATCTCCGCCGTAAAGCTCGTCGCCCAGCAAAGGGTGACCAATGCCGGAAAAATGAACCCTGATCTGGTGAGTTCTTCCCGTTACCAGCGAAATTTCCAGAAGCGAATGTTCTCCACAGCTCTCTGCCACTTTGAAAACCGTATGCGCATATTTTCCCGCAGGATTGACCTCGCGGGTAATTATACTTTCGGATTTTCGCGCAATCGGCGCAATTATTTCGCCGCAGCTGCCGTATTCCGCAGACAAATCGCCCTTCACAACCGCATAATAAAGCTTGCGCGGAGAAAACTTCTTTTCGTTCAGAAGCATTGCCGCAGGACGGCTTTTTGCCGCAATCACAAGTCCCGAAGTGTTCCTGTCAAGCCTGTTGACGCATCGGAACGCAGCGTTCGGAAACAGCGCAGCGTAATAATTTGCAAGCGTGTCGCTGCAATGTCCGATTGACGGATGAACCGGCATAAAAGCAGGCTTATTGAACACAATCAGCTCATTATCCTCATACACAATCGGAACATTAAGCGAAGCGTTCGGAATGATGTCCGAAGAATCGCGCAGATTGACTTTAAGAATATCGCCCGCCCGCAGCGTGTCAATGGTTCTGATTTGCTTTCCATTGCACAACATTCCGTCATCGTACCGCTTCAGACCGGAAAGTGCGCTTCTGCCAAAGCCTTTTCCACGCAAAAAACGTTCTACCGTTACACCCTCGTCATCATTTGTTATCCGATATATCTGCTCCGACATTTTTCATCTTAACCTGCTGGCATTCAAACCAGAAGGTACTTCCCTTTCCGACCTCGCTGTCTACGCCGTAATTAAACCCGTGACGTTCAAAAACGCTTTTTACAATAGACAGACCAAGACCTGTACCCTTTACCGCACGCTTATAATTTTCCGAACGGTCAACCTTATAATAACGCTCCCAGATATACGGAAGCTGCTCCTTCGGGATTCCGATTCCCGAATCTGAAACCTCAAAACGCACCTTGCCGCCCTTAAGCGTGTTCAGTCTGACCGTAACCATATCCTCGCCCGAATAGTTTATAGCATTGATAATCAAATTATATACCGCCTGTCCGAGCTGCTTGGAATCTGCATTTATATAGATATCGTCCTGCATTTCAAGATTAACCTCTGTTTTTTCAAGCATTGTGAAGCGTGAAACCGTTTCGCGAAGATATGCGCTGAAATCAATGATTTTCATATCCATCTCAATCATGCCGCTCTGAAGCTTGGAAAGGTTAAGAATATCTGAAACAAGCAGTGACAATCGGTCTGTTTCGTCGATTATAACCTGTAAATGTCTTGTACGTTTTTCGGGACTGTCGCCGGAAAGGTCGCGTATCATTTCCGCATACGCCTTAATCATAGTCAGCGGTGTGCGCAGGTCATGCGAAACGTTGGCGAGAAGGTCGCGGCGGAGCGTTTCTACTCTTGCGATTTCCGTTGAAGCCATATTAAGGTTATCCTTTAGCATTTTTATCTCATAATACTCATTTTTCCGCGGCTGCATATTAAATTCACCGTTTATCAGCTTATTGGCAGAACGCGAAATATTCACAATCGGTCGTGCAACGCGGCTAGAAATAAAGAAGGAAACTATAAGGCTGCAAAACACAAGCACGGACGATGACATCAGAAAAATACTTTTCAATATCTGCATTGTCGTTCCCGTCGGTTCAAGGTACGTATATATAAATATGTACCCTGTTATTTCGTCTGCGGGTTCAACATACGTTGCAAGCAGCAGCGATTCCCTGTCCTCCTCGCGCACAGGAAAGAAAAGCGTTCCTGTTTTCGACTTTTGCAGCTCTTCGACCATCTCGTCGCTTATTCGCCGGTCGATGGAAACAGATGAACCTGTCGAATCGCAGGAATACGTAAGCGGAACGCCTCCCGTGACATCTGCGGGAATGTGAATGAGAATACCGAGCTGCTTTTCACGCGCATTCTTTTCAACGGTTTTGCGAACCTGAACAAAATCAGCTGCGCGCCAGACGCGTTTTATTTCCAGCGAGGTTTCAATTGATTCCTGAGTTTTTAGATACTCGTACATAACGGGCATGAGAACAATCTGGGAGATATATACGAAAATCAATATTCCCGCGCAGAAAAGGAGCATAATCAGCCATATACGAAAACGTATGCTATTAAAAATTCCATCTGTTTTCTCACTGGACTTCAAATTTATACCCCATTCCACGAAGCGTTACAATGAATTTGCGATATTCGCCAAGGTTATTTCTAAGCATTTTTATATGCGTATCAATCGTCCTGTCATCGCCGAAAAAGTCATAACCCCAAACCTCGGCAAGCAGCTTATCTCGTGTCAATGCAATATTCTTGTTTCTTACAAGATAGAACAGAAGGTCGTACTCCTTTGGAGTAAGATTAGCGCGAACGCCGTCAACAAAAACGTTGCGCGCGGTGAAATTTATTTCAAGTCCTTCAAATTTTGCTATATCGCTTTGTACGCCGGTCGGGGAATTTCTCTTGATAATCGCGTTTACGCGCGCAAGAACCTCCTTTGGCGAAAAGGGCTTTACAACGTAATCGTCCGCCCCGATTTCAAAGCCGAAAAGCTTATCGTATTCCTCGCCTCGCGCAGAAAGCATAAGAACAGGAGTGTTCTTAACCTTCCGTATCTCCTTGCAGGCCGAAAAACCGTCCAGCTTAGGCATCATAACATCAAGGATTATAATGTCAAAATCAGTATTTTTCGCCATCTCGACTGCCTGCATTCCGTCAACAGCCTCGGAAACCTCGTGACCCTCAAATTCAGCATATTCACGAATTACCTCGCGAATCTTCTGCTCGTCGTCCGCAATCAAAATCTTGTACATATACGTCCTGCCTTTCGATGTTGGCGTCCGCAAAGCGTATTATAAAACCGCAGACGCGCTTGCCAAATTGTAAAAAAAAAGTTCAGTCAAGAGCCTACGGTTCTTACTGAACGGTGCTCCATCGTCGATGAAGCGAAAATAAAATAAGATTAAAATGAAATGTTGGGAGAGGAAATTATGATTAACTCATCATTAATCAGTCAAAGGGAACTACCCCCTTTAACATTGAATATTATAACCCTGCAATGTGATAGTTTTGTGATAAAGCCGTGTTCGCGGTAAGAAAGAAGAATAAAAACTACATTTCAAGCTCAGCTGCACTTTCAAACACAAGCGACCACCACGCAAGCGTCGGATCTGTAATATTCTGAAGCTCAAGAACCGGACTTTTAAGCTGTCCGTCATCAGACCGGTTTTTGTAAAGCTCGTAATATTTATCTTTATTTTTTCTGCGCGCGCTTATAAGCTCGCTAGTTACATTGAGCATATAGCGGTAATAATGGTCAACATTTTCTTCATCATAAGTATATTCCGACCTGATACGACCTTCAAGAACAATAGTCTTGCCCTCCTGAAAGAAATCAACGTCGCCGCTCATAAGTTCAAACACATGGCGAAGCGTCCGTATTTCCGCGCAGCAGTTTTTCAATGCATAATTCTGCTGATAGGAAAATTCTGCCGAAACGTTAATATTGGCGTTTTCCGTAGTAGTGATCATAATCATTCCGCCGTTTCCGAATGTTGTAAGCATAAGAATAAGCTTAACGATACTGAATATTGCAAGCTCAAAATTTTTGCAGTCAATCTTCCAGTACGGTTCGTCAACAAAAAAGCAATACGAAACGTCCTTTCTGATATTTCGGAGCGAAAAATTCATTCGGTCAAATAAACGTATGAGGAATTTTTCAAGCGGAACGAAAAAACGCTCGCTTCTGTTGTCGAAAAGCTGAAGAATATTTGCACATTCAGAGGAAACTGCCGCCATAAGCTGAACCTGCGCATTTATCGAATCCCTGAAAAACACAGAATCCGATTCAGCCCTGCGATCGTTAAGCAGCTGTGCGGAATAAATGGCGTTCATCGAATTATTGCGGATAAGCTCAAGCTCCTTTTGTAGCTCGTCATTACCTATAACATTATCGGGAATGTCCTTGGATGCGCGGCAAATAATCCTCCTGTCAACAAGCAGGTCGATTTTAACAGTGTATTTATCGCCTTCCGCAGTGAGAGTGTAATATATGCTGTCCGGCAGACCCTTGTAGCCGAAAAGCATTTTCTTGATTTTCTCATGATGACGTGCCAGTCTTCGGAACAAGCCGTAATTATCCGTCCAAACAATATTGAATTCATCGTCAAATATGCAAGTATAGCAGTAATCAGAATAATTCATCTTTAATCCTTTATAAGCTTGCGTTTGTTCCCGTCTTGATCAATAACATAGGTGTTTTTCAGCTGCGGCATATATGAATTCATCATGTACTGCCGATATTCGTTGCGCAGCGCTTGCTGTTCTTCCTTTTCTTCAGCGCTCAAAGTCTCTGTTTTAGATTTGCGCGCAAGGAAATTTATACGTTCGATTTTAGATTTATCCATTTTCTCCTCCGTTGTTCATATTTGCTTCGCCGTATGAACATTCATTCTTTTTTCGCAGTCGAGCCAAAATAAATCTCCGTTATACAGGAAAACAGCGATTTTTTGTCCTCGTCCGAAATATCCTCGCGCGAAAAAAGCTCCTTGCCCTTTTCAAGATACTCAGCGGCTTCACGCAATGTGTTATTATCAGTTTTTGAATTAAAAACAAGCCGTTCCTTGCTGTTAAGAATCAAACCCTTTGAATCATCGCTTAAAAATTCCGGCGTTGTGTCAAGAGCCGCAGCAATTCTTTCAAGAACGTCCTGCTTCGGTTTACGTGAACCGTTTAAGTAGTTGGCAAGTCCCCTGTATGTAATTCCCGCCTTTTCGGCAAGCTCAGACTTACTGATACCCTTTCTGAAAATCAGTATTTCCATTTTTTCATTCAGCTGCATAGTCAACCTCCCGATAGTTGTTCATATCCCTATTATACACGTGAACAATTCAAAAGTCAATCGTTTTCGACATCTTTTTTTCATATTCTTTATCATAATATGAACATTCGGAATATTCAAAATATTCACATTATATTCAATTTATACAGAATAATATACATTTATTTGCATAATTTCCCTTGACAAAATGAATATTTGTTGTATAATGGTAATAGAATATTTTTTCAAAGGAGAAAACTTCCATGGCTAAAGAAATCAAAAAAATCATTCTTGCTTATTCGGGTGGTCTTGATACCTCCATTATTATTCCGTGGCTTCACGAGAATTATCCCGGCAGCGAGGTAATCTGTGTTGCGGGCAATGTAGGACAGGACGCGGAAATCGACGGTCTTGAGGAACGCGCTAAGAAAACAGGCGCTTCTAAGCTTTACATTGAAGATATTCAGGACGAATTTGTAAACGACTTTATTTTCCCGACCCTTAAAGCGGGGGCGCGTTACGAAGGTTACCTCCTCGGTACTTCCTTTGCACGTCCTCCCATTGCTAAAAGACTCGTTGAAATCGCAAAGAAGGAAAACGCTGACGCTATCTGCCACGGCTGCACGGGTAAGGGCAACGACCAGGTTCGCTTTGAGCTTACAATCAAGGCTCTTGCTCCTAACCTCACCGTAATCGCTCCGTGGAGAATCTGGGATATCAAGTCCAGAGAACAGGAAATTGAATACGCTGAAGCTCACAATGTTCCGATAAAAATCACCAGAGAAACAAACTACTCCAAGGATATGAACCTCTGGCATCTTTCTCATGAGGGTATGGATCTTGAAGACCCTGCAAACGAGCCGCAGTACAACAAGCCCGGCTTCCTTGAGCTTGGCGTTTCTCCCGAAATGGCTCCCGATAAGCCTACATACGTAACAATCAGCTTTGAAAAGGGCGTTCCCGTTGCTCTTAACGGTGAAAAGATGGACGGCGTTAAGCTTATCAAGACCCTTAACAAAATCGGCGGCGAAAACGGTATCGGTCTTTATGACGTTGTTGAAAACAGACTTGTAGGTATGAAGTCCAGAGGCGTTTACGAAACTCCCGGCGGCACAATTCTCTACCACGCGCACGACGTTCTCGAAACAATCTGCCTCGACAAGGAAACACAGCACTACAAGGCAGGTCTTGCGCTTAAGTACGCTGACCTCGTATACAACGGGCAGTGGTTCACTCCTTTAAGAGAAGCAATGGACGCATTCGTTGATAAGACGCAGGAAACCTGCACAGGCGAAGTAAAGCTTAAGCTCTACAAGGGCAATATCATCAACGCCGGCGTTACATCTCCCTACACGCTTTACAGCGAAGATTTCGCTTCGTTTAACGAGGACGATGTTTACAATCAGAAGGACGCAGACGGATTTATTAACCTGTTCGGACTCCCGATTAAGGTTAAGGCGCTCCTCGACGAAAACAGAAAGTAATAATTTCAGTAAAACAGCTTTGAATATAGAAACAGACTGAAAAATGCCTGTTTCTATTTATTTCTTTTACAGCGGAAAGGTTTGGAAGCAGATATGGAAAAAATGTGGGCAGGACGCTTTTCAAAGGAAGTGGACAGCGAGGTAAACGCATTCAATTCCTCCATTTCATTTGACTGCAGAATGTACAAAAACGATATCGAGGGCAGTATTGCTCACGCAACAATGCTCGGCGAACAAGGCATAATAACTATGGAGGACAGCCTGACCATAATCGGAGGGCTTAAAGAAATCCTCGATGATATCGAAAACGGACGACTTTTGTTCGACCCGAACGCCGAGGATATTCATATGTTTGTTGAAGCTGAGCTTACCAAGCGTCTTGGCGACGTAGGAAAAAGACTGCACACCTCGCGCTCCAGAAACGACCAGGTTGCGGTAGATATCCGTCTTTATCTGCGCGATGAAATCAAAAATGTTCATAGTCTTGTTCACAAGCTGACAGGAACACTTTGCGATATTGCTGAATGTTATAAGGACGTAATTATGCCGGGGTACACGCATTTGCAGCGCGCTCAGCCGATAACATTCGGACACCATTTGATGGCTTATGCACAAATGTTCCTGCGTGATATGGAACGCCTTGACGATGTGAACAAGCGTATGAACGTTTGTCCCCTCGGAAGCGGAGCGCTTGCCGGAACAACCTACAATACCGACCGCTTCAGAACAGCTTCCCTGCTTGGTTTTGACGCGCCTATGGCAAACTCCCTTGACGGCGTTTCCGATCGCGATTTCTGTATTGAGCTTGCTTCTGCTATTTCCATTATCATGATGCACCTTTCACGTTTTTCGGAGGAAATAATTTTATGGTGCAGCTGGGAATTTAAATTTATTGAGCTTGACGACGCCTTTGCAACAGGCTCGAGCATAATGCCGCAGAAGAAGAATCCCGACATTGCAGAGCTTGTCCGCGGCAAAACCGCAAGAGTATTCGGCGATAACGTTACGCTGCTCACAATGATGAAGGGTCTTCCGCTCGCTTATAACAAGGATATGCAGGAGGACAAGGAAGCTATTTTCGACGCGATTGACAATGTTAAGCTTTGCCTTTCTACATTTATCCCGATGCTTTCAACAATGAGCGTTTATAAGGAAAATATGCGCAACGCTGCTGCCCGCGGTTTCATTAACGCTACGGATTGCGCAGACTATCTGGTTAAAAAGGGTATGCCCTTCCGCGACGCGTACAAGATCACAGGCGGACTTGTTGCCGAGTGTATTTCCAAAAATACAGTTCTGGAAAATCTTCCGATTGAAGCATACAAGGAAAAAACCGAGCTTTTCGACGACGATGTCTACGCTGCAATCAGTCTTGAAACTTGCGTTAAGGAGCGAAAATCTTACGGAGGTCCTTCGCCTGAAAGTGTTGAACTTCAGATTAAGCTGGTGCGTGAAAAGCTATGATAACATTTGAAAAGGAAATTACATACGAGGATTACAATGAACTGCGGAAGCTTGTCGGCTGGTGTTCGATTTCAAAGCGACAGTTCGATATCAGTATTCCGAACTCGCGCTTTATAACTGTCGGAAAATGCGACGGAAAAACAATTTCGATGGCAAGAGCGGTGGGCGACGGAGGCTATCATCTGCTCGTGGTTGACGTTATTGTTCACCCTGATTTTCAGCGTCAGGGAATCGGCAAGCAAATGATTTCACAGCTTATGGATTTTGTAAAAAGCGGATACGTGGAAACCGGAGAAACCACAATGGTTTCTCTGCTCTCCGCAAAGGGGAAGGAACCTTTTTACGAAAAAGTCGGCTTTATGCGCCGTCCAAACGACGAGCGCGGAGCCGGAATGAGTATGTTTTATACACAACAATAAAAGGGAGCAATTGAAATGGTAAAGGTATTTATTGACGGTCAGGAAGGAACAACGGGGCTTAAAATCCTTGAGCGATTTAAGAACAGGAGCGATATTGAGCTTTTAAAAATAGACCCGGACAAGCGAAAGGATACCGAGGAGCGGAAAAGACTCATCAATTCATCGGATTTTACTTTTCTGTGTCTGCCCGACGCCGC
This sequence comes from uncultured Ruminiclostridium sp., assembly GCA_964520065.1. Lineage (GTDB taxonomy): Bacteria > Bacillota > Clostridia > Oscillospirales > Ruminococcaceae > Ruminiclostridium_E. The sequence goes on from CAZFMC010000003.1 coordinate 31,876, forward strand.
AGCAATAGAAGCAGTTTCGCTTGTTGAAAATCCGAACACACGTATTATTGACGCGTCAACCGCTCACCGCACAAATCCGAATTGGGCTTACGGCTTTCCCGAGCTTTCGGCAGCTCATCGTGAAAAAATCGTCAGCTCTAAAAGAGTTGCGGTTCCCGGCTGCTACGCAAGCGGTTTTCTTTCGATGGCATACCCGCTCGTTTCTCACGGTATTCTCCCGAAAGATTATCCCGTTACCATTCACGCCGTTTCAGGCTACAGCGGAGCCGGAAAAAAAGGAATCGCTCAATACGAAGCTCCCGACCGTGCAAAGGAATTTGATACTCCGCGGCAGTATGCTCTTGCGCAGGGGCATAAGCATCTGCCCGAAATGAAGGCTGTTTCGGGACTTGATTTCAAACCGATGTTCAACCCGTATGTCTGCGACTACTTCGCGGGAATGGCGGTATACCTGCCGCTCCACACACGCCTTTTGAACAAGAAATGCACTCCGGCAGACGTTAAGGAAATGTTCGACGAGCATTACGCAGGCAGCCTGTTCATATCTGTTGCAGCTGTGAACGGAGAAGATGTTCTCAACGGTGGCTTTATTGGCGCTAACGAGCTTGAAAATACAAATCGTATGCAGATTATTGTCTGCGGCAATGATGAACAGATTCTGGTTTGTTCACGTTTCGACAATTTAGGAAAGGGCGCAAGCGGAGCGGCTGTCCAGTGCCTTAATATAATGATGGGCACAGACGAAACCACGGGTCTTGTGTGAGAAGAGGTAGTTAAAATGGAATGTATCAGCGGCGGCGTTTGTGCCGCAAAAGGCTTTAAAGCAAGCGGAGTTTACTGCGGAATTAAAAAATCCGCTGTTTCCGACGGAAATGAATCGCCTGTAAGCAATATAAAAAATGATATTGCAATGGTGGTTTCTGATGTAATGTGCAATGCAGCGGGAGTTTACACCTCAAACAAGGTAAAAGGCGCGCCAGTTATCGTTACAAAAAACAATCTTGAAAAAAGCGGCGGAAAAGCAAAGGCTGTTATCGTAAACTCCAAGAACGCAAATACCTGCAACGCTGACGGCGTAGAAAAGGCCACGGAAATGTGCAGACTTACCGCCGAAGCGTTGGGAATTTCCCCCGAACAGGTTATCGTAGCTTCTACGGGAGTTATCGGTCAGATTCTCCCCATTGAACCGATAAAGGCAGCTGTTCCGAAGCTCGTTGAAAAGCTTTCATACACGGGAAATATCGAAGCGGCGACGGCAATTATGACAACCGATACCGTAAAAAAAGAATATGCCGTTGAATTTGAAATCGGCGGAAAGAAATGCCGCCTTGGCGGTACGGCTAAGGGCAGCGGTATGATTCACCCCAATATGGCGACAACCCTGAATTTTATCACCACCGACTGCGCACTTTCAGCTGAAATGCTGCAAAAAGCGCTTTCAGAGATTGTTAAAATTACTTACAACTGCCTTTCGGTTGACGGCGACCAGTCTACAAACGACACCTGTATGCTTATGTCAAACGGTCTTGCGGGAAATGCTGAAATTTCAGCAGCAGGCGAAGAATTCGATACCTTTAAGGCGGCGCTTTATCAGGTTATGTCAAATCTCACCAGAATGCTTGCTAAAGACGGCGAGGGTGCTACAAAGCTGCTCACCTGCATCTGTTCTTGCGCGCCTGACCTTGATACAGCGATTATCGTCGCTAAAAGCGTTATCCGCTCTCCCCTTTTCAAGTGCGCTATGTTCGGCGCAGACGCAAACTGGGGACGTGTTCTATGTGCGATTGGCTACGCCGACGCGGAATTTGACATTGACAAGGTTGATGTTGACCTCGGTTCAAAAGCGGGTATAATCGCCGTTTGCAGAAACGGTGCAGGAGTTGAATTTTCCGAAGACGAGGCTAAGAAAATTTTGTCCGAGGACGAAATCGAAATTTATATCAGCCTTAATCAGGGAGAATCGCAGGCAACCGCATGGGGCTGTGATTTAACATACGATTACGTTAAAATCAACGGCGATTACAGAAGCTGAGGTGGACGAAATGATACAGATTAACAATGACACGCGCGCTTCGATTTTAAGCGACGCACTTCCCTACATACAGAAATACTCCAATAAGGTTATTGTCGTAAAATACGGCGGAAACGCTATGACAAACGACGCACTCAAGCAGGCGGTTATGTCGGATATTGTACTGCTGAGCGCTATCGGTATGAAAATCGTGCTTGTTCACGGAGGCGGTCCCGAAATAAACGATATGTTAAAGCGCGTAGGCAAGGAAAGTAAATTTGTAAACGGTCTGAGATACACCGATGAGGAAACCGTTGAAATCGTTCAAATGGTTCTCTGCGGAAAGGTCAACAAGGCTCTCGTTGATATGCTTTATCAGCACAAGGGTAAGGCGCTCGGTCTTTGCGGTCTTGACGGGCATATGATTGAAGCAAAACAGCTCAACCCCGACCTCGGATATGTTGGAGAAATTACCAAAATAGATCCGACTGTAATCAACGACGCTCTTGCAAACGGTTATATTCCCGTAATTTCCACACTTGCAAGCAGCGACGACGGAACTGTTTATAATATAAACGCCGACACTGCCGCTGCACGTATCGCTGCGGAAATGAAAGCGGAAAGCCTGTTTCTTATGACGGATATTGTCGGACTTCTCCGTGACAAGGACGACGAGAGCACGCTTATTCCTTCGGTCGGAGTAAGCGAAGTTCCGTACCTGAAAAAACAGGGCATTATTTCGGGAGGAATGATTCCGAAAATTGACTGCTGCGTTGAAGCTGTACGAAGAGGCGTTAAGAAAGCAAATATCATTGACGGACGTGTTCCGCATTCCATTCTGATTGAGCTTCTCACAAACGAGGGCTTAGGAACAATGATCGTTTAAGGGCGAGGTAACACAAAATGAACACAATAGACAAATTCAACGAACACGTTATGGGAACCTACGGACGTTATCCCTTGGTTCTCGAAAGCGGAAGCGTTACCGACGCTGCGGACGAAAACGGAAAGCATTATATTGATTTCGGCAGCGGCATTGGCACAAATTCGCTTGGTTACTGCGATGAAAAATGGGTTGACGCAGTCTGCACACAGGTAAAGCAGATTCAACATACCTCCAATTACTACTATACAAAGGTTCAGGCGGACTTTTCGCAGAAGCTTGCGGAGCTTAGCGGAATGGATAAAATGTTCTTCGGCAATTCCGGCGCGGAAGCAAATGAATGTGCAATTAAAATTGCAAGAAAATACAGCTTTGACAAATACGGTAAGGGGCGTCACACAATTATTACGCTTGTAAATTCATTCCACGGAAGAACGCTTACTACCCTTTCCGCTACGGGACAGGACGTTTTTCATAACTACTTCTTCCCTTTTACCGAGGGGTTCAGATACGTTGAGGCTAACAATATCAGCGAACTAAAGGCAAATGTTGACGATACTGTCTGCGCAATTATGTTTGAATATATTCAAGGCGAAGGCGGCGTAAATGCACTCGACAAGGACTTTGTTGACGAAATTTTCAAAATTGCCGAGGAAAAGGATATTCTGACCATTTCAGACGAGGTTCAGACAGGCGTTGGAAGAACGGGACTTTTCCTTGCAGGCGACCACTATGGCAAAAAAGCCGATATTATAACGCTCGCTAAAGGTATTGCGGGCGGTCTGCCTATGGGAGCTTGCCTTACAGGGAAAAAATGTTCGGACGTTCTTACGGCGGGAACTCACGGGTCAACATTTGGCGGAAATCCCGTTTGCTGCGCGGGCGGTCTTGCGGTTCTTGAACGTGTTTCCTCAGGAGGATTTCTTGAAGATGTCCGTAAAAAATCCGAGTATCTGCGCGGCAAGCTGAATGAAATAAACGAGGTTGAAGCCCTCAGCGGAATCGGTATGATGATAGGCATAACGCTGAAATCCAAATCCGCTGTCGACGTCGCAAAGGCTGCGCTTGATAACGGACTGCTTGTCCTAACAGCAAAGACGAAGGTTCGCCTTCTCCCTCCCCTTACGATAAGCTATGAAGCAATCGACAAGGGTATAGAAATACTGAAAGAAATACTGGAAAACTGACGCAGGAGGTTTGTATGAAACACTTATTAAAAATGCTTGATTTAAGCACGGACGAAATTATGGAAATCCTTAACCTTGCCGACCAGCTCAAATATGAGCAGAAAAACGGCATTGAGCATAAGCGCCTTGCTGGAAAAACGCTCGGTATGATTTTCCAGAAATCCTCTACAAGAACCCGCGTTTCCTTTGAAACAGGTATGTATCAACTCGGCGGTCAGCCGCTTTTCCTCTCCTCACGCGATCTCCAGATTGGCAGAGGCGAGCCTGTTCAGGATACCGCCAGAGTTCTTTCGAGATACCTTGACGGAATTATGATTCGTACCTTTGAGCAGGCGGAGGTTGACGCACTTGCAGAATATGGCTCCATTCCGATTATCAACGGTCTTACGGATTTCTGCCACCCCTGTCAGGTTCTTGCCGACCTTATGACAATCCGCGAATATAAAAATAAACTTGACGGACTTAATTTCTGCTACATCGGCGATGGTAACAATATGGCTAACTCGCTTACCGTAGGCTGTTTAAAGGTTGGTATGAACGTAAGTCTTGCCTGCCCCGAAGGATATTACCCCGACGAACAGATTATTGAATTTGCAAAACAGTATCCTAACAAATTCAGAATCGTCAATTCGCCCGTTGAAGCTGCTAAAAATGCCGACGTGCTTTACACCGACGTCTGGGCTTCTATGGGACAGGAGGGCGAAGCTGAAATTCGTAAAAAAGCGTTCGCCGGCTACCAGATTAACGACGAGGTAATGGCTGTAACCAATCCCGAATGTATGGTTCTTCACTGCCTTCCCGCTCATCGCGAAGAAGAAATTACCGGTAAGGTTTTCGAGGAACACGCAAACGAAATTTTCGACGAGGCTGAAAACCGCTTACACGCTCAGAAGGCTGTAATGGTTATGCTTATGGAAAACAAAGAATAATAAATAAAAAATCCGAGGAAGTTAAGGCGGGCAGTTATATAGAAGTATTAACAGCCGCTTTTGATATTGTGTCAAAAGTGGCTTTGCGTTACTTATGTCATTGACTTTATTTGATAACTTTGTTACAATGAACCTAATTATAAATAAATATTTTTATGGATATGCTATTATGAGGAGAATAAAAAATGAAAACGATTGTCATTTATAATTCACAGACTGGATTTACAAAAAGATATGCCCAATGGATAGCAGAAAAAGCAAACGCAGACTGCATTGAGTACAGCAAAGCTAAAAATACAGATTTAGATAGCTACGATGCCGTTGTTTTTGGAGGTTGGGCTGTGGCTGGTTCAATAAGCAAACTCAAATGGTTTAAGAAGAATATTTCGAGGTGGACTGATAAGAAACTGGTAGCTTTTTGTGTTGGTGCAAGTCCTATCGAAAACCCTGAAATTGAACTAACATTACCTAAAAACTTCTCTGAAGAAGAGCTTAAAGTGATAAGATGGTTCTATTGCCCAGGTGGTCTTGATTACGAAAAAATGCCTGCAACATCAAAGACGATGATGAAAATGTTTGTCAAGGTTCTAAAAGCAAAGAAAGATAAGACTGAGGCTGATATGGAACAGATAAGAATGATGTCATCATCGTATGATATTTCGGATATAAAATATATCGAGCCGATAATTGATTACCTTAATGGATAAAGAACTGTTTAGCCACAAGCAAAGCGACTTATGATTAACAAATTCCAATTAATTGGTGACACAAAAAAACAAAATCCAAAGAAGAAAATTAATTCTTCTCTGGATTTACTTCTTTATGACTATTCCACATATTCTTCTTCGGATTTTTTGTATGTAATTTACCGTTCCGACCTTAAAAGCGCGTAATAGCAAGCGTCGCATATCCCTTGATTATTCCAGTCTGAGCTGCGCAATGTTCCCTCATATTTCATTCCGCACTTTTTCATCACTTTACCGGAATTTGGATTTCTTGAATCATGCCTTGATTCAATACGATTTACTTCTACCCTTTCAAAGAAAAAGTTCATAACCATTTTCAGCGCTTCGGAGGTAATTCCTTTATTCCACCACTTTTTTCCGATGCAGTAGCCAATATGAACCTTTGAAACCATATCATCTAAGGACACCGCGGCAATACTGCCGATAGGTTCATTTCCGTTTTCTTTCAGAACTATCGCCCATTGATAATACCTTTCGTCGGAATACGAGCTTACCCATTCTTTAAGAATAGATTTAGTTTCACCAACATCTTTATGTGTACTCCACATTAAATATTTGGTTACCTCGTCGTCAGACGCCCAGTTTTTGTACATTGCCTCGGCGTCAGATATTTCAAATTGTCGTAAAACTAATCTGTCGCTTTCCAGCCGTTGCGTTCCGCAGTGCTTCATTTTTTTCCTTTCCCTTTCAATTTCAGATTCCATATACAAATCAAAGCCACTTTTGACAGCATATCAAAAATGGCTTTGATTTTATTTACTGATTTACGCCATCATTTCCTTTAAACGCTCGTTAATCTCAAGCAGGAAATCCTCGGTATTAACCTTTCTCTTGTTTTCAAGCGAAGAAAGAACATAAAGGTCGCCCGTCATAACGCCGTCCTCAATTGTTTTAACGGTAGCCTTTTCAAGCTTTTCGGCAAAATCGGAAATCGCTTTGTTTCCGTCAAGCTCACCACGCTTTTTAAGCGCGCCTGTCCAAGCGAAAATGGTCGCTACGGAGTTTGTTGACGTTTCCTCGCCCTTGAGGTGCTTGTAATAATGTCTTGTAACAGTTCCGTGCGCCGCCTCGTATTCATAAATGCCGTCGGGCGAAACAAGCACTGACGTCATCATTCCAAGACTTCCGAAAGCAGTAGCAACCATATCTGACATTACGTCGCCGTCGTAGTTCTTGCAAGCCCAGATATATCCGCCCTCGGAGCGCACAACTCTTGCAACCGCGTCATCGATGAGCGTATAAAAATACTCGATTCCCGCGTTTTCAAACTTCTGTTTGTATTCGGTTTCGTAAATTTCGGCGAAAATATCCTTGAACGTATGGTCATACTTCTTTGAAATGGTGTCCTTCGTTGCGAACCACAAATCCTGCTTTGTGTCAAGAGCAAAATTAAAGCACGCTCTTGCAAAGGACGAAATGCTGGCATTTATATTGTGAAGTCCCTGAATAATACCGTCGGAACCATTAAAGGTATGAATTAAGGCGCGTTCCTCGGTTCCGTCGGGAGCTGTTACAACAAGCTCGCACTTTGAACCGTCCTTAACCTTCATTTCGGTGTTTTTGTACACATCGCCGTAAGCGTGACGGGCAATTGTAATCGGCTTTGTCCAAGTCGGGATAAGCGAATTTATACCCTTTACAATAATCGGAGCGCGGAAAACAGTTCCGTCAAGGATTGCACGGATTGTACCGTTAGGCGATTTCCACATTTCCTTTAAATTATATTCGGTCATTCTCTGCGCGTTGGGCGTAATTGTAGCGCACTTAACAGCAACACCGTACTTTTTTGCAGCATTGGCGCTGTCTACGGTTACCTTGTCGTCAGTATCGTTACGATGAACAAGTCCGAGGTCGTAGTACTCGGTTTTCAAGTCAATATAGGGGGTGAGCAGAATATCCTTAATCATTTTCCAGATTATTCTGGTCATCTCGTCGCCGTCCATCTCAACGATGGGGGTTGTCATCTGAATTTTAGCCATTTTATTTTAGTCCTTTCATAATAAGTACTTAAGGCATCGCCGCACAATTAACGGCTCACGCCCTTGCCGCCCTGCTGCGGGTATATTTTTCGTATTCTCGCACTAGGACGACAATAACTGTGCGGTGAAGCCTTTAATAATACAAAGAATAGCCAGATGCGCGGGATAAAAAATATAGAAAAACCACTTATGAACAGCTTTACCGCTTCCCCGCTCTCCGTTATACGTAAGCAAAAGCATGGGCGCGGCAAGCAAGCCTAGCTGCCAGAAAAGTGCATAAACAGGTATTTCACCCGAAATAAGACCATTAAAATTATTTACAATTATCGAAGCAATTGACAAAAAAGCCAGAAGATAATATGAACGCAGCTGCGCTTTTAAATTGCCGTGGTAAACTCCAAAAAAGAGTATCCACATTACTCCAAATATCGCCCAGTCGCCAATTATAGAGATAACACACAGAGCTGCAATGGCAATCGTCTTTTTTGTCGAGCTTATATCGCTGTTCCGGATATGCAACGCCAGAAGTCCAAGAAACAACGTAAAAATAACGCTTTGGCAGAAGAGGAAATTTGCGTTAACGAACATTTTTTCGCCCAGCTCAAACCAAGCAAACGGAAACCATGAAATCAATGCAAAAATTCCGAGCCGCAGGAGATACTTCCGCACATTTCTCGTGTGAAAATATCCCTCGGCAACGAAATAACACATAATCGGCGCAGTAAAGCGACCGATAAAGTGCATAACCTGTCCTGCCACGCTGTATAACGGCACGAACGCCCACGCAACGTGGTCGATAAGCATTGCGGCAACTGCAATATATTTTAAAACATTTCGGCTAAGCGAAGCTCTGCTCATTTGCTGAGCGCTTCTCTTGTATAGTCAAGCAGACCGCCCGCAAGCATAATGTCCTTTGTTCTGCCTGTAAGCTCACAGAGTGCGGGAATTTCCTTGCCGTTTGTCTTATTGACAACGGTAAGCTTTGTTTCGCCGTTCTTTACCGCTTCTCTTACGCCTGCGATTTCAAGAGCGTCGCCTTCGGAAATGCAGTCATAATCGGCTTCATTTACAAATGTAAGCGGAAGAATACCTGCGTTGATGAGGTTTGCACGATGGATTCTTGCGAAGCTCTTTACAAGAACAGCCTTTACGCCGAGATAAAGCGGCGCAAGCGCAGCGTGTTCACGCGATGAGCCTTGTCCGTAGTTAGCGCCGCCGACAATAATGCTTTCGCCCATTTCCTTTGCGCGTTCGGGGAACTTTTCATCGCATACCGTAAAGCAGTAATTTGAAATTGCAGGGATATTTGAACGGAGCGGCAGGATTTTTGCGCCAGCAGGCATAATGTGGTCGGTAGTGATGTTATCGCCGACCTTTAACGAACAGCCGCAGGAAATTTCTGCCTGTAAAGGAGCTGTTTTCGGGAAAGGCTTGATGTTGGGACCGCGAAGTATTTCAACGCTGTCCATTTCAGCCTCGGAAGCAGGAAGCGCAACCATATTGTCGTTAATAATAAACTCGTCGGGGAGCTTAAAATCGGGCATATCGCCGAGCGTTCTGGGGTCGGTAAGTACGCCGTTAATTGCGGAAACCGCCGCAAGCTCAGGCGATACAAGATAAATCTGACCGTCCTTTGTGCCGCTTCTTCCCTCAAAGTTGCGGTTGAAGGTGCGAAGCGAAATACCCTTTGAATTGGGCGACTGACCCATACCAATACACGGACCGCAGGCGCTTTCAAGGATTCTTGCGCCCGCGTCAATCATAATTGCAAGCGCGCCGTTCTGAGCAAGCATATTGAGAACCTGCTTTGAACCGGGAGCAATGGAAAGAGAAACATCGGGGTGCACCGTCTTACCCTTTAAAATATACGCAACCTTCATCATATCGAGAAGCGAGCTGTTTGTGCAGGAACCGATACATACCTGGTCGATTTTCATATTTCCGATTTCCTCAACGCTCTTTACGTTGTCGGGCGAATGAGGACAAGCAGCAAGCGGAACAAGCTCGGAAAGATTGATCGTAAGCTCTTCATCGTAAACGGCGTCGGGGTCTGCCGCAAGAGGAGTCCACACTTCTTCGCGCTTCTGAGCCTTTAAGAAGGATTTTGTAACCTCGTCGGAGGGGAAAATAGACGTTGTTGCGCCAAGCTCTGCCCCCATATTTGTAATTGTGGCACGTTCGGGCACTGAAAGCGTCTTTACGCCTTCGCCGCAATACTCGATAACCTTTCCTACGCCGCCCTTTACCGACATTCGTCTAAGCACCTCAAGGATAACGTCCTTTGCGGCAACCCACGGAGAAAGCTTACCTGTCAGCTCAACCTTAACAATCTTGGGGTATGTAATATAGTATGCTCCGCCGCCCATTGCAACAGCAACGTCAAGTCCGCCCGCGCCCATTGCAAGCATACCGATGCCGCCGCCTGTGGGTGTATGGCTGTCTGAGCCGATAAGTGTTTTTCCGGGGATACCGAAGCGCTCAAGATGAACCTGATGGCAGATTCCGTTACCGGGTCTGCTGAAATATATGCCGTGCTTTTTCGCAACCGAGCCGATAAAGCGATGATCGTCAGCGTTTTCAAAGCCGGACTGGAGCGTATTGTGGTCGATATATGCAACGCTTCTTTCCGTCTTTACGCGCGGAACACCCATTGCCTCAAATTCAAGATAAGCCATCGTACCGGTAGCGTCCTGAGTAAGAGTCTGGTCGATACGAAGTCCGATTTCCGTGCCCTTGACGGGTTCGCCGTCAACAATATGCGCACGGATAATTTTTTCTGTAAGAGTAAGTCCCATTGGTTTTGCCTCCTTATAATAATATACTTATTGTACTATTTTTTATAGCTTTTGTCAAGTTTTTTTAAAGTACGCCGCGCAATTATCCCCGCCACGGACGTTTTCCGCACGTCCAGCCCATTTTCTTCCAATATTCAACCTCTATGGGATTATAACCGTTTTTCTGCATCATCGCCATAATTGTGAAGAACGCTTTTGTTTTCAGATCAGGTTTAATTTTACCTGCTCTTTTGGAAATTCTTCCCGCAAGAGCAGTCGTCTTTTTATCAATCTTTGATTTAATTTTCGGCTTTACCATTTCCCATCTGGTTTCCATAACGGCAACACCAAGCTTATAGGTTTTCGCAATTCCCCAGAAAAAAGTACTGTCGGCAATGTCCTTGTTAGCTCCCTTCATTCCGGCTCCCGCAGCAGTAGAAATGCAAACTGCCTGTTTTTTGAACATCTTCTCTTCGGGACGATGAACAATATACCTGTAACCGTAATGGTCAAGCAGCGCTTTCATCGCACCCGTTGCGTGCATGACATAAACAGGAGTTGCAAAAACAATAACGTCCGCTTCGTCAATAGCTTCGGTTATCGGTTTAAGCCTTTCATAATCGGGGCATTTATCCTCGCCCGCCGTAAAACACGCGGTGCAGCCCTTACAAAAGCAGTCAAAGTCCTTCGGAAGAAAAAACTCCGTAACCTCCCCGCCGAGCTTGTCGCAAAGCTCCCTTGCAATATGATATGTAGAGCCTTTGTGGCTCTGTCCGTGAATAACTGTGATTTTCATTTTTATTTCCTTCCCCGACGACTTTCGCCGAATTGTATTTTAATCAGCATTTAACAAGCATATTATACGCCGATTCCAATTAACTGTCAAGTGACCTTTACGTTCCCGCCGCATTTTTAGGCAAATGTTTATCTTTTTTGGTAAAATTCAGCAAAAAACTTGAAATAGCGCAGCAGATATGTTATACTAATGTTAAAATTACGACAATCTGCGAGGATTTTGTTATGACGAAATATTACCTCTGGCTTTTACAGCTCCTCAGACCTGCAAATCCCGAAATACACCGCGTTCTTGATTATTACGGCGACCCGGAAACAGCTTACAATGAAATAAGCAGCGGCGATATTTCCGCATTAAGCGCAGAAGCGGCGCACCGCCGAAAAAGCATTTCACTGGATAAGTCTGAAAAAATTGAAGAATACTGCTGCAAAAACAACGTCAGCATAATGACGATTTCGGACGAGGCTTATCCGGTACTGCTGAGCGAAACCTATAATCCGCCCGCAGTTTTCTTTTACCGCGGCGATTTAAGCTGCCTTGACAAGCTCTCAATTACAATAGTCGGCGCAAGAGAGGTTGTGCCGTACATAGCAAAGCTGTGCAACCGCGTTTCCCGCGACCTTGCAGCCGCCGACATTACACTTGTAAGCGGAATGGCACGGGGAGTTGATTCAATTGTACATAACGCCTGCGTTCGCTCCGGCAAGCCAACCGTAGGTGTACTCGCCTGCGGCATTGATTACGACTACCCAAAAGGAAGCCTTGAGCTGCGCGAACAGATGATAATGAACGGCGGCGCTTACATAACCGAGCTTTTTCCGGGAACAAGTCCCTGCCCTGAATATTTCCGCGCAAGAAACCGTATCCTTGCAGGTCTTTCAAGCGGAACAGCTGTATTTCAGGCAAGCAGCAACAGCGGTTCGTTAATTACCGCCAACTATGCGGTCGAGGAAAACCGCGACGTTTTCTGCGTACCCCCGCCCGATGTCTTTAACCCGCGTTTCAGCGGCGTAGTCGGACTTCTCCGCGACGGTGCCGTTATTCTTTTCAACCACGATGACATAATCAATCTTTATCGTCATTACAACGACTGAATTTGATTAAAGTAACGGTCAACGTCCTCGAAACAAAAAAATAATACGGTTTTTCAGCTTCAGCACACAACAATAATATATATCTTAAAGGAGAAAAGCAATGGAAAAGCTTGACTACAAAAAAGAATACAAGGATTTATACCAGCCAAAGACAAATCCGTCGGTTATTGATATTCCCGAAATGGTTTTTATTGCGGTTGACGGAGAGGGCGACCCTAACACCTGCGCTGAATACAAGCTTGCTATGGAAATACTCTATGGACTTTCATTTTCGATTAAAATGTCAAAAATGAACGGTACACAGCCTGACGGTTATTTTGAATATGTTGTGCCGCCTCTTGAAGGTCTTTGGTATATGGAAGATACCGCTTTTGACGGACTTAACATTACCGACAAAAGCAGGTTCAAGTGGGTATCTATGATACGCCAGCCGGAATTTGTGACGGAAGAGGTCTTTGAAACGGCAAAGGCAGTTCTCAAAAAGAAAAAGCCCGACCTTGATTTAACCAAGGCAAGGCTTATGAAAATGACGGAAGGGCTTTGCGTTCAGATTATGCACAAGGGCGCTTACGACGACGAGCCAGCAAGTATCGAAAAAATGAAAGGTTTTATCGCTGAAAACGGTTATGCCGAGGATTTTTCAAACGGCAGAATGCATCACGAAATATATCTTTCAGACCCAAGAAAATGCGCTCCCGAAAGGCTGAAAACGGTTATCAGACACCCTATAAAAATTGGTTGACAGCATAACAGCATATATAATTCAAACTGTCGAAAAAGCCACCCGAAAGGGTGACTCAGCCGGTGGTTTTGATTTTAGGGCAATACCGCACGATTGAACAATAATAATTGTGCGGTGTTGCCCTTAAATATACCAAAAACTATTCTGAATAATAAAATCCGCCGTCCTCATCGACCGTGAAAATAAAGCTGTCGGTGAGAAGATAATCCCCGTAGATATCGTCAATTCTGAACGAGCAGAAATAATCGCCAGCAGGAAGAGCGCTATACGTCACACAGGCTTCCCCATTGAAAATATAATCTTCGCCGTAGTAATAACCGTCATAAATGCTGTCAATTTCGTAGCTGTAATAAATCGGCGTTATAACATCGCCGACAGCCGGCGCCCTTATTCCACGCGACGACATTCCGTATTCGTCAATACCGCCCCAGACGCCGTCAACGCTTATTGCGCCGTCGCCAACGCTGTAACGTATGCGGAGGTTTGTTTCTTCATAATTCAAAAGCACGGGAGCAGTATATACAATATAATCGTCAGTTTCCTCGGCGATGTACACTGCAAGCTTCTGCCCGTCTGGGAGCATAAACCATAAACCGTCAAGGTCGGCAACCACCTCGCCCGTACTCCAATCCATTTCAAAATCGCGGGTTTGTCCCAGTTCAATAAGGTCGGTTTCGGCGGAGTCTGTCATGTACAGAACAGTACGTACCGAAACGGTATTAAGCAATCCGTCTTCATCAAGCGCAAAACCGAGCGTTTCCCCGTCGTCCGCCTCCGGGTCGTTTTCAAATGTTATAAGCGGGCTTTCTCCCGTCTGCGCGAAATCGTCTATGTAATACCAATAATCGTCCTCGGCAAAGACATAATAGTAACCGCCGTCCTCTTCAGGGTCATAGCCGATTCCGCCGGTCCATTCATCCTCGGTTTCATCTCCGATATGATATTCGTTGGTATAGTCATCGTTATATCCGCCATTTGCCGCTCCGTAACAAATCTTGTCAATAAAAGAAAGGTAGTACGGGCTTACGCATATTTCCGCGAAGGTTGACAGCTCCTGCGAACCCTGAAGCGAAAGCGGATAATATACCGACAAGCCTCCCGCGTTTCTGTGAGCAGAACCATTAAATTTATAGATAACGGCATTTTCAAGCGCGGAAATTACGCTCGCCGAACTGTCAAGCTCACAGCCCCGAACTATTCCGAGTAAATCCACCATATCGGTGTAGCCCTCATTCTTATTATTGCCGCCAAAGCTGTCCGACTGATGTATTGCTCTTATGTAAGCGGAAAGACTCTCATTGTTTTCGGCAGCCTCGTAAAGCTCCTTTGAAAAATCATTAAAGCTTATAATCAGCTCGTCAAGCTTACCAAGGTCGGTAACGGCAAAAGCCGCCATGTCTGCTTCTGCGCCCTGAAAGCAGCTGTTTTTATATGAATCACATACAATTTTGCCAAGCTCCGCGCCGTTCAGCGAGGGATTCTCGGCAAGAGTATTTCCAAGCGCGGTGTAATCCCAGCCGCCGAGCGACTCAATCTCCTGTGAACCGTACATATAATCGGCGTAGGTGGCAAGAATATTCGCAGCTTCAAGCGTTCCCATCAGCCCCGCGTCAAAGCCGATAAATTCAAATTTATCGGTCATTTGTTCGCTTACTTCAAGAAGCGCCTTGTCAATTTCACGCAGCGAGAGCGAGTTGCTGTAATTCAGCTCGTCAAAGCACACGCCGCCAATACTTCCGCCGCCGTGATTCCAGAGAACCACGCCCATTTTTTCTGCCGCGTAATTTTCAACGCCCCAGCTCAGAAAATCCGACAGCGCGTCGCTCTCACCCATGTCCTCAGCGCTGTCACTGTATACGCTGTCGATTGTGCCGTTTTGTATTACAAAACGCTGTTTTTCCGAAGAGTTCACTTCCTGAGTTCCCCAGCTTTCCGCGCCGCCCGTTTCGATTACAAAGCGCACATTGTCGCTTGCGTTTGCGTTAAGCATTTCCTGAATATCCTTATCGGCAAGCCCATCGGCGGCTTCACGCTCAGAACCGCACATATAAACAAAAACAGTCCATGTGCCGCTGTCGCCCATAGGAGTAAGCTCAGCACCGGTTCTTCTTGTGATTGAAAGCTTTCCGTCAAACTTGTCAACAGACGTACGGATGCTGTAAACAGACTCGTCCTCTGCCGCCTCAGTTTCCGACTTCTCCTCCGAATACTCCCATTCGTCCTCCGGAAGCTCCTCCGGTACGTCAGCGTTTTCGTCGGGCTTTTCGGTACTGCACGAAGCCGCAATCGACATTGCCGCAATCAACGCTGCTATTTTACACAAATCTCTTTTCATTCCGTATTCCTTTCATACCTGTCTGATTATCTGCTTGAGCATTTGCTATTGCAGGTATTGTAACACATTTTGGCGAAAAAATCAAGACTTTGCCGTACAGTTAAGGCATGAAAAGTTAAACCTCGGTCAGATTAAATAAAATCCTGCTGAAACCGATGGGACTGTTACCTTACCGCCCGCTATTTTCACCCTTTCGCCGAAGCTGTAAATGCACTCCTTAACCGAATAACCGCCGTTAAACTGCACCTCGCGGTCGGCAGGATTGATAACAACGAGAATTTTTTCAGCTCCTGCGCTTCTTATATATGCAAGCGGGTATTCGTTCTTTTCGGCGTATTCAAACACAATTTCTCCCCTGCTGAGAAGCGCGGGGTGTTCACGGCGAATCGCAATCAGCTTTTTCACTTCGTTATAAAGCGACGCGCTGTCGTTCAGCTGCGCTTTTACCGTTGGACGGTCGTTAGACGGGTCAAGCGGAATATACAGCTTTTCAGCGGGAGCGCTGCTGAAGCCCGCGTTAAGGGAATCGTCCCACTGCATCGGAGAACGTGAGCCTGTTCTTCCGTAACCACCCTCTACCGAAACAAGATTATCAACATATTTCATACCAATTTCATCACCGTAATAAATAAACGGCGCACCCGGCATTGAAAGCAAAAAGGCAAATGCAATCTTTAATTCGTCGCCATGAAGATTCCGCGCAAGTCTGTCCATATCGTGGTTGCCCGACGGAATACATATAAGTCCTTTTCTTCCCGCTTTTTCGTAGTTCTCCTTGTACCTTTGAGTAAATTCGTAAATATCGCCCTTTCCTCTTGACGAAAAGAACGGCTCGGCGCAGCGGAAAAGGTCGTTGTAGTGCGACGGTCCGAAATGCAGCAGGAAATCCATATGGAATCCGCCCAGAAGCGATTTATCAGGCTCGCCCCACTCGGAAACCATTGCCGCTTCGGGAAACTCCTCATCAAGAAATTCCCGAACATTCTGCCAGAGCTTTACCGTGCCCTTTCCATTCTCGTCGTTTTTAACAAGCGAGCCTGCCATATCAACCCGGAAGCCGTCGCAGCCCATTTTCAGCCAAAAACGCATTACGTCCTTCATAGCCTCGAGAGTTGCGCGCGGTCCCGCCGCGTCCTGCGGCTGCTGCCATGATTTTTCGGGCTTATAATAACCGTAATTCAGGGCGGGCTGATGTGAAAAAAAGTTTACGCCGCATGAGCCGTCCCGGTCAGATATGCCGCGGATAGAACTCATTCCGTCGGTATCCTCCCATATGCTGTCCGTCCAGACATAACGGTCGGTGAACTCGTTTCTTTCCGCTTTCATTGATTGCTTAAACCATTTATGCTCAACCGAAGTGTGTCCCGGAACAAGGTCAAGAAGAACGTGCATATCACGCTTGTGAACCTCATTAAAAAGCTTACGAAGCTCCTCGTTTGTTCCGTATCTCGGCGCAGCCATACAGTAATCCGACACGTCATATCCCGCGTCCCCGAACGGCGACATAAAGCAGGGATTTATCCATATTGCATTGCAGCCAAGCTCCTTTATATAATCGAGCTTTTCGACTACCCCGTTGAAATCCCCGATACCGTCTGCGTTAGAATCATTGAAGGACTGGGGATAAATCTGATAAAAAACTGCATTATCAAGCCATTTAGCCATTTTATTACCTCCGTCGTAAACGTTTTCACTATTTGGTAGATTTATTATACCACACCGACGGTTCATTGTCAAGAGAAATAAGGCGTTCCTGCACGGCTATAACTTAGGCAAAACCAACCCTTGCCACGTTACACAACTTTTGTGGCATGACGGGGCAAGCCCCTTATTGAATTGCGTGCTGACATATTAAAAAAGAAGTTGACAATCAACAAGAAACGTGCTATAATTAGTATATTGCAAAAAGGCTGTGAAAAGAAACAGTACCCGATCAAAGCGGCACAGAGAGAGGACGGTTGGTGCAAGTCCCCGCGCAGAAATCGGAGAACCCGTCTTTGAGCTGCGGCGCGCAACGGTTTACCCTACTATGCGCCGTCGGTCGCTCCCGTTACAGAGCATTGAGTGCGGAAAGACAGCCGCCCAAAACGCTGTTTTCCGAACACAGGTGGTAACACGGACTATTGGGGCAACACCCCCTTGTTCGCCCTGAGTATTTTCAGGGCTTTTTTTATTTGCACGAAAGGAAAGGTAGACATTATGAAACTTGACAAGCTTGTCGGCGACCGCTTTAAGGAACGCCCCTCCGACTGTCAGATAGACAGCCACGCTATTATGCTGAGAGGCGGCTATATGAAATACGTTGCAAACGGTATTTTCTCATCTTATATGCCACTGCGCCGCATTACAAAGAAAATTGAGGCAATTATCCGTGACGAAATGGACAAAATAGACGGTCAGGAGGTTCAGTTCCCCGTTGTTATGCCCGCCTCGCTCTGGCAGGAATCGGGACGATATGAAAGCATCGGCAGTGAGCTGCTCCGCTTCTCCGACAGAAACAAAGCTCCCCATGTCCTCGGTATGACTCATGAAGAAGCGGCAGTTCAGCTTGTTCGTGAATACGGACAGGGCTACACGAAGTATCCCTTTATGATTTATCAGATTCAGACAAAGTTCCGCGATGAGGCTCGTCCGCGCGGCGGTCTTATCCGCGTTCGCGAATTTACAATGAAGGACGCTTACTCTTTCCATACCTCGCAGGAGGATCTCGAAAGCTACTACGACCTTTGCCACAAGGCTTACGAAAATATTTTTGCAAGAGCGGGCGTTCCCGAAGTTATTTCCGTAAAGTCCGATTCGGGAATGATGGGCGGAAGCATTTCACACGAATTTATGCTTCTCACACCAATCGGCGAAGACACAATCGCTATCTGTCCCGAATGCGGTTACCGTGCCAATATGGAGGCGGCAGAAAGCATTATCGCAAACGAACGCGACGAAGCCTCCGAACCGCTCACCGAGGTTTATACGCCGAATATTCATACAATCGAGGAAATCTGTGATTTTCTCAAAACTCCTGTTGAAAAGAGCTGTAAGGCGGTTGTTTACCAGAAAAACGAGGACGATTCTTATATCATTATTTTCCTGCGCGGCGACCTTGACGTAAACGAAACAAAAGTGCGTAATTTCCTTGGCTTTGAAATTCACCCCGCCGTAATTACCGAGGAATGCGGACTTCACCCCGGATACATCGGACCTGTTGGACTGCCCGAAAATATCCGCGTGCTTTACGATAATTCTCTTGTAGACACAAACAACCTTTCCTGCGGTGCAAATAAGGAGGAATATCACTTCACAGGGCTTGATATGAGCCGAGATGTTCCGAATGCAGAATACCACGACTTCGCAAAAATTGCAGAGGGCGGCGTTTGCCCCTGCTGCGGAAAAAAGGCAATCACAATTTCGCGCGGTATCGAAGTCGGAAACATATTCCAGCTGGGAACAAAGTACACAAAGGCTATGAATATGACCTATCTTGACGCAAACGGTGAATCTCACAACCCGATTATGGGCTGCTACGGTATCGGCGTGGGTCGTCTTGCCGCTTCCGTATGCGAGGCAAAGCACGACGATTTCGGTCCTATCTGGCCTATCACAATTGCTCCGTGGGAGGTTCATCTCTGCGCGGTTCGTTCGGACGACGCAGAGGTTAAAAAGACGGCTGACGAGCTTTACGAAGCTCTTACAAAGCGCGGAATCGAAGTAATCTACGACGACAGGTCGGTAAGCGCGGGAGTAATGTTCTCCGACGCCGATTTACTCGGCGTTCCCGTGCGCGTTGTTGTAAGCCCACGTAACCTCAAGGACGGCTGCTGCGAAATAAGCGCCCGCGATAAGAGCTTCTCCGAAAAACCCGCCGCTGCGGAAACAGCCGATAGAGTTTGCGAAATTGTCGCTGAATTAAAGGCTGAAATAAACAGCAAGGTGAACTGATAAATCATACGACCCGCAGCGTTTAACTGCGGGTCTTGCTGTATATAGAGAGGATATGAAAAATGAAATTTATTCACGTTTCCGATCTGCACCTCGGAAAAAGAGTGTGCGAATACTCAATGCTTGACGACCAGCAGCATATTCTGAAGCAGCTTCTGAAAATAACTGCCGATGAAATGCCCGACGGCGTTTTTATCGCGGGAGATATTTACGACAAATCTGTTCCGTCAGCCGAGGCTGTCGCGATGTTTGATGACTTTCTTGTGAAGCTTTCCGCGCTTAAGCTGCCCGTTTTTATAATAAGCGGAAATCACGATTCGCCTGAAAGGTTAGCATTCGGCGGGCGGCTTATAGACCTGAGCGGGATTCATATTTCACCGGTTTACAGCGGCAGCATTACCCCTTTATCAATTGAAAAGGAGGGCGAAAAAGCCGACATTTATATGCTGCCGTTTATCAAGCCGGCAAATGTGCGAAGCATTACGGGCAACAACGAAATTGAAACCTACACTGACGCGGTGCACGCAGCTCTGGAAGAAATTGAAACTGACAGCAGCCGCATAAATATCCTGCTTACCCATCAGTTTGTTACAGGCGCAAAAAGAAGCGATTCGGAGGAAATTACAGTCGGCGGAACAGATAACGTTGACGCGGAGGTATTTGACGGATTCGACTACGTAGCGCTTGGACATATCCACTCGGCGCAAAATGTTGGCTCACCGCGCATAAGATACTGTGGAACTCCGCTTAAATACTCATTCTCCGAGGTCGGTCAGAATAAATCCGCAACCATTGTTGAAATATGCAAGGGCAAACCGCCGCTGATACGCACAGCCGAGCTTGTGCCGCTGCATAATATGCAGGAAATACGGGGAAAATACGAAGATATAACTAAAAAAAGCTTTTACGAAGAAACCACCCTCACCGATGACTATCTGCATATAACTCTGACGGACGAGGAGGATATTCCCGGCGTAGTGCAGAAGCTGCAAACGATTTACAAACGTCTTATGAAGCTTGACTATGACAACGCACGAACCCGCCATCACGCTGAAATTCAAGCGGTAAGCGAAGAGAAAATGAAGAATCCCGTTGAGCTGTTCGAGGAATTTTACAAGCAGCGCAACGGTTCTGAAATGTCTGACGAACAGATGGATTTTATGCGGAAGCTGATTGAAGAAATGAAGGAGGAAGATGAATGCGACCTTTAAAGCTGAAAATTTCAGCTTTCGGACCTTATATAAAGCCCGAACCGATTGATTTTGAAAAGCTCGGAAAACACGGCTTATACCTTATCGCGGGCGATACGGGCGCGGGAAAAACCACCATTTTTGACGCAATTTCATTCGCACTTTTCGGCGAGCCGAGCGGCTCAAGCCGAGAAAAAAACACGCTCCGCTCAAAATATGCCCCGTCGGATATTCCCACAGAGGTAGAGCTTACCTTTGAATACGCAGACAAGATTTATCGTATAAAACGTAACCCGGAATATATGCGTTCCAAAACTCGCGGCGAAGGCTTTACCTCGGTCAAGGCAAACGCGGAGCTTTACTACCCCGACGGACGGGTTGTAACAAAGCTGCGGGAGGTTGACAGCGCTGTTACTGAGCTGCTTGGAATCGACCGCAAGCAATTCGCACAGATTGCTATGATTGCGCAGGGGGATTTCCAGAAGCTGCTGACTTCGCCGACTGCGGAGCGCATGGATATTTTTAGAGAATTGTTCAAAACAAATTTCTATAACCGAATTCAGGAGCGTCTGAAAAAAGAAGTTTCCGAGCTGAAAAAAGATTTTGACCTTGCAAATTCAGGAATTGAGCAGTATATTAACGGCATAGCCTGCGAAGAAAACGACGGGCTTTTTGAAAAAGTTGAAGCAGCAAAAAAAGGAGAAATGCCGCTTGAAGATGTAATCGGGCTGCTGAACCGTCTTATTGAACGCGATGAAAAAGAAGAAAAGCAGCTTTCCCGTCAGATGAAAACAATCGAAAAGGAGCTTTCCGAATTAACAAGGCTGTTAACAGAAGCGGAGCATCGCAAAAAAGCCGAGGAGTCGATAAAAGTATCAACCGAGGAGCTTTCCGCACTTGTGCCGAAGCTTGAAGAATTGAAACGCGATTTGAGCAAATGCATGGAACAGCTGCCGCGCGGTGAAAAGCTGAGCGAGAAGGCTTCGGTTTTAAAAAGTACGCTTGCAGATTATGAGGAGCTTGAAAAGAAAAAGGCTTTTGCAAATGCGGCAGAAAAGCATATCGACGGCATAAACGAAGAGCTTAACAAAACAAGGCTTACCGCCGAAAAAATCCGTAAGGAGCTTGCAGAGCTTAACATGGAACGGCTGGAGCTGGAAGAAATCGGCGGCGAACGAGAACGGATTTCAGCGGAGCTTGACAAAGAAAAACAGAAAAAGAATGAGATTGATGAGCTGAAAAGCGAGCTTAACGAGCTTAATCAGCTAAAAAATGAGGTCGAAAACGCGCAGAAAAAATACGCTTGCGCGTATGACGCTTCACAGCGCTTAAACGATAACTATAAAGCCAAGGAAAAGGCATATCTCGACGAGCAGGCAGGAATAATCGCGGAAAAGCTTTCGGACGGACTCCCCTGCCCCGTATGCGGCTCAACGAACCACCCACACCTTGCCGCACTTTCCGAAAACGCGCCTACAAAAGAGGAGCTTGAAGCTATTCGAACCGAATGGGAAAACTCCGAGAAAAAAGCGGCAGCTGCAAGCGCCGAGGCGGGAAAACTGAACGCAAAGCACGAAGAAAGAGCTGCCGCCATCGCTAAAAAAACAGAAGCCTTCTTCTCTGTTTCCGATTTTGCCAAAGCGGAAAAAATGCTTTCCGAAAAAGAAGCAGAAATAAGCCGCCGCCTTTCCGAGCTTACGGAACAGCTCAAGGCTGCCGACAATAAAGTGCGCAGGAAAAAGGAGCTTGGCGAGGTTATTCCTCAAAAGGAAAAGGAAGCGGGAAATCTTGACGGCACGGCGGCTGAGCTTACCGCAAAGCGAACCGAATTATCCGCAGAAAAAAAAGCCGCCGAAGAACGTGCGGCGGAACTTATTGCAGGGCTTGATTTTCCCGAAAAAGCACAGGCGGAAAACGAAATTTTGCGGCTGTTGGCAGAAGCTGCTGAAATCAGAGAAAATCACAGCAAAGCGCAAAGCAATTACAATAGCTGCGAAAAAACAATCGCCGAGCTGAACGCGAAAATTGCCGAAGCCGAAAGAAGCGTTTCAGAGAGCGAATACCGCGATATTGACGAGCTTAAAGCACGCGAGGAGGGTCTGACTGCCCAAAAGAATATGCTTTCCGAAAAACGTCAATCAACAACCACGCAGCTTGCCGTAAACACCTCCGCACTAAGTAATATTAAGGAAAAATCCGCTCTTGCAGCCGAGTATGAAAAAAAGCTGACGTGGGTCAAGGCGCTTTCCGACACAGCAAACGGCGGCATCAGCGGAAAAGAAAAAATCACGCTTGAAGCTTACGTTCAGGCTGCATACTTCGACAGAATAATCGCCCATGCAAATTTACGGCTGCCGGTTATGTCAAACGGACAATATGAGCTGGTGCGAACCGACGAGGCAGACAACAAGCGCTCGCAGAGCGGTCTGGAGCTTAGCGTAATCGACCACTACAACGGCACAAAAAGAAGCGTCAGCTCACTTTCCGGCGGCGAAAAATTCAAAGCCTCGCTTTCTCTCGCGCTGGGGCTTTCCGACGAGGTTCGTTCCTCGGCAAGCGGAATAAGACTCGATACAATGTTCGTTGACGAGGGCTTCGGCTCGCTCGACGAGGATTCACTTGAACAGGCATACCGTGCGCTTTCGGGGTTAAGCAGCGAAAACAGGCTTGTCGGAATAATTTCTCACGTAGGGGAGCTTAAACGGAAAATTGACAGACAGCTTATCGTTACCAAAAACGGCGCAAACGGAAGCAGCGTAAAAATCATATGATTACAGCTCATCTCCCCAATCCGTTTTTCTCGCTTTTTTAAACAACGCACCATCTTTTTTGGTTACAATTTTCTGCGTGATTCCGTCAGGCGTACAAAGCGACAAGGTGATTTTCCCACTTTCTGTTTTAGGGTGACGTATCACCCGCGCAGCGCAGGATTCCGAGCTTTTCCGTGCCGCCGCAATATAACAAAACTTCTCATCTTCATACGGAGCGTCGCCGCCCTTCAGCTGTTTATGCAGCTTTGAACGGGCGGCGCGTGCTGAAAAATGACACCAATCATCGGACTTAATCGGACATTCCCCCGATGAAGGACAGGGAGCAATTATGTGCGCGCCAAGCTCTGTAAGCCTTTTACGCACCTCGCGCAGCACTGCAAAGCCCGCGGGAGTGCCCGGTTCTATTATCAATAGCAGCTCCTCTGCCGCCTCCCACAAACGAGAAACCGCGCCTTCCCTTTCCTTCGGGTCAAGCTCGTTGAGAACATATGAGGCAGTGACAAGGTGAGCCTTCGGAAGAGCGGCGCTTCCGGAAAGCTCAAAGTCCTTCCAAGAAAAACCGCATGGGAAGCTGCCCTTTTCCATAAGCGTCCTGCCGATTTCAGTCATATTTTTTTCACGTTCAAGGCACGTAACGCTGCTAAGCGTTGGAAAAATTTCCCCTGCCGCCCAGCTTGCTGCGCCTGTCCCCGCGCCAACGTCAAGCATTGTTCCAATCTCCGCGTCAAACCTTGAAGCTGTCTGCTCAAGCGCGAAAAGAGCGGCGCAGTAGGTTGCCGGCATACGCACCACGGCATACGCGCAGGTTTCCACGCGGCTGCTTACCGAAAAACCGTTTTCAGCGCGGTATTTTTCCGACATCGCGGCTGACGCGGCAGCAAGCTGCTTAAAGGAAAACTCGCCCGCATACTCCTCTAAAATTTGTTTAAGTTCAACAGGAAGCTCCATTTTATTCCCTTTCTGCGCCACGGTAAACGCTCGGAGTTACGCCCAACTCCTTTTTAAAGACGCGGCTAAAATAGTTTGAGTCGCTGAAGCCGCAGCGTGTAGCCACCTCCGTTATGTTCAGAACACCCTCCCGAAGCTTTGCGCAGGCGTGACGCAAACGAATATTCAGCAGGTATTTCTGTGGGGTTGTGTGATATGCTGCGGAAAAAAGACGTATAAAATGCCGCTGAGAATAATGCGAAACGGCAAGCAGTTCGGAAACGGAGAAATCCTCGGCAAAATGCTCCTCCATATATGCCGCTGCCTGTGCAATTCCCGTAATTTCACGCTGCTTTTCGGTACAGCCGTAAAGCCGCGAAAGAAATACGACGATTTGCATAAAAAGCGCTGTCAGCATCGTTTCCTTCCCGGGATTGTCCGAGGAATACTCACCGACCGCAGCTTTTATCAGCCGTTCAATTTCCCCGAAATTGTCGGGCGCTAAACGAAGTCTGCTGCGAAACCCCTGCGCGGTATTGAAATGCGGTTCCAGAAGAAAAAGCGCATGAAATCCCGCAAGCCGCTTGATGTCATAGTCAGCCGATAACAGCGCGTCGGGGCGGAACATAATGTTGCATATATGGAAATCCTGCGGATTTTCGTAGCCGTGCGAAATACCGCTTCCCATCACGAAAACATCGCCGCGCCTTACCGAAAAACGCTCGTTGTCAACAATATGCTCTGCGCGCCCCGAAAGAACAATGACAAGCTCTGAAAAATCCTCATGTCCGTGCATCGCCAGATTTTCGGAATGCTCGCCATACTGAATGAAAAAAGGAAAGCTCTCATTTTCGGTAAAAAAACCGAGCCTCATATTAAACATTGCAATCCCTCCTTGTTCCTGCTATGTAATATAATAACATACTTTTCAAAAAAAATCAATCCTGTCCTTTTTGTGCTAATTAAAGGCGGTATTATTATATTTTAATCGCTTTGAAACGGCTAAAATAAGAGCATAGACTGCTTTTACCGAAAGGAGCTTTTTGATGAATCCCTACCTTCCCTCATGGGAATATATTCCCGACGGAGAACCCCGCGTTTTCGGGGACAGAGTTTACGTTTACGGCTCGCACGACCGTGTAGGCTGCGAAGCCTTCTGCGATTTCAAGCTTAAAGTCTGGTCGGCGCCGATTTCCGATCTTTCAAGCTGGACGTGCCACGGCGTTTCATTTTCCACGCGCGACGCGGACGGACATACCGCCGATGTTGACTGGACGGATAACGAGCTGTTCGCGCCCGACGTTGTTGAAAAGAACGGAAAATACTATCTTTATGCGTACATTGTCGGCGCAAAGGGCTGCGTTGGTGTAAGCGACAGACCCGAGGGACCGTTCAGACTTCTCTCTCGCTATAAATACAATATTGAAAACCACTACGACGACGGAACGTTTATTGACCCGGGCGTGCTTGTTGACGACGGTCGTGTGTACATTTACTGCGGCTATCAAGGGTCGTATATGGCGGAAATCAACGGAGAAAATATGTACGAAATCCTCGACGGAACATACTCCACCGACATTATCCCGACAGCTGAACCGCACCGCTTTTTTGAAGCCTGCTCGCCGCGCAAGGTTGGCGATACCTACTACCTTATCTACTCGCCGCAAATCGGAAGCAGGCTTGACTATGCGACAAGCAATTCCCCCACAGGTCCTTTTACATACCGCGGAACTATAATCGACAACGGCATTGATTTTCCCGGCGGAAACAATCACGGCTCTATATGCCAAATCAACGGGCAATGGTTTATTTTCTACCACCGGATGACAAACGGAACGATTATGTCGCGCAGGGGCTGCGTGGAACGAATTGAAATTCTCCCTGACGGAACAATTCCGCAGGTGGAAATGACCTCGCTGGGCTTTGCGGAATCGCTGAACCCGTATGAAGAAACGCCTGCCGACGCAGCTTGCGTAATGCTCGGCGGTTGTATGATAACCGAAAAAAATCCATTTGAGAGAATGATTATCGGAATCACCGACGGCTGCGTTATTGGTTGGAAGTATTACGATTTCGGCACAAGCTCAGGAAGCGACCGAACAATCCATATCAGCACCGAAGGGTGCGGCTGCTCTGGAAAAATACACATCATCATTGACTCACCTGACGGAGAAGAAATCGGCTGTGCGGAGTTCGGCTCGGACGGAGGCATTGTTTCGGCGCAGGTTCGCCCCGTAAACGGCAGACATGCGGTTTTCTTACGCGCGGAACAATCGTATACCGGCTGGGCGGCGGATATGTTCAAGGGCAGAGAGCTTTTCAGATTGAACAAGATAATTTTTACGCAATAAATAAGAATGCGCAGCACGGTTGTTGCAGCATATGCTGCAACAGCCGTTTTGTATATATTCTGCTACCACACAGTCGGCGCGGCGCGCGGCTTACATTTTGCGAAGCAAAATGTAAGTTCCTCGGGCAGCAAAGCTGCCCGAGGAACCGTTTTGTGCGGCTTCGCCGCACAAAACGCGCGCGCCGCGCCCCCTCCGCTTGAAGCAAGCCGCCTGTCAACAGCCAAAATGCACACAAAACGGGCTGCACATCTGCACAGCCCGTTGTAATTATTCAATTTTTAAAGCATTTCAGTGCATTGGAATTATTACCTTTCGCAGTAGTTTCTGAAATAAGCTTATGCGTACATCGGAGTTCTTACCTTTCTTTAGATTTTACGAACCTTGATGAAGTGCATTGGAAACCACTCCTGAATAATATTTTTTATTTAAACGCATATAGCGGAAATCGGTTCAACAACCGTTTCGTTTCTATACAGCGCGTCTTTACCGTTCTTGCCTCCGTAACAGGAATTACGGCGAAAAGCCTTATTCTGAACCACGGTTCCGCACGTATACGCCGAACCTCTTGTTCCTTATGTTACCTTGTGCTTACGGACGAGCCAACGCCCGATAAAGACTGTTCACATATCTCTTCTGTTTCCATTGGACTCGCTTCCTTTCCGGTGAAAATTGCATCGCAGCTATCGATGTGCGATACAGATCAGAATTGCCGAAATCTTACTGTATAGAATGTTAGCATGGATTTTCGATTACGCTTTTCTGAAGCCTCGGGAAATCTTCCTTTCGCTAGCCTCTTCGGTTTCTTTCCTTGATATAAGAATACCACAAAAACAAGCTTTTGTCAATAGGTTTATTTGTGACATTTTACATAATTTTTTCAACAACAATATGTGCATATTATGGAAATTACGCAGAAAACCAAGTCCGAGCCGATAAACCGTATTGACTTTTTCCGCAAAACAGTGTATAATAAATCCTGTCAACGCGCACTATAACAAATGCACAAGGAAAGGAACACGTTATGTCCGAAGAATTAGACTTGGAAGAATACGAGCCTGTCATCATAAATCTTGACGGCGAGGAGTTCGAGCTTATTGATACAATTGAGGTTGAAGGGAAAAGCTACGCCGCTCTTACACCCTACGTTGAAGACGACGAAGCGGACGACGAGGTTGAATTTATCATCCTCGAAGTAATCGATGATGAAAACGAGGAGCAGTGTACATTAAAAACTATCGATGACGAAGAGCTTTACTCAAAAATCGGCGACGCTTTTATGGAAATGTTCAGCGAAAATTTCGGCGAAGAATAAAAACATATTTACTGCTGCGTGCGATACTCATGGTTACTATAATCCAACACATTATAATCGGGATTTCTCTATGACAGCGGATTGCAGACCTCCCGTACTGCGGAAGAAGGGAGCGTGAACCTGTCAAGCGATCTTACCCACCCTGCTTCGTGCGGGTTTTATATTCCATGTCCGGCGCGGCGGTTAAATAAAGGGCTTCCTTTTTGGGAACCCTTTATTTTTTTGCCGTAAGAAATATGCAGAGAAAAGTTGACAACGGTCGAAAAATAAGCTATAATGTTATTCAGTACGCTTTATGGAGGTTTATATGAATATTGTTATTGACATTTTTTTCGTTCTGGTCGGCTTTGTACTGCTGATTAAGGGCGCAGACTATTTCGTTGACGGAGCTTCTTCGCTCGCACGAAAGCTGCGCATTCCATCTCTCATCGTCGGACTTACTATTGTTGCTTTGGGAACAAGCCTGCCGGAGCTTGCAGTCAGCGTTTCCGCTTCCATCGGCGGGCAGAATTCCATCGCAGTAAGCAATGTTGTCGGCTCAAACACATTTAATCTGCTGGTTGTACTCGGCGTCTGTGCGCTGATAGCGCCGCTCAGCGTCACCAAAGACATTCTGCGCCGCGATCTTCCCGTTTCAATTTTCTGTGCAGCGCTTACGCTGATGATGCTGTTGATTGTCGGCGCGGCCGGTGAAATCACAATTTTTGAAGCGCTGCTGTTTCTGGCGCTGCTTGTCGGATATATAGCGTGGACGGTAGTTTCCGCGCTTAAAAACCGTCTTTCCGCAGAAGAAAGCGAGAGCGAAAAACCGTTCGTCTGGTGGAAATGTACTCTTTGCCTCGTACTCGGCGCTGCGGCGATAGCCTTTGGCGGCGATATTGTCGTTGACCATGCTTCCTCACTCGGTCTTGCAATCGGTATGAGCGAAACCCTTGTCGGTCTTACGATTTGCGCTGTCGGCACTTCCCTGCCTGAGCTTGTAACCTCAATTTCCGCCAGCAAAAAGGGCGAAAATGATATGGCAATAGGAAATGTTGTCGGCTCAAATATACTTAATATTCTCTGTATTCTCGGCGTTTCAAGCACAATTTCACCCATCACATTAAGCGGCGCGGAATTTGAATACGCGGTTGCCGACTTCGCAATTCTGATTGTCACAAGCATAATAGGACTTGTGTTCTGCATAACGGGAAAAAGAATTTCACGCGCTGAGGGCGGCGTTTTTGTTGCGATTTATATAGGATATATGATTTACGCAATTGCCCGCAACAGTCTTGGTGCAGACCCAATAATGACGCTCATCTGCGGATAAAGCACGGAAAGCTTCCTGTTTAATTATCCTGACCGCCCCTGCGATATACTGCTGAAAGGTCATTTATCTCATTTGCAAATCAAAAAAGCAGAGTGGTTTTGCCGCTCTGCTTTTGTGATTATTAGAGCGTGTTCACATTAACGCTCAACGCTCGTCTTTTGACGTATTTTTCGCATAACTGCGTTGAAAATTCTTGAAGTACATAAAGTACGTCTGCGAATTTTCGCCTTGTTCTGCAAAAAATTCGTTTCAAAATCCGAGCATTTCGGTTAATGTGAACAAGCTCTAGACTGTCTGCCGCCGCTTTTTCGGCAAATTATCTGATAGTTCCTCCGCCGATTACCGTGTCGCCGTCGTAGAATACCACACGCTGTCCCGGCGTTATCGCCCTCTGCGGTTCGTAAAATTCAACACGAACGCCGCCGTCGGATTCAGGGTAAACCGCACACGGCTGCTCCTGCATACGATAGCGGGTTTTCGCCTTGCAGAGAATCGGTTCGGTCAGCTCATCTATTGAAATCCAGTTAAGCTCGTCCGCGTAAAGAATGTCAGAGAGCAAATCCTGTTCAGAGCCGACAAGAAGCGTGTTATCGTCAACATTTTTTCCGATAACATAGGCGGGCTTGCCAAACGCAATGCCCAGACCCTTGCGCTGACCAACCGTGTAATTTATCAATCCATTGTGACGTCCGACAACCTTACCGTCAACGTCAATAACATCTCCCGCAGCCGCTTTTCTGCCTGTGTACCGCTCGATAAACTCGGCGTATTTGCCGTTCGGAACAAAGCAGATATCCTGACTGTCAGGCTTTTCGGCATTCAGCAAGCCATTTTCAGCGGCAAGACTCCGTACCTCGGACTTTGTAAGCTCACCAAGCGGAAAAAGAATGTGGGAAAGCTGCTCCTGCGTAAGATTATAGAGAACATAGGACTGGTCCTTGTCATTTTCCCCATCGGCGCTGACCGCTTTTTTTAAAAGCCACCTTCCCCGCTCCTCGTCATATTCAACGCGGGCGTAATGACCTGTTGCTACATGGGTACAGCCAAGGGAAAGCGCACGTTCAAGCAGCCCGTCAAACTTGATATAGCGGTTGCAGTCGATACATGGGTTGGGAGTGACCCCGCGCTCATAGCTCTCAACGAAATTTCTGATGACCTTTTCGCCGAACAACTCCTTGAAGTTGTAGACGTAGTGCATTATACCGAAACGTGCCGCGACCTGCCTTGCGTCCTCTATGTCGCTCAGCGAGCAGCAGGTTTTCACTCCGTCACACTCAAGCTCACCGTCGTGCAGCTTCAGCGTTACTCCAATTACGTCGTATTTTTCCTTTAAAATAACAAGCGCAGCAGAGCTGTCAACTCCGCCGCTCATTGCAACAAGAACCTTATCCATTGCGAACTCCTTTTTGTTCATATTTTATTGATCGTGTGAACGCTCGTTTTCTTTCGATTCGGTCTGAGTATCATCTTTCCGCTGTTCATATTCCTGTTCATTCGGGTTGTTTTTTTCATATATTTTATTCATTACGACCAGCACCAGAAAAATAAGCGCAAGCGCCGCCAGAGCGCCAAGCGCAGATACAACAACCGCTGAAATGCCGTTTTCGGCAGGCATATCGCCAAGCGTCAGAATCGTCAATGCTATCATCTCCTTAGAAATCCGTTTGCCGTATCTTTTATTTTACACTTTTACCCGCAAAATGTCAACTATTTTGTTGATTTTACAGCGGTGTTATGTTATAATAAAATATATTTATGGAAAGGACGTGTTGAAATGAAAATAGTTATCGTTTCGGATACTCATGGCAATTCCGACAGTTTTTACGAAATTGTTTCGAGAAATCAGACAGCAGATTTGTTCATACACCTTGGCGATGGTGAACGGGAATTTGACGACATCAGAAACGCCTTCCCGCTTTCTGCATTTCTTTCTGTACGCGGAAACAACGATTGGGGTAAAGCGCCGCTTGCTAACACGATTAACCTGGAAGGGCACCGCGTCTATATGACGCACGGGCATCGCTATGACGGTTTTTCCATCGCTTCATACGTCGCCGCGGCAGCAAAGGAAAATGAATGTACAATCGCGCTTTTCGGACACACTCACGTCCCCTTTTATGAAAAAATTTCAAGTGTGCACGTATTTAACCCGGGCAGTCCGTCACGGCCAAGAGGGCGCTGTGACGCCTCGTTCGGAATTCTTGAGCTTGAACAGGATAAACCTCCGCGTTTTCGTCATATTTCAATGGAAACATGGCAGGAATTCTGAAATTTAGCTGAAAACGGTAGAAATTTCAAGCATAATGTGGTATACTATATTTTGGCATTATTCCAAATCAGGAAAGGACGAATAAATGGAACAAAAATTTCAGCGGCGGGAAATCGCTGACGGCGTGTTTTTTTCACGCTACATCGACCCGCGCTTCAAAATCAATCGGATAAGTGTTGTCTTTATAGACACGCCGGATAAAAAACGCGCGGGCTTAAACGCGCTTATTCCGTCGATTCTCTCCCGCTCAAACAGCGAATACCCGACTATGCGCGCGCTTAATGAGCGGCTCGCGGAATTGTATGCGGCAACTCTCTGTAATTATGTGCGAAAAATCAGTGATACGCAGATTATGGAGCTTTACGCTGACGCGCTTGACGATTTTTACGCAATTGACGGTGAAAAAATTCTCTCTCAGATATCAAAACTGATTTGCGGCTGTTTATTCAAGCCCGTTTTGGAAAATGGCTGTTTCCCCGAAAAAACCGTCGAAACTCAAAAACAAAATCAGATCGACGACAACGACGCCGAGATAAACGACAAAGCCACCTATGCTTTTCGCCGAGGTACGGAAATTACTTACGAAAACGAACCTGCGGCAATAAGCGTTTTCGGCGAAAACGACCTTGTTCGGGAAATTACACCCAAAGCCGCTTACGAGCATTATCTTGAAATGCTTGAAAGGTTTAATATTGAAATAATTTGCGTAGGTTCGGGCGACTTTTCCGAAGCGGAAGAAATCTTCTGTTCCGAATTTTCCAAAATCAATCGCCGCCCCTTCCCCCGCCCTGTTGATACGCTGAGCGTTTCCAAAAAGAAAATCAGCGAGGTTGTGGAAAAAATGGACGTAACGCAAAGCAAGCTGTTTATGTCCTATAAATCGGACAGCAGCAACAAGAACGCTTTGCGGGTTATGTCAGCGCTTCTGGGCGGAGATGTTTCCTCAAAGCTTTTCACGGTGGTACGTGAAAAGCTATCACTTTGTTACTATTGTTATTCAAATATCTACCCATCAAAGGGCGCGTTGATTATACAAAGCGGAGTTGAAAGCGAAAATCTTGACAAAGCGCGGGCGGCAATTTCCGAGCAGATTTCAGAAATCCGGAAGGGTAATTTCACCGACGAGGATTTGGCGAAAATCAAACGTTCAATAGCCAACGACCTGCGCTCGGCTAACGACCGTACCTCCGTAATTTTTAGCTGGTATCTTAATCGTATTCTTGACGGAGAAATAATAACGCTTGAAGAGCATATTGAGCGTCTTGAAGCTATAACGCGCGAGGAAATAATCGAAGCGGCTAAATCGCTTACGGCTGATTCGGTTTACATTATCACATCAAACGAGGAGGCGGACGAATGATTGGCGAAATTATCAGCAGCGAACGTCTTAAGGAAAGCTATCGTCGGATAAAGCACAAAAGCGGCTGCACGATCTGCCTTTATCCGATGCCCGAATTTAATACCTCCTACGCTGTTTTCGGAACTCGCTACGGCTCGGTAGATACAACCTTCAAGGCGAACGGCAGCACGGATTATATAACCGTGCCCGAAGGTATCGCGCACTACCTGGAGCATAAGCTGTTTGAAAACGACGAATGTGACGCTTTTGAACTGTACGCAAAAACGGGCGCGAGTGCAAACGCCTTCACAAGCTTCGACAATACGGCTTACATGTTTTCCTGTTCACAGCATTTTGAGGAAAATCTGCGTATACTTCTGGGATTTGTTCAGGAGCCTTATTTCACGGAGGAAAATATTGAAAAGGAACGCGGGATTATTGCTCAGGAAATACAGATGTACCTTGATAACCCCTCTGCGCGCGTCTTTTATAACTGCCTTAACGCCGTTTATTATAACAATCCCGTGCGAATCGACATTGCGGGCACGACAGAAAGCATACAGAAAATCAGCAAAGAGCTTCTGTACAGCTGTTACAACACCTTCTACAACCCGAATAATATGGTTCTTTCCATTGCGGGAAACTTTGACCCCGAAAAGGCAATTGAAATATGCGACGAGCTTATAAAGCCGATGGAAAATCCCGAAATTGACGTTCTGATTCCCACCGAGCCGAACGGGGTTAAGGAAAAATATGTTGTTCAGCAGCTTCCCTGTGCAGTTCCGCTGTTTGAGATTGGGTTCAAGCTTCCGCTTCAATCGCAAGAACAGCAGAACATTGATTATATAGTTTTCAACGTTATGCTTGAAGCGGCACTCGGCAGCTTCACCGATTTTTACAGCAGACTTTACGACGACGGACTTATCAACGACGCCTTCAGTCTCGGCGTTTTTAACGGACGCGGCTTTTTCCTGCCCGTTATCAGCGGTGAATCGCGCGACCCGAAGCGTGTAAGAGATGAAATTGTTACGGAGCTGGAACGGCTGAAAAAGGACGGAATATCGCGCGGAATATTTGAAACCGTGAAAAAGATGACCTACGGTGCGCTTATCGGTCCGTTCAGCAGCGTTGAGAGGGTTGGAGTCGGAGCAATGCAGGCGGAGTTTAATGGTCAGGATATTTACACAAATGTTGAAATAACGGCGAATGTAACGCTTGAGGACGTTATGGAATCGCTCAATCGTCTTGATACGGATAACATTTCGCTTTCCGTTATTGAACCGAATGAATAATAAAACAAAGAAAGGATATAAAAATGGAGATAATTGAGTTTCCTAATCTATTTTCGGGAGATATTCCGATAAACCGCGTTGCTTTCAGCATTTTTGGATTTAACATTTACTGGTACGCCATTCTCATCGGGCTTGGTATTCTGCTTGCGGGGATTTACTGCGCTAAAAGAGGCAGGAAATTCGGCATTACAGGCGACGATGTGTTTGACGCGATTTTTTACGGCGGCATTGCCGGCTTTATAGGCGCACGCGCTTCCTATTGCATTTTCTGGAATCTTAATCCCGCAAACGAGAAAAAGTTTACCTTTATTACCGCAATCACCGAGGTTCACAACGGCGGACTTATGATTTACGGCGGGATTATTGCGGCTGTTCTTGTGGTTATACTGGTTATGAAAAAGAAGAAAACCCCTGTTCTCCCGCTTCTCGACCTTGGCGGAACAGGCTTTCTTATCGGTCAGGGTATAGGTCGCTGGGGCAATTTCATCAATCAGGAATGCTTCGGCGCTCCCACCGCAGGAAATCTTCCTTGGGGAATGACCGGAACAACGATTGCGCGTTACCCTGAGGTTATTGCGGCACAGGAGGCGCTCCCAAACGGCGAATACGCGTTGGTTCACCCCTGCTTCCTTTACGAGAGCCTTTGGTGCGCGCTCGGACTTATTCTTATTCACTTTCTTTTCACTAAAATACAGACCTTTGACGGAGAGCTTTTCCTGTACTATATTATCTGGTACGGCACAGGCCGCGGCTTTATCGAGGGTCTGCGTACCGACAGCCTTTATATCGGTTCTCTGCGGGTTTCACAGCTTATCGGCTTTGCAAGCGCAGTTTTCTGCCTTATCCTGCTTGTTTATATGAAAATAAAAGTGAAAAATAATCCGAGCTGCGTCCGTTGGAAAGATACAGAGGAGTGGCGCGAAAAGGAAAAGCAGTATTACACAGCAATCAAGGTGGAAAAGGAAACTCAGAAGGCATATAAAGCGATGAAAAAAGCCGGAAAAACCGAAGCAATTGCGCCGAGTATTCTTGGCGACGAGGATAAAAACGAATAACGAAAGGAATTTGAGCTATGGCACAGATTATTGACGGAAAAGCAGTTTCGCAGAGAGTTAAGGACGAAATCCGCGCGGAAATCGAACGCGAGGGTCTTGAAATCGGACTGGCAGTCGTTATTGTAGGAAACAATCAGGCAAGCAGAGTTTACGTGAACAATAAGAAAAAAGCCTGCGAGGTCTGCGGCATAAAGTCCTATGAATACGCGCTCCCCGAAGAAACAACCGAGCAGGAGCTTCTGGAGCTGGTCGATACCCTGAACAACGACAAAAACATCAACGGTATTCTTGTTCAGCTCCCTCTCCCCAAGCAGATCAACGAAGAAAAAATTATCGAGCGCATTTCCCCGCTCAAGGACGTTGACGCCTTCCACGCAGTAAATGTCGGTAAAATTATGATAGGAAACTACGCCTTTCTACCCTGCACTCCCGCAGGCGTTATGGAGCTTATTCACAGCACAGGCACGGAAATAAGCGGCAAGGAATGTGTTGTTATCGGACGTTCAAACATTGTCGGAAAGCCGATGGCTATGCTTTTGCTTCACGAAAACGCAACTGTCACCATCTGTCATTCCCGCACAAAGAATCTTGCGGAGGTTTGCCGCCGCGCCGATATTCTTGTAAGCGCAGTTGGCCGCGCCGATTTTGTCACCGCCGATATGGTTAAGGACGGCGCAGTTGTAATTGACGTAGGAATGAACAGAAACGCTGAGAACAAGCTCTGCGGCGATGTCAAGTACGACGAGGTTGAGCCGAAGGCGTCGTTTATCACACCCGTTCCTGGCGGCGTAGGTCCGATGACAATTGCCATGCTGATGAAAAACACGCTTATGGCGAAGAGACTTCAGAGCTGATGAAAAAAGGCAACTCCCCACTTATAAACGGGATTATTCTGCTGGCAGTTTTTGCATTGCTGTGTTGGTATTTTTCGACGCACGCTATGTGGAACATTGCAACGGTTTTTGTAATTGCGCTTATTGCCGTCCTTTCAGCCGGTCAATTTCTGATTTACATATTCTTCTTCAGAAAAAAATAGCGTTTCTCTGCCGATATGTGCCTTACACGTAATATTGAACAGCGATTTTTACATTTTAAATATCCCCCGCCTTAAAACAGACGGGGGATATCTTGCTTAAGTTATATCATCAGACGTTGTTATGCAGTCTGCACTCATAACCGCATTTTTCAGCTTGCGAACAACCGAACCGGTTCTCCCGACGCCAAGCTGCTGAACGCCAACAAGCAGCGTTATTCCCGATTTAGGTTCGTTGGAGAAAAATGTGCCCATCCAACCGTCCCAGCCGTATTCTCCTTTTTCGGAAAAAAGCGTCACACAACTTTCGTCCTCGCAGACTCGCATAAAATTGCCGTAGGTGTAACCTCCAAGCCAATCCCAGCCAGCTTTCAGTTGTGATTTTAATCCGTCTGAAAGTCCGCCCTTTGTAAGAAATGCAACCGCACGCTCCGATAAAATTCGTTTGCCGTTGTACTCGCCGCCGTTTATCAGCATCGCCGCAAATTTAGCGTAATCGTCAAGCGTTGAGCAAAGACCCGCTCCCCCGCTTTCAAATGCAGGCGCTTCGTCACGCATATACCGCAAGCCAAGATGGTTCGTTTTGTTTTCAAATAAGCTTCCATCGGAAGCGTAGTCATATGCTTTTGCAAGTCTGCACTGCTTTTCCTGCGGAACATAAAACGCTGTGTCGTTCATTCCAAGCGGTTCAAAAAACTCACAGCGCAGAAAATTGCTCAGCTTTTTCCCGCTGACGCGCTCCACAAGCGCCCCCGCAATATCCGCAGAGGTTCCATAGAGAAACTGTTCTCCCGGTTCAAAGCAGAGGTCGGTTTTCGCCATCATTTCGGAAAATTCCCGTGTTGTTACAGGATTATCGCCGTAAATCCGCTGCTCAATTTCCCAGAAAACCTTACCGCTCTGTTTGCCTCCCTCAAAGCGGTCGTCAGGATACGCCAAGCCCGACGTCATATTCAGCAAATCTATAACGGTAATCTTACGCTTGGCAGGCTCGCGCTTACCGTCTTTGTTCACGTACTGCTCCGAAAACTCGGGAAGATAATCCGAAATCCACGAGGATAGGTCAATTTCTCCGCGCGAAGCAAGAAGCACCACCGCTGCGGCTGTTATCGGTTTCGTCTGCGAGTAAAGGCGGAAAATCGTATCCCTAGTCATAGGAATTTTGTTTTCAAGATCCCGCCAGCCGCTTTCGCAGTACGCAAGCTCCTGCCCGTTTCTGAGCGCAAGCACATTGATTCCCGCTGCGTCGCCGCAGCTGACAGCCTTGTCAATAATTTTCTGAAAAATTTCCTTCATCTCTAACTCCTTCAAAGAAACCGCCCGACAGATTGCTCTGCCGGGCTTTCTTATGATAATGATAGTTTACTTGATAAGACCCGAAGCCTTATAGGTAGTGTGGAGAAGCTCATGAGCGGTATGGCTGCCGGGCTGACCGAGGAATTCGGCATAAGCCTGCTTAACATCTGCGCTCTCGTGGGATTTTCTGCTTACCTTATGACCCTCGTCAAGGCTGTAAAGCGCCTTAGCGCGTTCAGCACGAATATCGGTGAAGTTACGAACGTCCGCAGGAACAATAACCTGTCCGCCGCCGTTTACACAGCCGCCGGGACACGCCATAATCTCAACAAACTGAGCTTTGATTTCGCCGCTCTTTATCTTTTCGAGAAGCTTTCTTGCGTTTGCAAGTCCCGAAGCAACGGCAACGGTAATATCCATACCCGCTACGTTATAGGTTGCAGTTTTGATTCCCTCAACGCCGCGAACCTCCTTGAACTCAATGGGCGAATCGTCGTTTTCACCCGTAAGCTTCCATACAGCCGTTCTTAATGCAGCCTCCATAACGCCGCCGGTTGCGCCGAAGATTACGGCAGCGCCCGTACCGTTTCCGAGAGGCGAGTCAAACTGCGCGTCCTCAAGCTCTGTAAAGCGGATACCCGCCTTGTTAATCATCTTGACAAGCTCTCTGGTTGTAATGGAAATATCAACGTCCGCAAGACCGTTGTTGCCCTGATTTTCTCTGCCGATTTCAAACTTTTTGGCTGTACACGGCATAACCGAAACGCTTACAATCTTTTCGGGGTCGATATTCATTTTCTTCGCCCAGTAGCTCTTGGTCATTGCGCCGTTCATCTGCTGAGGCGATTTACAGCTGGAAAGATTCGGGATAAATTCGGGGTAATAGTTTTCGCAGAAGCGAATCCAGCCGGGTGAGCAGGAGGTAATCATCGGGAGAACTCCTCCGCTTGTAATTCTTTCAATAAGCTCGTTGGATTCCTCCATTATAGTAAGGTCCGCACCGAAGTTGGTGTCAAAAACAGCGTCAAAACCAAGCTTCTTTAACGAAGCGGCAAGCTTGCCCTCAACGGGAGTTCCCATCTTATAGCCGAAAGCTTCGCCGATAGAAGCGCGTACTGCGGGAGCAGTCTGTACAACTACTACCTTTTCGGGGTCTGCGAGAGCTGCCCATACCTTGTCGGTATCGTCCTTTTCAGAAAGAGCGCCGGTGGGACATACCGCAATACACTGACCGCAGGAAACGCAGGCTGTTTCAGCAAGCGGCATATCAAACGCAGAACCGATATAGGTGTTGAAGCCACGGTTGTTCGCGCCGATTACGCCGATTCCCTGAGTTTTTTCACAGGCAGCGATACAGCGACGGCAGTGGATACACTTGTTGTTGTCGCGGTACATATGAGCTGCACTGTTGTCAATTTCGTATTCGTTGGTCACGCCCTCAAATGCGTTTTCATCGTCAACGCCAAGCTCACGGCAAAGCTCCTGAAGCTCGCAGTTTCCGCTTCTTGCACAGGATAGACATTTTTTCTTGTGGTTGCTTAAAAGGAGCTGAAGAGTTGTCTTTCTGCTTTCGAGAACTGCGGGAGAATGTGTTAAAATATTCTTACCCTCGTCAAATTTTGATAGGGGGTAAACGCAGGAAGCAACAAGGCTTCTCGCGCCTGTCATTTCCACAACGCAGATACGGCACGCACCGATTTCGTTGATTTCCTTGAGCCAGCAAAGCGTAGGAATTTTCACGCCATTATTGCGACAAGCTTCAAGAATGGTAGTACCTTCTTCAACGGATACCTCTACGCCGTTAATTTTAATATTAACCATAGTTATAACGTTCCTTTCCTGAATTATTCTTTGATAATAGCGCCGAACTTACAAGTATCCATACAAGCGCCGCACTTGATGCACTTGTTGCTGTCGATGGTATGCGGCTGCTTAACCGTACCGGAAATTGCTCCGACAGGACACTTTCTTGCGCAGGCAGTACAGCCCTTGCACTTATCCTCAAGAATCTTATAGCTGAGGAGCTTTGTACATACGCCTGCGGGACACTTCTTATCCTTAACGTGCGCGATATATTCATCTCTGAAGTAACGCAGAGTGGAAAGAACGGGGTTGGGAGCTGTCTGTCCAAGACCGCAGAGAGAATTGTTCTTAATGTAATAGCAGAGCTTCTCCATCTTGTCGATATCCTCAAGCGTACCGTTGCCGCTCGTGATTTTTTCAAGCATTTCGTAAAGGCGCTTTGTACCGATACGGCAGGGTGTGCACTTACCGCAGGATTCGTCAACCGTGAACTGGAGGAAGAACTTAGCGATATCAACCATACAGTTATCCTCGTCCATTACGATAAGACCGCCGGAGCCCATCATTGAACCGATAGCAATAAGGTTATCGTAATCAATCGGAACATCGAGATGCTCCGGAGGAATGCAGCCGCCCGAAGGTCCGCCTGTCTGCGCAGCCTTGAACTTCTTTCCGTTAGGAATACCGCCGCCTATTTCATAAATAACTTCGCGGAGGGTTGTACCCATAGGAATTTCAACAAGACCTGTATTGTGAATCTTACCGCCGAGTGCAAATACCTTTGTACCCTTTGATTTTTCGGTACCCATAGAGCTAAACCAGTCTGCGCCCTTTAAGATAATCTGCGGAATATTAGCGTAGGTTTCAACGTTGTTAAGAATGGTAGGCTTTCTGAAAAGACCCTTTTCCGCAGGGAACGGAGGACGGGGACGAGGTTCGCCGCGATTGCCCTCGATTGAAGTCATAAGCGCGGTTTCTTCGCCGCATACAAACGCGCCTGCGCCAAGACGAATGTCAAGGTCAAATTCAAATCCGCTGTCGAAAATATTCTTTCCAAGCAAGCCGTATTCTCTTGCCTGATTTATAGCGACCTGCAAGCGATGAACAGCAATAGGATACTCGGCGCGGACATAGACATAGCCCTGCGTTGCTCCGATTGCATAGCCTGCGATTGCCATTGCTTCGATTACCGCATGGGGGTCGCCTTCAAGAATGGAGCGATCCATAAATGCGCCGGGGTCGCCCTCGTCGGCGTTGCAGCACACATATTTCTGGTCGGCGTCCTTAACGAGATTTCTCGCAAGCTGCCACTTTTTACCTGTCGGGAAGCCGCCGCCGCCGCGTCCGCGCAGACCCGAATCAAGAACCGTTTTGATAACGTCGTCGGGAGTCATTTCCTTAAGCGCTTTATAAAGCGCCTGATAACCGTCAACACCTATGTACTCCTCGATATTTTCGGGGTTGATTACGCCGCAGTTACGGAGCGCAACACGGTGCTGCTTTTTATAGAAGTTGGTTTCGTTAAGCGATTTAATCTCGTTTTCCGCAACCGTTTCGTCATATACAAGACGAGTTACGACGCGACCCTTGAGAAGATGTTCCTCAACGATTTCGGGAATATTTTCTTCCTTAACCATTGAGTAGAACGTGCCCTCAGGGTAAACAATCATAATCGGACCTAAAGCGCAAAGACCGAAGCAGCCTGTTCTTACGACCTTTACTTCGTCGGCAAGACCGTTCTTTTCGATTTCTTCTTCAAGCTTCTGAGCAATTTTCATGCTGCCCGAGGAAGTACAGCCTGTACCACCGCAAATCAATACCTGTGAACGATACATATTACTATTTCCTTTCAGTTTACTTTAATTCGGAATTGCCGATCGTGTATTTTGTTACGATCTCGCCGCCGATAAGGTGATGTTCAACAACCTCGGCAGCCTTTGCCGCGTCCATTTTAACGTATGTTACCTTTTCCTTACCGGGCATTGTAACCTCAACAATAGGCTCGTACTGGCAAAGCCCGATACAGCCTGTCTGTGTTACCATAACGTTAAGACCCTTTTCGAGAACAGCGTCCGAAAAAGCCTTTAAAACAGGTCTTGCGCCCGCTGCGATTCCGCAGGTAGCCATACCTACGACAACTCTTGCCGCAGAGTCGTCCTCGGCTCTTAATTCAACCTGACTTTTCATTTTATCACGAATTGCCTGTAATTCTGCAAGCGTTTTCATATTTTATACCATTCCTTTCAGCGAATGTCAAAAAAATCTTCCGTTATTAACCTCGGCTTCATTTTCAGCAAGATAAGCCTTTATGTACTCCGAAACCTCCGTTGTATTAAAAGGAACTCCGCCGAGTATTTCCCTGAACTCTCTTGTATCGAGCGAAAAGCTGCGTTCATCAACCGAATAACTGTACAGAAAATCAATATCGCAGTTAAGCGTCACCAGAGAATGGATTGTAAAATTCATATCTCCCAGCGGCATTCTGTCGATATGCGAAAGACCTAATATTGCCGTTACAACGGTTCCCTTTCCCTTTTGCGATTCAATTGAGAAGCTTCCGCCCGTATTCTCCGCCGCCATTTTAAAAAAAGGTATGCCAAGACCGATTTTTCTTGTCGTTCTTGTTGTAAAAAACGGGTCGGTTACCCGCCGCACCTGCTCGTCCGTCATTCCGCAGCCGTTATCCCTTATGACAACCGTAAGCCTGTCCGAAGCCGTGCGGACAGCTACGTCGATTTCTGTAAGGGTCGCGCCTGCGCGGATAGAATTTTGTGCGACGTCAAGAATGTTCAGCGATATTTCCGGAAGCATCAGTCGTACTTTGCGAGTATATCGGCGAGCTGATCAACGGTCAGTC
Source organism: uncultured Ruminiclostridium sp. (assembly GCA_964520065.1). Taxonomy (GTDB): domain Bacteria; phylum Bacillota; class Clostridia; order Oscillospirales; family Ruminococcaceae; genus Ruminiclostridium_E. Next base: position 74,092 of record CAZFMC010000003.1, read on the forward strand.
TGCCGTAAACGTCGTCGTTGATTGTAAGCACCGGAGCCAGTCCGCACGCGCCTATACAGCGGCAGGCGTCAAGCGAGAATCTGCCGTCGGCGGTACATTCGCCCTCGTCTATACCGAGCAGCTCCTTGAGCTTTTCATGCAGATCGCCCGAACCCTTGACATAGCAAGCCGTACCAAGACAGACGGAAATTTTGTACTTTCCCTTCGGGTAAAGCGAGAACTGGGAGTAGAAAGTGGCAACGCCGTAAATCTTCTCCATGGGAATACCCGCTTCCTCGGAAATCATCTGCTGCACTTCAAAGGGGAGATAGCCGTAAATCTCCTGTGCCTTCTGAAGAATAGGCATCAAAGCACCCGGCTGTCCTTTATGCTCGGCAATCATAGCCAAAAGAGCAGCCTTCTGCTCGGGAGTGCCGTTAAAAGGAACAGATTTTTTTTGTGTGGAACCCATTGTTGAACCTCCTTAAAATTTGCAGCGCGGTTCAGACAGCAGCATATATGCAAAACTACTTAAAACACGCACTGTACATAATCGTATTATATCATATTTTACAGAAAAAAGCTACTATATATATGTACCTAAAAAAAAGCGCTCTTTTTAGTGATTTTTAACAAACTATTTCAACATAAACAAAAAGCGTTTTTGATAAAATCAAGCAATCATCGCAAACGAACCGCTTTTTCGTCAAAACTGCTAAAATTACCCGTGCTTTTTTGGCTTTACATACTTAATTTTATATGATATAATTTGTTATGCACCCATTGAATGAAAAGGGACATTATGCACAACAACAATATATGTACGGAAAGGTGATTGTATGATAATCTCAGACATAAAGGAAATTCTCTCCGCGCAGGTTCTGTGCTGTGAAGAAAACCTCGGAAAAGAGGTTCACTCCGCCTGCGGCTCGGATATGATGAGCGACGTGCTTGCATTTGTAAAGGATCAGTCCGTGCTGCTTACGGGACTTTGCAACCCGCAGGTTATCCGCACCGCCGAAATGATGGATATTGTGTGCATTGTTTTTGTGCGCGGGAAGCAGCCCGATGAAGCAATGCTGAAGCTCGCAGAGGAGCGCGGTATCCCACTGCTGGCGACTCCGCACCGTATGTTTACCGCGTGCGGACTTCTATACGATAACGGACTGCGCGGAGGTGACAGGAAGTGTCAGATATAATCCGGCTTTCATATGAAGTGCCCGGCGACGATTTCACACGCGCGGGAGAGGCTTCCGGCGACGTCAAGGGAAAGCTGAAGCAGCTCGGAATTTCTCCCGACGCCGTCCGCAAGGCGGCAATTTCTATGTACGAGGGCGAAATAAACATGGTTATCCATGCAAACGGCGGAACGATAACCGTTGAAATAAGCAAAAGTGAAATTAAAATGATTCTCGCGGATAAAGGGCCGGGTATCAAGAACGTTGAGCAGGCTATGCAAATGGGATTTTCAACCGCGCCCGACAATGTAAGAAATCTGGGCTTCGGCGCGGGAATGGGACTTCCGAATATGAAAAAATACAGCGACGAAATGACAATAGATACGGAAATCGGCGTCGGAACAACCGTTACAATGAGAGTGTTCCTGACATAAGCCCGCACAGATAGGAGGACGGCGATGGGCGATTTTATTCACTCGGTACATCTCGACAGCGAGCTTTGCAAGGGCTGTACAAATTGCATAAAACGCTGCCCTACTCAGGCTATCCGCGTTCGCGGAGGAAAAGCAGTAATAAAAAAGGAATTTTGCATTGACTGCGGCGAATGTATAAGAATCTGCCCGTATCACGCCAAGCAGGCAAGCTTCGACAGTCTTGACGCGCTCAAAAATTACGAATATTCCGTAGCCCTCCCTGCGCCGTCGCTGTACGCCCAATTCAACAACATCGACGACGCGAATATTATTCTCAGAGCGCTGGTGAAGCTCGGCTTTAACGACGTTTTCGAGGTTACGGCGGCAGCTGAAATGATTTCGCAGATGTCGCGAAGATACATCGGCGAGCACCCGGAAAAAAAGCCGTTTATAAGCACCGCCTGTCCGTCGGTAGTGCGGCTTATAAGCGTCAGATTTCCGAACCTTATACCTCACCTTCTGCCGTTCAGCTCTCCGATGGAGCTTGCGGCGCGGCTTGCAAGAAAAAGAGCCGCTGAAAAAACGGGGCTTTCGCCCGAAAAAATCGGTATCGTCTTTATTTCGCCCTGCCCCGCAAAGGTAGCAGCCTGCAAAACCGCACTGATAACCGAAAAGTCCGAGGTTGACGCGGTAATCGCAATAAAAGAAATTTACCCGAAGCTTCTCCCGCATATGACCCGCGAGGACGATCTGGAGGTTGATTTTGTTCATTCCGGCAGAATCGGCGTAGGCTGGGGAAACAGCGGAGGCGAGGCGGGCGGACTTCTAACCGACAGTTATCTTGCCGCGGACGGAATCGAAAACGTTATCCGTGTGCTTGAAGACCTGGAGGATCAAAAATTCACCGACCTTGAATTTATAGAGCTGAACGCGTGCAGCGGCGGCTGCGTAGGCGGCGTGCTGACGGTCGAAAATCCATACGTCGCGCAGGCAAAGCTGAAAAAGCTGTGCCGTTATCTTCCCGTAGCAAGAAATCACCTTGACGGAGAATACATAGACGGTGCTTTTTCGGATAAAACGGTTGAATATCAGCCTGTTTTTAAACTGGGACGCGACTTTGCCGAAAGCTTTGACAAAATGCAGCGTGCTGAAGAGCTTTGCAAAAAATTTCCCGGGCTTGACTGCGGCTCGTGCGGCGCGCCAAGCTGTAAAGCTCTCGCCGAGGACATCGTGCGCGGAGCAGCCGACGAGCGCGACTGCATTTTCATACTGCGTGAATACGTAAACAGCCTGAACGACAACAACGAAAGGAATGAAACAAATTGACAGTAAAAGAGCTTATAAACAGCGGTATTTTTGAAGTAATAACCGACGGCGGAAATCACGAAACAATTATTTCAAAGCCGTTTGCCTGCGACCTGCTGAGCATTGCTATGAGCAAAGCGGAAAAAAGCTGCGCGTGGTTCACGGTTATGGGAAATGTGAACACCATCGCGGTCTGTTCCCTTGCCGACTGCGCGTGCATCGTGCTTTGCGAGGGCGTGCAGCTTGACGAAACGGCTCAGCAGAAAGCAGACGAGCAGAAGATAACCGTGCTTTCCGCAGGCAGCACTCCGATTTTCGACGCAGCGCTGCGGCTTTACGAGGCAATTAAGTGAAGCTTAGCTACGACCTGCACATTCATTCCTGTCTTTCACCGTGCGGCGACGACGATATGCTCCCCTCTAACATTGTGGGAATGGCGGCGCTAAAGGGACTTGACGTTATAGCCGTGACCGACCACTGCTCCTGTAAAAACTGCCCTGCGGTAGAAAAACTTGCGGAAGCTTACGGGATTATCGCGCTGTTCGGAATGGAGCTTACAACGCAGGAGGAGGTTCACGTTCTCTGCCTTTTTGACACGGTGAAAAAGGCGATGGATTTCGGAAAATATGTCTGTTCACAATTCCAGCCGATTATGAACAACCCCGAAATATTTGGGAAACAGCAAATCGTCAACGAGGACGACGAGGTAATCGGAGAAGAAAAAACGCTCCTGATAAATGCCACCGATATACGCTTTGACGAGGTTTACGAGCTGACCGAAAAATTCGGCGGGGTTATGATTCCCGCACACATTGAAAAAAACGCGAACAGTCTGCTTTCAAATCTCGGCTTCATTCCCGACGACAGCCGTTTTACCTGCTTCGAGCTTAAGCATATCGGCTATCTTGACGAGCTGCGCGAAAAGCACCCATATCTGAAAAAGTGCAAGGTTATCACAAATTCGGACGCACACTATCTTGAATACATCAACGAGCCTGTCAACTTTATCGAGGCTCGTGAAAAAACAGCAAGGGCTGTTCTTGAAGCGCTGAAAACAGGCGTATAAGCCGCCTGTTCATAATAAATAAAAATCACGAACAAAGAAAGGTATTCTCATCATGGAATGGTTCAAACAAGCAGCATTTTATCACATTTATCCCCTCGGCTACTGCGGTCAGCTTCAGCCAAACGACTTCACCTCCGAGCCTACTCACGCAATTCTCAGCGTTATCGACAGGATTCCCGAAATCAAGGAAATGGGCTTTAACGCAGTTTATTTCGGACCTGTTTTTGAGTCTGTAAAGCACGGCTACGATACAGTTGACTACACAAAAATCGACCGCAGACTCGGCACAAACGAGGATTTCAAAAAGGTCTGCGACGCACTTCACGAAAACGGTATCAGGGTTGTGCTTGACGGCGTTTTCAATCACGTAGGACGGGAATTTGCGCAGTTTTGCGATGTTCGCGAAAAGCGTTGGGACAGCCCGTACAAGGACTGGTTTCATATCCGCGAGGGCAATTCCTGCTTCAACGACGGCTTCTTCTACGAAGGCTGGGAGGGACACTTTGAGCTTGTAAAGCTTAACCTTTACAACCCTAATGTGAAGAATTACATCAAAGAGTGCATAACAGGTTGGGTAAACGAGTTCGGCATCGACGGTCTGCGCCTTGACGTTGCGTACTGCCTGGACCTTAATTTCCTTAAAGAGCTGCACGGACACTGCAAATGGCTTCGTGAGGATTTCTGGCTTATGGGTGAAACTCTCCATGGCGATTACAACCGCTGGATGAATCCCGAAATGCTTGACAGCGTAACCAACTACGAGTGCTATAAGGGCTTGTATTCAAGCTTCAATGATATGAATATGTTTGAAATCGCACATTCAATCAACCGCCAGTTCGGCAGCGAAAACTGGTGCCTTTACCGCGGAAAAAACCTCTACTGCTTCCTCGACAACCACGACGTAAGCAGAATTGCAACAATTCTCAATGACAAACGGCAGCTTAAGCCGATTTACGCACTCTTGTTCACAATGCCGGGAATTCCCGCCGTTTACTATGGAAGCGAGTTTGGAATCGAGGGTGACAAAAAGAACGGCGACGACTCTCTGCGCGGAAAATTCGAGCCGCAGCAGCCCAACGAGCTTACCAAGCACATTGCAAAGCTTGCTAAATTCCACACCTCCTCCCTTCCCCTCTGCGCAGGTTCGTACCGCCAGCTTGAACTCCAAAACCACCATTATGCCTTTGCGCGCGAATACGAGGGCGAAACGGTAGTTTCAATGATTAACGCGGGAGAAACGTTCACATTTAACGTAAATATGAACGGAACGTTTGAGGACGTTCTTACGGGCGAAAAATTCGACCTTTCGGGCGGCGTACCCGTTGAAGCGCACAACGCAAGGGTATTCAGAAAAATCTGAGCTTCTTCCATCGTAAGCTTTGCGCGTCCCGTTATGACAGATTGCGACAATCCGCAAACCGCCGTTACGTACAGCTTCGTAAGTATCGGCGGTTTTTCTTGACCTTTTTGAAAATATATGGTAAAATATGAGCAGAAAAAACTGCGGAGGTAGTTATGAAAAAGGTTCTTATCCGTATCGGCGTTTTCGCACTGACCCTGGCGCTTCTCTGGGCGGCAATTTTCGGCGCAGCATGTATTCCAAACGAGCTTATCAGCGACAATATGCTTGCCAGCTCAATTTATTACAGCGACAAGGACGCTTTCGTTTACAGCGGCGAAATGCGTAAAACCGTTGACAACTACGCCGATTCAATTCTGCTGAACGTTGCGTGGAATATGGGCGGCGAAAACCCGTTCGTTTCCTGTCTTGATACCAAATATTTTGACGGGACGGAGGACGGTGTTGACTACGGCGAAAACTGGGGGCTTTACTGCGCAATAACAGGCAGGCAGCCGGCTAACACCGACTACACCCGATATTGGCATGGAATGACGGTTTTTGTACGATTGTTCATGCTTTTCACAGATGTGAACGGAATAAAGCTCATCGGCACGATAGCAGCATTTGTGCTGCTTGCGGCAAGCTGCGCAATACTTATAAAACGGCGGCAGTTTTTCGCTGCGGGAGCGCTTGTGTTTTCGTTTATCTGCGTGCACATTTGGAACGTTTCACTTGCGCTTGAATATCAGCCCGCGGTGCTTGTTACGCTTGCTGTCCTCCCCTTTTTCATTCTGTTTGAAAAGCACGGCGACGGTGCGCTTTCAATTCTCGCGGTAATTTCCGGCGTGCTGATTGCATTTTTCGACTTTCTGACTGCCGAAACCCTTACAATTCTTATTCCGCTTGCGATTGTGTTCATAATAAGGAAACAAGATGAACGTTTTGGCAATTTCAAGCAGAACCTTTTTACTATGCTGAAATGTGGCGGAGCGTGGCTGCTCTCCTACGCGGGAACATTCGGCGCAAAGTGGCTTCTGGCTAGCGCAGTCACCGGTGAAAACAAGCTTTTCGCAGCACTTTCGTCGGCTGAAATAAGATTTGTGGGAGAGGCAGAGGAGCTTTCCCCCGTAAAACAGTTTTTTCTGGCGCCGCTGGCTAATCTTTCAACGCTTTTCGGCGGAACGGAGCGTGTTGAACCTGCTTGTATAATACTCGGACTTATTTTAAGCGCGGCTATACTCGGCGCGGTTTTCTACCTGTTCCGCAGCAGAAGCAAATTTGACGGCGCTTTTTCACTGATAATGCTAATTACGGCGCTGCTCCCGTTTTTGAGATTTTTCGTACTCAACAACCACTCATACCTCCACGAATATTTTACCTACCGCGCGCTTGCGGCAACAATTCTCGCCGTTCTTGCAATTGTATGGTTCACACTTGATTTCAGAATGAAAAAGGAGCCTGCGAAAAAGAAAGGAACGCGGAAATGAACATGGAATTTACTATCCTTATGCCGTGCCTGAACGAGGAAAAAACCGTAGCGGTTTGTGTGAAAAAGGCTTGCGGGTTTCTTGAACGCGAGAAGATAGACGGTGAAATTCTCGTTGCCGACAACGGAAGCACCGACAGGTCATCGGAGCTTGCCGAGGCTGCGGGAGCGCGAGTTGTGAGCGTAAAGGAAAAAGGCTACGGCAGTGCGCTCATCGGCGGTATACGCGCCGCAAAGGGTAAATACATAATTATGGGCGACTGCGACGACAGCTACGATTTTTCCGAGCTTGGCGGCTTTGTTGAAAAGCTGCGCGAGGGATTTCCGCTTGTAATGGGCTGCCGAATGGACAATATAAAGGCAGGCGCAATGCCGTTTTCGCACAGGTACATCGGCGTTCCGCTGCTTTCGCTGTTGGGACGGCTGCGCTTTCACACGAAAGTTCGGGATTTCCACTGCGGTCTGCGCGGCTTCGACCGCGAAAAAGCGCTTGCGCTGGGACTTGAATGCAGCGGTATGGAATTTGCAACCGAAATTATAGCAAAATTTGCCGAAACAGGCGCGGAAATAGCCGAAATACCCGTTACCCTCAGCCCCGACGGACGCGGCGGAAGGTCGCATCTGCGCGCATTCCGCGACGGACTGCGGCATATACGCTACATATTATTTTCTTGAAATAAAACGCGGTTTTCAGAGAAGTACAGCTCTTGACAACCGCGCTTTTTTGTAGTACAATATATAATGAGTTTTTGTGTAAAACAGCGCAAAGCTGTTAATGATATATTCAGGATAAGCAGACGCTTTGGTTTTCTTATATGATACGGACGCGTTCCATTCCGCGCCACGCCCTGCCAATACCAAAGCCCCATTTTCGCTTATCGGAAAGAAAAGAGGAGCAATGCATAAAAATAATAATCACCAGAATCAGCAGGAACAAAAGCCAAAGGAAAGAATCAGAGCTGCAAGACCTCAGCAGAACCGCCGAGCTAAGCCGCAGAACGCCGCGCAGGAACAACAGAACAACCAGCGCATGAGAAAACCGCAGCATGCAGCGCAGAAACCCGCGTCGGAAACGCACCGCCGCAATGCGCCCGCTCAGCAGGCAGCAAAAGCAAAACCTGCCGCGAACGCAAACAATAATCCCAAGGCAAAAAGAAGCGCGCCGCTTCGCATTATACCCCTGGGCGGACTTAACGAAATCGGCAAGAATATGTATCTTTACGAATGCAGCAGCGATATGTTCATCGTTGACTGCGGTCTAGCCTTCCCCGACGACGATATGCTTGGCGTTGACCTTGTTATTCCCGATTTTTCCTATGTTGTGAAGAACAAGGAGAAGCTGCGCGGAATCGTCCTTACGCACGGTCATGAGGATCACATCGGCGGGCTTGCATACCTGCTCAAAAAAGTAAACGTTCCCGTTTACGGCACTAAGCTCACCCTCGGTCTTGTCGAGGGAAAGCTCCGCGAGCACGGTATTCTCAGCCAGTGTACGCTTAAAGTGGTTCAGCCGCGCCAGACCGTTAAAATGGGCTGTATGTGCGTTGAATTTATCCGCGTGAACCACTCTATACCCGACGCCTGCGCGTTCGCAATCCATACCCCTGCAGGTATTGTTATCCACACGGGTGATTTTAAGGTGGACTACACGCCGATCGAGGGCGGAATTATCGACCTTGCACGCTTCGGAGAACTGGGCAATAAGGGAGTGCTTGCGCTTCTTTCGGAAAGCACGAACGCTGAACGTCCCGGCTATACAATGTCGGAAAGACGCGTAGGCGCAACATTCCGCAACTTCTTTGCAAATGCAGACGGCAAGCGCATTATTGTCGCAACCTTCTCCAGCAATATTCACAGAATACAGCAGATTATCGACAGCGCGGAAATCCACGGAAGAAAGGTCGCCGTTTCCGGCAGAAGCATGATAAACGTGCTTCAGACAGCTATTGATCTTAATTATATCCGAGTTCCGAAAAATATGCTTGTCGATATCGACAAAATCGGTAAAATTCCACCCGAGGAGCTTGTTATCATCACCACGGGAAGTCAGGGCGAAGCCATGTCCGCTCTTTCGAGAATGGCCAGTAACGAACACCGTCAGGTCACGATTACACCGCAGGACCTTATCATCATTTCCGCGAACCCCATTCCCGGCAATGAAAAGCTTGTAGGTCACGTTGTCAACGAGCTGATGAAGGCGGGCGCTAACGTAATCTACGAGGCTATGTACGACGTACACGTTTCGGGTCACGCCTGCCAGGAAGAGCTTAAAATGATGCTCTCGCTTACCCGTCCTAAATTCTTTATCCCGATTCACGGCGAATATAAGCATATGTTCAAGCACAAGGAGCTTGCGCTTCGGCTGAATATCCCGGAGGAAAATATTTTCATCGCCGATAACGGAACCGTTCTTGAAACCGACGGCGTTGATATGAAGCCGGCGGGACAGGTGCCTGCGGGACGCGTTCTAATCGACGGACTCGGAGTCGGCGACGTCGGTTCGGTAGTACTCCGCGACAGAAAGCATCTTGCCCAGGACGGCTTGATTATCGTTGTCGCTTCCATAAACAAGGCTTCGGGAAAAATCGTTTCGGGCCCCGATATTGTTTCCCGCGGATTTGTTTACGTGCGCGAATCGGAGGAGCTTATGGACGAATCCCGCGCGCTTATGCTCTCGGTTATGGAAAAAAATCTTATGCCGAATATGCGCGAATGGGGTACACTTAAAAACCTTATGAAGGACGCACTGGGAAGCTTTATTTTCTCAAAAACAAGAAGAAGTCCGATGATTTTGCCTATTATAATGGAAATCTGAAAACGAAAATCCGAACAGCGTCGCCTTAACGAGAGGAGGCTGTAAAATGAAAAATTACTTCCGTGACGCGGGACTGGTTCTCTCGGTTGCCGCACTTGGCGCAGCAGCTGTCGCTATGCTTATTTTCACATACTCTGCCTCGCTGAAGGCGTTCTGCTTTTTTGCGCCCGTTATATTCCTTACGGCAGGCTTTACAACAGCAAAGCTTATAACCGTAACGCGGAAGAATTTCCAATACTTCGCCCACATCGACGAGGAAATCCAGCAGCTTGAACGAGTTTCACTCAACGACCTCCCGCTAAGCGTTGTTATTGTTGACGATAAGAACAAAATCGTCTGGTTCAACAGCGAATTTTCGAGAACCTTTGAAGAGGAAGCTGTTTACGGCAGCTCAATCGACGTAATTACAAAGCTGAGTTTTGAAAAGCTGCTGACCGCAGACGGCTATGAAATCAAATACAAGAACTGCTACTATAAGGTATACGCGACTGTTCCGAAGGAAGAGGACGCGAAGGAAATCTACATCATCTATTTCCGGAATATAACGCAGCTGCGAACCCTCGAAATTGAAAAGCGTATGTCGCAGCCCGTTGTGATGGTGTTTGTTATCGACAGCTATGAGGAGCTTTTCAGCGGCAATGCGGAAAGTGAAACCGCAAACATTACCGTAAGAATCGACAAGCTTCTTGAGGATTTTATCAACAATACGTCGGGTATCCTGCGGAAATACAGCAAGGAACGCTTCTGGGCGGTCGTCGAGGAACAGCACGTCCGCGCTATGATTGAGGATAAAATGAAAATTCTCGACAGCGTGCGCGAAATTCAGGTCAACGACCGCATGAACGTCACCCTTTCAATCGGTATCGGCAGAACGGGAAAAACGCTCGCCGAAAGCGCAGAATTTGCCCGTCAGGCTCTTGATATGGCGCTTGGACGCGGCGGCGATCAGGCGGCTATCAAAACGGAAAACGGCTTTGAATTCTACGGCGGCGTTTCTAAGGGAATCGAACGTCACACCAAGGTTAAGACCCGTATTATTGCAAACTCGCTCATTGAAGCAATAGACGCTTCGGACGACGTTTACATAATGGGACACCGCAACAGCGACCTTGACAGCGTAGGCTCGTCGGTAGGTCTTGCCAGCGCTATTCGCCGCCTTGGTAAAAACGCTTACGCTGTAATCGACAAAAATACCACCCTCTCGCTGAAGCTTTATGAGAGAGTGAACGAAAAGGAAAAAAACGGGCTTTTTGTAAGCACGGCACAGGCAAAAGAGCAGTTCGGGGATAATTCCCTGCTTATTGTCGTCGATACGCATAACCCGAAAATTGTTGACGAACCTGCGCTGCTTGAAGCTGCAAAAAGGCTTGTGGTTATCGACCATCACCGGAAAATGGTCAACTTCATCGACAACGCTACCATTTTCCACCATGAGCCTTACGCCTCCAGCGCGTCCGAAATGGTTACGGAGCTTCTGCAATACTTCGGCGACGCGGGAAAAATTCCCACCGTTCACGCGGAAGCGCTTCTTGCGGGTATTACTCTGGATACCAAGAATTTCACGCTGCGTACAGGCGTCCGTACCTTTGAGGCAGCCGCTTTTTTAAGAAAACTGGGCGCGGATACGGTAAATGTGAAGGGACTTTTTTCAAACTCGATACAGTGCTACAAGCAGAAAACGGAGCTTGTCGCTTCTGCGGGAATTTACAAAAACTGCGCTATCGCGTCCGCAGAGAAAAATCTCGACGATATGCGTATCGTTGCGCCTCAGGCAGCGGACGAGCTGCTGGGTGTTTCGGACGTTGACGCTTCATTTGTACTCTACCGCATAGGAAGCGACGAAATTTCGGTAAGCTGCCGCTCCCTCGGAGCTATCAATGTTCAGCTTATCGCGGAGGAGCTTGGCGGAGGCGGTCACCAGACAATGGCAGGCGCACAGCTTACGGGAATTTCTCTTGACGAGGCGATAGAAAGACTGAAAAAAGCTATCGACCAATATTTTAAGAATCTAAACAACTGAGGAGGACAACAAAAATGAAGGTAATTCTGTTACAGGACGTTGCGGGAACAGGAAAAAAAGGCGAGGTCAAGGAGGTTAAGGACGGCTTTGCACGAAACTGCCTTATTAAGAAAAACCTTGCCGTTGAAGCAACAAATCAGAATATGAATATTCTCGACGGGCAGAAGGCTCACGCCCAGCACAAAATCGACACCGATATTGCCAACGCAAAGCATATCGCCTCGGTAATCGAAGGAAAAACCTTCTCGACAAAGGTTAAAGCGGGCGCAAACGGAAAGCTTTTCGGCTCGGTTACGGCTAAAGACGTTGCAAAGCTTATAAAGGACGCCAACGGACTTGATATTGAAAAAAAGAAGCTCGTTTGCCCGGAAATAAAAACATTCGGTGTTTTTGAAGCGGAGGCTAAGCTTTACAACGGCGTTTCCGCAAAATTCAAGATTCAGGTTACCGAGCTGACCTGACCGAAAGGATTGTGAAAAATGGCGGAATTTGATATTTCCGACGCTAATCTGCCCTTTAATATCGACGCAGAACAAATCGTTCTCGGCTCGCTTATAATAGAGCCTGCGCTGATGTCGAAGGTTCCGAAGCTGAGCGCGGCGCATTTCCATATAAAAATGCACGGGAAAATTTTCGACGTTCTTTCGGGAATGTTTGTCGGCGGCGTTGAAATAAATATCGTAAGCGTTACGGAACGCTGCCTGAGAAACGGCATTTTTGACACTCCCGACGCAGCGCGAACCTATCTTTTCAAGCTTACCGAATTTTCTGTGGAAAAATCGGGGATTGAAAGCTATGTCGATATACTCGACGAAAAACGGCTTGTGCGGCAGCTTATTCTAGCTTCAAAGGATATTTACGACCTTGCCGTTGCAAATACCGAGGAGCCTGACGCTCTGCTTGATTACGCAGAAAAGGTAATCTATGATATTCGCCGCGACGATAAGATAAAGGGACTTGTGCCGATTGCGCCCGTTGTACGCGAGGCTCTTCATAATCTGGCATATCTCACGGAACACCCCGAGGAGGCTAACAAAAAAGGACTTGCTTCCGGCTTTTCGTCTCTTGACAGGGTTATTTTCGGACTTAATCCGTCCGATTTCATTCTGATTGCCGCGCGACCTGCAATGGGTAAAACTACCTTCGCAATGAACATTGCCGTAAATGCCGCGCGAATCAATAAGGGAAAAAAGGTTGCGGTTTTCAGCCTCGAAATGTCCTGCGAGCAGCTTGTTATGCGTATGCTTTCGTCGGAGGGTAAAATTTCCTCGGAAAGCCTGAGAACGGGAAAAATCGAAACGGCGTCGTGGGCAGGATTAAGACAGGCAGCCGATATGCTGACGAACATTGAGCTTTTTATTGACGACACCGCGAGCATCTCCATCGGCGAAATGAAGGCGAAGCTTCGCCGCGTGGAAAATCTGGGGCTGGTCGTTATCGACTACCTGCAGCTTATGTCAACGGGACGCCGCGACGGAAACCGAGTAAACGAAATATCGGAAATTACACGTAACCTTAAAATAATGGCGAAGGAACTTAACGTTCCCGTTATTACGCTTTCCCAGCTCTCCCGTGGACCGGAAGCCCGTACGGATAAACGACCTATGCTCTCCGACCTGCGTGATTCGGGTTCAATCGAACAGGACGCGGATATTGTTCTGTTCCTTTACCGCGACGTTTACTACACCAAGGACGAGGAAAATCTTTCGACAGCGGAATGTATCGTTGCAAAAAACAGACACGGCGAAACCCGCACGATAAATCTGCGGTTCGACGGTCAGTTCACGCGCTTCACCGATCTGGAGGAGCGTTATGGAGGATAAAATCAAAGCGATTTCCGCGCGCTACGGTATGATGGAACGCGGCGATGTCGTTGTAGCGGCGGTAAGCGGCGGCGCTGACAGTATGGCGCTGCTTAACGCGCTTTTTTCGATGCGCGAGGAGCTTGGAATAACTCTGCTTGCCTGCCATGTCAACCACAACCTGCGCGGAGAGGAAAGCTTGCGGGATGAACGCTTCGTGCGAAAGTTCTGTAACGAACGGAAAATTGAACTGGAAGTTTACAGCGTTGAAATAAAGCCGGATAAACACGAAAGTATTGAGGAAAGAGCGCGTAAGGCGCGGTACGAATGCTTCGACAAGCTTTGCACGGAACGTAACGCGAAGCTTGCAACCGCTCACACCGCGTCCGACAACGCGGAAACCGTGCTGATAAATCTGCTGCGCGGAACGGGTACGAAAGGACTTGGAGGGATTCCGCCCGTGCGCGGAAAAATCATACGTCCCCTGCTGCGCTGCACACGCGAGGAAACCGAACATTACTGCGCCGCGCATGGGATAGAGTACATCACCGACAGCACGAATCTTTCCGAAGAATACACGCGAAACAAGCTAAGACTGAAAATAATCCCGCAGCTAAAAAGCTTTAACCCATCGCTTGTAGAAGGCATTTCACGAATGACCGAGGCTGTTACGGACGACAACGCCTATCTGGACGGACTTGCCGAAGCAGCTAAAACGGCTTGCCGGACGGGAAACGGTTACAGCTGCCGCAAGCTGCGCGAGCTTGACAGGGCGATTCTCTCACGAGCTATTTCAGCGGTTTTATCCGAAAACGGAATTGAACCGTCAGCACTGCGTATAAACGAATGCAGCCGCATAATCGCCTGCGGAAAGGGCAAAATCAACCTTTGCAGGGATAGATTCGCCGCTGCTAAGAAGGATATTTTTGAAATTCAGACGATAAAACAGAATTATCGTAATAAATCCACATAATTTTCAAAAAATAAACATTAAAAAGATTGATTTCACAACGGATTTGTGATATAATTATTATTATGCATCAATACGGGGCTTGCCCCGTAATTTAACGTGGCAAGGGTTGGCTTTGCCAATCTGCCATTCAGTAAGGGATTGTATCCCCTGCTGAATGGCAAATGGAACCCGCCGCCTAAGAGGCGTGGGAAATCTTGCCTAAGTTATATGCTTATGAAAGGCAGAAATATGAATAAGGACATTGAAAGAATACTTTTCAGTAAGGAGCAGCTTCACGCTGCCATAGAAAAGGTCGGAAAGCAGATTTCCTCGGATTACGCGGGGAAAAAGCCGCTTCTCGTCGGCATACTAAAAGGCTCGGTCGTTTTTATGGCGGATCTGATGCGCGAAATTGACCTGCCCTGCGACATTGATTTTATGGTCGCAAAATCTTATGGAAACGCTGCAGTTTCATCGGGAAATGTTCGGATTCTCAAGGATCTGGATACGGATATTACCGGAAGAGATATTCTGCTCGTCGAGGATATTCTCGACAGCGCGAGAACCCTCTACTCCGTCCGCAACTACCTGACGCAGAAAAATCCCGCCTCGGTTAAAATCTGCACGCTTCTCGATAAAAAGGTTGAGCGTGCAATTGATATTAAGGCGGATTACAAATGCTTTGACGTTGAAAACGAGTTTGCGGTCGGCTACGGACTTGACTATGCCGAGCTTTACCGTACCCTCCCCTATATCGGTATTCTGAAAAGAGAAGTTTACGAAAAATAAATTTGTGTAGAACATATTTCACGGAAAGGCGGTTTAAATGCAGTCAAACAAATTCAAGGGAGTTATTATTTACGTAGTGCTGATTGCCCTGCTCATCTTCGGGCTTGTTACAGTGCTCAACTTTATCGTTCCGCTCAGCCAACCGAGCGACATTGAAATTGTTCAGCCCGAAAGCTACTCGGACGTGCTGAACGACTTCGATACACACAGAGTTTACAGCTATGACCTTAACCTTGGCTCAGGCGAGCTGAAATACTATATGCTCGGCGAAAACGGCGAAAAGAATGAAAAAACCCTTTACTATTACAGCGTTCCCAACGTAAGTCTTTTCGTGGGCGACATTGAGAATTACAGAAACGAGTATAACGCGGCTCACCCCAACGACCCGCTTCTTGTCGATTATAAGCCAATCTCTGATAATACCTTCCTTACCTTTATCCCCTACCTGCTTCTGGTTGTGCTGATGATTGTAATGACCTTCGTATTCATCAGACAGGCGAACGGCGGCGGAAGAATGTCGCAATTCTCTCGCGCAAACACACGTAATCAGCCCACAAACGGCAAAAAAATCACCTTTGAGGACGTTGCGGGCGCGGACGAGGAAAAGCAGGAGCTTGAAGAAATCGTTGATTTTATGAAAAATCCGAAAAAGTACGAGGAGCTTGGCGCGAGAATCCCGAAGGGTGTTCTCCTTGTCGGACCTCCCGGTACAGGTAAAACGCTTCTTGCAAAGGCAGTTGCGGGCGAAGCAAATGTTCCCTTCTTCTCAATAAGCGGTTCGGACTTCGTTGAAATGTTTGTCGGCGTCGGCGCTTCGCGTGTGCGCGACCTTTTCGACCAGGCTAAAAAGCATACTCCCTCTATTATTTTCATTGACGAAATCGACGCGGTAGGACGTCAGAGAGGCGCAGGACTTGGCGGCGGTCACGACGAACGTGAGCAGACGCTTAACCAGCTCCTTGTCGAAATGGACGGCTTTACCGAAAACCAGAACATCATCGTTATGGCGGCAACAAACCGCCGTGATATTCTCGACCCCGCACTGCTCCGTCCGGGACGTTTCGACCGTCAGATTGTCGTAAATTACCCCGATATAAAGGGGCGCGAAGCTATTCTCAAGGTTCATACGAAAAACAAAAAGCTTTCTCCCGACATTAACCTCTCCACTATCGCTAAGGGAACAGCCGGCTTTACCGGAGCAGATCTTGAAAACCTTGTAAACGAGGCTGCGCTTCTCGCCGCAAGAGAAAACCGCAAGGCTATCATTCAGAGCGATATTGAGGAAGCAACCATCAAGGTTGTTACAGGTCCCGAAAAGAAATCGCGTATTGTTACGGAGGACGAACGCCGACTTACCGCTTTCCACGAGGCAGGTCACGCGCTTTGCCACTTCTACTGCCCTACGCAGGATAAGGTTCACCATGTTACGATTATTCCACGTGGAATGGCAGGCGGCTTTACAATGGCGCTTCCCGAACACGACAAGAGCTATGTAAGCAAGCGCGAAATGACAGAGGAACTTATTGTTCTTCTCGGCGGTCGCGTTGCGGAAAAGCTTGTTCTTGAAGATATTTCAACCGGCGCTTCAAACGATATTGAACGCGCAACCAAAACCGCGCGCAATATGGTAACGCGCTACGGCTTCAGCGACAGGCTTGGTCCGATCGTATACGGTTCCGACAGCGACGAGGTGTTCCTCGGACGAGATTATTCTCACAGCAGAAACTACTCCGAGAACGTTGCAGCAGAAATTGACGAGGAAGTTCGCGAGCTGATTGAAACAGCTTACGAAACGGCAAAGGATATTCTTGAAACACACCGCGATAAGCTTGAGCTTGTTGCAAATTACCTGCTTGAGCATGAAAAAATCAACGGTGACGATTTTGAAAAGCTTTTGACGGGAAAACTCAGCGAAATTGAGGACGAAGCGCTTAAGGAAAAGGCTGAGGAGCTGCGCGACCGACAGAACAACGTCGATGAAAACGGTCAGTCCGAAGTATAAAAAACAATTCAAAAGACGTATCTCATATAATTTAATATTGTTCAATGCTTGTTGAACTTTTAAGCCGTGAATGTCCGGAATTCCCAGACGCTCACGGCTTATTTCCTTTCATGTCGCTTTGGATTCCGCAAATTCCTTTCCCCTTCCCTATGCCTTTTTGCATTTCACCTCGCCTTTTTTGCAGCTTACCGAAAAACGCTTGCAATTCTTTTCCGCAGCTGTTATAATGCATTTGTAAACAGCAATGGGAAAGGAAGTTGTGCTTATGAAGATAATTGAAGCAAGAAATCTGAAAAAATATTTCGGAAACGTAAAGGCAGTTGACGGTGTCGATTTCACTGTCGAAAAGGGTGAGCTTTTCGGCTTTCTCGGAGTAAACGGCGCAGGCAAATCCACGGTAATAAATATGCTCGCAACCCTCCTTGCACCGTCCGATGGCAGCGTTTCGGTATGCGGACATAGCCTTGGAAAGGAAAACGAGAAAATCCGCCGCAAAATCGGAATCGTCTGGCAGCAGAACTGTCTTGACGATATTCTGACGGTCGAGGAAAACCTGATTTGCCGCGGCAGCCTGTACGAAAAGGACTCGCGTAAAAACCGCGAGGGTGTAGCGCGCGTTGTAAAGCTCCTTAAGCTTGACGATTTGCTTAAAAGACGTTACGGCAAGCTTTCAGGCGGTCAGAAGCGCAGATGTGAAATTGCCGCCGCGCTTGTACATACCCCCGAAATCCTCTTTCTCGACGAGCCGACAACGGGTCTTGACCCCGCAACCCGCCGCAGCGTTTGGGAAACTGTGCAGCAGCTTCGCAGTGATTACGGAACGACCGTTTTTCTCACAACTCATTATATGGAAGAAGCCGCGCAGGCAAATCATATCGTACTTCTGGACAGCGGTAAGGTTGTCGCTTCGGGAACTCCATTTGAGCTTAAGGAGCGTTTCGCGCATGACGTGCTTCGCGCACAGTCGCTTAATTCATCGGCTGAGGAATCACTAAAAAAGCTTGGAGTCGGATATGAAAATAATGACGGTGTGCTTGAAATCGCACTTAAATCCACGCTTGACGCGCTGCCGCTGCTTGAAGGTCTTAACGGAAAAATAAGCGGCTTCGAGGTAGTTCAGGGAACTATGGACGATGTGTTCCTGAACGCCTGCGGAAAAAAGCTTGATGATTGAATGGGAAAGGAAAATAAAAAATGACACAGGTATCAACACTTATCGGGCGTAATCTGAAACGCTACTTCCGCGACAAGGGAACAGTTTTCTTCTCGCTTTTAACAATGGTTATCGTAATCGCGCTTATGCTGTTTTTCCTCGGCGATATGTATGTTCAGTCGCTTGTTGACACAGCGGAGGAAATGCACATAGCAAACCTTGAACAGGTCGAAAAAAATATGGAGCTTTACTTCCTCCTCTGGACGGTCGCGGGTATACTCGCAGTTAATACCGTTACAGTAACTCTCACCCTCATCGGCTTTCAGATAAACGACGCCGCTGAGCATCGTATTCAGAGCTTTTTCATTTCTCCCGTTTCACGATTTAAGCTTTCGCTTGGCTATATCGGCGCAGCCTGGATTTGCTCTATGTTTATCGGGCTGATTACGCTTGCAATATCGGAAATCTATGTTGCTTCTCAGGGCGGAGAGCTTTTCACTGTCGTTGAAATGCTCGAAATAATAGGAATGGTTGCCGTAAACTCGTTCACCTATGCGGCGCTGATGAATTTTATTTCACTTTTTGTGAAAAAAGAAGGCGCTTGGTCGGGCTTCGGTACGGTTATCGGAACGCTGGTTGGTTTTCTCGGAGCAATTTATATCCCTATCGGCGGACTTCCCGAGGGCGTTCAGAGCTTTCTTAAATTCACTCCCGTCCTCCACGGAACCGCAATGCTCCGCATCGTTATGACCGAGCGTACAGCGGAAACTCTTTTTGCCGACTTTGGCGAAATGGGTGAAGCGCTCAGCGCCGAATACGCAGAGCAGATGGGCGTAACGATTTCATTTGGCGAAAATATCATTCCCGTCTGGGGAGAGGTTGCAATTATTTTAATTTGTGGTATAATATTAGCGGGAGCTTCTGTTATAGCCTCGCGCAAAAAGAGCTTTTCGGACAGATAACCTGTTAAAACAAGCTTTTTATGCCCGAAATTGAAAGGAAATTATGATATGAGAATTACAATTGAGCCGCTTCCGTCGGACGGCGAGGAAGAAATCGTAATCCGCACGAACGAACTTGACGAACAGCTTATGAAGCTTATATACAATATAAAATCGGGCAGAAATCCGTTTACGGGATACCTTGAAGATGGGAGCATACGCGTAATCGACCCGAAAAGCGTGTACTATTTTGAGTCGGTTGACAACAAGGTTTTCGCTTACGTTGAAAAGGAGATTCTTGAAGTTAAAAGCAAGCTTTACGAGCTTGAGGAACAGTTTCGCGGAACCGATTTTCTGCGTGTATCCAAGTCCGCAATTGTCAATCTTTCAAAGGTGCGGCGGCTGGTTCCGTCGCTCAGCGGGCGGTTTGAAGCAATACTCAAAAACGGCGAAACCGTCGTCATTTCGAGGCAGTATGTTCCGCTGCTGAAAAAGCACTTCGGGCTATGATTGGGAGGATAAAAATGAAAATAAAAAGGATTCTTTCGCTTTGTTCAACCACAACTACGGCAACGCTTCTCGTTTCAGCTTTCTGGGTTTTCCTTAATACTGTTCTTAGCGGGCGGGACATACTTACCGAAAAGATTGATTTTCTGATTCTGCCGCAGATTCTTGCGGTCGGCTTTTTGACAGGCGTGGGGAGTGTTTTAACTCTTGAAAAAGACGATATGAGCTTGCGCGAAACGATTATCCGACAGGTGATTCACATTATATACATCTGCGCGGTTGTCCTCGGATTAGGCGCGTGGTTTAACTGGTATACGGTTTCGCCTGTGGGGATTTTGCTGATGCTGCTTTCGGTTGCGGCGGTTTACGCGCTGACGTACTTCATTGATTACCACCAGAGCAAACAGCTTGCAAACGAGCTTAACGAAAAGCTTGACCGAATGAATAAGAACTGACAACACTTATCCGTGCGGCGTATACCTCTTCTTGCGTTACACTTTTTCTAAATGATTGAGATCCTTCCCTGAATTATGTTTGCGTTAGGCTCTATTCTAACGGATCTCAATCATTTTTTACACTTTTTGATTTTTTTATCTTGCATCTGTTTTTAAACTGCAAAAAAAATTAAAAAAAGTGGAAAAAAGGGTTGACAATTGGAAAAGGTTGTGATATAATAATACTGTTGATTTTTTGCGTGTGTAAAAAATCTGCGAGCCACTAGCTCAGGCGGCAGAGCACCTGCCTTTTAAGCAGGGTGTCCCGGGTTCGATTCCCGGGTGGCTCACCAACGGCCCGTTGGTCAAGCGGTTAAGACATCGCCCTTTCACGGCGGAATCATGGGTTC
>CAZFMC010000004.1:0-81787 GCA_964520065.1 uncultured Ruminiclostridium sp.
AGGGCGGCATATCACGGCGGCTTCGCCGCCGCAGTCCGCGCGCCGAAGGCGCGCACAACCGCCGCCCGTAGGGCGGCATATCACGGCGGCTTCGCCGCCGCAGTCCGCGCGCCGAAGGCGCGCATAGCCGCCGCCCGTAGGGCGGCACGTCGCAGCGACATTATTTTTTCGCCTTAGCTTCTTCGCAGTCCGCCGCAAAAGCAAGTACAGCGTCAAGATTGTCAAGAATAAAGCATTGCGCGTCGGAGGTGTACTTGTTTGCGATGTATGGCGTCCCTTTTTCGTTTATGCGCGGAAGTGAGATTATTCCAAGCGCAAATCCGTCGGCTGTCGCTTGCTTTTGCCCGTCTTTTTCTTCAAGCATTCCAATCTCAATCAGCCAGCTGTTTATCCATTGCGCCTTGAATTTGAACGTCCCGTTGTCTTCCGTAACGCGGTTGATTTCAGCAGCAAGCTGCGATACCGTGCAGTCGTATTCTAACGGCGAAAGCTGCCCTTTCTGAAGCTCTGTTATGAAAAAGGCAGGGCGCGGCTTTGAAGAACTTGTTCCCGATTGCTTCTGCGGTATCATCTCACGCAGATGGTCGAAAACAAACCGCTGCGCTTCGCTTGTGAAATATACCGGCCGCATCACAATGTGGCTTGTCGGGTTTTCAACCAGCTCCGCGGTTATTCCTAGCATCTTTCCCGCTTCCGTTGTAAGCCTTACCGAGTTGTTTATTTCAAGCAGTCCTTGTTCCGTGAGCCAGTCCAGTATCCATCTCGCTTGGAATTTCCTCGTGTCGTTCTCTTCTGTAACTCGATTGATTTTTTCTGTAAGCTGCGTCGTCGTAAGCGTCCGGTTGGACGCCTCAAGCGCCTCCAACTGCACGTCCAGAATGTAAAAATTTTGAAGCCGCTGTTTTTTTTCGCCTTGTCCCAGCAACAGCGTCAGCTGCTCCGCCGCATATTTAAGACATCGGCTTATCCTCGCCTCACACAGCACCTCGCCGCTCGGAATCTCCGCACCGTTAAGCGGATTCATACCCTCCGAAAGCGTTTCCAGATACATTATAGCACGCTGTAATGTTTCCTGTTCTGTCATTTCTTTCCCTTTCGCATAAATTATTGTTTAGCTTATGGTATCATATTTTTGCCGTGTTGTCAAGCCGCCAAGCATTTTTTAGGAGAATACCGCACAAAGATTGTGCGGCTTTGCCTAAAAAGTCAGCCGCCCGCTTTTTACGGCGGACGGCTCTTTCGCACTTGCTTCCAAGTTGGTTGTCAGCAGTGACGGTTCTGTCTGACAGGTGGTTTTGTTACGTCTGTATAATTCCTAAGTTGTCTGTGTCTGGGTCGATTTTGACGGTTCAGTCGACCTTTCTTTCAGCGCTGTAAACATCAACGCTCTGCGTTCTTCCGTCGCTCAGCTCTACCGTGAATACAGATTTAACACGGTATGTCCCGCTTGCAAGACCTGTTTTGGTCGAGGTAAGCGAAAGATTCTTTACGTTAGAGCCGCTTTTTGTAGCTGCGTCGCCTATCGTGTCCCACGTCCAGAAGTAAGCGTGCTTTTCAAGCGTCTGTACAACCGAAACGCTTTTTACCGAAACAGCGTCCGTGTATTCGCTCACGCAGGTAGCCGTAGTGCCGGAAATCGAAAGATAGCTTCCCTTCGTTGCAGAAGAAATATCAAGCGTGGACGTTCCGTATGCGGATACCGTAAGCGTTAAAAAAGAAAAGCATACCACTGCCGCGAGGATAACAGCTAAACACTTCCTGCTCATAAAATCACCTCCCTCTAATAGTAAAACGATTGAGCCGGCGATTTTTCTCACATTTTTCAAAAGGTATTTAAAGTTTGTGCAATCCTCTATAATCAAACGAAAAATAATTGATTTTATGTCGAAAAATGCCGCGTCTTGGTTTCCTGATTTCGGTGTGTAAAATAAAACCGCCTCACCTTGCATTTTCTGCAAGGCGAGGCGATTGTTGTATTAGGGCGTGTTGACACTAAGCCTAACACACGTCTTTTTGGCTGCTTTTGCCCCTTTTGTCGTTAAAAATTCTTGATTGGCACAGAGCCAACCTACGAATTTTTGCCTAAAAAGGTTCAAAACCATCTCAAAAATCCGCATATTATTTTAGAGCTTGTTCACATTAACCGAAATGCTCGGATTTTGAAACGAATTTTTTGCAGAACAAGGCGAAAATTCGCAGACGTACTTTATGTACTTCAAGAATTTTCAACGCAGTTATGCGAAAAATACGTCAAAAGACGAGCGTTGAGCGTTAATGTGAACACGCTCTAGTGTCAACAAGCCCTAGGTTTCAGCTCAGCGGCTTGACCTTCTCAGGCTGATATTCGTAGAAATCATTGGTGGCCTGCTTGGTGAGGTCGTAGCGATACCAACCCGTTTCCTCGTTCGGCTCCATCCATACCATAATTCCGTTCCAGCCCTTGTCAAAGGAGGTTTTATACAGCTCGGTCAGCGTCATTCTGTATTCCGCTTCGTTATCGTTCGAGGTTTCGCCGATTAAGCACGGCTTGTCCGTATCAAGCCCAAATTCTTCGGGGGTAACGTTGAACGGGAAGCCGAACCAGCTTTTCTGCCAGGCGTAGTAGTGCGTGCTGTAAAAATCCACGTAAGCGTTTTCGCTGCCCGTAAGCTCCTTCAGATATTCATCGGCAATCTTGTTGCCCTCGTATTTGTCGGAGTTGTATTTTATAATCCCAAGTCCGACGGTTACAAGAAAGTCTGAGTTTTCGTGAATTGTCGCAGCGCATCTTCCGAAAAAGTACGAGAGGTCGTCCCAGCTCAGCTGTCCGCATTCCTCGTTTTCGTGAACCCAGTCAGGCTCGTTCATAATGTCAATGCCGAAAATATATTCGCAGTCCTTGTAACGGTCGCAAAACTCCTTGACATATACCTCTGCGTAGCGGTCAGCCATCTCGTGGTCGGTCAGAACCTTACGCCAGTTATCCGAGCCGTTTCCCTTGAAATGGTCGAACGACAGCAGGGTCGGCATAACGTAAACCTTGTATTTTTCCGCAAGCGCAAACAGCTTTTCAAGGTCGTCCCAATGCCCCTCGGAGAAAATGGTAACCTTTCCGTTCTTGTCGGGACGGCAGATCTGGTGTCCGTTGCAATTTATCCAGATTCTCGTGCAGTTTATGTTGTCTGCGGCAAGCTGCGCAAAGGTTTCCTCCCAGACCTCCTCGTTCATATTGCCCGTGAAGTCGTTCCAGCTGTACCATGGCGTGTTTACGCCGTTAATCCACAGCTCCTTGCCGTTTACCATAAATTTTCCGTCCGAAATCGTAACCTTAGCGGAAGCCTGTTCGGCGACAAGTGTTGTCTGCGCCTCGTCCGCACCGCCGATTATGTCGTCCTGAACAGCGGAATTATCACCGCACGCAGCCGTGCTTAAAAGTATTGCCGCCGCAAGAAAAGCCGCGGTAAATTTTCTGATTTTCATCTGTAAAAACCTCCAATGAACATTCCGCGGCTATCAGACAAGCGCAGCCTTTAACGCCTCGGTCTTATCCGTTCTTTCCCATGCGACGCCAAGCTCCTCGCGTCCCATATGTCCGTAAGCGGCAAGCTGCTTGTACTGCGGCTTTCTCAGGTCGAGCGCGGAAATGATAGCGGCGGGGCGTAAGTCGAACACCTTTGCTACCGCTTCGCTTAACTTATCGTCTGAATACTTACCTGTTCCAAATGTGTCAACAAGAACGGAAACCGGCTTTGCAATGCCGATAGCGTATGCTATTTCAACCTCGCACTTGTCGGCAAGACCTGCCGCAACGATGTTCTTTGCAACATAGCGTGCTGCGTAAGCCGCAGAACGGTCAACCTTTGTCGGGTCCTTACCCGAAAAGGCTCCGCCGCCGTGACGGGCATAGCCGCCGTAGGTGTCAACGATAATTTTTCTTCCCGTAAGACCGCTGTCGCCCTGCGGTCCGCCTACAACAAAACGACCTGTGGGGTTTACGTAATACTTTGTGTTTTCGTCGAGCAGCTCAGCGGGAATTGTGGTTTTGATAACCTTTTCGATAATGTCCGCGCGAATCTGTTCAAGCGTTGCGGAAGCCTTGTGCTGAGAGGAAATAACTACCGTATCAACGCGCGCGGGCTTGCCGTCTATGTACTCGACCGTAACCTGCGATTTTCCGTCGGGGAGAAGGTAGTTGATTTCTCCGCTTTTTCTTACGTCGGTAAGCTTTTTTGCAAGCTTCTGTGCGAGAGAAATCGGGAGCGGCATAAGCTCGGGGGTTTCGTTGCAGGCATAGCCGAACATCATGCCCTGGTCGCCCGCGCCTGTATCCATCGCGTTTTCCGCTCTGCCCTCAAGCGCGTTATCAACGCCCATAGCAATATCGGGCGACTGCTTGTCAAGCGTAGTCATAACCGCGCAGGTATTGCAGTCGAAACCGTATTCGGAGTTGTCGTAGCCGATTTCACGGATTGTTTCGCGGACTATTGCGGGAATATCGACTATTGCCTTTGTGGTGATTTCGCCCATAACCATTACCATACCCGTTGTTGTGCAGGTTTCGCAGGCAACGCGGGACATAGGGTCCTGAGCGAGGAGCGCGTCAAGCACGCTGTCGGATATTTTGTCGCAGATTTTATCGGGGTGACCCTCGGTAACGCTTTCAGATGTAAATAAATATTTAGCCATTTTTGTTTCCTTTCTCATTCAGAATTAACATAAAACAAAAGCTCCCTTTCGGGAGCAGATTTTCACACTCCCTCATCTTCCGCCTTTCGGCGCAGGAATTGGCACCATTTTCGGTTTACCGAACGGTTGCCGCAGCTTCACAGGACCTGTTCCTCCGCTGCTCTTGATAAGGATACTTTGTCAATGCTAATTGTAGCACAAGCGGTTGGATTTGTCAATAGAAATTGTGCAAAAACAGAAAATATCGCATAATTATGGAAATTTTCGTAAAAATATGCTATAATAAGCTATCAGCATTTTTGAAAGGACGATAGTTATGATAGTTTTGGCAAGCGCTTCACCGCGCAGACGCGAGCTGCTCACGCTCGTTACACCGGATTTCTGGATTGTTCCCGCAAAGGGCGAGGAAACCGCCGACCCCGCGCTTCCGCCCGCCGAATACGTCTGCGAGCTGGCGAAAAACAAGGCGGAGGAGGTTGCCGTAATGTTCCCCGACGAAACGGTTATCGGGGCGGATACGGTGGTGGTTTACGGAAATGAAATTCTCGGCAAGCCCAGGGACGAGGAGGACGCACAGCGTATGCTGCACCTTCTTTCGGGAAATACCCACAGTGTTTTTACAGGCGTTGCTATTGTTTCAAACGGTCGGCTTACCACCTTCGCCGAGGAAACGCGCGTGACGTTCTTTCCGCTTGACGAACGTGAAATTGCACGCTACGTCGCTTCGGGAGAGCCGTTCGACAAGGCGGGCGCTTACGGAATACAGGACGCGGGCGCGCTTCTTGTAAAGAGAATCGAGGGCGATTACTACAATGTTATGGGACTTCCCGCAGGAAGCCTTTACCGCAGGCTTAAGGAGATGAATCTCATCTGAGGCGGCATTCTGCACAAAATTCGGCGGGAATATTGTTGATTTTTTTGCTGTCGGAAGCTTTTTTTCACCTTAAAAAGTTGCAATCCGCGCAAAAATATGTTATAATAGTATGCTGATACTATTTTACGGAGTGATTATGAGAATTATCGGAATAGACCCCGGATATGCAATCGTTGGCTTCGGCGTTCTTGATTACAGCAGGTCGCGCTTCTCGGTCGTGGAATACGGCGCGATTACAACTCCCGCCGAAATGGATTTTAACCAACGTCTTTGTGAAATCTATAACGACCTTTGCTATATTTTTGACAAGTATAAGCCCGATTTCCTTTCGATTGAGCGGCTTTATTTCACCAGTAACCAGAAAACGGCTATCGCTGTCGCTCAGGCGCGCGGAGTAACGCTTCTTGCCGCAAAGCAGCGCGGAATTGAAATTTTTGAGTATACCCCGCTTCAGGTCAAGCAGTCGGTTACGGGGTATGGAAAGGCTGTAAAAAAGCAGGTTCAGGATATGACAAAGCGTATTCTGGAGCTTGACGAGGTGCCGAAGCCCGACGATACCGCCGACGCGCTCGCAATGGCTATCTGCCACGCGCACTGCTACAACTCGCGCCTTTCGGGGCTGAATTAGGAAGGGAATGGAAAATATGAAGAAACCCGAAACACCGTCAACAATGGCGGTTTCAATTACCGCTTTTGTCTGTAATTTGATTCTGGTCACCGTATTTTGTCTGCGGTTTGAGCCGTCCGGCAGCGTATCAGAGCTTGAAATCGGAATTTTCGCCGCGCTGATTGCACTTTTCGTTATTTTACCGCTTGCTGCAAAAATAAACGCCTATAACATCTATTTCAACCCGCCGCAGGGCTTCAGAGCAAGCTACGCTGTCCGCGAATATCAGCTTAAAGGTTGGATAAAGGGAAAATATCTTTTTCTCGACGCGATTCACTGCCGCGTAAACGGCGATTTTCTGAACGCCGCCCTAAAGTACAGCAAATGTCTTAGAACAGCGACGGATAAACGGCTTCGACTGGCGTGCTATAAGGATATGATGCGCTATATGTCAAATTATATAATGCTTATTCCGGTTTTAATTGAAGGAACAAAGGAATTTCCGAAAGAAACGGAGCTGGTAAACGCCGTTTCCCGATATTTTATGTGGTGTCCGACCGCCGACCCGAAGGAATCGGAGGAGTGGTTCGGCGAGCTTATTCAAAACAACTCTGCCGCTAAAGAAAGTCTTTCACTGGCATATACCTTTGTCGGGCTGAAAAAAATGTACGGCGGAAAATATGAGGAAGCAATCGAGAGCTTCAAAAACGCAGTCGGTACGAACAATTCTCCGCCCGCCTATCTTGCACTTGACATCGCGGTTTGCTGCGCGGCGCTTGGCGAATACGACAAAGCGCGCGAGTATGCGGTTACTGCTGCCGCGACGGTTGACGACAAGGGCGAAATCGACTACATAAAGGAAAAAATGGACTACGTTTTTAAGGCTAAGACAAACGCTATAAATCCGGAAACGGAAAAGCTTATTGCGGAGCTGGCGCGGCGGGATTTGTGCCGCGAAACCCAATCGCTTGACAATTACCGCGAAAATACGGAGGCAAAAAAATGATATACAGCGTTCACGGCAAGGTGGTTCATATGGAACAGAACCTTGCGGTTATCGAATGTGCGGGGGTCGGCTACGGCTGCCGCACAACGGCATACACACTTTCGCAGCTTGCAGTCGGCGAAGAAACGACCCTGCTCACCTGTATGAACGTCCGTGAGGACGCGGTCGAGCTGTTCGGCTTCAGCGACAGCGCCGAGCTGAACTGCTTTAAGCTGCTTCTTTCGGTAAACGGAGTAGGTCCCAAGGCTGCTCTTTCTATCCTTTCAGACCTTTCGCCGCAGGGCTTTGCGCTTTGCGTTGCCGGCGGCGACAGCAAGGTTCTCACCCGTTCGCAGGGCGTCGGAAAGAAGATAGCCGACCGAATTATACTTGAACTTAAAGATAAGCTCGCCAAGCAGACCGATAATATTCCCGCCGAGAGCTACGCGGAGCTTTCGCAGGTTAATACGGCGGCAGGGAACAGCGTTTCGGAAGCTGTTTCGGCGCTTGTCGTGCTTGGCTTTTCAACCGCGCAGGCTCAAAAAGCTCTGGCGGGAGTTTCACCCGACCTGCCCGTTTCCGAAATGGTAAAAGAGGGACTTAAACAACTGTCAAACAGATAAATATCAATTCTCGAAAGGATATAAGCCTTGATTGAAACGAACTCAAAAGCTCCCCGTCACGAGCGGATAATTGAACCCGAATTTTCCCCCGAGGACGTGGATCTGGAATACAGTCTTAGACCGAAAACACTGAACGAATATATCGGACAGGATAAGGTTAAGGAGAATCTGAAAATTTACATTGAAGCGGCAAAGGCGCGCGGCGAAAGCCTTGACCACGTGCTGCTTTACGGACCGCCCGGACTGGGAAAAACCACTCTCGCGGGAATTATCGCCAACGAGATGGGCGTAAACATAAAAATCACATCGGGACCTGCAATTGAAAAGCCCGGCGACCTTGCCGCGCTGCTTACAAATCTTAAGGACGGCGACGTGCTTTTTATTGATGAAATTCATCGTCTTTCGCGGCAGGTTGAGGAGGTTCTCTATCCCGCGATGGAGGATTATGTTCTCGACATTATAATCGGAAAGGGTCCGTCCGCTCAGTCGATACGAATAGACCTTCCGCACTTTACGCTTGTTGGCGCAACAACGCGCGCGGGACAGCTTACGGGTCCCCTGCGCGACCGCTTCGGCGTTATTGAACGTCTGGAGCTTTATACGGTCGAACAGCTCTGCGATATTATAATGCGTTCTTCGGTTATTCTTACGATTCCCACTCAGAAGGACGGTGCAATAGAGCTTGCCCGCCGTTCGCGCGGAACTCCTCGTATTGCGAACAGAATGTTGAAGCGCGTCCGTGACTTCGCGGAGGTAATGGGCGACGGAAAGGTTACAAAGGAACTTACCGACATCGCGCTGGACAGACTTGAAATTGATAAGCTGGGGCTTGACAGTCTTGACCGCCGAATGTTGACTATGATAATACGCGGCTACAACGGAGGACCTGTCGGGTTGGAAACGCTTGCTTCCGCGCTTGGCGAGGAATCGGTAACTCTGGAGGACGTATGCGAGCCGTTTTTGATGCAGCTGGGCTTCCTTGCAAGAACACCGCGCGGACGCGTTGCGACAGCTCTTGCTTACCGTCATCTCGGCATTGAAAAGGACGGTCAGCAGACCTTTGAATAGAAATAGAGTAACCACTTGCGGTTCCTGCGAATATATTGTAATTATTTGAAAAGAGGGCATGAATTATGGGCAGATTATTCGGTACGGACGGTGCGCGCGGCGTTGCCGTGACGGAGCTTACCTGCGAAACGGCAATGCAGATAGGGCGCGCGGCGGCAATTGTTCTTACAAAGCATAAAACGTCGGGAAAACGCGCCAGAATTTTAATCGGCAAGGACACCCGCGTTTCCTCCGACATTCTTGAAGCCGCGCTTATTGCGGGAATTATGTCGGTCGGTGCAGACGCGGAGCTTCTCGGAATCGTTCCTACTCCCGCAGTCGCTTACCTTGTAAAATATTACGACGCGGACGCGGGCGTGATGATTTCCGCTTCGCACAACACGGTTGAATACAACGGAATAAAGCTGTTTTCATCGTCAGGCTTCAAGCTCCCCGACGAGGTTGAAAATGAAATTGAAACGCTTATTCTCGATAATCCCGAACAGATTTCGCTTTGCGGCGGAACGGAGGTCGGACGTGTAACATATCGTTCCTCCGCTGCCGACGATTACGTAAAGCATCTTATTTCTGCGGGAACAACTGCGGTAAAGCCGCTGAAAATACTTGCAGACTGCGCAAACGGAAGCGCTTCCGTAACCGCGCGCGACCTTTTCACAAGGCTGAACGTGGATTTTGATATTGTTCACGCCGAGCCTGACGGCTGCAACATCAACGAGAGCTGCGGCTCGACTCATATCGACCTGCTGTGTGAAAAGGTGGTAAAAGGCGGATACGACCTCGGTGTTGCGTTTGACGGCGACGCCGACAGATGTCTGGCAGTTGACGAAAAGGGCAATATCGTCTGCGGCGACAAGCTTATCGCAATTCTGGCAAAGCAAATGCGCGACGACGGACAGCTCCACGGAGATACCGCGGTTGTTACCGTAATGAGCAATCTCGGTTTCCATACATATATGAAAAACAACCGCCTTAAGACTGTCTGCACGGCGGTCGGCGACAGATACGTGCTTGAGGAAATGCTGAAAAGCGGGTATAATATCGGCGGGGAGCAGTCGGGACACATTATTTTCCTTGATTACGCGACAACCGGCGACGGACAGCTCACAGCCGTTCAGCTCATTGAGCTCCTTGCGCGGTCGGGAAAGACCCTTTCCGCTCTTACAGCCGACATTCCCGATTATCCGCAGCTGCTTAAAAATATCCGGATAACCGAGGACAAACGCGGAATGTGGGACAAGAGCGCGGATATTCTCGCGGCAATTGACGAAGCGGAAAGAACGCTCGGCGAAAACGGACGTATTCTCGTACGTGAAAGCGGCACTGAGCCGCTTGTACGCGTAATGATTGAGGGTAAGGACGCCGAGGAGATTGAAAAACAGACAAATGCGATCTGCGCGGCGGTTGAAGCTGCGCTGTGCTGATAAAGGATTGAAATAAAATGAGAATTTCGGACAAATGGAAGGATTATTCCCTTATTGATACGTCTGCGGGGGAACGGCTTGAACGATGGGGCAACGTAACGCTTATACGTCCCGACCCGCAGATTATCTGGGAAAATCCAAGCCCCGCCAAGGAATGGGAAAACGTTCACGCGAAATACAATCGTTCCGCTTCGGGCGGCGGCTCGTGGGATTACCGCAAGAAATTTCCCGAAAGCTGGACGATAAATTACGGCAGCCTCACTTTTCTGGTTAAGCCCACCGGCTTTAAGCATACCGGACTGTTCCCCGAACAGGCGGTCAACTGGGATTTCTGCGACGGGCTTATCCGCAGCGCGGGACGTGAAATAAACGTACTCAATCTTTTCGCTTATACGGGCGGCGCAACGCTTGCCTGTGCAAATGCGGGAGCAAAAGTGTGCCACCTCGACGCGGTAAAGGGAATGGTTGACTGGGGTAAGGAAAATGCGCGGCTTAGCGGACTTTCCGACAAGCCGATACGCTGGATAACCGACGACGCAATGAAATTTCTCGGACGGGAGATTCGCCGCGGAAACCGCTACGACGGAATCATTCTCGACCCGCCGAGCTACGGACGCGGAACAAACGGAGAAATGTGGAAGCTGGAGGACTGTATTCACGAGCTGATGCTCCGCTGTACGCAGGTTCTTTCCGATAAGCCGCTGTTTATTCTCCTTAACAGCTACACAACGGGACTTTCGCCGACGGTTATGGCATATTTGCTTCATATGACGGTCGGACAGAAATATAAAATTAACGTGAACGCCGAGGAAATCGGGCTTCCCGTAAAATCAACGGGACTT
Organism: uncultured Ruminiclostridium sp.; assembly: GCA_964520065.1. Lineage (GTDB taxonomy): Bacteria > Bacillota > Clostridia > Oscillospirales > Ruminococcaceae > Ruminiclostridium_E. The sequence goes on from CAZFMC010000004.1 coordinate 11,086, forward strand.
GCAATTCCCTGCGGCAACACGGCGATAGTAACTTTTGAGTAATTAAGGCAAAAAAATGAACATTATCGAAGTAAAAAATCTCGAATTTGAATATCAGACCTACGACGATTCCGGCAACGTTACGGGCGCTCACAAGGTGCTGAAGGGGATAAACCTCGAGGTGCCCAAGGGACAGTTTCTCGCCGTTCTTGGACATAACGGCTGCGGAAAATCCACCCTTGCGAAGCATTTCAACGGAATCCTTACGGGTACAAGCGGCAAGGTCTATATAAACGGCATTGACGCGGCTGACGAGGACAGGATTTTCGACATACGGCAGACGGTCGGAATGGTTTTCCAGAATCCGGATAACCAGCTCGTCGCAACGGTTGTCGAGGAGGACGTCGCTTTCGCGCCCGAAAATCTCGGCGTACCGCCCGCTGAAATACGTAAGCGCGTTGACGAAGCGCTGAAAACGGTAAGTATGTACGATTACCGCGAACACTCGCCGCACCAGCTTTCGGGCGGACAGAAGCAGCGCGTGGCTATCGCGGGAATACTTGCAATGCAGCCTGAATGTATCGTTCTTGACGAGCCAACCGCAATGCTCGACCCAAAGGGGCGGAAAGAGGTTATGGATACGATTAAGCTGCTCAACAGCCGCGGCGTTACAATCGTGCTGATAACCCATTATATGGAGGAAGCGGCTCAGGCGCAGCGCGTTATCGTAATGGACGATGGAAATATCGTGATGGACGACGTACCGAGAAGAATATTCCCGCAGGTCGAACGAATGAAGGGTTACGCGCTTGACGTGCCGCAGGCTACCGAGCTTATGTATCGGCTGAAAGAAAGCGGAGTTTCCGTTTCAACCGAAATACTCGATGAAAACGAAGCCGCTAAAGCCATTCTCGCGCTGAATCCGAAAAGGGGAATTACCCCCGAGGAAAATGCGCCGAAGGCTGAACCAAAGGAAAAAAGAGAAGCTGCGGCGGAAATTAAAAATTTAGTCTACAAGTACAGCGTAGGCTCGCCGTTCGAGTCAACGGCGGTTGACCACGTGAGCCTGACAATCGAAAAGGGCAGCTTTGTAGGTGTAATAGGACACACGGGAAGCGGCAAATCTACGCTGATTCAGCATCTCAACGGATTGCTCAAGCCGACCGAGGGCAGCGTTTTTATAAACGGCAGGGATATATGGGAAAAGGGCGTGGATTTACGCGGAGTGCGTTTTTTGGCAGGGCTTGTTTTCCAGTATTCCGAGCATCAGCTTTTTGAAGAAACCGTCTTTAAGGACATCGCCTACGGACCGAAAAATATGGGACTCTCCGAAGAGGAAATAAAGTCGCGCGTGCTTTCGGCGGCGAAAAGCATGGGACTTTCGGACGAGCTTTTAAACCGTTCTCCGTTCGACCTTTCGGGCGGACAGAAGCGCCGCGTGGCTCTTGCGGGAGTAATCGCAATGCAGCCGGAAATTCTGATTCTTGACGAGCCTGCGGCGGGACTTGACCCGAAGGGGCGCGATAAGGTGCTTGATGAAATTCACGAGTATCACAAAAATTCGGGAACGACAATTCTCCTTGTTTCGCACTCAATGGAGGATATTGTAAAATACGCCGACAAGGTGTTGGTTATGAACCGCGGACGGCTGTTCTGCTACGAGGACACCGACGAGGTTTTCCGCCGCGCCAGAGAGATAAGACAGGTCGGACTTGATATTCCGCAGATAACGAAGCTCAGCCACCTGCTGGAGCAGGAGGACGTGCGCCTCGGCGAGGATATTTACACGGTAGAACGCGCCTGCGAGCGGCTTATGAGGCTGCTTTAACGCGCAGCAGAAGAAGGATAGAAAATGCTCAAGGATATTACGTTAGGACAATTTTTCCCGGGCGATTCGGTTATTCACCGTATGGACAGCCGTATTAAGATAATTCTCGAAATTATATATGTTGTAATGCTTTTTGTAGCGTCCAATTTTTACGGACTTGCAATTGCGGGCGCGTTTATGCTTGCGGCTTTTATGGTTTCGGGGATAAAGCTCAGAATGATGGCGAAGAGCCTGAAACCGATTCTCCCGATTGTTATTTTTACCGCCGTTCTCAACATTCTTTTTATAAAGGGCGATGGTGAACCGCTGGTGCAGCTCTGGGCGGTAACGATTTACGCCGAGGGTCTGAAAACCTCAGCTTTTATGATAATTCGGATTGTATTTTTAATTGTCGGAATGTCGCTCCTGACCTATACGACATCTCCGATTGTGCTTACCGACGCGATTGAGAGCCTGCTCTCGCCGCTGAAAAAGCTGCGCTTTCCCGTTCACGAGCTTGCAATGATGATGACGATTGCGCTTCGGTTTATTCCGACGCTTATCGAGGAAACCGACAAGATAATGATGGCGCAGAAGGCGCGCGGTGCGAACCTCGACAGCGGAGGACTTGTGAAACGCGCAAAGGCTCTCGTGCCGATTCTGATACCGCTTTTTATCAGCGCCTTTAAGCGCGCGAACGAGCTTGCTACCGCGATGGAGTGTCGCTGCTACCGCGGCGGAGAGGGGCGCACAAGACTGCGTAAGCTTAAAGCGACAAGGCTGGATTTTTATATGACGGGGCTAACGCTTTGTACATTTGGCTTTGTTATAATCAATAATATTGTTTTCGGTTAAGGGAGTTGAAAAATGCGTAATCTGAAGGTTTGTATCGCCTATAACGGCGCAGCCTACCACGGTTTTCAGCGGCAGGGGAATGCTGTTACGATTCAGCAGACAATTGAAGAACGGCTGAAAAAGCTGCTTAAAGCGCAGGTGACAATAAACGGCTGCTCAAGAACCGATACGGGCGTTCACGCGCGGCAGTTCTGGTTCAGCTTTAAAACCGAGGCGAAAATTCCCTGCGAGGGATTTGTGCTTGGAATGAACGCGCTGCTCCCCGACGATATAGCGGTTCTTTCCTGCGAGGAGGCGGACGACGATTTTCACGCACGTTTCAGCGCAAAGGGGAAGGAGTACGTTTACCGCGTAAAAAACACGCCGCAGCGCGACGTTTTCACGGACAAGCTTGCGTTCTGGTATCATGGCGGGCTTGACGAGGAAAAAATGGACAGGGCGGCGAAGCTTTTTATCGGCAAACACGATTTCGCCGCGTTCTGTAAAGCCGAAGCAAAGGAGCGTCTTAAATCTACCGTTCGGGAAATATACGACTTCGGAGTCCGACGTGAAAACGACGAGGTTATTTTCACCGTAAGCGGAAGCGGATTTCTGCACAATATGGTGCGGATAATGGTCGGAACGCTTATATACGTCAGCGAGGGCAAACGAACCGAGGAGGATATTCTGCGTTCGCTTGAAACAGGCGAGCGTGAAACGGCAGGAAAAACAATCGACCCGCGCGGACTGTATCTCAATCGGGTTTTTTACTGAAATACACCGCGGAAAGGAGGATAAGCCTTGAAGATACCTGACGGAGAACGTCGGCAGCAGCCGACCGTCACCAAAAAAAGTACCACCGCGAAAAGTGTGAATCTTAACGTATACCGCAAGAAAAAACGCAGTGCCAAAAACGTCCTGAAGCTTACGGCAATAGGGCTTGTGCTTGTTGTATTTGCGTATATATGGGTGAATGCCGATACAATTTTCGAGCCGCTGCGCGGTATCGCTTCCAAAATTGAAACCAAAACGTCCTCGGACGTCGGTTTTCCGATTTCGCTTCCCGGAAGCGCGGGCTATTCCTTTGAGAGCTTCGGAAATAATTTCTCACTTCTGACCGATACCTATTTATATACCTACGAAACCAGCGGTGCGCAGATTTATGCGCTTCGTCACGGCTACGCCAGTCCCGTTCAGGTAACCTCAAAGCGCCGTATTCTCCTTTACGATAAGTCGGCGTATTCCTTTGGGCTGTACAACAAAACAAGCCAGATTTACGAAAAGAAGCTCGACGACAAAATCATCTGCGGCATAATCGGAGAAAACGATATGGCAGCGATTGTAACAGGCTCGTCGCGTTATTCAAATGTTCTTTACGTTTACGACAGCGGCGGAAACTGGAAATACACGAGAAAGTTTGCGGACGAGAATATTTTCGCAATGGCTTTTCCCGAAAAAGGGGATTATATCTACATTTCCACAGTCGGTGTTGACAGCGGCGAAATAGTGACCTGCTTCTACAAGCTTTCGCTAAAAAGCGAGGACGGCTACGAATGGAAATATTCCGTCAGGTCGAATAGCCTTCCGTGCGGTATGTTCGCTGATTCCGGAAGAGTTGTAGCTGTCTGCGACAATCTTGTAGTTACGCTGAACGCCTCGGACGGAAGCCTTATCGGCGATTTTTCCTACAACGGAACCCTGCGTGATTTTGTGATTAGCGGCGCGAACACCGCCATATACTATAATGATGTGTCCTCAAACCGCAATATGCTGGTATCGCTGAACGAAAAAAATGAGGCGCTGGCAGCAATTCAGCTTTCCTCAAACGCGCAGCAGCTTCTTCTTGACGGCGGACTTTACGTTCTCGACGGAGCAAGCGTCAAGCATTTTGATATACAAACCCTTGAAGTATTGCAGACGGTTCAGATGGAGTCCGATTACTCGGCATTTGTAAAGATAGACGGTGAGCTTTTTCTGCTCGGATACGATGTTGTGGATTGTGAAAGGATAAACTAAATGGGTACTGAATTTTTCTGGTTTTACGACCTTCTTGTCGCGGCGATACTTATCGGAGTGACCTTTAAAAGCTTCCGAAAGGGCGGCGTTGCGGTTATAATAAGCACGGCGGCGATAGTTGTTTCGTTCGTTCTGGCGTTTTTCGGAAGCTCGATTATTGCCGATAAGATTTACGAAGGCTGGATCGCCGAACCGCTTACCGATTACATTGACGAAACGCTTGACGACGCTCTTGGCGATATTCCGCTTGCTTCGCTTGGGGAAATTGATATGGAAAAGGCAGTCGTCGGCGGAAAATTCCTCAGCACGATTGAGCCTGAGTTTGACAGCTCCGGAACAGCCGTTCTTGACCTTTCCGACGTTGACCTTACCGAAACGGGAATTACGTCGGCTGACCTGTCGCTTTTCGGAATCGGCGAGGATTTCGATTATTCGCAGATTAAAATCGGTTCTGTGGAAATCGAGCGCGACGAGTATGAAAAACGCGGTCTGGGAGAGCTTGTCCTTGCGCACGTTCTTGCCGCAAATGTAAGTTCGGGCGAGCTTTACACCGCCTTTGAGCAGGTCGGTGATAAGATTTCCGAGGTAATTCCGCTTGTTTTCGGAGGCTTTTCCGGAGATATTTCTTCGGGAAGAAGCAGCGCATTGTACAAGCTCGTTCTCAGCATAACCGACGTGGGAAGCGGTAATCACGGTTCAGCTGTTCTGGCGGAAATTGTCGATCCGATTGTCCGCGTTCCGATAAGAATAGCTGTGTTCGTGCTGATTTTTGCTTTGGCGGCGATTGTACTGAATCTGATTGCGAGCGCTTCTAGGATAATCAACCACATTCCCGTGGTTGCGTCGGTAAACGAGGCGCTGGGCGGGCTTCTCGGTCTTGTGAAGGCAATGATTATCGTTCTGCTCGTCTGCATAGGCGTTCAGCTGTTGATTTCGGTTACGGGCAACGAGCTGGTTTTCCTTAACACTAACACAATTGACAAAACTATTTTGTTCAAGCATATTTATTACTTTGATTTTATTGATTTTTTCAATTCATATACGCACATTTAACCCCCCATACCTACTGAAAAAAGAAAGGCGAAAAATATGAGCATGATGATGTGTTCGAGATGCAAGAAGCGTCCCGCAGTCGTATTTATGACGGGACTCAACGGCACGGAAAAGTTTGAGAACGGCTACTGCCTTGCCTGCGCAAAGGAGCTTGGTATTCCGCAGATTGACAGCTATCTTAAGCAGATGGGAATTACCAACGAGGACCTTGAAAGCTTTGATATGCTGTTCAGCAGCGAGCAGACGGCTAACGAGGACGATATGCCCGACGACGAGGAATATCCCGACGAGGAAGGCGACGACGAATCGGTAGACGGCTTTAAAAGAGGCGGCGCAGGAATAATACCGCCGTTTATGGAAAAATTCTTTTCTTCATACGGCAAAGCGCCCGAAAAGAACGCGGACGGTGAAGCCGATAATACGGAAAAGGAGAAAAGCAAAGACAAGAAGAAGCGTGAAAAGGGCGACAAGAAGCATAAATTCCTTGACGCATTCTGCACAAATCTGACCGCGCGCGCACGGCGCGGAGAGCTTGACAACGTTATCGGACGTGAAAAGGAAATTGAGCGCGTTATTCAGATTCTTTCCCGCCGTTCAAAAAACAATCCCTGTCTTATCGGCGAACCCGGCGTCGGCAAAACCGCTATTGCCGAGGGAATAGCGCAGAAAATCGCAGCGGGCACCGTTCCGTTCAGGCTTCAGGGTAAGGAGCTTTATCTGCTTGACCTTACCGCGCTGATTGCGGGAACGCAGTTCCGCGGACAGTTTGAAAGCCGCGTGAAATCGCTTATTGAGGAAATCAAGAACGCGGGAAATATTATCCTTTTTATTGACGAGGTTCACAATCTTGTCGGCGCGGGCGACAGCGAGGGTACAATGAACGCGGCGAATATGTTCAAGCCCGCTCTTTCGCGCGGAGAGCTTCAGGTAATCGGCGCAACGACCTTTAACGAATACCGCAAGCATATTGAAAAGGACAGTGCGCTTGAACGCCGCTTCCAGCCCGTAACCGTTCTTGAGCCGACTGTTGAAGAAACGGTAGTGCTGCTTCGAGGCATAAAGAGCTATTACGAGCAGCATCATAAGATAAAAATACCCGATTTGCTTCTGCGCCCGTGCGTAACGCTTTCCGAGCGCTACATCACCGATCGTTTTCTTCCCGACAAGGCAATCGACCTGCTTGACGAGGCTTCCGCCTGCGCAAGTATCCGCAGCAAGGAGCTTACCGAGCTTGAACAGCTGACAAGCGCCGCAAAGGAGCTTGAACGGCGTGAAACGGAGCTTATGGACGAATCGGAGGTTGACTACGAAAAGGTTGCCGAGGTTAAAACCGAGCGTGCAAAGAACAGCGAACGCATAAAGGAGCTTACGCCGCTTGCGGAAAAGGTCGAGCTTACGTCTGCCGACCTTTCGACGGTTATTGAAATGTGGACGGGCATTCCTGCAAAGAAGATTATGGAAACGGAATTCAAGAAAATTGCCGCGCTTGAGGAAACTCTCAAGGAAAAAATCATCGGACAGGACGAAGCCTGCGAAACCGTTGCCGCTGCGATAAAGCGTACACGCGTTCAGCTGACGACAAAGCGCCGACCTGCGTCCTTTATTTTCGTGGGACCGACGGGCGTTGGAAAAACGCAGCTTGTTAAGGTGCTTGCCGAGGAGCTTTTCAGCGGAGTTGAGCCGCTTATTCGCCTTGATATGTCGGAATATATGGAAAAGCACAGCGTTTCAAAAATTATCGGTTCGCCTCCCGGATATGTCGGCTTTGACGACGCGGGTCAGCTTACCGAAAAGGTTCGCCGCCGTCCGTACTCGGTGATTCTTTTCGACGAAATTGAAAAGGCGCACCCCGATGTTATGAATATTCTGCTGCAAATTCTCGATGAAGGCAAGGTGAACGATTCGCACGGCAGAGCGGTGAACTTTGAGAACACCATAATCTGTATGACCTCAAATGCAGGCTCGTCGGACGGCTCTTCGGGAATGGGATTCGGGAAAACTGCCGGCGACCTGTCGAAGGAAAAGGCTATGAAGGCTTTACGCGATTTCCTGCGCCCCGAATTTCTCGGACGTGTTGACGAAATTGTCGTTTTCTCGCCGCTTACCGTTGAAAATTACACGGACATTGCGCGGCTTATGCTCAGAGAAATGAGCGAGGCGCTTGCCGAAAACGGAATAAAGCTGAGCATTTCCGACGAGGCTTACAGGTGGATAGCAGAAAAGGCATACGGCGGAAAATACGGCGGGCGCGATATCCGCAAGGTTATCCGCAGAGAGATGGAGGATAAAATCGCTAATCTCATTATAAATGCGGAGGCTGCACCCGCAAAAATTTCCGTAAAAACAAATAAAGCGGGAGCGCTTGTAATAAAATAATGAAAACAGCAATTATAACGGGCGGGAGCGGCGCAATCGGTGCAGCCCTCGCCGCCGAATTTTCAAAGGATTACAGCGTTGTTATAACCTACAACGCCAATCGTGCCGCCGCCGAAAGAGCTGCGGAGCAGTTCGGGGTGAACGCCGTGCAGTGCGACGTTTCTCAGCCTAGTGAAATGAAAAAGCTTGAACCGTTTCTTTCCGACTGCCGACTGCTGATAAACAATGCGGGAATTTCGCAAATCAAGCTTTTTACGGACATTACCGACGAGGATTGGGACAGAATGGTCGGCGTGAATCTTTCGGGAGTTTTTTACACGTCGCGTGCGGCTGCTCCCTCGATGATACGTCGGAAAAACGGCTGCATTATCAATATTTCGTCCGTGTGGGGAGTTTACGGTGCTTCCTGCGAGGTGCATTACAGCGCGGTCAAGGCGGGCGTAATCGGTATGACTAAGGCTCTGGCAAAGGAGCTTGGACCGTCCGGAATAAGCGTGAACTGCATTGCGCCGGGTGTTATCGACACGCCGATGAATGCGCATCTTTCTGCGGAGGAAATGGCTGAGTTGGTTGAATGTACGCCGCTTGGGCGGCTCGGTTCGCCCGAAGATATTGCGCAAGCGGCGCGTTTTCTGGAAAGCAGCCGTTTTACTACGGGGCAGATTCTCGGAGTTGACGGCGGCTTTTGCTGATACTGCAAGGGGGAAATATGGAAAAATTTATTCAGCTTCGGCGAGAACACCCCGAATTTGTGTATAATGGCTACGAGCTGACCGAAAACGGGGTAACCTACCATTTTTCAATAGACGAGTTTCACTTTTACCCGAAGTGGAGCTGGGACAGTGCGCTTATTCCCGAAAACGTGAATAGGGAAGCGCTGGAACGCATTGTTTTTTCACTTGGAATGGCTGAGCTGGTGAGCTACTGGAAGTGCGCCTGCCCGCCGACTGTCCGCGTGCTTTGCGGGGCGCTCGACGAGCGGCAGATAATATGGTGGAAGAAGCTTTATTTTAACGGGCTTGGAGAATTTTTTTACAGGAACGGCATTGACGCGGATTTTGACAGCTTTATGACGATAATTCCCGAAAGTTCCGAAGCCGCGCCGCTGAGCGATTTCTGCAAGGAGCGCAGTGGAGCGCTTGTTCCCGTCGGCGGCGGAAAGGACAGCGTTGTTACTCTGGAGCTTCTTCGGGAAATGAAAAGCGACAACCTCTGCTATATAATCAATCCGCGCGGCGCTACGCTCGGCTGTGCGCACACGGCGGGTTATTCCGACGAAAAAATCATCGGTCCGCGCAGAACGATTGATAAAACTCTGCTTGAACGTAACGCGGCGGGCTGGCTTAACGGGCACACGCCATTTTCGGCGATTGTCGCTTTTTCATCGTATCTTTTCGCCTTCCTTACGGAAAAAAAGTACATTGCGCTTTCCAATGAGAGCAGCGCGAACGAGGCGAACGTCGGCGGTACGAAAATCAATCACCAGTACAGCAAAAGCACTGAATTTGAGCGTGATTTCCGCGAGTACTGCCGCGATTATTTTCTGCCCTGTCCCGAATATTTCAGTATGCTGCGCCCGTGGAGCGAATGGCAGATTGCGAAAAAATTTGTAACATATCCGAAATATCTGGACGTTTTTCAGAGCTGCAACATAGGCTCCAAAACCGACGTATGGTGCGGTAAATGCGCGAAATGCCTGTACGTTTACATTATGCTGGCGGCATTTCTGGAGGACGAACAGTTGGTGAAAATTTTCGGCTCGGATATGCTTGACCGTTCCGAATTTGCCGACCTTTTCAACGGTCTGGTTTTCGCTGATTTCGACAAGCCGTTTGAATGTGTGGGTACGCGTGCAGAAATCAGGCTTGCTCTTTATCGTGCGGCAAAACGCAGGTCGAAGCTGCCGCTGCTGCTCGATAATTATATCAGAAATCACCCCGAAGAACCCGAAAATCTCGACGACTTTTTTGATAACGACAATTTTGTACCCAAAGAGCTGCTCCCGCTGCTCGGAAAGGACTGACCTTATGCTTAGCAGGCTGAACGATTTTTTTTACGGCAAGCGCGTGCTTATTCTCGGACTTGGCAGAGAAGGGCGTTCAACGCTTGAAATTCTGAAAAATATTCCCTGTACGATCGGGATTTCCGACCGAAACCTTAACGTTACCGACGATATAAGCGGCTGCGAGCTTTACAGCGGCGAGGGTTATCTCGACTGTCTGGATAAATTTGACATTATAATGAAATCTCCCGGAATTGCGCTTCTCGACAAGGTTTCAGACGAGGTGAAAAAGAAAATCACAAGCCAGACCGACCTTCTTTTACGCTATTGTCCCAACACAATTATCGGGATAACCGGCACAAAGGGCAAATCAACCGTTTCCTCCCTGACCTGCCATCTGCTGAAAAAATGCGGAGTTGACGCGGTGCTTGTCGGAAACATCGGAATCCCGCCGCTTGAACGTCTTGAAGAATTTCGTGACGGTACGGTCATTGTCTGCGAAATGTCATGTCACCAGCTCGAATATGTTCAGGCTTCGCCGCAGGTTGCCGTGCTTTTGAATGTTTTTGAGGAGCACCTCGACCACTACGTCAGCTTTGCCGCTTACCGCGCCGCTAAGGAAAACATTTACCGTTTTCAGACGGAAAGCGACCTGCTTATAATAAACAAGGAGCTGCTGCCCGAAAACGCTGCCGCTGAGGTAATCACCGCGAGCCTCGGTGAGAATGCCGATATCTGCCTTTTGGGTGATGAGCTTTGCATAAATGGCTTGAATATACCGTTTTCGGAGATTCACACGAATCTTATCGGTCGTCACAACCTTTACAATATCGGAATTGCAATGTGTGCGGCGGCTTCGCAGGGCTGTCGGATAAGCGATATGCTTGCGGCGCTTCCCGATTTTTACGGACTTCCGCACAGGCTTGAAAATGTCGGAACCTTCGGCGGCGTTCAGTATATCAACGACAGCATAAGCACCTGTCCGAGTACGGCGATTGCGGCGGTACGCTCGTTTGACAAGGTTGACGCGATAATTGTAGGCGGAATGGATCGCGGTATCGACTATTCCGAGCTGACCGCCTTTCTGAACGACAGCGATATTGAGCACGTTATACTTCTGCCCGACAGCGGACGTCGGATTGAGCCGGAGCTTAACAGGGAAAAGCGCGACATATACAGCGCAAGCGACCTTGAAGACGCGGTTCGGTACGCGAAAAGCGTAACCAAAACGCGCTGTTTGCTGTCGCCCGCCGCCGCAAGCTATGGCTTTTACAAAAACTTTGAGGAGCGCGGCGAGCATTTCCGTCGGCTTGTCAGAAACGAATAACTTAGGCAAGAGGTTTCCCGCCTCTTAGGCGCGGGTTCCGTTTGCCACGTTGCACAACTTTTGTGACATAACGTGGCAAGCCACTTATTGAAAAAAAGCCCCGCTTGCTGTCATATAAATGACAGCGGCGGGGGTTGCTTTTCGGATATTTTACAAAGAAAAAACCTGCGGGATTCTTGGAAAACCGCAGGTTTTGCTTGTTATGTTTCAATTAGTCAGAAACGTAAGGAATAAGAGCAATCTGTCTTGCCTTCTTAATAGCAGTTGTAAGCTCTCTCTGGTGATAAGCGCAGCAGCCTGTAACGCGGCGGGGTAAAATCTTGGAGCGTTCAGTCATGCACTTCTTAAGCTTAGCAACGTCCTTGTAGTCAATGAATTCAGCTCTGTCAGCGCAGAACTGGCAAACCTTTTTTCTGGTACGCTTAACAGGGCGAGCAGCTCTGTCGTTCATTTCCTTCTTTTCAGCCATTGTAGTATCCTCCTTCATTAAAATGGATAATCGTCATCGGTGTTTGTTGTTTCAACAAAATCGTTTGCCGTATAGCTTCCGTTTGAAGCTGTCGGCGCAGAATTGGATTGTTCAGCGGGATGCTGCTGAACGGGGGGAGGGGGCGGATAGTTTCCTGCGGAATAACCCGAGGACGACTGCGTTTTTTCGCCTGTAAAAGAGGCACGGTCTACGATAATTTCGGTAATATAACGTACATTTCCGTCCTTACCTGTATAGCTTCTGTTCTGAAGCTCGCCTTCAATTAAGATTGCGCGGCCTTTAGACCAGAAGCGGCTGATAAATTCAGCCTCGTTTCTCCAGGCAACACAATTGAAGAAATCCGACTTGCGTTCTTCGCCCTTAGTCTGAAATCTTCTGTCAACGGCGATACTGAACGAGAGAACAGAAACGCCGCTCGGAGTTGTTTTAAGCTCCAGATCCTGAGTAATTCGTCCGAGCATTATAACCTTATTGTACATATTTACACCCTCCTGCCTGTCTGTTTCCGATTACTTGCGTAATGTTACGAGGGAACGCATAACGCCATCGGTGATGTTGATGATACGCTCGAATTCCATCGGGAAATCAGGCTTGCTGTCGAAACTGTAAACCACATAGTAGCCTTCAGATTCGTAGTTGATGTCGTATGCGAGCTTTCTCTTGCCCCATTCGTCAACGTTTACGAGCTCAGCGTTCTGCTTGATTAAGTCAGTGAACTTAGCTACGAGTGCCTGCACCGCTTCTTCTCCGTTCTTTAAAGAGAAAACAACGACTGCTTCATACTTTTCGTTTAACTTTGCCATTTTCTTACCTCCTTATAGACTTACGGCCCGCACCTTATGCGCGAGCAAGGATTATGGCTGTCATTGCAACCATACCTTGGTATTATAACAGATTTAATCGGGTTTGTCAATAGCTGAAAAGCATTTTTTTACATTTTTCTCATGCGAAGCACGGAGCGTACTGTCCCGCAGAAAAATCCTTTGCTTGTCATATCTCGTACAGGCGGTGAATATATATCTTCTGAACAGTGCGAAGCAGCGAGCTTTGCGGAAAACGGAGGTATATTATGGAATTGCTACTTGACAAGGAGCCTGTCTTTCTCACCGAGGTAGTGTATGACGGTCAGGCTGAGCAGGGCGTTGAATTTGACTACGTTCTGCCCGATTATTACCCTGACATTTTCAAGATACTCAAATGCACGCTTACGCCGGGAGTAGCGTCGTACAGCGTTTCGGGCACGCAGCTTTTTATTGACGGGGTGGTGTACATAAAGGTTCTCTATCTTTCCGAGAACAGCAGCAGTATCAATTGCGTTGAGCAGCGCTACACTTACTCAAAGACAATTGAGCTTGTAAAAGCGGCGGAGCGTCCTGCGGTAACGCTTTTTTCAAAGGCGGATTATTGCAGCTGCCGCGCGGTAAGCGGACGGAGAATTGACGTGCGCGGGGCAGTGAGCTGCAAAATCCGCGTTACGGGCTGTTATCAGGGCGAGCTTCTATGCGGTGTAAGCGGGGCGGGCGCACAGGTAAAGCGCGACAGCGTAAATTACTGCGGAAGCCGTCTTTTCACCGGACGCCAGTATGTTGTCCGCGAGGATATTGAAACCGGCGCGGGCGGAGGAATTTTATCCGTCCTGAACGTGAGCTGCTGTGCGGTGGTTACCGATACGAAAATAATTTCCGACAAGGTTGTTGTAAAGGGCGAGGCAAAGGTAAAGTCGCTTTATCTTATCCGCACGGGCAGCGGGGAAACGGAAACGGAGGTTATGGAGGCTTCTGTTCCGTTAAGTCAGATTGTGGATCTGGCAGGGATTACCGACGGACACAGCTGTTACGCGCAGTTTGACGTTATGGACTGCGACCTTGAAATAAGGCAGGGCGACGACGGAGAAAACCGCATTCTCGGCTGCGAGCTTACTCTGGACTGCAAGGTGACGGCGTACCGCGAGGCAGTTCTTTCGCCGGTTTGCGACCTCTATTCCACCGAATACGAGAGCGAATATAACGTCGCACCGATAAAGCTGGAATATGCTCCGCAGGCGGTAAACGCGCAGACTGTTCTTCGCACCGCGCTTGACTCTCCCGACGGGAATATCACCGAGGTTTACGATTGCAGCTGCGACCTGCTCGGAACAAGCGTCCGCGCTTCCGACGACGGGCACGCGCTTATTATAAGCGGTCAGGCGAATGTACGGCTTATAGGCTGCGGAGAAGACGGCAAGCCGATATTTACCGAAAAAACCGAGGGCTTTGAACTGGAAACGGAGGTTTCCGCACCGTCGGACGGCTATTCGGCGAACGTCAGCGTTTATGTTGCAAGCGTGACGTACAGCATAACGGGCGACAGTACTATCGAGGTTCATGTTCAGCTTTGTGCGCAGGGACTTGTTTACCGCGTCAAGACTGTGAATGCGGTGACGGAAATAAGCATTAACGAGGATAAACCGAAGAAGAAAAACAGCGACTATGCGCTGAAGCTTTATTACGCGGAAAACGGCGAGGCGGTATGGGATATTGCAAAGCGGTATAACACAAGCGTTGCGGCGATAACCGCTGAAAACGAGCTTGAACAGGAACAGCTTACAGCTCCCTGTATGCTGCTTATTCCGATAGTGTAACAGGAGGGTTGTATGAACAATTCAATTTATCACGATATTTCTCAGAGGACGGACGGGAATATCTATATCGGCGTGGTGGGACCCGTGCGTTCGGGAAAATCCACCTTTATAAGCCGATTTATGCAGTCGGTTGTTATCCCGAATATTGACAGCTCATTTCGCAGGGAGCGCGCAATTGACGAGCTTCCTCAGGGTGCGGCAGGCAAAACGATAATGACCACCGAACCGAAATTTGTTCCCGAGGACGCGATTTCAATTCAGCTGGAAGACAGTACGTTTATGAACGTCCGTCTTATCGACTGCGTGGGGTATATTGTGCCGAGCGCGATAGGATATATTGAAAACGAGCAGCCGCGTATGGTAATGACTCCGTGGTTTGAAACGGAAATTCCTTTCAATATGGCGGCTGAGGTCGGAACGCAGAAGGTTATCAACGAGCATTCGACAATCGGACTTGTGATAACAACGGACGGAAGCATTTCCGATATTCCGCGTTCGGAGTATGAGGAAGCGGAGCAGCGCGTTATCGAGGAGCTTTCCAACATCAACAAGCCGTTCGCGGTTGTGCTTAACTGCCGCGACCCGAAAAGCCGTGAAAGTTTGGAGCTTGCGGAGGAAATGCGTGAAAAATACGGCAAGCCTGTGATTGCGCTGAGCTGTCCGGAAATCGGCGAGCAGGAAATCAAGGAAATCCTGACCGAGATTCTGCTGCAATTTCCGGTAAAGGAAATAAATATCCGTATGCCGAAGTGGCTGACTGTTTTAGACAAGGAGCATTGGCTCAGAAGCGAGGTTTTCAGCGCGCTTAAAGCTTCCGCGGCTAAAATATCGGCAATCGGAGAGATAAAGGGCATAACCGAGAAGCTTTCGGACTGCGAGTATATTTCGGACTGCAAGGTTGAGGAAATCGACCTTGGTCGGGGCGCGGGGTTTGTCCGTGTGGAAATAAAGAGCGAGCTTTTTTACCGTATTCTCGGCGAGGCTACGGGTCTGGAGCTGCACGACGAGGGCGACCTTATGCCGTGCATGGTTGAGCTTGCCGAGGTTAAGAAAAAGTACGAAAAGGTAAAAGCGGCGCTTGACGAGGTTCAGGCTACGGGCTACGGAATTGTTATGCCGGGAATTGACGAGCTGAGCCTTGAAGAACCCGAGATTGTTAAGCAGGGCGGCAAATACGGCGTTCGTCTGCGCGCTCACGCACCGTCGATTCATATGATGGCGGCGAATATTGAAACTGAGGTTTCGCCTATTGTGGGTTCGGAGCGGCAGAGCGAGGAGCTGATTCACTATATGCTTAATGAATTTGAGGAAAACCCCACGAAAATCTGGGAGAGCAACATTTTCGGAAAATCCCTCCACGAGCTGGTGAACGAGGGGCTTCACAACAAGCTCTACCGTATGCCGTCCGACGCGCGGCAGAAGCTCCAGGAAACGATTGAGCGGATTATCAACGAGGGCTGCGGCGGCTTGATTTGTATTATATTATGACCCGATATTTCCTCCGACAGTAATGCGTCGGGGGAAATTTTTTCGTGCTTATTGACTTTTCCGTGTCAACGCGGTATAATGATACTATTGTAGAAAAATAATATAAGGGAATCTTTGGAGGAGAGAAAATGGAGTATACCATTAAGTACAATGAGCTTACAGCCGAGGAATTTATTTCAATCTGGGATTCGGTGTGGGGCGGCGGACCTTCGCTTGAACAAACAAGACTCGCGCTTGACCGCACGATTTTCAGAGTGTCGGTATATGACGGTGAAAAACCGATAGCGATGGCGCGAATGCTGGGCGATATGGGGTTGGACTATTACATAAAAGACGTAGCTGTTCGACCCGAATATCAAGGTCAGGGGATAGGCAGGTTTCTTATCGGGGAGCTGATGAGCTTTATCGACAAAAACGGTGTGGGCGGTACGGAAGTTTTCGTGGAGCTTTGTGCTGTACCCGACAAAATTCCGTTTTACGAGAAACTCGGTTTTTCAGCGAATGAAGCGCAAAGGTTAAAGCTTATGCGTCACATAGAACAAAAGGAGTAAAAAAGAATGGATTTTTCAAGGCTTAATTTCGGTGTTGACGGCGACAGCATTACAGCGGGAAAGCAGTGGTCGTATCACGTTTTCAAGAATCTCGGAATGGCTTCGCATCACAATGTTGCGGTCGGAAGCGCAGTCTGGTACAAGCGTACTATCACCTGCGCGGCGGGAACCGTAACAACTCAGGACTACGGCTCTCCGGACTTTGCGGGAATCAGCGACGGCTGGGAGGAAACCGAGGATATTGAGGAATTACAAAAGCGCGTGAATAATTGCGCGGTAGTTCACGTTCAGCGCTTCATTTCCGAGGTGAAAAGCGGAAAATATCCCGCTCCCGATATTTTCGCCTTTGCGATGGGAACGAATGACGATATTGACTGTCTTGGCGACGCAGACAAGGCGCTCACCGAGAAATTCCTTGATTGGAATGATAAAATCAATCTGTTTACGGAAGCGGGAGCAATGCGTTGGTGTCTGCAAAAAATAATGGAGGAATATCCGCTTGCAAGGGTTTTTGTGCTTACGCCAATTCAGACGGCAACTCCCGAACATAATGCAAAAATACGCTGCCAGATTGAGCGGATAATGCGTCCGATTGCGGGCGCTATGGGCGCGCAGCTTGTGGACTGCTATAACGGCTGCGGAATCTGCGAAAAATTCGAGGTTATCGGCGGCGAGGGAAAATATCTCCGTGACGGACTTCATCCGGATTTGCCGGGACAGGCTCTTGAGGGAGCTTTTGCGACAAAGGAAATCCGCAACAATATGTTCTGACGGCAAATAACGCGGCACTCAACGCCGCGTTTTTTTCTTTTTTTTAAAAAAAGGATTGAAAAGCGCAAAAAAAAATGCTATTATATATGGTGTACCTTTTATTATTGTTCAGGAGAAAGCTATGAAAAGAAAAATTGCCGCCGCAGCGCTTGCCTGCGCTGTTATCGGAACGTCGGGCTGCTACTTCTTCCCCGCGGAGGAGGAGCTTCTCGAACCGCCCGTGATTGCGCCGGACGAGGTTGCTTACTCGACATATACCGCGAAAATAAAAACAATTCAAAGCACCGCAACAGTTACGGGCTATCTGAAATCGCGCACGGAAAAGGAATGTTATTTTACAGATTATACGGGCCGCGTTAAGAATATTTATGTCAAGGCGGGTGACTTCGTAGAGGAAGGCGACCTTATTGCCGATATGAACACGGGCGCGCTGGAATATGAGCTTGAAATTCAGAAGCTGAAGGTTCAGGCGGCGCAGCTTGCCTACAATTCAAGCGGCTCGCAGTCGGACAGGCTTCAGCTTGAAATAGAGCAGAATACGCTCGATATGTATCAGGCGGAGTACGACGGTTCTAAGGTGCTTGCACCGATAAGCGGACAGGTTTCCTATGTCTACAAGCTTAATCCCGGCACGGAAATGGATCCGTACAAGGTTCTTGCGCGAATCGCCGACCCCGACGACCTTTACGTCAGCGCCGAATATCCGGAATCAATCACCTTTAAGGCGGGTGACAGGGTTACGGTAAATGTAGGCGGAATCAGCTACGACGCTACGATTTCGTACAGTCCTGCGGAAGCGCGTGAGGCGGGCGATGAGAATGTCAATGCGCTGCACGCGGATTTTGACGGAGAAAAACCCGCTTTTGCGTATCTTGGTTCGCTTGCGGATATTGTAAAGGTGAAGGCAACTGCGGAAAACGCAGTGGTTATTCCGAAAAATCTCGTCAAAACGGACGGTGAGCGCGAATATGTCCAGATATACAACGACGGCGAAAAACGTGAGGTTGACGTTGTGACGGGCATTACAAACGCTACCGAGGTTGAAATAAAAAGCGGATTAAAAGAGGGCGATCAGGTGATCGTCAGGTAAGGAGCAGACCTTGTTTACACTACTTCTGAGAAAAATGTGCAAGACAAAGTGGATGGTGCTTTGCCTTTTTATCGGCTTTCTTATGGCTGCGGGTATGATGAGCGCGGTGCCTATTTATATGGACGCCTCGCTTCAGCGTATGCTGATAAAGGATATGGAAGCCTACCAGCTCGCCACGGGCGATTTCCCCGGAATTTATTCGGTCGATAAGGCTTTTTCCGCGAATGTATCCGCGGGGGAACAGCTTGCCGTGATAAACGAGCTGCCGTCAACGGTTAAGGAACGCGTGAGCGGGATAAAAATTCCTGTCGGCGCTGAAAAAACCGTTGTTATGGACAATTTGCAGTATCTTTCAAATACCGACGGTTCTTCAACGCGCGTAAAGCTTGTTTCAATGACGGGCTTTTCGGAACATTCGGTTATCACGAACGGACGAATGTTCTGCGAGGGAGGAATTGCCGAGGACGGGGTTTATGAGGCTGTTGCAAGCGAAACCGCACTCAAAACGCTTGGAATAATTCTCGGCGGTGAATACGAGGTGCGGTCTGCCGATACGAGCCGTCCCGCCGTAAGAGTGCGCGTTGTCGGCGTTTATGAGCAGTCGGAAGCAAGCGACATCTACTGGTCGGAAACGATGGACAGATATCTGAATGCGTTTATGATGGATTACGGCTGCTTTTCGGAAAAGCTCGTTGCGGGCGGATATGCGCAGCTTACCGATATGTCGGTAAAATATGCGCTTTCGTATCAGTCGATGGATATGAACGACCTGCCCTCCGTTACAGCGGCAATTGACGAGGATTACGAGTATTACAAGGAGCTTGGCTGCGGTTTTACAATGGGCGTTTCGGATATTCTTGAGGAATACGCCGTTGAAGCCCAGAAGCTCACGGGGATACTCTGGACGCTTCAGATTCCGACGATGGTAATGCTGGCGTTTTACCTTTTTATGGTATCGCAGCTTAACGTTGAGCAGGAAAAGAACGAAATCGCAGTGTTCAAGAGCCGCGGCGCAAGTTCGCGCCAGATATTTTTCATATATGCGGCAGAATCGGGTATACTGGGACTTGCAACGCTTATAACGGCACCGTTTGTGGGACTTTTGCTCACGCGCTTTCTCGGCGTTTCAAACGGCTTCCTTGAATTTGTGAACCGAACGGGCATTTCCGCAAAAATTACGGGAACGGCTGTGGTTTACGCGCTGATCGCGGTTGTCGTGTTCCTGCTCACAACGCTTATTCCTATAATCCCCGCGTCAAAGCTGTCGATTGTTGAATACAAGGCGAGCAAAAACAAGGTGGTTAAGGTACAGCTCTGGGAAAAATGCTGCGTTGACATTTTGCTGATAGCGGCGGGATTGGTTTTCTACGGCATTTATACCGCCAACGAGGTTGTTTCCGAGGAATCGACAGGCGAAATCAATCCGCTTTTCTTTATATTTTCAACCTGCCTTGTAATGGGTCTGGGACTCCTTTTTGTGCGAGTTTACCCCTATTTTCTGCGTGCGGTCTACAATATTTTCCGGCCGCTCTGGACTCCCTCTCAGTATATGGCTATTACCTCGGTAAGCCGCGCAGAGGGCGGGCGTGTGCGCTTTTTGATGATGTTTCTTATCGTGACATTTTCGCTTGGAATTTTTTCGGCAAACACTGCGCGAACTATAAATAATCAGAAAGAGGATCGGATATATTATTCGACTGGCGCGGATATCAGACTGAAGGAATATTGGTCGGAAACAACCACCTCTGACGCGAGCATGACGGTTACGGGATATGTGGAACGCGATTTTGAGCGTTTTGAGCGGCTTTCGGGCGTTAAAACGGCAACGCGCGTGCTTGTAAACGAGAAAACCAAGGTGAGCGTTGATAAAAGCACCGAAAACGGCGTTACGCTTATGGCGATAGAGCCGTATAAATTTTCGCAGACAGCGTGGTTCAGAAACGACCTTCTTCCCGTGCATTGGTGGAATTATTGCAGCGCGCTTCAGGAATATCCGTCGGGGGTGCTGATTTCACGTGCGCTTGCCGATAAATATGAGCTTGAACCGGGTGACAGACTTTCGGCAAAATGGTCGGGCAACGACAGCGTTTCAGCAACCGTTGTCGCGATTGTGGACTACTGGCCGGGCATAAATCCGAACAAGTCTGCCAAAGCCGACAAGGAAAACGATAAAAAGCCAAAGGAAAACGACGAGGAGCAGACCTCATATGCGGTAAACTGCTTTATCGTTATGAACTACAATTATATATATAACCTTACCGATATTGAGCCGTACGAGGTCTGGATAGATATGGAGGACGGCGCAACAAGCGAAGCACTGTACAATGATATAAGCGAGCAGCGCATACCGATTGAGTACATAACGGATTCATCGCAGCTGCTTATTCAGGAAAAGAACGACCCGCAGCTTCAAGGCATGAACGGCGCGCTTACGATGAGCTTTGTTATAATTATGATAATGACGATAATCGGATTCCTGATTTACTGGATTCTTTCAATCCGAAGCCGGACGCTGCAATTCGGAATACTGCGCGCGATGGGCGTAACTTTCAGGGAAATTATCGGTATAATCGGTTATGAGCAGCTGCTTGTGTCGGGCGTTTCGGTTGCAATGTCGTTTGTTATCGGCGGTGTGGCGAGCGATTTGTTTGTTCCGCTTTTCCGCTCGATGTATAGTCCGGCAGAGCAGGTTCCGCCGTTTTATGTTGCGGCGGCGCAAAGCGATTATATCAAGCTTTACGTGATTATCGTGCTTATGCTCGGCGGCGGCTTTGCAATTCTGGGCAGACTTATAAAGAAAATCAATATTAACAAGGCTCTGAAGCTTGGAGAAGATTAAGGGAGGTAGCTCTTATGAACGTTTTAACGGCACTGAAAGGTATTGGCGTTGGCGTTGCGATTGCGGCTGCTGCCGCGTGCGCCGATTCTGTACCCGAAAATACAACAACAGAAAGCGAGAATATTATGACTGACAATGTTTACAGCGCAAGCGCGGAAAATGTTAAGCCGCTCGGAAGAACACTTTTTGACGAGGGACTGCTCTGGTGCGCCTTTTCGGGAACAGGCGCGGAATTTACCTGCACGGGAAGCGAGTGTACCGTAACCATACGCGGCGACCGTGTGAGCGAATCGGAAAGCAACGAGGGCAATTATGCAAGAGTTGCGATTTACGTTGACGGAGAACGCGTCGTTGACGATATGCTTACTCAGCCCGAAAAAAGCTACACCTTTGCGACCGACAATTCCAATGTAAAAATCGTTAAGCTATCCGAAACGGCAATGTCGTGCTTTGCGGTAAAGGAAATTTCCGTCAGGGGCGGCGAAATTGCCCCTGCCGAAAACAAGAAGCTGTTTGTTGAGTTTATCGGAGATTCCATAACCTGCGGCTACGGTGTTGACGACGAGGATAAAATGCACCATTTCTCCACCGCGACCGAGGACGTTACCAAGGCATACGCATATCGGACGGCGGAGGCGCTCGGCGCGGATTACAGCATGGTTTCAATAAGCGGCTACGGTATCGTTTCGGGCTATACCGAGGGAGATGAGCCTGTCAAGGCGCAGACTATCCCGCAGTATTATGAAAAACTCGGCTTCTCCTACGGAGATTTCGGTCTTGACAAGCCGCACAATTACAAATGGGACTTTCCGCGTCAGCCCGACCTTATTGTGGTAAATCTCGGCACCAACGACGATAGCTACTGCAAGGACAATGCCGACAAGCAGAACGAATACCGCGAGGGCTATGTTGAATTTTTAAAGAAGATTCGCTCAAATAATCCCGACGCAAAAATTCTCTGTACGCTCGGTATAATGGGCGACAGACTTTTTCCCGTGATTGAGCGGGCTGTTTCGGATTATACCGCCGAAACGGGCGACAGCAATATAGATACGATGAGATTTACTCCGCAGTCCGAGGCTGAGGACGGTATAGCAGCCGATTATCACCCCTCGGCAAAAACTCACGCAAAGGCGGCGGAGAAGCTGACCGAAAAAATACAGGAGTTACTTAAAAAGTGAAAGGAAACGCAAAAATGGCAAGTGAAATTCGTGACGAAAAGCTCTGGGAGAGCGGCAGAAGAAAAATCGACTGGGTGGAGCAGAATATGCCCCTTCTCAGAAGCTATAAGGCTGAATTTGAGGAAACAAAGCCTTTCGCAGGTCTGAAAATCGCACTTTCGGTTCATCTTGAGGCGAAAACCGCGTATCTTTGCGAAACCTTCGCAGCAGGCGGCGCGGAGATGTATATTACGGGCAGTAATCCGCTTTCCACGCAGGACGACGTTGCGGCGGCTCTCGCGCACGAGGGCTTGAACGTTTTCGCATGGTACAACGCTGACGAGGAGGAATATCACCGCCATATTTCGCGGGTTATCGAGGCAGGACCGAATATTATCATCGACGACGGCGGCGACCTTGTAAATCTTATTCACAACGAATATCCCGAGCTTATTCCGAACGTTATCGGCGGCTGTGAGGAAACCACAACGGGCATTATCCGTCTTATTTCGATGAACAAGGCGGGTAAGCTGAAATTCCCCATGGTGCTGGTAAACGACGCAGACTGCAAACACCTTTTTGATAATCGCTACGGAACAGGGCAGTCCGTCTGGGATGGAATCAACCGTACAACCAACCTTATTGTTGCGGGTAAGAACGTCGTTGTCGCAGGCTACGGCTGGTGCGGAAAGGGCGTTGCTATGCGTGCAAAGGGATTGGGCGCAAAGGTCATCGTAACCGAAATCGACCCGATTCGCGCAATGGAGGCGGTTATGGACGGCTTCACTGTAATGCCGATGGTTAAGGCGGCGGAAATCGGCGACTTTTTCATTACCGTAACCGGCTGCCGCGACGTTATAACCGAGGAAGCTTTCTACAAAATGCACGACGGAGCTATTTGCTGCAATGCGGGACACTTCGACGTTGAAGTCGATGTTGCAGGACTGCGCGAAATTGCGGTCGAAGCAAAGCTTGCGCGGAATAATATAATGGGATACAAGCTTTCCAACGGCAACACCGTCTACGTTATCGCCGAGGGCAGACTTGTAAATCTTGCGGCGGGCGACGGACACCCCGCAGAGATTATGGATATGAGCTTCGCAATTCAGGCGCAGTCCGCGCTGTATCTTGTGAAAAACAGGGACAAGCTCACAGATATGATTGTGAACGTTCCGAAAGAGGTTGACCGTGCGGTTGCCGAAAGAAAAATAAAGTTCTGGGGCTTTGAAATTGACAAGCTTACCGACGTTCAGGAGAAATATCTGAACAGCTGGAACGCGGAATAACGGAAAGGTAGAGGCGTATGGATTCGGCTTCACAGGCTGTATTGAATCAGACAATAATAATGTTCATCATTCTGATAATAGGCGCGATCTGCTATAAGGTCGGACTGATAAACGACGAGGGAAAAAAGCAGCTTTCATCGCTTGTAATGTATGTTGTAAATCCACTGCTTATTTTTCTTGCGTATCAGACGGATTTCCGTACCGAGCTTCTTTCGGGGCTTTTGTGGACGGCGATTATGGCGGTAATTACCTACGCGGCGTTTATCCTGCTTTCCAAGCTGTTTTTCCGCGAAAAGGAGGGCAGGGAAGCCGCCGTCGAGCAATTCTCGGTTGTATATTCCAACTGCGGCTTTATGGGAACTCCGCTTATATTCGGCGTTTTCGGCAGCGAGGGCGTATTTTTGCAGAACGGCTTCATTACCGTATTCAACCTCTGCGTCTGGACGCACGGACTTATGACAATGCGGGGCGACCGCAAGGCTTCGGTGCTGCGCGCGGTAAAAACCCCCGCCGTAATTGCGGTTCTGATTGGAATGGTGTTGTTCTTTTTGCGGATTCGACTGCCCGAAATCCCGTATACCGCGCTGAATAACGTTGCTGAAATGACCACGCCGCTTGCTATGATAGTCGCGGGAGCTTCAATTATAAGCTCGAACATTGTAAAAAGTCTGAAAAACGTTCGCGTGTATCTGGTAGCCGCCTGCCGCTTGCTGCTGTTTCCGATTATCGGATTTCTGCTTATTATGTGGCTTCCCGCAAGCGAAACAGCGAAGCTGATAACGCTTATAGAAATCGCCTGCCCGACCGCGACAATCGGAATGATGTTTGCGATAACGTTCAACAAGAACGCGGAATACTGCTCTCAGATTTTCGCAGTGACGACCCTGCTTTCAATGGGCACGCTGCCGCTTGTGGTGTGGCTGGGAAGCACTGTTCTTGAACTGCTGAGGTGAACTATGGAATTTTTTGATATTGCTGTAATCGGCGGAGGAGCTTCGGGTCTTACCGCCGCGATTTTTGCCAAGCGAGCTTCTCCCGCGCTTCGGGTCGGCATATTCGAGCGGCTTTCGCGGGTGGGAAAAAAGCTGCTTGCGTGCGGGAACGGTCGCTGCAACTACACCAACGAGAATATCTCCCCCGAATTTTATCACGGGAGCTGCTCGGAGCTGATTTCGGATTTCGGTTTTGATGTCCGTGATTTTTTTGTTTCGCTGGGCGTTTACGGGTTTTCCGACAGCGAGGGCAGAGTCTACCCTCTGAGCGAGAATGCAGGCTCGGTTCTTGACGGTCTGCGGCTTGAAGCGGCTAAGCTTGGCGTGGAGCTATTCTGCGACTGCTCGATTGACAATATAAAAAGGGAAAAGGCTTTTCGTATTTTTTCGGGCGAGCAGTCCTTTGCGGCAAGGCGGGTAATTCTGGCGGGCGGCGGAATGTCGCAGTCGGCACTGGGGAGCGACGGCTCGGTTATTCGTCTGGCGAAAAGACTGGGTGTGGAGTGCGCTCCGCTCCGACCCGCGCTTACGCCGCTGAAAACTGCGCCCGAGCTTGTACGTCCGCTGAAAGGACTTCGCGTGAACGCGGCGGTAACGCTTAATGAGTGCAGCCGCGCTGTAAAAAGCGAGAAGGGCGAGGTTCAGTTCGGCGACGGCACGCTTTCGGGAATTTGCGTTATGAATTTGTCGCATTGTTATCGTGACGGCGGGGATTTTTCGCTGTCGCTTGATTTGCTTCCCGAAATGGCGGAAAAGCAGCTTGCCGATATTCTTTACGGGCTGCGTGAAATGCGCGCAAGCGCTCCGCTTGAGGATATGCTGAGCGGGCTTTTTCACAAGCGCGTCGGACTTTATCTGCTGAAAAAAAGCTGTTCGCACGCGCTGACAGAGCCGACCGCCTTACTGTCCGACGGCGAAATCAAATCTGCGGCGGGGCTGATAAAATCGCTGCGTTTTCCAATTATCGGCGCGGTCGGCTTTGAAAAATCACAGGTTACTTCCGGCGGAATCCTGCGCTCGGAAATAACCGACAGCTTTGAAATAAAGCGGGTTCGCGGGCTTTATTGCTGCGGCGAAATGCTTGACGCTGCGGGGGACTGCGGCGGTTATAATCTTACGTTTGCCTTTGCGAGCGGCGCGGCGGCGGGAAAGGGTGCGGCAAAAAGCTTATGATACGTATTAACGACATTTATCTGCCGCTTGATTACAATGACGAAAGGTTGGCGCGTTCTGCCGCGAACGCTGTCGGCTGCAAGGCGGACGAGCTGCGCGCGGTAAAGCTGGTAAAGCGGTCGGTTGACGCGCGGAAAAAGCACGATGTTCATTTTATCGCCTCGGTGGAGGCTGAATTAAGGGACGAGCAGCGCGTTTTGCGCCGTTTGCCTCCGAACAAGGCGGCAGCTGTAACCGAACAGCCTTACATTCAGCCGCTTGCGGAGGATATTTCGGGCGAGCCGCCTGTTGTGGTCGGCTTTGGTCCTGCGGGAATGTTTGCGGCGCTGACCCTTGCGGGAGCGGGACTTAAACCGCTTGTGCTTGAGCGCGGAACTGACTGCGACAGCCGAATTGCGGCGATAGAAAAATTCCGCAGCGAAGGGCTTCTTGACGAAAATAATAATGTTCAGTTCGGCGAGGGCGGCGCGGGAGCTTTTTCAGACGGAAAGCTTACAACGGGAATCCGCGACCCGCGCATACGCCACGTTTTTCGTACTTTTGTTGAATTTGGCGCGCCGAGCGAGATTATGTGGCAGGCAAAGCCGCATATTGGTACGGACAAACTGCGTGTTGTGATAAAAAATATTCGGCGGGAAATCGTTCGGCTTGGCGGAACGGTTCTTTTCGGTGCGAAATTTGTTGATTTTACGCAGAAGGACGGACGGATTTCCGGCGCGGCTTACGAGCTTGACGGTAAGCGCTGCGAGGTCGAAACGCGGAATGTGATTCTTGCAATCGGACACAGTGCGCGCGATACCTTTGAAATGCTGGACAGCAGGCATATTAAAATGGAACGTAAATGCTTTGCTATGGGAATGAGAATCGAGCATCTCCAGAGCGAGGTGAATCGTTCGCTTTACGGCGATTTTGCGGAACACCCGGCGCTTGCAGCGGCTGATTACAAGTACGCAGTTCATCTGCCGAACGGGCGCAGCCTGTACACCTTCTGTATGTGTCCCGGCGGATATGTCGTTGCGGCGGCTTCTGAAAAGGAAACCTGCGTTACGAACGGAATGAGTCTTTTTGCGCGCAACGGAAAAAATGCAAATTCCGCGCTGCTTGTGAACGTTGAAACAAGCGATTTTGGCGCAGGCGGGGTGCTTGCAGGAGTTGAGCTTCAACGGAAAATTGAACGTGCTGCATTTACAGCGGGAGGAAGCAGCTACAATGCCCCCGCCGCGCTTGTGGGTGATTTTCTTGCAGGGCGAAAATCCGACAGTCTTGGCGGAGTTACGCCAACGATTCTCCCGTCGGCGGTATTTGCAGAACCCGAAAGCTATCTCCCCGAGTTTATAACCGATACTCTCCGCGCGGGAATCCCGCTTATCGCAAAGCGGGCTGATTTTTTCCGTGCTGAGGACGCAGTGCTGACAGGCGCGGAAACGCGAAGCTCGTCGCCTGTTCGGATTTTGCGCGGCGGGAAGCTTTGTTCGGAGTCGTTGGTCGGTCTGTACCCCTGCGGAGAGGGCGCAGGGTATGCGGGCGGAATTGTTTCTGCGGCAGTTGACGGTATAAAATGCGCGGAGGGAGTTGTTGAAAATGGCTAAAACTAATTGTGAAGAATGTTCGTACTATATTTATAATGATGATTTTGAGTGTTATCAGTGTGAGATAAATATGGACGAGGACGAGATGTACCGCTTTATGAGCGCGTCGGACTATGCCTGCCCGTATTTCAGGGCGGAGGACGACTATTTCCTTGCAAGAAAGCAGTAGCGTAAAAATTAAATTTGATAGTTGACAAATGTAACAAAATGTGCTATTATATTCCTTGGGCAGTCGTTTGCGAGCAGAGAGATATACGCCGACTGTACAGACATTTTGAGGAGCAAAGATATGACAGAATACAGGCAGTTGAGAATAAGTTTGTTTAACAAACTTCAATATATATATATATATATATACTAATTATTTTGGAGTGCTTCCGCAGGAATCTACAACAATAATCCGGAGGTGCGGAAATGGCTGCTGAAAATATTAACGAAGAATTATTGAGTTTAATTGAAAAAGACCCGAACGGATTTCTTGAAAAAATAGACGAGTGGAAGCTGGGCAGCTACGACAGTATGTTTATCAGCTATCTGTATTCATTGATGGAAAGTAAGGGCATAAAGATAAAACAGCTTATTTATAATACGTCGATGAGCCAGTCATATATTTATCAGATTGCGTCAGGGCGCAGGCATATGGGGCGCAACACCGCGCTTATTCTCGCCGCAGCGATGCGGCTTGACCTTGAGCAGACGCAGACGTTTCTCAGATATTCGTGCAACGCGCCGCTCTGTCCGTCTATAAGGCGCGACGCGGTTATTATATGCTGCGTATGCCGCGGAATGACGTATGAGGAAACCGACGAGCTGCTGACCCGAATGGGAGAGCAGGGGTTGGTTTAAGGGGAAGAAGAATTGTTTCAGAGGGCAATTTACAGATTGTTAGCTCGTGCGGCAAATACCTCTTGCTGTTCTTGATTTGTGTTATATTTCTTAAATGATTGAGACTTTTCTGTTGATTTGTGGTGAAATCCAATTCTAACGGATCCCAATCATTTTTTTATTTTCCAAGTATTTTATTTCACATCTATTGTAACACTACAATCGTTATTGACACAAAAAATTAAATATGGTATAATAAAAAAAATATTTGGAAACGAGTTGTTAGAAAATGAAAATTGCTGTAAATATTCAGCCGATGCTCCATTCGGACAAGTCCGGCATAGGCTTTTATGAACTGGAGCTGCTTAAGGCTTTGACGGATTATGATAAAAAAGACAGCTTTATCCTGCAGTATTTTGATTTGAAAAGGAAGCAAGGTAATCTTGACGCTCGGTTCAGTGAAAAAAGCGTTTCTTTACGTCCTTGCCGCTGGTTCAATGCAACTCTGTACCAGCTTATGTGGACGTTTCTTCCTGTTCCGTACACTTTGTTTTTTAAAGACAGACCCGATGTGACAATGTTTTTTAACTATTTCCTCCCCCCATTTGCAAGAGGAAAAAAGCTTCTTGTTGTTTGTGATACAGTGGTAAAGGATTACCCCGAAACAATGAGCTTCAAAACACGAACTGCGCTTAGGCTTACTCTAAAACGCTCAATAAAACGCGCTGACAAGATAATAACAATTTCGCAATTCAGCAAGGGTCAAATAGTTAAGCATTTTGGCGTTGCACCGGAGGATATCCTTGTTATACCATGCGCTGCCGATGAAAAAAGGTTTTATCCCATTGACGACAGAGATGGAGTACGAAAAAAAGTCTGTCCGAAATATGGCATTGACGGAAAATACTTTCTCTACCTTGGTAATCTTGAACCGAGAAAAAATATTACAAGGCTGATTGAAGCATACAGCATTGCTGTGCAAAAAAAATCCGATCTGCCGTTATTGGTAATAGCAGGCGGAAAAAGTTGGCAGTATAAGGAAATATTCGACAAGGTGAAAAGTGTTGACCTCGCCGGCAAGGTTATTTTTACAGGATATGTTGACGACGACGACGTTGTATTGTTAATGAACGGTGCAGAAGCCTTCTGTTTCCCCTCGCTGTACGAAGGCTTCGGTATGCCGCCTCTCGAAGCGATGGCGTGCGGCACTCCCGTCATTGTTTCAAACGTCTCTTCCCTGCCTGAGGTGGTAGGTGGATGCGGTATTTCCGTTGACCCGTACAATGTATCCGAAATATCAGACGCTCTCATCAAAATGACTGACGCGACATTTAATAATGAACAAAGAGTTGCAGGCATAGAACGAGCAAAGACTTTTTCGTGGAAAAAAAGCGCTGAGCTTTTAACGGCAGAATTAGAAGGATTGGAATGAAAAAACTGAAAATACTACAAGTAAATAAGCTTTATTATCCTTGGATCGGCGGCATAGAGTCGGTTGTAAGAACCATCGCGGAAAAGCTGAACCGCGAAACCGAAATGACGGTTCTCGTGTGCCGTGAAAGTGGCAAGGGTAAAAAAGAAAAAATCAACGGTGTTAATATAATAAGGGCAGGAAGTATGGGAATAAAATTTTCAATGCCCCTATCTCTTTCATTTCCATTTCTTGTGCGAAAATACGCAAAAAACACCGATGTGCTGATACTCCACGACCCCTTTCCTCTGGGGGATCTTGCGGTGCTGCTTTCGGGATTTCGCGGAAAAGTCATTGTCTGGTGGCACAGCGACATTATCAGACAGAAACGTCTTGTAAAGCTCATAAAACCCGTGATAAATGGCATACTGAATAGAGCTGACGCTATTTTTACAACCTCCGAGAGCTACATCAGCGGTTCGGAGTATCTTCCTCGTTTCAGGGACAAATGCAGAATTGTTTCGTATGGAATTGAAGAAAAAAAATACCTTGAATCACAGCTTACCCCTATACTCAGCAAGCAATTAACAAAAAACTGTAAAAAGCTTCTTTTTGTGGGTCGGCTCGTTTACTACAAGGGAGTTGGAGTGCTTATTGACGCATTTGCGAGGGTGAGCGGTGCAGAGCTTTTCATTGTAGGTACAGGCAGTGATGAAGAGGCTCTCAGGGCGCAGGCAGAACCCTTGGGCGATAAGGTGCATTTCCTCGGCGTTCTTTCTGATGAGGAGCTTAAATCAGCCTTTGCCGACTGTGATATATTTGTTCTTCCAAGCGTTGAAAAAAGCGAAGCGTTTGGAATTGTTCAGCTTGAAGCGATGATATACGGTAAGCCTGTTATCAACACCGACCTCGAAACAAGTGTTCCTCTTGTGAGCCTTGATGGTCAGACAGGTCTTACAGTAAAAGCCGGAGATGTGAATGAACTTGCTGAAGCCATGAACACGCTCGTTAACGACGCCGCTCTATGTCAAAGGCTTGGAGCAGCAGCTAAAGAAAGAGTTATTAAGGAATTTACGGTTGATGTCATGACCGAAAAAGTAAAGCATCATATTACAGAGCTGCTTAATTTGTAATTATAATCAATGAAAAGAAAAGCATCCC
This sequence comes from uncultured Ruminiclostridium sp., assembly GCA_964520065.1. Lineage (GTDB taxonomy): Bacteria > Bacillota > Clostridia > Oscillospirales > Ruminococcaceae > Ruminiclostridium_E. The sequence goes on from CAZFMC010000004.1 coordinate 41,926, forward strand.
CGAAGAGTGGCTTAAATAAGCGATTTTAGGGGATTTGCTGCTTAATTTTGGAATTATTGAAAGCCATTTTTGCTTGTTGGAAACTTTATATCGGTTTTATTCAAATTCTATTGGAAGGTAAAATATTTTCTTGACATAGCCTAGCATGTGTGATATAATAAGCATAAGTTACAGTATATGAAATATAATAAATGTAAATTTATTTTCAAATGAATTTTTTCAAGAAAAAGGAGGTCAATATGCGAACTACAGCGGTAATTATGGCAGGCGGCAGGGGCGAACGCTTCTGGCCCAGAAGCAGAAACAGCTTCCCTAAGCAATTTCTTTCACTTACAGACGACGGAGAAACAATGATTCAGAAAACGGTCGGTCGTCTTGGAGGTATTATTGCTGCGGAGGACGTTTTTATTGTTACAAATGAGAGTTATGCTTCTTTGGTAAAGGAGCAGCTTCCGAGTCTTCCTGATGAGAACATTCTGCTTGAACCGGCTGCGAGAAATACTGCGCCATGTATCGCGTTGGCGGCGGAGGTTATAAGAAAAAAATATGATGACGCCGTTATGATGGTACTTCCCTCTGACCACCTTATAAAGTTCAATCAGATGTTTATTGATACGCTGAAAATAGCTTCGGAGGTTGCTCAAAAGGGAAGCGGGCTTGTGACTATCGGCATTACCCCGACATATCCCGAAACAGGCTACGGCTATATTCAGTTTGAAGCTGATGAGAAAGGGATTCCCGGTGTATATAATGTAAAGAGGTTTGTTGAAAAGCCTAACCTTGAGCTTGCGAAGGAGTATGTAAATTCCGGTGAGTATCTTTGGAACAGCGGAATGTTCGTGTGGAAGGCTTCTTCCATTGACGCAAAACTTAGAAAATATCTGCCCGATATGGCAGAGGGAATGGACAAGCTGTATGAAGCAGCGGGTACAGACGATTTTACAACTACTCTGAAGGATGTTTTCCCGAAATTCCGCTCGGAATCCATCGACTTCGGCGTTATGGAAAAAGCGTCTGAGGTTTACACGATTCCGGGAAACTTCGGTTGGGATGATGTTGGAAGCTGGCTTGCACTTGAAAGAGTAAATAAAACAAACGAATACGGCAATATGATACAGGGTGATGTTATCAGCGTCAATACAAAGAACACCATCGTATGCGGCGCAAAAAAACTTATTGCAACAGTGGGTATAGAGGATCTTGTGGTGGTTGATACTGATGACGCGCTTCTTATTTGCGCTAAGGATTCCACTCAGGATGTTAAAAAGGTTATTGAAAATCTCAAAATATGCAATAGAAATGAATTGGTTTGACGAGCTATAAAAACAGGAGGATAAATTATGAAAAGAGCGCTTATTACAGGAGTAACAGGTCAGGACGGAAGCTATCTCGCAGAGCTTCTGCTTGAAAAGGGGTACGAGGTTTACGGTCTGGTGAGAAGAAAATCACGCCTTGATTTTGGAAATCTTGAAGGAACTGCCGCGAAAGAAAAAATAAATTTTATTTTCGGAGATATTACCGATATGGCGGCGATGATAAACGCAATTAAGGAATCGCAGCCGGACGAGGTATACAACCTTGCCGCCCAATCCTTTGTCGCACAGTCCTTCAAGGAGCCTGTTGCAAGTGCCAATATCACGGGTGTTGCTGCTGCAAATATACTTGAAGCAATTAAGAATATTAAGCCTGACGCTAAGTATTATCAGGCTTCAACATCTGAAATGTTCGGTGGCTGTATTGAGGATCAGGGCGAACATTTTGACGGTTACACGGAAAAATCCTTCTTCCACCCCAGAAGTCCCTATGGCGTAGCCAAGCTTTACGCACACTGGATAACAAGAAATTACCGCGAAGGCTATAATATGTTTGCCTGCTCAGGCATCCTTTTCAATCACGAGAGCGAAAGAAGAGGACACGAATTTGTTACGAGAAAGATTACGGACGCAGCCGTAAGAATTAAGCTTGGTATGCAGGATCATCTTGAGCTTGGTAATATGGACGCCAAGCGCGACTGGGGACACTCAAAGGATTATGTAAATGCAATGTGGCTTATGCTGCAGCAGGACAAGCCGCAGGATTATGTTATTGCGTCCCATGAAACACATACTGTTCGCGAGTTCGTTGAGCTTTCCTTTAAGGCGCTTGAAATTGATGTGAAGTGGAGCGGCGAAGGTGTAAATGAGGTTGGAACTGACGCGGCAACAGGAAAGGTTATTGTCAAAATAAATCCCAAATTCTATCGTCCTGCTGAGGTTGACCTCCTTCTTGGAAATCCTGCAAAGGCTGAGGAGGAACTGGGCTGGAAACGTGAAATTTCTTTCAAGGAGCTTGTTGAAAGAATGGTAAAGAACGATATGGCGCTTCTTTCGGGTAAACAGAAGTGAAAGCTTTAATAATCGGCGCCGGTGGATTTGTTGGCGGGTATCTTATCAGCGAGCTTAGAGGAAGAAACTGGGATGTTTGCGCGACAAAACTTCCACACGAGAAAATAACAATTTTTGGTGCCGATGAGCCTTCATATCAGACGGTTAATCTTGACATTCTTGATGAAAACTCCGTCAGAAAGGTGCTTGTGGAATGTCGTCCCGATGTTATTTTTCATCTTGCAGCACAAAGCTCGGTTGCTCTCTCGTGGAAAAAGCCTGCTTTGACTGTTGATATTAACATAAAGGGCTGTATAAATCTACTTGAAGCTGTCAGGGCTGTAGAAATATCGCCGAGGATTCTCTTCATAGGTTCCAGCGAGGAGTATGGTTTTGCCGCAAATCGTCCCGAACCTGTAAATGAAGATGTTCATCCTGAGCCTGCCAATATTTATGCCATCAGTAAGTTTACCCAGAATATGATAGGCGAGCTTTACTGTAAGGCTTATGGTATGGATATCATTTCTGTCAGGGCGTTTAATCATATAGGCGCGGGTCAAATGCCACAGTTTGTGGTTTCCGACTTCTGCAAGCAGGCTGTGGAAATATCCATGGGCTTGCGCGAGCCTGTAATTAAGGTTGGAAATTTATCCGCAAAGCGCGATTTTACTGATGTTCGCGACATTGTTAGGGCATATGCGGAGCTTTCGCTAAAGGGAAAAACAGGTGAAACCTATAATGTCGGAAGCGGTCATGCTGTTTCAATACAGTCCATATTGAATCGAATAATCGAGCTATCGGGTACGGATATTAGAGTAGAAACTGACCCTGAAAAGCTTCGTCCTGTTGATGTGCCGTTTATCGAGGCTGATGTGGCTAAGCTGAAAAGAGATACGGGGTGGGAAAGAAATATATCGTTGGATATGTCCCTTATGGATATAATGGATTATTTAAAAAACTAAGATTGAGGACGTTATGAATAAAGATATTTACTCAAACATATTTGAACTTACAAAGAGCAATATTGAGTCGGCGGGTGGCGAATTTTCTGTATCAAAAGAGGCTTTTATTGAGTTGAGCGGAATTCATCCGCAGAATGCAGATGTCTTTCTCCTTTCGCGTGAGGAAAATAATAGAGTTTTTTTGGAGAAAGCATATATCCGTCTATTAAAACGTCTTGCGGACACAAGAGCATACGAAAACTGGGGTGGAAGATTTAATCTGCCGGTGTGTGAGTTTCAGAGAATGGTTGTTTACACTATATTACAGTCCAAGGAATTTTCAGAGAAAAATGTTAATGTATACAATAACATCTATTCACTGCATAATCAATACAAGGGCGTTTTGTCAGATTCAAAAAAGCTTATGAGTGTAAGAAAGGCGGAGTTTCATCTTAAGTTTTACTGTATACTAAAAAAAATATACTATAAGCTACCCGAAAAAACGAAAAATATGCTTAAAAAATTGATTTTGAATCGGAGGCACAAAGGATGAATAAAAAAACCATAATATATTCCGATGTTACCAACTTGATGAGTGTAGATTTTCTGACGGGAATACAGCGTGTTGTCAGGGAGATTGTTGTCAGAATGCTAAAAAATGACAATATTACTCTGCACCTGCTGGCTTATAATGAGGTGCTTAATGCATATAAGCTTATCAGAAATGACAAATTTCTGGAGTATTACGTGGAGAAAAATGGTGAAAAAAAAGATGTCGTTTCCGATGAGGTGGTAGAGTTTGCCGACATTCCATCAGGAACTGTTTTTTTTGATATAGATTCCGTCTGGAATAGCAGACTTAAAAGAAGTTGGCTTTTTCCAATACTTAAGCAGAAGGGCGTCAAGATCGTTACCCAGCTTTACGACCTTATACCTATAACCCACTCTCAGTTTTCGCATGAAAACACTTGCATGAATTTTATGGTTTACGTGGGTGCAAATATCAAGTACGCTGATCTTATAATTACCTCGGCAAAGGCTACCGCAGACGCACTGGATGAATTGTGTGACAGACTTGGGGAGAAAAGAAAAAAAAGTATTGTTGTTCCTCTCGGTGCAGATTTTTCTGTCAAAAACTCGGACGGCAAAATTGATGAAAGCGCTATAAAAGCAGCACAGGGAAGATATATCCTCATGTTAGGAACAATTGAACCGCGAAAGAACCATAGTCTTGTTATAGACGCTCTTGAAAATGGGCTTGCAGAGCTTGGGATAAACGTGATTTTCGCAGGACGAATAGGTTGGAACGTAGCGGCGCTTGAAAAACGAATAAAAGAGCATCCGCTTCTTGGGAAAAATTTGTTTTTTGTGGAAAAACCAAATGACGCTACGGTCGATATGCTTTATAAGAACGCGTTGGCTGTTGCATTCCCCACCTTTAATGAAGGTTTTGGTTTGCCTATGATTGAGGCGTTCTGTCGTCATACCCCGGTTATCGCTTCAGATATCGGAGTGTTGAGAGAGGTAGGCGGAGAGCTTGCGGATTATTTTGATCTGCATGACACGGATTCATTTATCAAAGCTGTGCGGTCGCTTGCAGATGATGAAAAGGCATATTTGCGAAAAAAAGCTCAGTTAGAAAAGTTCGTTCCATTTACATGGGATGATTCTGCGAAGATGTTTATTTCAGCTGTATGTTCTGTAAATGACAATATGGTACAGGTGTCCGAAAATGCAAAGGTGAAACAGCTTGTTGTGCTTACTGCAAGGAATGATGATATACTTGCGACCTTGCCTTATCTTGAAAAGTATATGCCGTTTATTACGGAATTGGTAGTTTGTTGTCCCGACAGAAATGTAACAGAGCTGAAAAATGCTTATAAGGGTAGGTTTGAACTGAAGTTTCTTACGGATAGTGAAGTACTTGATGGAGCAGAGCTGCCTGAGGATCATCAGACGAGAAATTTCTTTTTAAGATGTCTTATTCTCAAAAAAAATATCATTGATGATGTATTTATTATGACGGATGATGATTACAGACCGCTCCGAGAGATAACAGTTCGTGATTATATTGATAACAACAGGTACAAGGCTTATTATTGTTATGATTTAAATGAGTGGGACGGTACTTATGGCAACCCTACTTCATTTGATATTGGTATGAAAAAATCAAGAAATTGGTTGTCTGAAAACGGATATCCCACAATGATGTACGCTTCCCATCAGCCGCAAATCATAGATAAATCAATATTTAATGAGCTGATGGCAAAATATCCCGATATTGTAACATCGGGTGTAGATGAATGGAGCACATATTTCAATTACGGTGTTGGGACATATCCTGACAAATTCAGTGTTGTTCCATATATATCGATGTGCTGGCCAGGCGCAAAGACGGACTGGGATTTGTATGTTGATCCGCCTGAATTTGCTTTTGAAAATCACTACAGCTTGCTTTATGAAAATGGGCATATATTTAACGGACTTCCCGATACCTTTGAGGAGGAAACGCAGGAACAGACTCTTGAAAAAATTAAGAGGTATCGCGCCGAAATAGCATTTCAGTTTGAAGCACGCAAGATATATAAGAACTATTGCAATAGTTATCGCAGAGCAAAAAAAGAAATGCCATCGTTTACGGTTGTGTGTACGCCAGATGGGAAAAATATAGCGTTCAATACGCCTGAGTCAATTAAACTAAAAGCGCTCTCGGTAACCAGAGTGCCATTTGTGTTCGACAGAGATATATTTAATCGTTTAAGAGAAGAAGAGCTAAGGCTTGATTATTGGTATACGACAATAAAGAATGAACCTATGACAAGGGTTTTCAGCGTAATAATAGATAATAACGAGCTGAGCTTCAATCTCCCGTTAAGAGCACCTGCGGTTAAGTCTGATGTGTGTAAATTGAACATATCCGTTACGCTTGTAAAAAAGAAGCTTCGACGTATGGTTACCTTTAATGCTGTAATAGTTTGATGCAAAAAAGGAGATGCCTAATTGAGAACCTTAAAGGAAATATATGAATACCGACAGATGATAGCAAGTCTTGTGAAAAAGGATCTGAGGGGAAGATATAAGGGATCCGTGTTGGGCTTTCTGTGGACCTTTGTTAATCCGCTTTTGCAGTTGCTTGTGTATTCAGTTGTGTTTTCATCAGTTATGAGGGTGACTAATGTAGATAAATATTATTTGTATCTGTTTGTAGCTCTTATACCTTGGATATTTTTTTCATCCTCTTTTACAGGCGGCGCGGTGACAATACTTGCGAACAAAAATTTGATAACAAAAATTTACTTTCCAAGGGAAGTATTGCCTATTTCTTATGTTACAAGCTGTTTTGTGAATATGCTTTTTTCGTTTGTGGTTGTATTTGTCGTAGTGATAATTTCTGGAATAGGAATAAATCCCATCTCACTTCTCTTTCTTCCTCTCGTGATGATTATTGAATATACTTTTTCGCTTGGAATCGCCTTGATAGTTTCGGCAGTAAATGTTTACTTCAGAGACCTGCAGCATATTCTTGGTATTATTTCTATGGCGTGGATGTACTTTTCACCTATAGTTTATGGTATAGGTGATATTCCGGAAGAATGGAGAAATATTTTTAGGCTGAATCCTATGTGCCATATTATTACGGCATACAGAGATATTCTTTATTACAAAGCTATTCCTGAAACGTCTGCGCTGCTTATGACCGGCGTGGTATCGGTGGTGGTGCTTATCATTGGCTTCTGGGTATTCTCAAGACTAAAAAAGAGATTTGCAGAAACGGTTTGATGGAGTTTAATTATATGGAAAACGATATTGCGATAAAGGTAACCGATGTATATAAATCCTTCAAGGTTTACAGTGACAGAGGGTATAGTTTTAAAGAAGCGCTTCTTTTCAGCAAAAGAAGAAAATATGAAAATCACGATGTTATAAACGGCATTTCCTTTGAAGTGAAAAAGGGCGAGGCTATTGGTCTTGTGGGTCATAATGGCTGCGGAAAAAGCACCATGCTTAAAATGCTTACAAGGATAATGTACCCTGACAAGGGAATTGTAGAGATAAATGGCAGAGTGTCCAGTCTTATTGAGCTTGGTGCAGGTTTTCACCCCGATATGAGCGGTAGGGAAAATATTTACACTAATGCCGCTATCTTCGGATTAACAAAAGCAGAGATAGATGAAAAGCTGCAGAAAATAATAGATTTTTCGGAAATCGAAGAGTTTATTGATAATCCTGTAAGGACCTATTCGTCAGGCATGTATATGCGACTTGCGTTTGCCGTTGCTATAAATGTAAATGCCGACGTTCTGTTGATAGATGAGATTCTGGCGGTTGGCGATATTGCATTCCAGAATAAGTGTTTTAACCGCCTTAAAGAGATTAAAGCAGATGGTACGACAATAGTTATTGTATCTCATAGCCTTTCTCAAATAGAACAGATATGTGAAAGATCTATATGGATAAATGAGGGCGTTATTTGTGGGGAAGGCGATCCAAAAGAAGTCCATATGGCATATCTTGATTATATGGTAAAAAAGCAAAGGAAGAACGAAAAGGCTGCTGTGCATGTAAGGAAAGAAGATCAAAAGGTTGAAGAAAAAGATAAGCAAACGCTAGCACAGCAGAAAAAGAACGCTGATACCAGGGAAGTGAAGATGCCGGAAGAAACCAAGAAAAGATGGGGAAGTCAGGACGCTCATATAACATCTATTAGCATACGGTCGAGCGACGGCAGAGAAAGCAGGTTATTTCAAACAAACGATGATATCGAAATAGAACTTTCCTATGAAGTTAGAAGCCCCGTGCGTGATGCCGTATTTGGAATAGGAATATTCAATCGTGGCGGGATTCAGTGTTACGGAACAAATACGCGAATAGATGGTGTTTCCGATTATTCTCTGGAAAAATCCGGACGCATGATTCTGAAATTGACTGCTTTGCCGTTACTTGCAGGTGAATATCTTTTGGACTTTGCTATTGAACAGGGGCAGGGCGTACCTGTGGATTATTACAGAGAGGCAGCAGTTATTACTGTTACGTCAAATGTAACCGATGTTGGTGTGGCTCGTATTGCTCATGAATGGGATCTTAGTGGATGTTGAAGCATAGGAGGTAGTTAAATGTTTCCCGATTTGGATAAGAACTCGGCGTATATTAAACGTAAATCATTTAATGACGGATCTCTGGATATTTGTAATGATGATACCTTGAGCAGTTCAGCCTTGTACGAGGACTTGTTGGAAAAAAAAGAAAGTATAGATAAGCAGAGATATACTATTTCTGCTGGTTTTTCTGAGAAAAAGGGACAGGTTGTTAATATACGGCAGTTGCTTTCTTTTGACGACGAAGAATTTGTAAAAATGGCTTATACAGCAATTCTCGGAAGAGAACCTGAAAAATCAGCTGTGATTTCATTTCAGGAGACGTTTTCGGCAGCTCCCGACAGAAATGCAAAGATAAATTACTTGAAAGCAGTGGGTTTATCTGAGGAAGCTATGCTGCGCGGTACTGTGCTTACGGGCTTTGATAGCATAGATATCAAGGAGCTTTATAGGTATTCTGATAGAGAGTTTATAGAAAAAGCATACATCGACATTCTTTTTAGAAAACCTGACATTGAAGGAGAAAAACACTTTCTTTCATATCTTAGATCTTCGGAATATTCTGCCGCTGAGATACTGTATATGTTGCGCCATTCTTCTGAGGGTGAGAAAAATGGAGTAAATATTGTAGGGCTTGATGAAGAGTACCGTAAGAGAATGAAACGCAAAAAGCTCATGAGTATTCCCGTGATAGGCAGGTGTATTAAATACGTCAGAGGACTTCTACGAGCAAACAGAAGAATAGAGAACCTGAAAAAAGAAAATTATTATCTTCGGGATAAGATTTACAATGGTAAATTTATTCTTGATGGCAGGACAACGCAGCTGGCTCAGAGGGTAGACACAAGCGAACGAAAAACTGATACGCTTGTTAAGGCCATGGAAAAGCTTGATGCCGTTACACGAAAGGTTAGCGATAATGTCAGCGAGTTGAATAGGGAGTCTAAGATAAACGCTGAGAAGATGAGCGAGCAGTCTGCTTCTATTGCTGAACTTTCGAAGGAATTGGACAAAAGATGCGCTAACTGTGAGAACAGCTTAAGAGAACTTGACGGGTATACCCATCAGATTGGCAACAATATTGCTGATATTAACAAAGCATTATCTAATTATGATGGGGTTCTTTCCGAATATGTTCATGAGGATAAGAAAACCTTGCAGTTGCTTCTCGCAGAGGTATTTAGTCTGAAAACCAGATTAAACGCAATCGAAAATGGTTCGGAAAGAACAGTTGTTAAAACTTCCTACAATACTCACGAAGCGCAAATTGCCCACGTTTCTAATGTCTATTCATCAATTGACTATTTTGATTTTGAAAATCATTTTAGGGGAAGCAGAGAACACGTCAAGAATGTTCAAAGAATATATATACCCTATTTTGAGGGCAGGAAGAATGTTTTTGATTTGGGCTGCGGACGAGGAGAGTTTACCGAGCTGCTCAGAGATAATAATATAGGGGTTATAGGTGTGGACACGTATGAACCTTATGTGGAATATATGAAGTCTCTCGGTCTGCCAGTTGTGCTTGATGATGCTATTTCCTATCTGCACCACCAGAAAAGTGCTGATGGAATTTTCCTCGGTCAGGTTATAGAGCATTTATCTGTCGACCAGATTGTTACTATATGTAATATGGCGTATGAAAAGCTAGAGGAAGGCTGTTGTCTTATTATGGAAACACCTAATCCACGCTCGTTGGCGATATATACTTCAGCATTTTATATTGATCCTTCTCATCAAAAGCCTGTGCATCCGTTTACGTTGAAATATATTGCCGAAAAGGCTGGTTTTTCAAAAGTGGATATTCTTTATACCGACAGCAGCAGACCGCCGTTCAGCATACCAAAGATCAAGGAAGATGAGCCTGATTTTGATAGATTTAATGAGGCTATGCAGAAGGTGTCCGAATTGCTTTTTGGTAGTCAGGATTATGCTGTCATCGCCAGAAAATGACAAAATATGGGGGTAAAAAATGAAAAAGGTCTTAGTTTCCGGAGCAGATGGGTTTGTAGGACGAAATCTTATAAACAGACTTTTGCGTGATGGAAAAGAAGTTTATGCTGTTGTTTATCCCGGCAATAACATTTACTCTGAATATCATGATATCAAACTCCATGTTATTTCTTTGGATCTCAATCAGGTTCTTGAACATTTAGATTCATTTCCGGAAAATATTGATGTTTTTTATCATTTGGCATGGGTTGGAGTTAAACCGGAGCTCAGAAATAATCTGGATATTCAAATGTCAAATATCGGTATGACTATAAATTGCATGAAGTTGGCATCGGCTAAACGAATTTCAAAGATAGTACTTCCCGGTTCTACAAATGAATACCTCTATTCCGGAAAGCCAATTAACAAGGATGCCATCCCCACACCGAATAATGCGTATGGCGCGGCTAAGGTTGCGGTGCGGTTTTTGTGTAATAGTTATGCAGCTGCTAATGATATCAAATTTGTATATGCAATTGTGACCGGAATTTACGCTGCTGACCGAAGAGATGATAATGTGATTTTTTATACCATTGATAAGCTGCTAAGAAAAGAAAAGCCTGCCCTTACGAAGTTGGAGCAGCTGTGGGACTATGTGTATATTGACGATGTGGTTGAAGCATTTACCGCCATAGGTGAAAAAGGTAAAAATGGAGCTGTTTACGCAATAGGGCATGGAGATAACTGGGCGTTAAGTAATTATATAAGAATCATTCATCATAAAATTGATCCCAGCTTGCCTTTGGGAATAGGGGAAATTCCATACACCGGGAAGAACCTTCCGTGTTCATGCATTGACCTTACCGACATCGAAAACGACACGGGATTTAAACCTAAAGTTGATTTTGAAGACGGTATAACTAGGGTGATTAATAAAATAAAAAATGATAAGGAGTAAAAAAATGCGTGAAAAATATTACGTGGTTGGAAGCGGCATTGTTGGCTGCGTTATAGCTCGTGAATTAGCAGAAAACGGCGCAGAGGTATCGGTGTGGGAAAGGCGCGACCATTTAGGTGGAAACCTTTATGATTTTACAGATAGCTATGGCATTCATGTTCATCTGTATGGACCTCATATTTTTCACACTAAAATAGAGCGAGTGTGGAAATATGTAAACAGGTATTGTAAGCTTAAGGAGTATAACCTTGTTTGTGGTTCTGTTATGGATGGAAAGTGCGTTCCTACTTCTTTTGACTTTCAGTCGGTGGATACATTCTTCCCCGAGGAGGCAGATGTAATAAAGGAACATATAAAAATAGTATTTGGTGACAGAAATAGTGCTACTATCCTTGAAATGCTTGACTGCGATGATGAGTATGTAAAGAAATTTGCACAGTTTTTGTATGATAAGGATTATGCTCCTTATACGGCAAAGCAGTGGGGGTTGTCTCCTGATAAGATTGACAGGAATATTTTCAAGAGGGTGCCTGTACTGTTTTCTTACGGAAGTAAGTATTTCGATGATCCCTATCAAGCAATTCCCGAAAACGGATATATGGAACTTATTAACAACTTGCTTAATCATAAAAACATCTCTGCTAAAACAGGAACAGATGCCTTGGAACACATTTCAATCGTTGAAAATGAAGTGTTTATTGACAATAAAAAAGCTAATGGCATTGTGATATACACCGGTCCTATTGATGAACTGTTTGAATGTAGATTTGGTAAACTCCCCTATCGTTCCCTAAGATTTGAGTGGAGGCATGAAGATATAGATAGTTTTCAAGATATGCCTGTGGTTGCATATCCCCAGGCAGATGGTTATACTAGAATCACCGAGTACAAAAAGCTCCCTTATCAGGAGGTCAAGGGAACCACCTATGCAGTGGAATATCCGTTGCCTTACAAAAAAGGTGAAAATAACGAGCCTTATTATCCTGTACTTACAGATGAAAGTCAGGAGCTTTTCAACAAGTATATGGATTTAGCTTCTGGCATGAAGAACCTTGTATGTTGCGGAAGGCTGGCAGATTTTAAATATTATAACATCGACCTGGCCATAAACAGGGCCTTAGACGTAGCGGAACAACTTAAAGCTGCGGAAGCGCAGCGGCATGATTAAGGAGAATTTATGGGAAATACATTATATATTGTAATGCCTACATATAACGAAGAGGCAAATATAGAAAATGTCGTTAGGGAATGGTATCCTATTCTCGAAAATGGCGATGAAACCTCAAGACTAGTTATTTTTGATGGCGGTTCAAAAGACAATACACTCAACATTTTGCACGAACTTCAGAAGGATTACCCAAAGCTAATTGTTGAGGCAAAACCCGGAACGGATCATGGAACAAAAGTCATCCTTCTCTATAAATATGCTATAGAAAACGCAGCTGATTGGATATTCCAAACTGATTCTGATGGTCAAACGCTTCCTTCAGAATTTGACGAATTCTGGAATCAGAGGGAAACATATGATATCATAATGGGTAATCGCGTAAAGCGTGGTGATGGTTTGGGGAGAAAATTCGTTGAAAACATTCTGCGTGTTTATCTAAAACTCTTTTTCGGTGTTATGGTGCCTGATGCTAACGCACCGTTCAGACTCATGAAAAGTCAAATTGTCAATAAATACATAGGACTTATGCCGGATGATTTTAACTTGCCTAATGCAATTCTTGCAGCTTGTTTTTCAAGGTATAAGGAGAAAGTTACCTACAAGGTAGTAACATTTCAGCCAAGGCAGGGTGGAAAGAATTATATGAACATTAAACGTATTGTTAGAATTGGAGTTGATTCTATTAAAAACTTTGCTCAGATAAAGAACAATCTTAAGGAATACGATAAAGAAATAAGAAAGTAAGGAGAAGTTTTTATGAAAGCAGTTATTTTAGCTGGTGGATTTGGCACAAGAATTTCTGAAGAAAGCCATCTTAAACCCAAGCCTATGATTGAGATAGGAAATTACCCTATTCTATGGCATATTATGAAGTATTACTCATCGTTTGGTATAAAGGATTTTGTTATTCTTGCCGGTTACAAGCAGAATAAGATAAAGGAATATTTTGCAAATTATTTTGTGTACAATTCCGATATTACATTCCATATGGCTAATAATAGTGTGGAAGTTCATCGCAAAAATGCGGAAGATTGGACTGTTACGGTTCTTGATACAGGTCTTAACACAATGACGGGCGGGAGAATAAAAAGAGCTGAAGAATATCTTGGAAATGAGCCATTTATGCTCACTTATGGAGATGGTGTTTCTGATGTTGATATCAGCGCTCTTCTGAAATTCCATAAGTCACATGGCAAGATTGCAACAATAACAACAGTAAGTATTGCTCAGCAAAAAGGTGTACTTGAAAAGGACGACACAGGTCTTATTCATTCCTTTAGAGAAAAAAGTGTTGATGACTCTGCCATCATAAATGGCGGTTTTATGGTTCTTGAGCCGGCGATTTTTTCCTATCTTGATAATGATTCAACCATTTTCGAACAGGAACCTATGCGCAGACTTGCTGCTGAACATCAGTTAATGGGCTTTGAGCATAATGGTTTCTGGCAGTGTATGGATACTCAGCGTGAGAAGGAAAAGCTTGAGACCTTGTGGAGCGAAGGAAAAGCACCATGGAAAAGGTGGAGTGATTGACATGACGTTTAACGATTTAAAGAAATTTTATTCCGGAAAAAAAGTTTTCGTTACCGGTCACACCGGATTCAAAGGCGCTTGGCTTTGCAAGATACTGAATATGCTCGGTGCTGATGTTTATGGCTATGCTTTGCCAGCACCTTCTTCTCCAAGTGCTTTTGAATTGCTTGATGTTGAACATTTTGTTCATTCTGTATTAGGAGATATCAGGGATTTTGAAAATCTGAAGGCGGCGATGGAGGAAGCAAAGCCGGAGTATGTTTTTCATCTTGCAGCACAGCCCATAGTAAGAGAATCTTATAAAATGCCACGGGAAACATTTGAAACCAATGTTATGGGCACCGTCAATATACTTGAATGCATAAGGCTTATCCCTGGTGTAAAAAGCTTTCTGAATGTGACCACCGACAAGGTTTACGAGAACAATGATATTGAGGGTCACGCTTTTACTGAAGATGAAAAGTTAGATGGGTACGATCCGTATTCAAACTCCAAAAGCTGTTCAGAGTTGGTAACTCATTCCTTCAGAAAATCCTTTTTTAATCAAGAAAAACTCGTAAAGATTTCCACCGCAAGAGCCGGTAATGTTATCGGCGGAGGTGATTTCGCTGTGGATAGGATTATTCCTGATTGCGTAAGGGCAACCATAAAGGGTGAAAGCATAAATATCAGAAATCCTTACTCCACCAGACCTTATCAGCATGTTCTTGAGCCTCTTGGTATTTATCTTACAATTGTAATGATGCAGGAGGTTTATCCTGAAATGGCAGGATACTATAATGTTGGACCGGATAACGAAGACTGTGTTACTACGGGTGAGTTGGCTGACTTGTTTGTGAAATACTGGGGCGATCATGCAAAATGGAATAACACTTCTGAGACAAATGCTCCTCATGAAGCCAGTTTCCTTAAGCTTGACTGCTCAAAGCTGAAAAATGTTTTTGGTTGGAAACCGGTGTGGCATATTGAGAACACTGTCAAAGCTACTGTGGAGTGGTACAAGGCTTGGAATAATTCAGATGATTTAGGCACAATCACAGAAGAGCAGATTAAGCGGTTTTTTTATGAATAAAAACATATCACAAACGCTTTAAATACAATACTTATTTTCAAAAAGGTGAATCGAATGTTAGAATTGTTAAGAAAATATAAGCATATAGTATTGTACCTTTTATTCGGAGTTTTGACAACATTAGTGAATGTAGTGGCATATTGGGTTGGTTCACATGTCATTGTTCTTTCTACAATGACAAGTACGGTTATAGCTTGGGTACTAGCTGTGTTATTTGCCTATCTTACAAACCGCAAGCTGGTGTTTAACAGTGACGCAGTTTCAAAACATGATGTAATTAAAGAATGCCTGTCATTCTTTTTGGCAAGATTGGCAACAGGTGTTGTTGACTGGCTGTGTATGTTTATCTTTGTTGATGTGCTGATGCTGAATGAAATTGATATGTTTATTAAGCTTGCTGCAAATGTTCTGGTAATTATTTTGAATTATGTTGCAAGTAAATTGATAGTATTCAGAAAAAAGGAGAATGATGAATGAAACAAAAAAGATCAGTGTATTGGTGGGCATCTTTTTCATTAATAGTTGTTTTTTTTGTGATTGCAGCTGTTTATTTTTTTTCGAAAACGCTTGTGATACAAGGTGACGGACATGAGTATGTTCTTCAAACGGTATCTTTTCAGAATCATTTTACTTTCGGCATAAATGACGATGATCTCGAACAAGCAACAGAACAATTTTATAATAATGAGCCGGGATTAAGGAGTGTATATAATAGGTTAGCCGTTGATGATCAAGGATTGCATTACAGTAATCATTTTGGCGCTTATTCAGTCTTGGTAACTCCCATAAAGATGCTACTGCTTGCTTTAGGACAATATCCGCTGAGAGCTTTTGGAATTACAAACTGGTTGCTTTGGCTTGCTGCCGCACTTACTGTGCTGTTTTTTTTAAAAACCGACGATAAAAAAAGATTGTGTTTAATATGTTTATTGTTGTTTAATCCGGTGTTCTTTTATTTGGATTGGGTTCATACTGAGGTATATATTTTTTCTTTTGTTGTAATTGGATTAGTTTTTTTCTACAACAAGAATTATTCTGTATCAATCATAGCTCTATCTGCTGCTGCTATGCAAAATCTAGCAGTTATACCCATGGCTGCTATGGTGGGAATTGATTATATTATTGAGTGCATAAGTCGTTATAAAGCTGAAAAAAACAAGTTTTCGTTGTGGGGATTTGTCAAATCTTATTGGAAAAGAATTATTCCTTATGGAGCGTACTATCTTATTGCTTTCATCCCTATGATTACAACATATATGCACTTCGGAACATTAAATTTAGTTGCTGATGTAGCAATGGAAAGCAAGTACATTTTCCATAAAGCAATAGATTATCTTATTGACCCGAACATTGGCATTCTTCCATATGAGCCTATTATATTTGTTTTGTTTTTTGTATTGATAATTATTGGTATGAAAAAAAATACCCGATCTGCTATTATTAATCTGATAGGCTTCGCAGGAATGCTGTTTATTATTGCACATCAGCGCCAGATCAATTGTGGAATGTATTGCATAATGAGGTACTGCGTCTGGATACTACCTGTTATGCTGTTTTATGTGGTAATGAATTGGAATATATGTTTTAATGATAAAGGACTTCTTGTTGCCGGTGGTGTGCAGTCGATTTTTACATTTGGAGTGTTATCTTACTGCATGATCGGCGGTGGTATGTATACATCTAATCAGTTTGCTGACTGGACAAAGGTGGTATTGGATTATTGCCCCGAGCTTTATAATCCTTCCCATGGAATATTTTATTCCCGTACCTTGGGAAACGAAAAGTATTATAGCCATTATCCTGTTATATACAGAAATGAGGATGGGAAAGCCAGAAAAATATTGCTTAGCAAAACTGCAGAGGAATATTTTTATTCTGATCAAACTATTTTGTTCAATGAGGATACGGGTGAAATTGTAAATAAGAACGAGCTTGACAGATTCAGCTTTGATGAAGGTGAGTTCACATATATAAACCTTCATGGAAATATTTTATATTATAACTTGTTACGCTCTTCCGGCGATAGCATACGATTTACACTAGCGGGAAATAATACTGAAATTTACCCAATAACCGGTTTGGCACAAATGGAAGAGTGGGGTACTTGGACCAACGGTGATGAATTCAGCGTCAATTTTTGTACAGATTCAGACGAAGAATATCTTGTTTGTGATATTGACATCAATAATGTTTTTTATCATCCTCAACGTGTTAATGTATTTATTAATGATGAGATGGTACATTCTGATACTATTGCGGGCAACCAGGATTTCAGTTTTATGTTCAAAAATCCGGAAAATGGTATGGTTAAATTGAGAATGGAGTTGCCGGATTCCATTTCCCCTGCCGAAGTAATGGACAGCCCTGATAAACGCGATCTTGGTCTTGGTCTGGTTTCAATGTCACTGCTTCCCATAAGTGAATCTGATAAAGCTTACAACGTAGAAGATGTTATTTATTTTTATTCAGATGAGTATAATGCAGATAAATATGCGGTAAGCGGTTTATCTGTAAAAGAAGAATGGGGCTCGTGGACTGACGGCGACGAAATGCTGATGAACTTTCACATAAACGATGACGCTGAACGTCTTGTATGCTATATTGATGTGGTACGCACATTCTATCAAGCACAAAATGTTGATATATTTATTAATGATGAACTTGTTTATTCTGAAAAGATAGACGGAGATAATGATATTGAGTTTGAATTCAAGAGACCGGAAGATGGTGTGGTTAATTTGAAAATAGAACTCCCGGACTCCGTTTCGCCTTCTGAAATAATGGACAGCGCCGACAAACGCGATCTTGGTTTGGGCCTTGCATCTATGGTGATTGCTTCATAAATATATCAAGTTCAGCTTGCTGCGTGTTTCCTTGTTCAATAAAGGGATTGCCCTGTCATTTAATGTGGTAAGGGTTGGTTTTGCCAACCTGCCGCCTATGAGGCGGGGGACATCTTGCCTAAGTTATAACATGGATTCTCTGCGCGCTAATGGTAAATAAATTAAGGCTGTCTAAAAAGTTTCTTCGCAAAAGCCGAAACCGGTGTAATTGGAATATAAAGGTGATACAAGGTGCCCATTAAAACTCATTTATTCCGGTAAATGCGATACTTCCTCCCCCCGCGCACCGCGGGGGGATTTTTTACACACCCAGCATACCACAACCTATTAAATATATGCTATAATAATGTCGCCATATGAAATTTGTGTGCAAAAAAGCACACAAATTGTTGCTTTTTATGCACCGGAATTTATTTTTTTTACAATTATGGATACGTATAGCAGATTCATTTTGTCAATTGTCACAACCTGCGATTGTTGACAATCAACAGCGCTTGTGATATAATTATGATGTGAATTTATGATATGAAACGGATTCGGCGGTGCGGATAACGTGAAGAAGGCTGATAAGTTTAAAAGCGTGGTTTCATTTGCGCTTCTTTTTGTTTTAATGGTAATTATGTTTTTCTTTTCGGCACAAAACGGAGAGGAAAGCGGCGGCGTAAGTCAGGGCGTTACGGAGGCAATTTGCCAAGCGGCGTTTGACGACTTTGACTCGGCTTCACCTGAAACACGGGAGCTTGTCGTAAGCGGGCTTAATCACTATGTGCGGAAGCTTGCTCACTTCACGATTTACGCTCTTATGGGCGTATGCGCGTATAACGGTCTGCTTGCGCTGAAAACGCGGATACATATGAAGGCGGCAGCTGCGGCAGGTATTTGCTTGGCTTATGCGGTCTTTGACGAGGTTCACCAGCTTTTCGTTCCCGAACGTGCTTTTATGCCGACTGATGTGCTTATAGATTTGTGCGGCGCGCTTGTGGGAATGGGATTATTAAGGATTGTTATTCTTATTTCTGAATATTTAAGGGACATAAGAAAAGAACGCAAAGTTCTGAAAGGACGGTAAAAATGGACGAACAGGAACAGACAATAGACCTGCGTAATCTGTTAATTATTTTAAAGGAGCATATAGCCGTGATTCTGGCGGCGGCAATCGCCTGCGGAGCAATCGGTTTTCTTCTTTCGGCGTTTGTAATCGAGAAGAAATATACCTCCGAGGCGCTGCTTTACGTTGAAAACTCGGCAAGTAAGTCGGACGATTCGGCTATAAATATCAACGACATCAACGCGGCTCAGAAGCTGGTTAATACCTGCCAGATTCTTTTCACGAGCGATTATATGCTTGAGAAGCTCGGTGAGGCGCTTCCGCAGTATAATTATACCTCCGAAAAATATGAAAAGATGATAACAATTGAATCGGTGAACAGCACGGAGGTGCTGAAAATTTCGGTTGAAACAAACTCGCCCGAAATTTCGGTTACAATTGCCAACAAGCTCGTCGAGCTGTCTCAGATTGAATATATGCGCGTAATCAAGAACGGTTCAATCGAGGTCGTTTCCAATGCAATTTATCCGCAGAAGCACGTTTTCCCGAGTAATACGCTCTTTACGGCTTCGGGCTTCGCGCTCGGGCTTTTCGGAGCTTATTTTATTTTCCTTATAATTGAAATGCTTGACACTAAGGTTAAGCCCGACGACGACCTTGCAAAGAAGTACGATATCCCTGTTTTTGCGGAAATTATGGACTTCCTCGCGGTTGACAAATCCGATTACAAATACAGCAGCTACGGCGGGAAGAAAAGCTCTAAGCCGAAGAAAAGCACGGAGATTGCCGAGGACGAGGACGATAACGACTTAGATTTTGACGACGAGGCAGACGACGATAACGAGGAGGAATTCTGAGATGGCAAAGAAAATTGAACGACTCCCCTTAAACGTTTCCAGAAAATTTATTCTCTCCGACGATACGCAGTTTGTAATCAAGGAGGCGTATAAAGCTGCCCGTACAAACTTAACCTTCGCGCTCGCAACGTATTCGCCGAAGATTGCCGTTGTAACGAGCTGCGCTCCCGCAGAGGGAAAAAGCACGAACTGCCTTAACCTCGCCATCACGATGGCTGAAAAAGGCGAATCGGTGCTGCTTATAGACGCCGACCTGAGAAAACCCGTTCAGCATTCGCTTCTGCGCCTTGACAACAGCAGGGGACTTTCCTCAATTCTCGGCGGAATTGTTGACGATATTTCCAAGGTTATTGAAAAAAATGTCAGACCAAATCTCGATATTCTTACGGCAGGTCCTGTTCCGCCAAACCCTGCGGAGCTTCTTGCAAGCTCGCGTATGGAGAAGCTGCTCAGCATTGTCGGTGAACACTATGACTATATTTTCATTGACGCGCCTCCCGTGGCGGTTGTTGCCGACGCGTTTGTTCTTAACGAAAAAACGTCGGGAATTATCTTCGTAATAAAGGAAGGCTATACAACTCACCCCGAAATTGAGGAGGCTCTTCAGAAAACGAAAATGTCCAACGGACGTATCCTTGGCTTTATCAGAGCAAATTGCAGCAGCAGGGGAAAGTCGGGTTACGGCTCGTACAAGTATAAATATAAGTATAAATATAAGGATTACTCCTGATAAATGAGGCAGACATGATTACAGATTTTCATTCCCACATTCTTCCCGGAATTGATGATGGTTCAAAAAATCCTGCCATGACCAAAAAAATGCTGGAGCTTGAAAAAAAGGCGGGCATTGATACAATTGTCGCAACCCCGCATTTCTATATGTCGGAGCAGTCGCTTGGCAGCTTTCTCAGCAGGAGAGAGCAGGCGTACAACGCAATAAGGGACGAGGCTGAGCGGCAGAAAATAACTGTCCGATTAGGCGCAGAGGTTTATTTTACTCCATCGCTCGCCGAGCTTGACTTGAAAAAGCTTTGCGTTGAGGGAACCAACTGCATAATGCTTGAGCTTCCTTACTCCAAGCTTACGGGCAGCTTTATCCGCACGTTCAAGAGCTTTGTGGGCGGGATTTCCTCAGAGCTTACGGTTATTCTTGCTCACGCAGAACGCTATCTCAATTTCACCGATGAAGAAAGTCTGTACGAAATCCTTGATACCGGTCTGTTGGTTCAGCTCAACTGCGGCTCTTTCAAAATGTTTTCGCCGCATTTGAAGTTTATGTACAATATGATTTCCTGCGGGAACGCTCACCTTTTGGGAACGGATTGCCACAATATCACGTCGAGAGCGCCGAATATGGAAATCGGAAGAAAAGCGATTGAGAGAAAATTTTCGCAGAAGGAATTCAGCCGCTTTATGAAAAACGCGGAAACTCTCCTCTGCGGTAAGGCTATCGGAGAATGATATGGTTTACTGGCTTATTTTAATAGGCTCGCTTGCAGTGGGAATCCCCCTCTGCCGGCTGAAATACGGGCGCGCGGTCTACTGTTCCGCTATGGGGCTTGTTCTTTTTCTCGTTTCTGCTCTCCGCGCTCATGTAGGCTACGATTACAACCTTTACGGCGGTTGGTATATGGACGTCCAGACTTCAAGTATGGACGACATAATGCTTATAAAGCAGGAAAAGGGCTTTATGGTGCCGATGAAGCTGATTTCCGACGTTAATTCCGATTATCAGGTTATGTTTGTTATCATAGCCTTTATAATAACTGCGGCAGTAATGCTGTATATCTTTGTTTATTCCGAAAAGCCGTATCTGAGCGTGTTTTTTTATATCTCCTTCGGGCTGTTTTTCAACTCAATGAATTTTATGCGCCAGATGATTGCGGCTGCCGTGATCCTGTACGCTATGCAGTACATAAGAAAAAAGCAGTTTATGCGCTTTGCTGCGTTGGTGCTTTTCGCCTCTGTATTCCACGTTTCGGCACTGATAGTGCTGCCGTTCTATTTCATTTTAAGAATAAAGATGGACTGGCTTACTCTTGGAACGTACACGGCTATAACGGTTCTGTTTATGCTTTTCTCGTGGGATATACTTGATTTTATAACGGATTATGTGTACAAGGGCTACGATCCCGCAAAAAGCGCGGAGGTCATAAACGGAACAAACCCGATTTACGCAGTTTTCTTTTCGGTATTCTTCCTGCTGACGTTCCTTGTGCGAAAAGAGCTTGTCGCCGAGAATCCGTTCAACAACGTTCTTATAAATTGTATGTTCTTTACGGCTTTCTTTGAAATAATCGGCATTCGTCACGCGATTCTGTCGCGTTTTGCAGTGCTGTTTTTCATTCCCGCCGTGGTTGTCCTTGTTCCGCGCGCTTTTATGGCTCTTCTTAAAAGGTGCGAAGGGGTTTTCAAGGGAGAGAGCAAGCGCGGAAACGCGCTCAAAACGGTTGCCGCCGTGCTTGTTGTCGGCTGCTGCACGTTTATGTACGGATATATGATTGAAAACAATTACAACGGCGTTTCGCCATACAGAACAATACTCTCCGAGGAGGCGGCGCGAAATGAATAAATTCGTCGAAAAATACCTTTTCGGAAAAAGCAACAGTCTGACGGAAAATATTGTGCTTTGCATTGCTGTTACGCTTGCGTCGGCTTTCGTATATTTTGACCGCTATAACGGTTTTGCAGGCGCGCTCAGAGCGCTGCTTGCGGTCGTTATTTTTGCCGGTTGGATTGCCGCAGGTTTTTCGTGCGGAAAAAACAGAAAATTCGGATTTCTGATATTTACGGGAGCCTACTGGCTCATACCGAATTTATATATGCTTTTTTACAGCCTGCGCGACAATGTGCGCGGATATTCAAAATGGCTTTCCATGTTCAACAAGACCGCTGATATTCTTGTCTGCAAGCCCTTTGGATTTATTGCCGAAAAAACGGCGTGCAGCGAGTATATGTATGAAATTGTTCTGGTGGTTATCGCCGTTTCTGCATATTTTATAGGCAGAAGCCTTAAAACCGTTCTGTCGAAGGACTCCGACGGAGGCTTGATTCAATGATAATACCCGCACTGCGGATATTATAAAATCTTGAAGAAAGGAGGAAATATCAAATGAAGAAGTTTAGCAAAATCATTGCAGGCGTAATTGCTGCTACAACTATGGTTTCCGCAACAACTGTATTTTCAAGCGCTGTTGACTACGGCAATACCCCCAGCTACAAGGAACCCGAAAAGGTTACCGAATCGGCAGGTACAACCGCAGAAACACCCGCTGAAATCGTTACAGACGATGTAATTACCGAAGCCATCAAGAATGAAGGCGTAGTTCACATTACATCCGACGCAGTTGTTAAGGAAGACGCCATCGGCGCTATTGCTAAGAGCGATGTTCCCGTTACCTTTGAGGCTGACGACTACTCCATCACAATCGACCCTGCGTTAATCGAAGAGGTTGGCGCGATTGATTTGTCCATGGATATTGCTGTTTCCGATTCTGATGTTGAGGTTGACGGCGTTGCTGTTCCTGCCGGTGCAATTGTAATTGCTCCCGCACAGAAAGGCAATTTCGGTATGACACTTAAGGTTACAATCAGTGCTGCCACTGTTGAAAACCTTGATACCGATAATCTTTCCCTCTACTATATTGATGACGACGGCAATGTTACAAAGCTTGACAGCGATATCGAGGTTAACGCTGACGGTTCCGTAAGCGTTTCCATCTCTCACGCTTCCAAGTATGTTGTATCTGATGTTGACATTTCAACAGAGGAAAGCGAAGAAGAAGACGACGTAGCTATCGACGAAGAAGACGATGACGACGATGTTGAAGCTGACGACGCTGATTCCGAGGTTGACGCGGTTGTAACCGAAAAGGACGAAAGCAATCCTCACACAGGCGTTGCTCTCTTCGGCACAGCAGCTTTAGCAGCTCTTTCCGCTGCAGTGGTAACTGCAACAGCTAAGAAGAGAAAGTAAGCTTTCTTTTTGAGCTCAAGAAGAAACGATACCGGAGGAAACTCCGGTATCACCTTTGCTTAATACGCGACTTTTGTCGATTTACATAGAAAGATATAGAAAAAAGATATTTGGGGTGTTACATTGAATACGATTGATACGGCACAGGTTGAGTTGTCTGAACAGACCCGCATAGAAGAAACCGTTGCCGCTCAGTTTGCCGAGAAGCCGGTTTACGATTTCTTTAAAAGGGTGTTTGATATAGCGGCGGCTTTAGTGGCTCTTGTTGTTCTCAGCCCGCTTCTTCTGATAACAGCGGTCATAATAATGGCTGACGATTTCGGAAATCCGTTTTTTATTCAGAAAAGAACCGGAAAAAACGGCAGAGTTTTTAGAATGTACAAATTTCGCACAATGTACAAGGACGCGGAAGAACGCAAGGCTGAACTTGCAGACAGAAATGAAGCAGACGGAATCCATTTTAAAATAAAAGATGATCCTCGTATTCTTCCGCACGCTAAGTTTATGAGAAAAACGTCAATTGACGAGCTTCCGCAGCTAGTGAACGTGATTAAAGGAGATATGTCGGTTGTCGGACCGCGTCCGTTCGTTGTGACTGAACAATCGCAGCTGCCTGATGACAGATTGGTTGTAAAACCCGGATTATCGTGTTACTGGCAGCTTTCCAATAGAGGAGAGTTACCGATAGATGAGCAGCTTGAATTGGATTACAGGTACATAAGGGAACGTTCGTTCGGGACAGATATCAAGATTATTTTTAAAACGATTGGGATGATTCTCAGGTTGGGAAATAAATGAGGGTAAGGTTGAAAAAAGTCAAGATATTGATTTAATGCGTGAGGGTTTAATTTATGTCGTATAAGATAATTGCGCTGTATACAAGTGAAATTGCCGTTGGTATATCAGCGTAGTCATGAAGAAAATCAGAATATTGCATATTTCGCAAGCATCCGGTGGCGTAGAACGATACATTCAAATGCTTCTCAAGTATTTGGACAAGGAAGGTTTTGAGAATATATTGGTTGGTTCACAAGACTTCCGTATGGAAAGCTATGAGGGTCTGATTGAAGCATTTGAGCAGGTAGAAATGAATAGAGAAATCGGGATAAATGATCTGAAATCAATTGTAAAGGTCAGACAGCTTATAAAAAAATATAACCCCGATATTGTTTATGCACATTCCAGCAAGGCGGGCGCAATTGCACGTGTTGCAGATATTGGATTAAAAAACCGCTGCGTATATAATCCACATGGCTGGGCATTCAATATGCGTTGTCCCAAAAAGAAGCTAATGGCGTATACCTTCATTGAAAAAATAGCTGCGCCATTTTGCGATAAAATAATTTGCATTTCAGATGCGGAAAAACAGTCTGCTTTGTATAAAAAGGTGTGTGGGGAGAAAAAGCTGCACGTTATTTTTAATGGTGTGGATATCGAAGCATATGAAAGTGGAAAACACGGAGAAGTTAAGCGAAACGATTTAGGCATCCCCGACGATGCATTTGTCGTTGGTATGGTTGGACGTATTAGTCCCCAGAAAGCGCCGGATGTATTTGTAGAAATGTCAAAATTGGTTAAGGATAAAATTCCGAATGCCCATT
Source organism: uncultured Ruminiclostridium sp. (assembly GCA_964520065.1). Lineage (GTDB taxonomy): Bacteria > Bacillota > Clostridia > Oscillospirales > Ruminococcaceae > Ruminiclostridium_E. The sequence goes on from CAZFMC010000004.1 coordinate 67,314, forward strand.
TTATTATTGTCGGAAGCGGAAATAAAGAAGCTGAAATCAGAAAATACGCCGAGGCTAATGGGTTTTCCGAGGATTTACATATTACAGGTTGGGTAGAGAACCCGATGAGTTATCTTGAACTTTTTGATGTTGCCTGTTTGCTAAGCCGTTGGGAAGGCTTTGGGCTTGTACTGCCGGAATATATGATGGCTGGAAAACCAATTGTTGCAACTAAAGTTGATGCTATTCCGAATATCATCATAGATGGTGAAAATGGGTTGCTTGTTGATGTTGACGATGCCATCGGGGCAAGTGAAGCGGTGCTGCGAATTTATCGGGAAAATGCATTGAAAGATAGATTGGTAGCACAGGGGATTGAAGATGTCCATAACAGATTCAATGCTCGGCGAGTTGCTGAGGAGCATAAGGTGTTGTTTGGAAAAATGTGTAAGATGTAAATGACAATTAAGAATGGCATTATTTTGGCAGGATGCTCAGGCAACTGTTTGTATCCTGTGTCCGTTAACAAAAGTTACAAGCAAGTACCTCTTATCAGTTTCACTGTAAACCGATAGCAAAATTTACGAAGAACAGTAAAAAGATGAAACGACCTGTTGAGATTATAACTTAGGCAAGATTTCCTCCGCCTCTTAGGCGGCGTGTCCCATTTACCATTCAGTAGGGGATACAAGCCCCTACTGAATGGCAGGTTGGCAAAGCCAACCCTTGCCACGTTAAATGACGGGGCAAGCCCCTTATTGAAGTGCAAGACAGGTCGGCTTGTGATTTTTGCGAGAAAATGGAGTTGTGAACAATAAATGAAAAAAAAGGCGATTGTATCTTGCTATTTTCAGCATAATTATGGCAGTATGCTGCAAGCCTACGCTACGCAGATGGCGTTGGACAAGCTTGGTTACGAAAACGAAACCGTTGATGTTTCTGGCTTTAACCGAGAGATAAAGAAACAAAAAATGTTTTATTTTGCAAAGGCTTCGTTAACTTCAGATATCCTATTTTCTAAAATGGGTATGTGTATAAACATTATAAGAAGAAAGCTATTTAGAAACAACTATGGAAAAAAAACAGCCATAAGAAATGCCGAATTCGACAACTTTTATAAAACGAGAATTAGATTATCGGATACATATCGCAGCAAAACGGAATTAAGCGGAATTTGTGAACAAAAATATGACGCTGTATTGGTCGGTAGTGATCAACTGTGGCTTCCCGGGAATATTGCGGCAGATTACTATACATTGAACTTTGTGCCGACGACTGTAAACACGATTGCGTACGCTACCAGTTTTGGACAGTCTGTTTTACCTAAAGATTCAGCAAAAAAGGCTGCTGTTTTTTTGAATAAGATAAAGCACATAGGCGTAAGAGAAGAATCAGGACAGAAATTGGTATATCAGTTGACGAGTCGTAATGTCCCTGTTGTTTGTGACCCCACACTTTTGTTTACGGGCGAAGAGTGGATGTGCATTCAACAACGCGAACCAATTATTAAAGACAAATATATTTTTTGCTATTTTTTAGGTAATAATCCTCCTCATAGAGAATTTGCAAAAAGACTAAAAAAAGAAACGGGTTGCAGAATTGTGGCGCTTGTTCATCTTGATGAATACATAAAAACTGATGAGGAATATGCAGATGAAACGCCGTATAATATTGATCCGGCTGATTTCTTGAATTTGATAAGAAACGCGGAATATGTGTGTACGGATTCATTTCATTGTACGGTTTTTTCTATTCTTTATAAAAAGGAGTTTTTCACATTTCGACGTTACAGCGGAAAAACCAGCCAATCTACCAATAGTCGGTTAGATACGTTATTCAGCTTGGCGAATATCAAAGAAAGGCTGCTGCTCGGAAATGAGAATGCTTCTGAATGCTTGAAAGTTAAAACAGATTACGATATGGTACATAAAGAATTAGCGAGCGTAAGGCTGTGCTCTTATGAATATCTAAAAAGAGCATTAGAGGATGAAGGAGACACAGATTTATGATTGAAATAAAAGATAACCAGGCTTGCTGTGGATGTACCGCGTGTGCTAATGTTTGTCCTAAAGAATGTATTACAATGAATGCGGATAATGAAGGATTTCTTTATCCGCAGGTTGATGTCAGCAAATGTATTGATTGTGGTCGTTGCGAGCAGGCTTGCCCGATAAAAAATACAACCGAAGAGAAGGGGTTTGACCAAAAAGCGTATATCGTTCAGAATAGGGACGCTGTTATATTAAGAGAGAGTACATCCGGCGGAGCGTTTACAGCGATTGCAACAGCTATAATTGAAAAAGGCGGAGTAGTGTTTGGCGCTGCTTGTGACGAAAATTTTCAAGTACACCATACGTTTGTTGATAACACTGAAATGCTAAAAATATTTCGTAATAGTAAGTATGTGCAAAGCAATCTGGGAAACTGCTTTAAGAAAGTAAGAGATTTTTTAAAACAAGGTCGCTGGGTTTGTTTTAGTGGAACGCCTTGCCAAATAGAGGGACTTTTAAAATATTTAGGAAAAGAAAATGAGAAGCTTTTTTTAGTTGATGTTGTCTGTCGCGGTGTTGCGTCGCCATTGGTTTGGGATAAATACCTCGAATATCAATTGCATCGTTTTCCGAATCCGGATAATATTAAATTCCGCGACAAGTTTTACGGTTATAAGTATTCAACCATGAGTATTGTTCAAAATGGGAAAAATGTGTATCACGCAGGACCGCAGCTTGATCCTATGCTGAGGGCATTTTTTTCAGACATTTGTGACAGACCGACTTGTTATGTATGTCCGTTCAAAAAAAGATATCGTGTAAGCGACCTAACAATGTGGGATTGTTTTTCAGTTTACGACTTTGATAAAAAAATGGACGATGATAGAGGAACAACAAGGGTATTATGTCATAGTGAAAAAGGTAAGGAGATTATATCGGAAATTCAGAGTTTAGCAATAATTAAAGAGGTTTCGCCTGATAAACTGGTTTCTGGTGTAAAAGAGATGACCGAATCTGTTAAGATGAACCCTAATCGTGGAAAATTTATGAAGGACGCGACTATTTTGGATGGAAAATCCTTGTTTAGTAAGTACTATCCTATAACAGCGATGGTAACGGTCAAAACAGCGATTCGTAAGATTCTTTTAGTGACAGGGTGCTATGGGGTTATGAAGAGATTGTTAAATCGAATGAGGGGTAGATAAATAATGGTTGAACCTTTAGTAAGCATTATTATTCCGGTTTATAAGGTGCCGGAAAAATACTTGAGAAAATGTGTTGAAAGTGTAATGGCACAAACATTAAAAGATATAGAGATCCTGCTTGTTGACGATGGGTCACCTGATAAATGTGGACTGATATGCGATGAATATGCTGATCAAGATGTTCGTATCAGAGTGCTTCACAAGGAGAACGGCGGACTCTCTTCCGCAAGAAGTTATGGGTGTAAGGCAGCTGCCGGAAAATGGATAATGTTTGTTGATGGAGATGACTGGATTGAGCCTGATATGTGCCGGACAATGTATGAGACCGGAGAAGCGAACAAAGTACAGCTTGTGATGTGTGGCATTATGAAGGATTACAGAAAATCTGTAACGGAATATAAGTTCTACCTGGAGGATGGAAAAGTATATCAAGGGAAAGATTGCAGATGGCTCCAGCAACAGTTACTGGTATATAATGGAAATATTGCTACTGCATATTCAAAACTGATTGACCGGGAGCTTTTGATAGAAAACAATATTTTCCACAACGAGGTTTTGAAACAGGGAGCAGAAGGTCTTGAGTTCAATCTAAGATTGTTTGAAAAGCTGCAGAGCGCATTGTTTATCAATAAGCCTTTTTATCACTATATCTATAATGAAAATTCAATCTCCGCATCGCACAATGAAGCAAATCATGAGTATGTGATAAAGTGCTTTGAGAAAATCAAAGACTTTATAGATACATCTGATAACAAAGAAATGCTACAGCCGTGGTTTGACAACAGATTGTTATATGTGATTATTACTACAGCGATTAGTGGATACTTTAATCCGACTAATACGGAGTCGTATGCAGAAAAAAAGAAAAAATACTCCGCATATCTGGAAAAACCAATTATTAAAAATGCACTGAAGACCACGAATACAGTTGGAATAGGGAAACAGCGAAAAATCGTGCTGTTTTTTATCAAACATCGAATGTTTTTTATGCTTGATATACTGGGAAAAATGAGAAAGTGGCAGAAGGAACACAGATAATGTTTTTGCTAAATATTATTAAATAACGCCGAAGGAGAATACGTTGACAAATATAATCATTCTGTTAGTGTGCTTGGTGATACTGTTTTGTTTGAGTTATGTTGCGTGTGGAAAAGACTTCTTTTCGCCCGCAACAATGCTTTCACTGACTTTTATGTTTTCAACCTTATGCGCCATATATAAATACCAGACATGGAAATATGATTTTTCGGGTTGGACGACCTTTGTGATTGTAAGTTCTCTCGCGATCACATTAGTAATTAATTCTCTCGTAGTTTTATATGGTCCGAAGTACTTAATAAAAAAGAGATTGAACTTTTCTGAAAACATATCACCAATTACTTTTCCAATGACAATACTTGCTATAATTGTTATTGTGATTACTATAGCTGCTCAAATTAGTCAAATATTTCGCGTTGGCGGCATTAGCGGAACTTTACAGTCAATTATGTCATCGTATAGAATGAATAGTTCATATTCGACGAATTTGGAATATCAAACCCCGCAATGGATAAAGAACCTTCTGTATTTTACAAATGCCTTTTCGTATCTTTTTTCGTTTGAACTTATCTATTTTTGGAAAGAACTAAGTATTGGAAAAAAAATATGTGATTTTCTTGTCATTGTTCTGTGTTTGTTATCAAGTCTTTTATCAGGTGGAAGATTTGGAACAGCAGTTTTATTGGTTGCGATTGTTTTGATGTATCATCTAATTCAGATAAAGAAACGAGGATTTTATAAGCAATATAAATTGTCGTCAATTATTAAGATTCTGATAGCTGTTATGGCTGCGTTCTTCTTGTTTTATGTAGTTCGGAATGTTATTGGAAGAAATGATGATAATGGCCTCCTTGATTATGTTACACATTACTTTGGCGGCGGAATTCCGGCATTGGATATTTACTTTAAGAAAGCTGAGTCCGAACCGGTCGTCTGGGGACAGGAGACATTTTATTCGTTGATAAACAATCTTAGAAAGTTGGGTATATTAGATATTTCGTACTATTATGTTCATCGCGAGTTTGCGTATAGTAATGGAGTATCATTAGGAAATGTGTATACGGCTTTTAGAGATTACTATCACGATTTTGGACTAGTTGGAATGTATGTTTTGCACGCTATTTTTTCTTTGTTTTTTAGCGTACAATATCAGCGGATGAAAGAACACGGAAACTTGTTAAAGATAATTGCCTTTTCTACAACATATTATTCAGTAGTTCTTTATTCATACTGTCATTTCTTTTTTGCAAATGTTATTTCAATTGGATTTCTTATCCAACTAATGGTAATTATTCTCCTATATGAAATTTTATTAAGGAAGAAAGTGGTGTTCAAAGTAAATGGATAAAATATACACAAATAAGACAGTTGTTTCCTTCGACATTTTCGACACTCTAATTAAGCGGTGTGTCCCTAAGCCGCATGATGTGTTTGAACTGGTTGAACGGTATTGTAACGATAACGGCATATCAGTCCCGGAGCAGTTTAGGGAAAAGAGAATAGCGGCAGAACGTTTTGTTAATGATTTGAATAACAGACCCTGTACAATTAAGGAAATTTATGACAATTTTTATCAGCATAATAGTGGAGCGTCGGCGGATCTTGAGGAGATTGAAAAGACCATTGAGTTAGCCGTATGCAAGCCAAACGCCGACGTTGTAGAATTATACCGCGAGTGTTTAAAAGCAGGGAAAAGAGTGTTTATTATTTCGGATATGTACTTGGAATCTGCTTTTTTAGAGAAAATTTTGTCAAATTGCGGAATATATGGATATGAAAAGCTTTTTGTTTCATGTGAGTACCGCGCATCGAAAGCGAACGGAAGGTTGTTTGAAATTGTTAGAAATGAAACAAATGTTGATCCTAAACAGTGGCTTCATATTGGCGATAATCAAAAGAGCGATGTCCTTTTACCAAGAAGATACGGAATTTCTACATACAGGATTCCCACTGAAAGAAAAACTTATTATCCGATAAAATCAGATATTAACAGTATGCTTGATTTTGAAGTAGCAAACAGATGTGTTAGTATTATGAGTGAAAAAATGAATGTAAATGAGCAAATGGGGGCAAAAGTACTTGGAATATTGCTTGCTGGATTTTCAAGATGGTTAGCAGGTAAGTTAAAGCAAAAAAATATTCATAAGGTTTTTTTCCTTTCTCGTGATGGATATTCAATGAAAAAAGCGTTTGATGTAGTTAATCAAGGCGAATTTGAAACCGAATATATCCTTGCTTCAAGGCGTTCATGGACGGTGCCTGCTATATGGGTCGAGCCTGAATACGAGGATGTGTTGAAAAACATTACGATGTCTCCAAGAACCTCAGTAAAAACCTTTGTGACGCGCCTTGGTCTTTTGCCCGAAACCTGTTTTTCGGAAATAAAAAAGTGTGACCTTGCAATGGATACAATAATAAACAGGAGAGATTTGTTTGACTCCCCAAAGCTTCGACAGTTGTATTCTCTATTAAGAAATCGAGTAGTAGATAATTCAAAAAAGGAATATGAAGCTGTAGTAAAGTACCTTCAGGATAATAACGTAAGTGGAAGATTTGCGGTAGTTGACATTGGTTACAGCGGAACAATGCAAAAGGCGTTGAAGGATATACTGAACACAGCAGGGATTGATTCGGAGATTGTGGGATTTTATATGGGAATTAATCCAGACTCAGAAATTATTACAAATAATGAAATTGAGGCCTACAGTTTTCTGTATGGACCCGGCTTGGATAATGATTATCAAAACAAGAGAAACGCTTTCACGTCTGTATTTGAAACTATTTTTCTTGCTCAACACGGATCAGTGCATCGATTTGAAATGAACGGTAATTCTGCTGACGCTCAGTTTTACGATTATGAGTATGAAATACAAGACTCGAAATGCGTTGATGAAATCACGATTATCGAGGATTTTCAAAGCGGGGCAGTCAAGTATGTTGAATTTGTGTCGGAATTACTCAATAATGGAATATTGAAAATTGACAATGCAATAGCAATTAATAATTTGCTTTATATGGCATTGAAGCCGGAAAAAAAAGGCGTTGAATTATTTGCTGATTTTAGAATGCTTGATGGGGATATCACTCATATTGCTCGTCCGGATGCAATATTACGCTATTTACGAAGCCCGTCAAAATTAAAAAAGGACTTTGCTAATTCAACGTGGAAAATAGCTTTTTTGTATCGGCTGTTTAAGATACCCGTTTCGTATGAAAAAATCTACTACTGGTTAAAAAAGCATGTCAAATCATGAGGTAATCAAGCATTGAAAAACGATTTAGGAAGAAAATTTGCATCTAATCTAACATACGCATTTACAGCTCAGTTTTTTAGCTTGGTTGTTAGCGTTATCATGTCATTGATTGTACCAAAGCTGTTGGGAGTTGAACAGTTTTCATATTGGCAGCTGTTTATATTTTACAGCAGTTATGTTGGTTTTTTTCATTTAGGTTTGCCGGATGGAATATATTTAAGGTATGGCGGAACCGAAATTGATAAGCTGGATAAACCTTTACTTGGTTCACAGTTGAGAGTAATGATAGCTGTCCACATCACTATCAGCATATTTGGAATAGTAGCTCTTTCTTTTTTTTCTATAGAATGGGACAGAAAGTATGTATGGATTCTGACAGCTGTTTATATGGTTGTTTCAAATGCATTCTGGTTTTTAGGATTTGTATTCCAAGCGGCAAATCAGACAAAAAAATACTCGTTGGCTACAATAATAAGCAAAGTTTTTTTTACTATTTGCATCTTGGTTTTAATGTTTTTAAGACCGGCTGGATTTCAAATTTATGTGCTTTTGTATGTTATGTCTCAGGGTCTGGCACTGGCATATTGTGTATGTAATGCAAAGGAATTTGTTTTTTCTGAACAAATTCCAATAAAAAAAACATTCTCAGAAATATTTACAAATGCGAAAATCGGCATAAATCTTACCTTCTCCAATTTGGCAAGCAGCTTCATTTTAGGTATAGGAAGGGTGATGATTGATACAACGCAGGGGATCAGTTCTTTTGGAATGGTCTCTCTAGCTATTTCGTTGACGAATTTCTTTTTGCAGTTCATTTCACAGATTAGCATGGTGATGTTTCCAATGCTCAGACAATTTGAGCAAGAAAAAATGAAAACGCTCTTTGTTCTCCTCCGAAGCGGAATAAGCTACTTGCTTTGTGCAATTTTAATTATATACGTGCCGGTAAAGTTTATTTTGGGTCTGTGGCTTCCACAGTATAAATTGAGCTTTGAATATCTTTCAATTTTATTGCCGTTGTGTATTTTTGATGGGAAGATGCAGCTTTTATATAATACTTACCTAAAGGTTCTGCGAAAAGAAAAGACGCTGCTTTTTATCAATATGGTATCTCTGTGTATTAGTGCTATTTTGTGTTTCGTAGGTGCTTATTTACTTAATAATATGATTGCGGTCGTAATTGGAATGGTAATTGCTATTGCAATTAGAAGCATTATTACAAACGTTTATTTGTCGAGAATTATGCGTGTTCCAAATGAGATAAATGTTTTTTGGGAGTGTGTATTGTCATTGATTTTTATCGTGACGAACCAGATTTTCCCTATGCACGTTGCCTTTCTGATTTATCTAAGCATATTCGCAGTTTATTGTTGGTTTACAAGGAAAACAATTATGGAGTGTATTTCTTCTGCAAAAAGAATAAGCGCGAATAAGGCTGAATGATTAAGGTGAGAACGAAGTCTATATGTTTAAATCATCGTAATTTAGTTGCATTGAATTTTGAAGTACAAGAGTGTTGCACGGAGCCAACTAATTATACATTGTAGTTAAACATTTGTTATCAGTATTATCAAGCGTAAGTCTGTTATAAATAATTTAAAAATGATAAAGGAGAAAATGTTATGAAAACAGTAGCACTGATTCCTATTAAGTTAAATTCGCAAAGATTACCACACAAGAACATTCTTCCAATTGCCGGACATCCACTGTGCTGGCATATTTGCAACACGCTTCTCCAAGTAAATGGCATTGATGATGTTTATGTTTATTGCAGTGACCCGGCAGTTACGGAGTATCTTCCAAAGGATACGATTTATAAACAGCGTGAGAAGCGGCTGGATGGCGATAATGTCAAGGGTTTTGATATATATCGTAGCTTTATAAATGAGATAGATGCAGATAATTATGTTTTAGCTCACACTACATCTCCATTTATAAAAGCTTCGTCCATTGAGAATGCATTAGGGCATGTATTAGCAGGTGAAAATGACTCGGCTTTTTCAGCTGAACGTGTTCAAAACTTTGCGTGGTTTCAAGGTAGACCGATTAATTATGATATTAACGATGTCCCTCGCACACAGGATATGGAGCCTATTTGGGTTGAAACAAGCGCATTCTTTATCTTCAAGAAGGAAATTTTCACTGTTCACAACAGACGTATTGGCTTCAATCCATTTATTCAGGAGGTTTCAGGGATTGAGGCTGTGGATATTGATGAAAAGAAGGATTATGAGCTTGCATGCAAGCTTGTAGAGGTGGGAGAAAATGGAAATGAGTAAGCTGTTATTGATTGCCGGACCATGTGTAATTGAGTCGGAAGAGAATGTAATGCAGATTGCAGAGAATGTGAAGGGCATTGCAGAGAGAATTGGTCTTGATTATTATTTTAAGGCCTCTTTTGATAAGGCAAATCGAACAAGTATATCATCTTATAGAGGTCCCGGGATTGAGGACGGATTGAGGCTTCTTAAGAAGGTGAAGGACACCTATGACCTTAAGATTTGTACAGATATTCACGAACCATGGCAAGCAGAAAGGGCGGCAGAGGTAGCAGATATTCTCCAGATTCCGGCTTTCCTTTGCCGTCAAACAGATCTTCTTGTGGCGGCTGCCAGGACGGGGAAGATTATCAATGTAAAAAAGGGACAGTTCCTTGCTCCGCGTGATATGGCAAATGTTGTGAGGAAAATTGAGGATTCGGGTAACAGTAATATTATACTCTGTGAACGAGGCACATCATTTGGTTACAATACGCTTGTAGTTGATATGACAAGCATTGTCGAAATGAAAAAGCTTGGTTATCCAGTGGCAATGGATGCAACGCATAGCGTGCAAAAACCAGGCGGAAATGGAAATTCAACCGGAGGAAATAGAGAAAACGTCGAGCCGCTAGCCAAAGCCGCGATTGCAGTTGGCGCTGATGCGTTGTTTTTTGAAGTGCATCCTGACCCGGATAAAGCGTTGTCTGACGGTCCCAATATGATCCGATTAGATGAATTTGAGAAAATGCTGGAAAGAATCATGCTGGTGTACAAATCCGTACATTAGTAGACTGATATGAGGTGAAACCATTATGGAAAAATTGAAAGAAGGCAAGAGAGTATTTGATATTGAAATTGAAGCATTGAGGCGCACGAAAGATGCTTTAGATGAAACATTTGTAAGAATTCTGGATCTTATTATTAACTGTAGGGGAAAGGTTATTATAACCGGTATGGGCAAACCGGGGCATATCGCCTCTAAGCTTTCGGCAACTTTTGCAAGTTTAGGAACACCTTCGTTTTTTCTCCATCCAGCCGAAGCTATGCACGGGGATTTGGGAATGGTCTCGTCAGATGATGTTGTAATTGCTATCAGCTATAGTGGTGAGTCAAATGAGATAGTTAGTATCATACCTAACATAAAATTGATGGGCGCAACTCTGATTGGAATCACCGGAAATCAAAATTCATCTTTGGCAAAAGCAAGTGATGTTTTACAGGTCCTTCCGGAGTTTGAAGAAGCATGTCATCTTGGCTTGGCTCCGACATCCAGTACAACTGCAGTATTATGTTATGGAGATGCATTGGCGGTCGTAGCAAGTGAAGTGTATGGATTCAAAGATGTTGATTTTGGAAAGTTTCATCCTGCCGGTGTTCTTGGAAAAAAAGTTATACTAAGGGTGCAAGATTTGATGGCAGTTGGTGAAAAAAACGCAGTTGTCCATTTAAGATCAACACTTAAAGAAGCAATAATTGAGCTAAGTAAAAAAGGCTTGGGAGCAGTTTCGGTTGTAGATGACACTGGTCGACTTATAGGTATTATCACAGATGGAGATCTGAGAAGACAACTTGAAAAGGGTATAGATATTTATTCTATGAAGGTCGAAGATGTTATGTCATCAACCCCACTCTCAATTGATAAGCATAGAATGGCAATAGATGCTTTGAATTTAATGAAAGAAAAAAGGGTATCATGTTTAGCTGTCATCGACAATGGTGTAGCTGAAGGATTAATTAGATTACAAGATATTATAGAGGTTGGTATTATAGGTTAATGATAATATATACAAAATGAAAAAGAATTACGTTTTGAAGATGTATCAGGTATTTGAGGAGATGTTACGAATTGAACGAGAAAGAAAGTGAACAAATATTGACAAGCAATAACGGTGGAAATGGTGTTGAAAGAAAAAGATTAATGTGGCTGGATGCTGCAAGAGGAATAGGTATTTTACTTGTGCTTTTAGGACATACAAGTCCATCGTTTGGAAAATTTATTTATGGATTTCATATGCCCCTGTTTTTTATTATTTCCGGTTTTTTGTATAAATAAAACATTCAATCAAAAAATAGTGAGTTTGCATATATGATATATAAGTGTATGTCTCGCTATTTATTTCCTTATTTTATGCTTTGCACAGTGAATCTCGGTTTAGAATACGTTTGTTTTTCATTGGGCTTCAAAGAGGAATTTCCACTGCAAAATTACATAGTTGGAATTATATATTCGAGGGGGACAGCGCAGTATCTGCCGGATTGTTCTCCCTTGTGGTTTCTAACATGCTTGTTCTGTGCTATGGTTTTGTTTAATTTGATACATTTAATAAAAAACGAATTCATTAGAATTGCAGTGATAACAAGCTGTGTAGTTATAAGTGCGGCTCTTGATTTAATTAATGTTCCAAAGTTGCCTTGGAATATAGATACAGCATTGATGGCAGTGTTTTTTATTGAATTAGGGTATAATTTGAAAAAGTATTTATTGCTTGAAAAAAAGGCAGCTTACAGAAACGTAATTTTTGGTTTTGGGGAGGCTTTTCTTTTGTTTTTGGGTTTATTTTCTATACACATGAATGAATCGGTTGATTTTGATGGCAATAGCTATGGGAACGTTTTCTTGATGGTAATTGGTGCGGTTACAGTTTCATTGTTCGTTATTTTCTTTTGCAGAAAATGTTTAACAAAAGAGAATCATATTTGTAGAATCTTTGCATTTTTCGGCAAGCACACAATTTTCATTATGGGTTTTGATTACTTTATAGGAAATGTTTCAAAAGTATTGCTGATACATATGGGGGTTAATCAATGGGATTGGTTTACACTCTTTCCATTGAAGACCGTACTGATTTCGATAGGAATTCTAATCTGGACATGGAGCGTCAAACGAATTCCAAATGATAAAGTAAAAAAGTATCTAATGTTTTGATTTGAGGGTAATAAGTATATGATCAAATACTTGGTAATGGATGTCGATGGAACATTGACCGATGGGAAAATATATATGGGAATTTTTGGCGAGTCAATGAAGGCTTTTAATATCAAGGATGGTTGCGGTATTCACGATATCTTAATTCCTGCCGGTATTGTACCTGTGATTATCACTGGTAGGAGGTCTGATATTGTCTTGAATCGATGCAGGGAGATTGGCATAACAGAGATTTACCAGGGTGTGAGTAATAAAATTGAGATGCTGCAAGAGGTAACAGCAGATTTGTCAACAGTTGCTTATATCGGGGACGATATCAATGATCTATCCTGTATGGTTCGAATTAAGGAAGCAGGAGGGACTGTTGGATGCCCTGCAGATTCCGCAAAAAAAGTTATTAAACTAGCTGATTTCATATCGGAACATAACGGCGGCGATGGCGCAGTTAGGGATTTTATAGAATGGATTATAGATATGCAATTATAGCCATACCATGCATTTTGTGATAATTCTCAGCTGAGTGAAATTTTAATTTTAATGGACAGTTATTCAAGACCGCTTCATATTATCAGCGCCCAAATATCTGAACTAGGTCTTACTCTTGCACAACGCAGTACAGAAGATAAAAGCAACGAAATACCCGCTGTGCAGGAATTATTAAAAGAACTCAATATCTGCTACAGAATGGTTGACAGACAATGGTAGCAAATCAGCAGTTCGTGACTTTCTAAGAGGATTAGTATCCGCTTTCTTTGGGGAGGAATGATGTAATATGAAAAAAGCTATACAATTATATAAAAACAATTAGTCAGAGCTGGCGTCAGTTATAATTTTTTCAACTTTTCAAACGTTGCCCCAGACTTGAAAACTCATTTTGACGCAGGAGAATTCTTTGTTGAAAGACAAGATCAAGCATCTTTTGACTTATTTGCAAAAGAAATGGGCTATAAGTTACCGCAGGACATTTGCGAATATATAAATGCCTATTGGCATCCCGGTATATTTGGATATTATAAAATAAGTGAGTGTATTGTTTTATTTCCTGTTGTGAGATATATCAATGACACGCCAGAATCAATTCTTATGCAGGAAGATGGACTCATTAATTCTGCAAAAAAATGGAGCAAATTATATGGTGGTGATATTACACAATACCTACCAATAGGATATTTATCCTATTCAGAAATAAATGTTTTGTATGAAATTAATTCCGGAAAAATATTTCTGGAAGATCTGGATAATGAAGGGTTTCCAGAAAACAATCCTGTTGCCAATTCTTTCGAAGAATTGATTAGCAATCTGAAAATATTTGGTTCAAACCAAAGGGAAAGTTAAAAAAGACCAAAAAGAAGACCCATAAATGAACCCTACGCAGTATAATGTTAAGTGATGAAGCCAAGCAATCCGAAAGGAACAATTATGAGTCAAATATATTATACCGTCCAAAAGTCAAACACGTAAACACCTGAATTACGAAAAAAGCTGAAAATAGGCAAAGATTATGAATTGGTGGAATATATCGAAATGCTCATAATAAAACAAAAGATGTCACCATGCTCACAAGAGAATTAAGATGATGGAGCATTGGATAAATAATTATCCGAGGAGAATCTTCGGCGGATTGTCATCTAATATGGTAAAAATGAACTTGTTTGTCACTTGATTTTTGTGGACATTTTATGTTGCAATTTATAAGACAATGTGGTAAAATAAAAAGGCTGTATAGGATTTGTCAGTTCAACGGGGTGTAGCGCAGTTGGTAGCGCGCCTGCTTTGGGAGCAGGATGCCGCAGGTTCGAATCCTGTCACTCCGACCATAA
>CAZFMC010000005.1:0-19478 GCA_964520065.1 uncultured Ruminiclostridium sp.
AAGCTTTCCTGCGGCGGCGAAGCCGCCGCAATATGCGGGCGCATTCGCGCCCGCCTGCTTGCTTTTCACTTTCGCAAAGCTTTCCTGCGGCGGCGAAGCCGCCGCAATATGCGGGCGCATTCGCGCCCGCCCGCTTGCTTTTCGCTTTCGCAAAGCTCTCCTGCGGCGGCGAAGCCGCCGCAATGTGCGGGCGCATTCGCGCCCGCCCGCTTGCTTTTCACTTTCGCAAAGCTCTCCTGCGGCGAAGAAGACATAACCCGCCGCCGAACCACAGCCGCCACTTTTCGACGGCTCGTAAAAAATTAACAGAAATTTCATTTTTCCTATTGAAAAAAAAGCGGAAATCTGCTACAATAGTATGTGGAAGAAAACGGGCGCTGCCCGAAAACAACGAAAGGAACGATTACCAATGAGCAAGTTAAACAAAAAGAATGTAGAAGATTTAAACGTTAAGGGCAAGCACGTTCTCGTGCGCGTTGACTTCAACGTTCCGCTCAAGGACGGAAAAATCACCAACGATAACAGAATCGTTGCAGCTCTCCCCACAATCAATAAGCTTATCGAAAACGGCGCAAGAGTTGTTCTCTGCTCGCATTTGGGCAAGCCGAAGAACGGTCCCGAGGACAAGTTCTCCTTAAAGCCCGCAGCTGACAGACTCGCAGAGCTGGTTAAGACCAAGGTGGTTTTCGCTAAGGACGATACCGTTGTCGGCGAAAATGCTAAGAAGGCTGTTGCTGAAATGAACGACGGCGAAATCGTTGTTCTCGAAAATACACGCTTCCGCGGCGCAGACGAAACCAAGAACGGCGAAAACCTTTCCAAGGAGCTTGCCGACCTCGTAAACGGCGAAATCTTCGTTATGGACGCTTTCGGTTCCGCTCACAGAGCGCACGCTTCTACTGTCGGCGTTACCCAGTTCGTTAAGGAAACCGCTGTCGGCTACCTTATGAATAAGGAAATCGAATTCCTCGGAAACGCTGTTGAAAATCCCGTAAGACCCTTCGTTGCTATTCTCGGCGGCGCAAAGGTTGCGGATAAGCTCAATGTTATCTCTAACCTCCTCGAAAAGTGCGATACGCTCATCATCGGCGGCGGTATGGCTTACACCTTCTTAAAGGCTAAGGGCTGCGAGGTAGGTACCTCCCTCGTTGACGACGAAAAGCTCGATTACTGCAAGGAAATGATTGCAAAGGCTGAAAAGCTCGGAAAGAAGCTCCTCCTCCCCGTTGATACCGTTATCACCAAGAGCTTCCCCGACCCCATCGACGCTTCAATCGACGTTGCAACCGTAGACTCCGATAAGATTCCCGCTGATATGATGGGTCTTGATATCGGTGAAAAGACTCAGGCGCTCTTCGCTGACGCTGTTAAGTCCGCTAAGACCGTCGTTTGGAACGGACCTATGGGCGTATTCGAGAACCCCATTCTTGCCAAGGGTACAATCGCTGTTGCTAAGGCTCTCGCCGACACAGACGCTACAACCGTTATCGGCGGCGGCGACTCTGCGGCTGCTGTTGTTCAGCTCGGCTTCGCTGATAAGATGAGCCACATCTCTACCGGCGGCGGCGCTTCTCTCGAATATCTTGAGGGTAAGGTTCTCCCCGGAATCGCAGCAATTCAGGACAAGTAAATGATACAAACAGGCAGGGCGCACCGCCTTGTCTGTTTCGTTTTCTTTTTGCGTGAAAGGAGCAGTTATGCTTGATATAAAAAAGCTTGCAAATGATAAAACGTTCAGAATTATTCTCGGCTGTACGGCAGGGGTTATCCTTTTAACGGCGCTGACCTTCGCCGCGACCCCGAACGAGCTGAATATTTACGTCAATAACGGCAACGACTGCAAAATCGCGCGCAAAATAAATACTAAGGCTAAAAAAGACAAAAGGAGTAAATAATTATGAATAAGGCAGCTAGAAAAGCAATTATCGCGGGCAACTGGAAGATGAACAAGACCCGCCCCGAAGCAAAGGCGCTTTTAACCGAACTCGCACCTATGGTTGCAGACATTAAAGACGTTGAAATCGTAGCCTGCGTTCCTTTCACAAACCTTGAAACAGCTCTCGCTGCAACAGAGGGCACAAATATCAAAATCGGCGCTGAAAACTGCCACTTTGAAAAGAGCGGCGCTTTTACAGGTGAGATTTCTGCGGATATGCTCGCTGAAATGGGCGTAGAATATGTAGTACTCGGTCATAGCGAACGCCGCCAGTACTTTGCCGAAACAGATGAAACTGTAAACAAGAGAACAAAGGCTGCCCTCGCGGCAGGCTTAAAGCCCATCGTATGCGTTGGCGAGCTTCTCGCCGAGCGCGAATCCGACATTACCGAGGAAGTTATCGCGCGCCAGATTAAGCTTGATTTCGCAGGTATTTCCGCTGACGAGCTTAAAAAGTGTGTAATCGCTTACGAGCCGGTATGGGCAATCGGCACAGGCAAGACCGCTACCGCAGATCAGGCTGAGGAAGTCTGCGCATTTATCCGCGCTACCCTTGCGAAGCTTTACGGCGCTGAAACTGCCGAAACAATCACAATCCAGTACGGCGGCTCTATGAACGCCAAGAACGCGGCTGAGCTTGTTTCAAAGACAAACGTTGACGGCGGCTTGATCGGCGGCGCTTCTCTTAAGGCTGCTGACTTCACCGAAATCATCAAGGCGGCTCACAACGGCTAATCAACAAAAGGAAGGATTTTTACAATGTCAAAACCTATTTTACTGGTAGTTATGGACGGCGTTGGCTTCTCAAAAACAGGTCTTGGCGACGCGGTTACGCTTGCCAATACCCCTACGCTTGACAAGTTTTTCGAGGAATGCCCCTATACTCGTTTAAAGGCTCACGGCGGCGCAGTCGGACTTCCCACCGACGATGATATGGGCAACTCCGAAGTTGGACATAACGCGCTCGGATGCGGACAGATTTATTCGCAGGGCGCAAAGCTTGTAAACGAGTCCATCGAAAGCGGAAAAATGTATGATTCCGACACATGGAAGGAAATCGTTGAAAATGCGAAGAAGAATAATTCCACTCTCCATTTCATCGGGCTTCTTTCCGACGGCAACGTTCATTCCAATATTTCTCACCTGTTCAATATGTTAAAGAGAGCTAAGGCTGACGGCGTTAAAAAGGCTCGCTGCCATGTTCTTCTCGACGGACGCGACGTTCCCGCTACCTCTGCTCCCATCTACGTTGAGCAGCTTGAAAACTGCTTAAAGGAGCTTAACGACGACAGCTTTGACGGAAAAATCGCAAGCGGCGGCGGACGTATGAAAATCACAATGGACCGCTATCAGGCTGACTGGGCGATGGTTGAAGCTGGCTGGAAAACCCACGTTAAGGGCGAAGGCAGACAGTTTGCTTCCGCTATGGAGGCGGTTGAAACGCTCCGCAGTGAAACAGGCGCAATCGACCAGGATCTTCCCGCTTTCGTAATTGCGGAAAACGGAGAACCCGTGGGCAAAATTGTTGACAACGACAGCGTTATCCTGTTCAATTTCCGCGGCGACCGTGCGATTGAGCTTTCCATGGCCTTCGACAATGACGACTTCACTGCGTTCGACCGCGGCGCAAAGCCGAACGTTGTTTACGCAGGTATGCTCCAGTACGACGGCGACCTGAAGCTTCCCGAAAGATACCTTGTTAATCCGCCTGAAATCACCAACACGCTTTCCGAGGTGCTTGTTAAGGCGGGCCTTAGACAGTACGCGGTTTCCGAAACCCAGAAGTACGGTCATGTAACATATTTCTGGAACGGCAACAGAAGCAGCAAGTTCAGCGAAGAGCTTGAAACGTTCAAGGAGATTCCCTCCGACAATGTAAGCTTTGACGAACGTCCGTGGATGAAGTCGGCGGACATTGTTGACGACCTCATTGAAGCTATCAAGTCGAAGAAGTACGATTTTCTCCGCTGCAATTTCCCGAACGGCGATATGGTAGGACACACGGGAAGCCTTGCGGCGACAATTACGGGCGTTGAGGCGGTTGACCTTGGTCTTGCTCGTCTGAAAAAGGTTTGCGACGAATACGGCGTGACAATGCTTGTGACCGCCGACCACGGAAACGCTGACGAAATGCTCGAAAAGAACAAGAAGGGCGAAATTGCGGTTCGTACTGCACATTCACTTAATCCCGTTCCGTTTATTATCTACGACAAGGACGAGAAGTTTACAATCAAGGACGGCAGCTACGGTCTTGCGAACGTTGCTCCGACAGTTGTAAAAATGCTTGGTCTTGAAGCTCCCGCTTGCTGGGAAGAGTCGATGATTTAATGGTATTGACAAAATTGGATTTGTGGAGTATAATAATGATAGCAGCAGAGAAATCTGTTGAGCAGACGGCAAGAGCTGTCGGGCACATAACGAAGCGAGAGCGGGAGTATGCTGCTAAGTGATGAAGTTCTGACTTGAGCGGGCAACTCAGAATGGAGCTTATTTCGTGGTTGCATAGGCACCGGAACCTGCTTAGGCAATTTTGTTTGCTGAAAAGAAAATATGACTAAAAGAGCCTTGAGAAATCAAGGCTCTTTGTAGTAATGGTAAGGCGATTGTTATATATTCTGCTAATCCACAGTCGGCGCGGCGCGCGTCTTACATTTTGCTACGCAAAATGTAAGTTCCTCCGGCGGCTACGCCGCCGGAGGAACCGTTTTGTGCGGCGAAGCCGCACAAAACGCGCGCGCCGCGCCCCCTCCGATTGAAGAGTCTGTTCGGTAACGAACCTTGCGCGTGCTGCGTGTTGTGCGGCAGCTTGCATTTGCGTTTACTGCACAGTGCGAGTTTCTATCCCGTCCAACAGCTTTTTTAGCCCCGCAAGCGTCACGGAATTGCGGCGGGAACGCGCGGCTGCCGCTTTCCCGATTCCGTCCGCAAGCGAACGCAGAGCTGCCGCTTCAAGCTCGTTTTCGCGCGCGGAAGATTTCGCACGGAGATTTGCCGCTTGAACGTAAAGCAGCTGCTTCACCCTTTGCATACCGTATTCGGCGGTAAATGCGGGGAGATTCTGCTCGTTTATTTCATCGTCATGGTGGAGGACAAGAAAGAAAATATCCTCGGTCTGCTCCTTTGGGAAGCCAAGCTCCGCAAGAATATCCCGCGCAAGCATCGCGCTGCGTTCAGCATGTCCGAAATAGGTGTTGTGCGTGGCACGGACAACCTCACAGTCGTATTTCCCGATACCGTGAAAAAGCAGCGCAAGCCGCACTGTTTCGTCGGGAATAGCGTAGCTGACCGCTTTTGCCGTGTGTTCAAAAAGCGTGTACTCCTGAAGCTCGCTGCGCTGGTCGAGGTTAAATTCCTCCGCAAGCTTTGGCAAAAACTCAAAAAGCACCGGCGCGAAAAGCGTCAGCGCGTCGTAAGCGCGTTTCCCGATAAGAGTGAGCGGCAGCTTTTTTTGCGAATCCGGCAGGCTTTTCAGCAGGTCGGCATGGTCGCAGATGTTTTTCAGCGTGTATTCGCCGAACGAGATTCCACCCGCCATAAACCGCTCAATTGCTTTCAGAATAAGCGCGGGATTTTGCTCAATTGTCGGGATAACGGGGAGCGGCGGCGGGTTCTTTTGACGTTCGCCGTCCTTTTCAAGCGCCTGAGTTTCAGCTTCGCCTATTGCACGAAGAACAATTTCATTTTCCGTTACACAATCCGCACCGTGAAACGGGTCGTAAAGTCCGTTTTCAAGGTGAAACGTGATAGCGTCCGCTGAAAAAACGCGCCTGCGCAGGTCGTCGTCAATATTTTGGGTGTACATAGGCTGACCGTCGGGAAGTATTCCTCGTCTGTACGGTGAAACCGAAATCCCCACGCCCCCAAAAATTATGATAAGCTCGCCGCGCGGAACAAGGTCGGTATTAAGCTTGTACTTATCCTCAAAAATCGCAAGAATACGCGGCATCTGCGCGTCTGTGATAATGTCTATGTCTAGCGGCTTTTCGCCGCGCAGCAGACTTGCAACGCATTCGCCCGCAAGATGCGCGGTGTAAGTATGCGCCTTTAGCAGACCTATTATTTCGGAAACCTGCACGGGGATAAGCTCGTTGATTTTACTCAGCTCCATCGCCGTCCTCCTTTGTGCCGCGGAAACCCCAGCCGTTTACACCGCTTCTGCGGAGCGCGCCGAACATACGCTGCTTGAAGCCGTTGTCCTTGCGTTCCATTTCCGCGAGCCATTCCTTGGTTTCCTGTCGGACGGTCGTTTTATCGGCGGGACATTTGGATTTTACGATTTCAAAGCCGTTTCTGCGGCAGCAGGAGGAAACCTGCTGTTCGGGAGCGAAAACAAGCGGACGAATCATTGTGATATCCTTTCGGGAAAGGTAGGTTACGGGAGCAAAGCATCCCACCCTACCTTCGCGGAACAGGTTCATAATAAAGGTTTCGATAACGTCATCGTTGTGGTGTCCGAGCGCGATTTTGTTGCAGCCGCACTTTTTTGCGGCGTCGTGAAGCGCTCCGCGACGCATTTTTGCGCAGAGAGAGCAGGGGTTAGGCTCCTTGCGAATGTCGAAAACGATAGGACCGATATCCGTCCGAACCAGCTCAAACGGCACGTCAAGCTGTTCGCAGAGTCTTGCTACGGACGAGTAATCGCCCTCCTTTCCGCCGAACTGCGGGTCTAGGGAAACAGCGGTGAGGGAAAACGGGTGCTCCGAAAAACGCCGGAAGCCCGCAAGGGCGGCAAGCAGCACAAGGCTGTCCTTTCCGCCCGAAACCCCAACGGCTATATGGTCGCCGTCCTGTATCATATCAAATTCCTGACAAGCCTTTCTGACATAACCGAGCATTTTCTGCATAGGTTAAACCTTCCATTTCATCGAGATATCGAAGGCGGAAACGCTGTGTGTAAGCGCGCCGAGGCTGATTATATCAACGCCCGTCAGCGCAACCTCGCGGATATTGTCAAGGGTAACGTTGCCGCTTGCTTCAAGCTTAGCGCGGCCCGCCGTGATTTCGACCGCTCTTTTCATATCCTCGCAGCTCATATTGTCAAGCATGATAACGTCTGCGCCGCAAGCTAAAGCCTCGTTAAGCTCGTCAAAATTGCGGGTTTCGACCTCAATTTTGAGCATATGCCCCGCTTTTGCACGAAGGGCATTTACCGCGTTTGTTATGCCGCCGTAAGCGTCGATGTGGTTATCCTTGAGCATTGCCGCGTCGGAAAGGTTATATCGGTGATTGCGGCCGCCGCCCATAACAACGGAATATTTCTGGAGCGCGCGAAGTCCGGGGAGGGTTTTGCGGGTATCGCAGATTGAAGCGTTTGTACCCTCTGTCGCCGCAACGCATTTACCTGTATAGCTCGCGATTCCGCTCATATGCTGGAGCAGATTTAGCGCGGTTCTTTCGCCCTTCAGCAGTGCGGCGGTTTTACCGCTGAATTCTGCGATGATGTCGCCCTTTTCAACCTTGTCGCCGTCCTTAAAGTGCCGTTTTATTTCAACCGTATCGTCAAGCAGCTCAAAAACGCGGAGCGCAACGTCAAGTCCTGCGACGATACCGCTTGCCTTAGCGATAAAATAAGCGTCGGAACGGTCGTTTTCGTCAATCAGCAGGTCGGTTGTGCTGTCGATATAGTTTATGTCCTCGGTAAGGGCTGTTTTAATAATGTCGTCAACGTAAAACTGAAGCAGCTTCATAAAATTCTCCTTATTTACACAATTTCGCTAAGAATAATGTACGCGCAGGTTGCGATGGAACGCGCCTCCACGTAATCGGGGGTAAGCGCAAAGCCGCCGTTTTCAAGCAGCTCCTTTATCTCCCTTACACGCGGGAGATTTTTCCGCGCCTCGTCAAGATTCGGGACAACGAAATACGACTTCTGCATAATATGTCTGATTTCGGTACGCAGACCCGTGGGGAGAGCTTTTCCGTCAGGGCTTCTGAAGCTCTTTTCGGTTTGCTCGTAATCGGAAGCGGGCGCGGTGGTCTGGTTTATCTGTTCGGCGATAAGCCGCGAAAAAACGAGCGCTTCGAGAAGGGAATTGCTTGCCAATCGGTTGATTCCGTGAACTCCCGTGTGAGCGCATTCGCCCGCCGCGTACAGACCCGCAATCGAGGTTGCGCCGTGTCCGTTTACGCCGATACCGCCCATAAGATAGTGCTGGCAGGGATAAATCGGAATAGGCTCCTTGGTCATATCGTAGCCCTTTTCGAGAACGCGGCTGTAAATCATCGGGAAACGGTTCTTTATAAAATCGCTGTCCTTATAGGAAATATCAAGGAAAAATTCATCGCTGCCCGTTGCCTGCTGCTCCTGCATTATGCACTTTGAAACAACGTCGCGCGGGGCAAGCTCCTTGCGTTCAGGCTCGTACTTGTGCATAAAGCGTTCCTTGTTGCAGTTGAGCAGATAAGCTCCCTCGCCGCGAACCGCCTCGGAAACGAGGAAGCACTCGCGGTTTTTGCGGTCGGCGAAGGCGGTCGGGTGGAACTGGATATAGCTTAAATGTTTGATTTGCGCGCCAAGATTATAGGCGAATTGAATGCCATCTCCTGTTGCAATTGCCGAATTTGTTGTAAAATCGTAAATTCTTCCTATGCCGCCTGTTGCAAGAATGACTGTTTTTGTTGTATAATAGGAGTACTCCCCGCTGCGAAGGGTGTTGACGTAAAAATCGTCGCCGTCCTTTTCAAGTGCGACAAGCTGGCTGTTATCGAGAATGGTAACGTTTTCGAGCTTTTTTACAGCCTCGATTAGCTTCGTCACGATTTCAAAGCCGGTGCTGTCCTTGTGGTGGGAAATACGTCTGCGGGAATGTCCGCCTTCGAGGGTGAGGTTGATTGAGCCGTCGTCGTTGCGGTCAAATTCAACCCCGTATTTGAGCAGGTTCTTTACGTCGGTAGGACCCTGTTCAACAAGGATACGCAGATTATCGACGTCGTTCTTATAGCCGCCTGCGATAAGTGTGTCCTTAATATGAAGCTCAACGTCGTCGTCGTTTTTATCCATTACGGCAGCGACGCCGCCCTGTGCGAGAGCTGAATTGCACAAGGTAAGCTCCTTTTTCGACAGGAGCAGGATTTTAAGGTTGAGGTTGAGGTTAAGGGCGGCGTAAAGCCCCGAAACGCCTGAGCCTACGATGATTACATCATATTTTTCAAATTTCATAGAAGCCTCCCGAAAGGAATGAATTATTATGACAGAAATTGAACAGAAAAATTTACCCGTAAGAACGATTCTTGCGGCGCTCGACAACGGCGAGTACAACGCTGAGCAGTCGGTTGAGGAGCTTGAGGAGCTTGCGCGCACTGCGAACGCGTTGGTTGTTGCGAAGGTCATTCAGAAGCGTCCCGCCGCCGACAGCGCAACCGTACTCGGCGAGGGGAAGATTGAGGAAATACGCGACCTTGCCGAACAGCTTGAAGCGAAGCTGCTGGTTTTTGACGCGGAGCTTACCGCGAGTGAAATCCGCAATATTGAGGACGTGGTAAATATCCGCGTAATTGACCGCACGATGCTTATTCTCGACATTTTTGCGGGGCGCGCGGTCACCAACGAGGGCAAGCTTCAGGTTGAGCTTGCGCAGCTTCGGTATCGTCTGCCGCGGCTTATGGGAATAGGTCGTTCGCTGTCGCGTCTGGGCGGCGGTATCGGCACCCGCGGTCCCGGAGAAAAGCAGCTTGAAACCGACAAGCGGCATATCCGCAGGAGAATTGAGAAGCTGGAAGCGGAGCTGTCCGAGCTTACCGACCGCCGTGCATTTTCGCGCCGCCGCCGCCGCAAGGACGGTGTTCTGACCGCTGCGATTGTCGGATACACTAACGCGGGAAAATCGACTCTTCTCAATAAGCTGACGGGTGCGGACGTTCTTGCGGAGGACAAGCTCTTTGCGACGCTCGACTTAACCAGCCGTGCGGTTGAGCTTCCCGACGGGCGCAGTCTTTTGCTTATCGACACGGTTGGACTTATCCGTCGGCTTCCGCATCATCTTGTCGAAGCGTTCAAATCGACGCTTGAAGAGGCAGCCTGCGCGGATATTATCCTGCACGTTATCGACATTTCCGACGAAGAAGCGCAGGAGAAAGCTGAAACCACCCAAACGCTGCTGGCGGAGCTTGGCTGCGGTGAAATTCCCGTAGTAAACGTGCTGAACAAGTCCGACCTTGTGGATTACGACATTCCCGAGGACGATACGACGGTGAAAATATCCGCCGCAACGGGCGCGGGACTTGAACGGTTACTGGAGCTTGCCGCGAAGAACCTTCCCGAAAGCGCGAAACGAATGAAGCTGCTGATTCCGTACACTGACGCGGGCTTTTCGGCTCAGATACGCGAAAAGGGAAAGGTTTTCAGCGAGGAATATGCGGAAAACGGCATTGTCACCGACGCGCTGGTTGACATTGCGCTCGTAAAGCGCGCGGAAGCCTATTTATTAGGCTAAATCCACCTCGCAGCCGCCGAACGGACGGATTTTGAGGACATGGCAGCTGTCCGTTCCGAACACCTTTTCCATTTCCATTTTGAACTCCTTAAGCAGGTCGAAGGGCACGAACGCCTGTATTGTGCCTGCAAAGCCGCCGCCGTGAACGCGTGACGCGCCCTTGCGTTCGAGCGCGTATTCGGCTACGTTAAGACCTATGCTCAGACCCTGCTGTTCGACGTGGCTGCAAGCGTAAACGTTCTGCAAATACTTATAGGATGAATTTCCGCTTTCGTTGATAGAATCGAGAAACGCCTGAAAATCCGAGCGCTTGAGCGCATTTACAAGCTTGTCCACGCGCTTGTTTTCCTCAAAGAAGTGGAGCGCGCGAAGAACTGCGCGGTCGCCGAATTTTTCGCGGAGCAGGTTTATGTTAAGCATAATGTCCGCTTTGCAAATCTGACGAAGCACGGAAACGGAGAAATATTCCGCAATCGCCTTCATTTCTGCGGGGATTGCCGCGTATTCGGGAGTAAGGTCTGCATGGTCGCCCTTGGTGTCGATTATGCAGAGCGCGTGTCCGAAGCTGTCGAAATCCACGGAGATATTTTCGATAATCGGGCTTTCGGTGTCCTTGAAGTCGATTGCAACGAAGCCGCCGACCGATGACGCCATCTGATCCATAAGTCCGCTGGGCTTGCCGAAGTAAACGTTTTCCGCGTACTGTGCAACCTGCGCAATTTTAATCGGGTCAACCTTCCCCTCGTTGTACAGGTAGGAATAGATAGTTCCGATGAGCACCTCAAACGCGGCGGAAGAGGAAAGACCCGAACCCTTGAGGACGTTCGAGGTTGTGTAAGCCTTAAAGCCGCCGATTTTGAAGCCGCGGTTCAGAAATCCCTTGGTAACGCCGCGCAGGAGCGCCGTTGCGCCGTTTTTTTCGCTTTCTGCAATATCAAGCTCGTCGAGGAGTATTCTGTTTTCGTCGAAGCCCTCCGATTTGATAACGGCAACTCTTTCGTCGAGAGGTTCAACCACCGCGATGATGTCGAGGTCAACGCTTGCCGCGAGAACCTTTCCGCAGTTATGGTCGGTGTGGTTTCCTCCCACCTCGGTTCTTCCCGGCGCGGAGAAGATTCTGATTGCCGAGCCGTCGGAAACGAAATATGCTTTGTAGTCCTCGATAGCCTTTGCGTAGCGTTTTTTCTGTTGTTCGAGCGTTTCCGCCTTATACAGCTGTTCAAGCTTTGCGATAATCGGTTTTGTAGCCATAGTTGACTGTCCTTTCTTTTGTCGTTTATCAGTGGTTTTGCGGAAAAATCCGCGAACCTTTTTATGATACGGATAAACCGTAAAATCAATCTTCCTTTTCGGTGTAGAACATATGACGCTTTTTACGGCGGTGAGCCATAACGCTCAGCACGAGTCCCACCGAGGCGTACAGCGAAATGACGGAGGTTCCTCCCGCGCTGAAAAACGGGAGCGGTATTCCTATAACGGGAACGACTGCCAGAACCATACCTATATTTATGACGGAGTGGAAAAAGAACATTGCGAAAACTCCGATACAGATAAATCTGCCGAGGCTATCCGCTGAGCTTGCGGCGCAGCCTATCAGCTTACCGCAGAGAAGTGCAAGCGCCGCGATAACGGCGATACACCCGACAAATCCCAACGTCATTCCTACGTATGCGAAGATGAAGTCGGTGTCAATTTCGGAAACGTAGGTGTAATTATCGCTTCCGAACAATCCCAGACCTGTCATCTGACCTGAGCCGAGAGCCTTTTTTCCAAGCCACTGCTGGTAATATATTCCCAGCAGCTCGCTTTGCTGAAGCTCCTCGTCGAAAAGCACCATAAAGCGTTTGAGCTGATGGGGCTGCATAACGTAATTCCAAGCGACGTATACGACGACGGGAACGCTTATTCCCGCAGCAAGTATATATTTCCACGAAACGCCCGCTGAAAAGAGCATTACGGCGAACATAAACAGGAAAACCATAGCCGAACCGTCGTCGCCCTGAAGCATAATCAGTCCGACGGGGAAGAGTCCGTGCAAGCACAGCAGGAGCATATTCAGCGGCTCGTTAAGTCTGCTTCCGACCTTATGCAGGTGCAGCGAAAAGCTCATAACAAATGCGACCTTAAGCAGCTCGGACGGCTGGAACTGGACAAATCCGAGGTTCAGCCAGCCTATATCGTCCGCGCCCTCCACGCCGACTCCGAGCGGAGTAAACAGCAGCAGGGTTGGTATAAGCGCGGCGGGGACATACAGCCACCACAGCTTCACGAGCGAGCGGTAGTTGACGGCGGCGAGAATCAGGGCGATGAAAAGCCCGATAGCGGTTGCGAGGAGCTGAATTTTCCACTGTCTGTCGGAAACATAGGGGCTTATTTGGTTCATATTAAGCGTGTACAGCAAAAAAATGCCGAAGCCGCTTAATGCAACGCAAAGCGTAAGCAGCATTTTATCCAGACGTTTTATATAATCCCAGACGGCATAGAGAAATTTTTTCATACTCAAAAGACCTCACCCGAATCGCATACCATAAGAATATTATATACCATTTTACTGTTTTTTGCAATACATTAGCACAAATTTCGCGGGTCGAGCGAAATTTTTTCACAAAAAACCGCCCACGGCGAAAAACCGTGAGCGGTGTGATATTTTACTAAGCTTAAGCCTTTCCGACAGATCCGAAAAGCTCCATCTTTTCCTTAACGGTAGCCTTGATAGCTTCAAAGCCGGGAGCGAGAAGCTTTCTGGGGTCGAAGCCCTTACCCTGAAGGTCCTTGCCCTCTTCTACGTACTTTCTTGTAGCTTCCTGGAAAGCGAGCTGGCACTCGGTATTTACGTTGATTTTAGCAACGCCGAGAGAAATAGCCTTCTTAATCATATCTGCGGGGATACCTGTACCGCCGTGGAGAACGAGGGGCATATCGCCAACCTTTTCCTTAACGGCTGCAAGTGTTTCAAAGCTAAGTCCTGCCCAGTTTTCGGGGTACTTGCCGTGGATATTGCCGATACCTGCTGCGAGCATTGTTACGCCGAGGTCGGCGATAGCCTTGCACTCGTTGGGGTCGGCGCATTCGCCCATACCGATAACGCCGTCCTCTTCGCCGCCGATAGAACCTACTTCGGCTTCAAGGGAAAGACCGAGAACGTCGCAGGTGTGAACAAGAGCGGTTGTCTTAGCGATATTTTCCTCGATCGGGTAGTGAGAACCGTCGAACATGATGGAGGAGAAGCCTGCGTTAATGCAAGCCTTTGCGCCTTCAAAGGAGCCGTGGTCGAGGTGAAGAGCAACGGGAACTGTGATATTAAGCTCCTCGATCATACCCTTAACCATTCCTACAACGGTCTTATAGCCGCACATATACTTGCCTGCACCCTCGGAAACGCCGAGGATAACGGGAGATTTGAGTTCTTCTGCGGTGAGAAGAATAGCCTTTGTCCATTCGAGGTTGTTGATGTTGAACTGACCTACGGCATACTTGCCTTCACGAGCCTTGTTCAACATATCCTTTGCTGAAACTAACATTGGAATTACGTCCTTTCTGAAATAAGATTACAATGATATTTTATCACATATTGCCAAAAAATGCAATAGGTGAATAAAATTTTAGTCAGGCTTCGACCCTGCGCACTATGGAGATAGGAGTCTGCTGAGAGCATTGGTCGTGCGGGTTGTCGCGGAAGACCTGTTCGCCGAACGCCTCGGGAATATCCTTGCGGCTTCTTCCGAGGACGTTTGAGCCGATATCGTTCGCGTCGATTATGATAACGTCGCAGCCGCAGTGCTTTGCAAGCCGCTCGGCTTCCTCGTCGGGCTTATCGGGCGCCATTTTTGCGTAATTGTTGTAGGGAGGGATAGTGTAATCGCACGGTCCGTCGATTGCGCGCGCCTTCATTCCGCAGATATTATAGAAAACGCCTCTCTTGCCGAAAAGCTTTCCCACTGCGGCGCAGGCGGCTGCGAAAAGCACCTTGGGACGTCCTACCTCGCGAAGGCAAAGCTCCATGGTTTCGGGCATTCCCAGACCGATACCGTAGCTTGTTTTTACCACGAAGCGGCTTAAAAACCTTGCAAGGCGCGAAACCTTTATATCTTCAAGCCTGAAGGCTCTGCCCTGTGTGATTGCGATAATTTTTTCGGATATAATAACGGTGTCGCCCTTTTCGAGGTACGGGCAGACATATTTATCGAGAACGTCCGTCATTTCGTCCTCCTTCATAATGACGTGCGTTTTAATCGGATAGCGGGCGAAGGTGCCGTAATCCGTATCTATTGTAAGGTTTTTTCCCTCGTTCGGGACGAATGGCATTTCCATTTTAAAATTCCCTTTCTTTGTCTTAATCTGCTATTCAACACTACAATTATATCACTTTACCTGCGAATAGTCAACCAAATTCTTGCAAAACAGCGGAAAATGTGCTAAAATTAAGGCATATTCTATGCGGAGGATTTTTTGTGAACACACCTATACATAATTATTTGATAAAATATTCGCAGCTTGGCGCTGTGCGCTGTCATATGCCGGGCGGAAAGGGGCTTGCAAGCCCGCTCGACATAACCGAAATTTACGGGGCGGACAGCCTTTACGAAAGCGCAGGCATAATACGCGAGAGCGAGAAAAATGCGGCGGAGCTTTTCGGCGCAGGGGATTCGCTTTATTCCTGTTCGGGCAGCACGCTTGCAATTCAGACTATGCTTGCGGCGGTTCAGCCGCTTACGGGCAAGCGCAGAGTTGTTCTTGGACGTTACTGCCACAAAAGCGCGGTAAGCGCGTGCGGGCTGCTGGGGCTTGAGATAACGTGGCTTTACCCCGACAGCTTTCTCGGAACAGTGATTTCTTCCGAAGCTGTCGAAGCGGCAATTGACGGGGAAACGGGCGCGGTTTTTTTGAACAGCGTGGATTACTACGGCGGAACGGCGGATATTGCCGCTATTGCGGAGGTCTGCCGCAGAAAAAACGCGCTGCTGCTTGTTGACAACGCGCACGGCGCTTACCGTGTTTTCACGAAAAATCATCCGATAACGCTCGGCGCGGATATGACTGCCGACAGCGCGCACAAAACCCTTCCCGCACTTACAGGCGCGGCTTATCTGCACCTAAAAAATCCTGCGCACCGCGATTTGTGCAAGCGGCAGATGGCGCTTTTCGGAACGTCAAGCCCATCCTATCTGATTATGGACAGTCTTGACCTTTGCAATGCGTTTATAGCTGAAAAAAGCGGCGAGGCGGCTGCCGCTTTTGAGAAAACGCGGGAGCTGAAAAAAGCGCTGAAGCGGCTTGGTTATGCGCTTTACGACAGCGACCCCATGCGCGTTACGGTTGACGCGGCAGCTTACGGTTACAGCGGCTTTTCGCTGGCGGAGGAGCTTCGCAGGAGGGGCGCGGAATGTGAAATGTGCGACGAGAGGTATACAGTTCTGCTGTTTTCCGTTGTTCAGCCGAGTGCGGATTTTGAGCGGCTGGCGCGGATTTTTGCGGACATTCCGCGAAAAACGCCGGTTTTCACGGAACCGCACGAGATATTGCGCCCGAAAAAGGCGATGAGTGTTCGGGAAGCTCTTTTTGCGCCGCACGAAACGGCTGAAATGCGTAGGGCTGCGGGGAAAATCTGCGGGGAAATTTTTTCGCCGTGCCCGCCGTGCGTGCCCTTGGTTATGCCGGGCGAGGTTATCGACGAGAGCTGTGCGCGGGAGCTTCTGCGATACGGTGCGGAACGAATCGGGCTTGTGAAAATATGAAAATATAAAAAAGAAAAACGCGGCTTCCGAAAAGGAAAACCGCGTTCTTATTTTGTTATCGGATTACGCCTGGGGAGCGCCTACGGGGCAGTTGTCTGCACAAGCGCCGCAGTCGATGCACTTATCAGGGTCGATTTTGTAGATATCGCCTGCTTCAATTGCTTCAACAGGACATCCGTCTGCACAAGCGCCGCACGCGATGCAAGCGTCTGTAATTGTATAAGCCATGGGTATGTATCCTCCTTTTCAGATTGTCGGTCATAGCCGTCTAAAATCATTATAACAGATTGTTTTAGAAAAATCAAGTGTTTTTTGTGCATTTTTTTGAAAATATCATTCGTAGTAGTCATAAATCGAGCCGAACGGCGCATTTGTTGCAGCGCACCAGCTTCCGAACGGGATATAATCGGTTTCGTTGATATAGAATTTTCCCTCGGTCGGGAGCTTGCTGATTGAGTTATACGACCACGAATAGCAGTATCCGCAAATATAATCGTAGAACTGCGGAAGATTTTCGTTCAGGAAGTCGATACCGCTGTTTTTTTCGACAGCAGCCGCACCTATAAAGACAACTTGCGAATCGTCCGTCTGTTCGGGAACATTTTCTTCGTTGACTAAGGCTGAATAGGTGTCGATAAGATTTTCGGAAGCGAAATGCAGCTGAATTTCCGCGCCGTCGAAATCCTTATTTTTCAGCTTTTCGGTAAGATAATCCGAAATATCGGAATTTTTGAACGTGTTTGCGATAGTATAGCTTGATTTATTCTCGCTGCTTACACCGATTTTAACGCTCCAATCGCTTGAATCAAGCACAACCGAGAAGCACTCGTCCGCTATCGGATTAAACAGCTCCGGATTATCGCGAACGTAAACCGTTACCGCCTTGCCGACGGTCAGCGCGTAATTATCGAGCGCTTCCTTTCGGGAATCGAACTTTTCCTGTTCATCGAGATAGGTTGACGTTCCCTCGTCAAGGCTCGGATATGTACCGACAACGAAATCCTCTTTAAAATTCTTCTCGCCGCCCCACTCGAAAACTCCATCGATATAATTGTAGGTGTTCGGGAGGGAGGAGGGTATATTGTTCGGGTCGTCGGTATAAACCGCACAGACGCCCGTTAAAAGAGGAAAGTTGTCATAATCATAATAGCTCCCACGGATGTCAAACGCGCGGTTAAAGTCAACGGTAAGCTCGCAGTAAAGATTTCTGTACTCCTCGCTGTTGTTTACAAGCTTGGCGAAATCGACAAAGCCAAACCCGCCGTCGTCAATAATCTGAACGCCGTTTTCGTTATAGTAGAGCTTAATCGTGAAAACGTCGGTGATGAAGCTGCCGTTGTTCAGAATTGGGTACTTCTCAATTTCCGATTCGTCAAGGTTAATATAGGCGTCCCAGAATTCAGCTTCAAATTCATCGCGAATATGCTCGGCGGCTCTTCGCGCGTCACTGACCGAATAAGAAGCGTAGCCCGAATAGTTTTCAAGCATTCTTTCCTTGCGGTTAAGCTCCTCGATTTCTTCTTCAAGGCTGTCCGTAAGGTCAAGCTTTTCCGAAATTTCATTTAGCGTGCCGTTGTCGCGGATTTTCTCAAGCAAAGCCTTGCTTGCCGAGATGGTAAGTCTGTTTTTCGTTTTTTCGTCAATTTCGTCTGCAAGATTTATGCCGTTCGACGCGTCGGGAATAACGATTTCCTCCGAAGCGTTGTACGGGGTAAGCTCCGCGCTGATTGACAGCTCGATAAACGAGGAGGAATGTATTCCGAAATCCGCGTTCAGCTTATTTTCATCGCCCGTAAGCGACCATTTTATTTTCAGTCCTTTCAGCGCGGACATCAGCATTGCGGTGCTGCTGTCGCCGGTGAAATCCTCCATCATATCGCCGGAAGGCTCATCGCTTGCCGCGCTGTTTCCGATAAAATATGACGCGAAAAGCTTATCCTTATCGGAAAGGCTGAGCGTATAGCTGCCCGTTTTGATTTTTTCGCCGCAGTAGACGATCTCGCCGGGGTTTTCACAAACGAGGTCGAGAACGAGAGGAAGGCTGTCTTTATCCTCAACGAAGGTTATTTCGGTATTTACAACGTCGGTTGAGCCAAGCGCGGTTGAAATCGTGTCTGATGTTGCTGTGAAGGAGAGCTTGCCGCCCTCGGGGGTGTCCACGGCAAGGCGCGTTTCATCGCCCTTAACAAAGCTGACCGCAACGCTTCCGTCCTCTTCTTCGGAAAGGTTGTTGATTATAACGGTTTTACCGATAATTTCGGAATGAGGAGCTATGTAGTTGCAGAACGTAAGCTCGCCGTTAAATTCGTTTTCGCCGTCGTTTTCCTGTTCGCTTTCGGCAGCTTCGCCGTTTTTGGCTTTATCATACCAGCCGCGCAGTGTTTCGTCATTTTTGCAGAAATCGTCTATTTCATTATAAATAGTGCGGCAAAGCTCGTTTGAAAATACGGTTTTGATTTCCGTACCCGTTACGGTTGTTCCCGCAACGGTAAATTCGCCGTCCGTGTAGATAAATTCCGCTTCGGGGTAGTGCTTTTCGATAATCGCGGTGATTTCCTCGCGGATACGCTTGGCTTCTTCGGTCGGGAAGAACTCCTCCGCCTCGCGGTTCAGGTAGAACACGTCCTCAAAGAAGGACGGAACAGCCAGCACGGAAATATTATCGGAGATGTACTGTTCGAGCTGCATTATCTCGTCCTGCTCAAAGTTGAACGAGTAGGTGTATTTGTCGGCGGCTTCGCCTCTTTGAGCGTGTGCGACAGCCTCGAAGCCGTTCAAAAGGTCAAGATATGTGCCGACCTCGTCGTTGCTTCCAAGAACAAGATTAAGAAGCGACTTGAATTCAATATTCGCGTTCATCTTCATTTGGCTGTCGCCGTATTTGTTGAGAAGCGCGCTCATTGAGCTGCTGTTCATCATCGCGAAAAGCTGAGCGTTTTCGGCTGACGTATCGTTGCCGCTCATTTCAGCCAATGCGGTTGTCATATTTTCGGCGATTGCGTAATCAAGCTCGTCGAGGTTGATTTCCTCGCCGTTGAAGAGATAATCGGTGTAGGATTTTTCGGCGATTTCTCTTGCGTATTCCTTGTCGCCCTTGATAAGGCGCATAATTTGGTTGCTGAAGCAGAAATATCCGACTGCCGCGGCAGCTCCGACAAGAACTACTGCCGCGCCGCCGATAATCGGTCCGAGCCTGCGCTTTTTCTTTTTTGCAGCAATTGACGTCTGCGCTCCCGTTGCTTCGCTGAAGCTTTCGGGGAGCGGCGCGGGTGTAGGCTCAGCCGCAGCGGGCGCGGGAATTGGTTCAGCCACAACAGGCGCGGGAACGGGTTCAGCCACGGCGGGCGCGGGTTCAGGTTCGACTGCAACAGGCGC
>CAZFMC010000005.1:19578-75442 GCA_964520065.1 uncultured Ruminiclostridium sp.
GGTTCGACTGCAACAGGTGCAGGTTCGACCGCAACAGGCGCGGGAACGGGTTCAGCCGCAGCGGGCGCGGGTTCGAGATTTACGGGATTTCCGCAGCCGCTGCAAAATCTTGCGTCATCGGCAAGCGATTTTCCGCATTTTGAACAAAACATAACATTTCCTTTCCAGAAAAGCGACCTATATACTTTAGGCATTACCGCGTTCCTGCGGTAATACTATTGCTATTATATCACTTTATGATTCGTTAGTCAATTCCGTTTTTTCACTTTGTTCGATAATTTCGCGGGCGTACTCGGTAAGTATGCGTGTGCAGAATGAGTTCAGGCTCTCGCCCGAAAGCTCAGCCGCCGCTTGGATTATTTCTCTTTCGGGGCAGTATCCGTTGTGCGCGCGGAAGCGAATGGTTACGGTTTTGTAGTTTTCCTTGTTGTATTTGTTCGTCTGCTCGCGCTGATAGTTGCTGTATTTTCCGTAGAGATATTCGGGCACGGGCTTTTTTTCGTCTGACATTTCACTATTCCTTTCTTCTTGCAATATTGCATACACCAATTGTAGCACATAAATGCTTTTTTTTCAAGTTTTTTCAGAAAAACACTTGACAAGCAATATAAAACGTATTATACTTTAGTATGTGATAAATATTGCTTGCATATGCTCGTTGAAAAACAGTTTTTGAAAAAAACGAAAGCTTCTGTTCTCATTTTCAAAAACAATACATTACACAAAATGCGTAAAGTTATACCGCAGGCGCAATTACACATTTTGCAGAAACGGCAGGGAGGTTGAAAAATGCTTGCGCTGGATTTTTCTTTTAACGGCAGCGGATTTGGCGGGCTGCTGAAAAAACAGTTCGCCGACTGCCGCGTCAGTTTGTTTGACGAAAACGGCAGCCGCGTCAGGATTTGCTTTATTGGTGAGCAAGGGGACTGGTTAAGCTTCTGGACGGCTGTCTGGCGGCTTACCGAGTGCGGGTGGTTTGCTTCATCGGTGACGGAATGGCGGCTCACTGTCTGTGAGGACGGCGGGACGATTACCGAAAATCTGCTGGAATACTGCCTGAAAAACAGGAAGGGCTTGTTTAAAGCTCGGGGCGACAATAATTGTGCGGTGAAGCCCTAGAATATTTCCTGTTCAAGTCCCGCGAAATACGGGGTGTCGAAAAACTCAATCAGTGAAATTTGCAGCCCGTCGCAAAGCTTTTTTATTGTGACGATGCCGATATTTTTAGCTTTTCCCGTTACAATGTCGCTTACTGTTGACTGTGTAACGGCGGAAATCGTTGAGAGCTTGTTCACCGTTATGTGGTTCTGCGCGCAAAGCTCGGTTATGCGCTTTGCAACTGCTTCTGATACGTTCGTAAAATCACCGCCTTGTTTTCCCGAAATCGGGATTTTACAAACAGTATAACATAAAACCAAATCAAATATTAACGTTCAGCCGTTGACCCGACAAAAATAAGCCGCGCTCGGACAGCACGGCTTATTCCATATACGCTATATGCTTTTATTTTAAACCGCCGAAAAGTCCGCCGATTTTTCCCTTGATGTCGTCAACGGATATTTTTGCCTTAACTCCGTCGATGACCGCTTTTATCTGGTCGTCGGGAAGGTCGATTCCGATAACGCCCTCAACTGCTTTTACGGGGTCGGAGGTGAATTTTGACGCGAAATCCTTGTCGTTCTTCACCTTATTTACGATTTCGTCGATTTTTGCCTTGATATCCATAAGCTCCTCCTTTTTAAATCAGAAGAATATGCGTTCCTCAACATATTTTTTTACGTCGGCAATCGGGATTCTTACCTGCTGCATGGAATCGCGCTCGCGGATTGTTACGCAGCCGTCCGTTTCGCTCTCAAAATCGTAGGTGATGCAGAACGGCGTACCGATTTCGTCCTCGCGTCTGTAACGCTTGCCGATTGCGCCCGCGTCGTCGTAATCAACGGGGAAGTACTTGCAAAGCTCGTCTGCAAGAGCCTGAGCGGGTTCAGCCAGCTTCTTGGAAAGGGGAAGAACCGCCGCCTTTACGGGTGCGATGAACGGGTGGAAGTGCATAACGGTTCTTGTTGTGCCGTCCTCAAGCGTTTCCTCGTCGTAGGCTTCGGTAACAAGCGCAAGGAACAGACGTTCCACGCCGAGAGAAGGCTCGATAACGTAGGGAACATACTTTTCGTTGCTTTCCTGGTCGAAGTATTCAAGGCGCTGACCGCTGGTTTTAATATGCTGATTGAGGTCGTAGTCGGTTCTGTCCGCAACTCCCCAAAGCTCGCCCCAACCGAACGGGAACATATACTCAAAGTCGGTCGTAGCCTTGGAATAGAAGCAAAGCTCTTCGGGGCTATGGTCGCGCAGACGGAGATTTTCCTCCTTGATATTAAGCGAAAGAAGCCAGTTTTTGCAGAAATCCTTCCAGTAATAGAACCAGTCGAGGTCTGTGCCGGGCTTACAGAAGAATTCAAGCTCCATCTGTTCAAATTCGCGCACGCGGAAAATGAAGTTTCCGGGGGTGATTTCATTTCTGAACGACTTTCCTACCTGTCCTACGCCGAACGGGATTTTTTTACGGGTTGTACGCTGGATATTAGCGAAGTTTACGAAGATACCCTGCGCGGTTTCGGGGCGGAGATAAAGCTCGGACTTGCTGTCCTCGGTTACACCCTGAAAGGTTTTGAACATAAGGTTGAACTGACGTATATCGGTGAAGTTTGCTTTTCCGCAGTTAGGGCAGGTGATACCCTTTTCCTTGATATAGTCGGTCATCTGCTCGTTTGTCCAGCCTGCAACGTTTGTGCCGTCGAAATCCTCGATAAGATTATCGGCACGGTGACGGGTCTTGCACTCCTTGCAGTCCATAAGCGGGTCGGAGAAGCCGCCGATATGTCCCGAAGCCACCCACGTCTGCGGGTTCATCAGGATTGCGCTGTCAAGTCCTACGTTGTACTTGTTTTCCTGAACGAATTTTTTCGTCCAAGCCTTTTTGATATTGTTTTTAAGCTCAACGCCGAGCGGACCGTAGTCCCATGTATTGGCAAGTCCGCCGTAGATTTCACTTCCGGGGTAGATAAAGCCGCGTCCCTTACAGAGGGCGACGAGCTTATCCATAGTTTTTTCGGTGTTTTTCATTATCATCTATTCCTTTCGGGATTACTTAACTTCAACTGTCCAGCCGAACTTATCCTCGCTTTTGCCCCACTGAATACCTGTAAGGGTATCGTAGAGGAGCTGGGAAATCTTACCGATTTCGCCGTTGCTGAGCGGCATAACCTTATCCTTGTACTTCAGCTCGCCGATAGGTGAGATAACGGCAGCCGTACCTGTGCCGAAGGCTTCGTCGAACTTGCCGTTGTCGTAAGCTTCAACAAGCTCGTCAATGGAGAGGTCGCGTTCGGTTACCTTATAGCCCATTGAACGGAGCAGCTCGATGCAGGACTTTCTGGTGATACCGCCGAGAATGGAGCCTCTGTCAAGGCTGGGGGTGATAACCTCGCCGTCAAGAACAAAGAAAACGTTCATAGCGCCAACCTCGTCAATATACTTTCTGTGAACGCCGTCAAGCCAGAGAACCTGAGCGTAGCCCTGCTTTTCAGCCTCCTCCTGCGCCTTGAGGGAAACTGCGTAGTTAGCGGCAGCCTTTGTGAAGCCCGTACCGCCTGTTACCGCGCGGACGTAATTTTCCTCAACGTAGATTTTAACGGGGGCAAGCCCGTTCGCATAGTACGCGCCGACAGGCGAAAGAATAATAGCGAAAATGAGGTGCTTTGCGGGGTGAACGCCGACCATGGGGTCGATTGCGAAGATATAGGGTCTGATGTAGAGAGAGGTTCCTTCGGCGGTCGGAATCCAGTCAGCGTCAACCTTTACAAGCTCCTTGACAGCTTCAACGGCGAACGCCTCGTCGATTTTCGGGATACAAAGGCGGTCGTTGGAAACGTTAAGTCTTGCCATATTCTGTTCGGGGCGGAAGAGCTGGATTTTTCCGTCTGCGGTGCGGTAAGCCTTCATGCCCTCAAAGTCAGCCTGACCGTAGTGCAGGCACATAGAAGCGGGATCCATCGGGATAGGTCCGTAGGGAACGATTCTGGGGTCGTGCCAGCCCTGTCCCTCGTCGTAGTTCATAAGGAACATATGGTCGGTAAATATCTTGCCGAAGCCGAGCTTTGACTGGTCGGCGGGTTTTTCTTTCGGGGAAGCTGTGCGGGTGATTTTGATTTCCATATTGATTTCCTTTCTTTCGTGGCTTTTGCCGTATATTTCTTTTATTATACCATTTTTTCTTTAATTTGTAAATAACTTTGCAAAAAAAATCGGCTTGTGCGGAAAATTCCTTTACAATTACGGTAAAATCGTGTATAATAGTCATACGCAGGAGAGGTGAGGCATATGGAAAACAGAATAACAACCGACCCCGTTTACGGACTTACCGAAGAGGAAGCCGCAGAGAGGGCGGCTGACGGACGCATAAACGGCGACCCGAACGTTAAAACGAAGTCGGTAAAGCGGATTTTTTTCGACAATATTTTTACATTTTTCAACCTTATGAATGTCGTGCTTGTTGTGATGGTGATGCTTGTCGGCTCGCCGAAAAACGCGATGTTCGGGCTGGTTATCGTCTGCAACACGGCAATCGGCATAATTCAGGAGCTTCGCGCGAAACGCACGATTGACCGTCTTACGCTTATTTCCGCGCCGAAAGCGCACGTAATACGCGGCGGCAGGGAAATTGAAATTCCGACGTCCGAAATAGTTGCGGACGAGCTTGTAATTTTCCGCACGGGTATGCAGGCGGCTGCGGACTGCATTGTGGTTTCGGGGGAGTGCGAGGTGAACGAAAGCCTGATTACGGGAGAAAGCGACCCCGTGTACAAAAAAGCCGGCGGGAAAATCCTGTCGGGCAGCTTTATCGTGAGCGGAGAGGCGCGCGCGGTTGCAGCCGCTCTCGGCGCGGAGAGCTTTTCAAGTAAAATCACTGCCGGCGCAAAGTACTTCAAGAAAAACGAATCGAAGATGCTGCACGCCATAAATACCATTTTAAAGGGTATATCAATTTGCATTATTCCGATAATGGCAGTGCTTGTTTTAAACGGGATTTTTGTTACCGAGCAGCCGTTTGACCGTGCCGTTACAAGCAGCGTTGCGGCAGTTATCGGTATGATTCCCGAAGGACTTGTGCTGCTTACAAGCGTTGTTCTTGCGGTAAGCTCAATCCGGCTTGCGCAGAACCGAACGCTTGTACAGGATTTATATTGTATAGAAACTCTTGCGCGGGTGGACACGCTCTGTCTTGACAAAACGGGTACGATAACCGAGGGCGCTATGGCGGTCGAGGAGGTAAAGCTTCTTGCCGATAACCCGGTAGACGAGAAGCTTAACGCGCTTATGGCTGCGCTTACCGATACAAATCCGACTGCCTGTGCTATGCGGGAAAAATGGTCGGCGGGGAGTAAATATACGGCTGAACGGGTGATTCCGTTTTCCTCCGCGAAGAAGTGGAGCGGCGCTTATTTTCCCAAGCTCGGCAGCCTTGTTATGGGCGCGGGAGAATTTATTCTCGGCAAGGAATACGAAAAAATACGCGGAGAAGCGGAAAAAATGTCCGAGGGCGGGCGGAGAGTTGTTCTTCTGGCGCGTTCGGAAAAGCCGTTCAGCGACCGCGATTTGCCTGACGGACTTGTACCGCTGGCTTTGATTGCGATTACCGACAAGGTGCGCCCCGAAGCTCCCGAAACTATCCGGTTTTTTGAGGAGCAGGGCGTTGACATTCGCATTATATCCGGCGATAATCCCAAAACCGTAAGCGCGGTTGCGGCAAAGGCGGGCGTGAAAAACGCGGAAAAATATATTGACGCTTCGACGGTTGAGGATATTTCGGCTGTTGTGGGCGAATACACCGTTTTCGGGCGGGTGACTCCCGACCGTAAGCTGGAGATAATAAAGGCGCTCAAGGCGCAGGGGAAAACCGTGGGAATGACGGGCGACGGAGTAAACGACGTGCTTGCGCTTAAGGAAGCGGATTGTTCGATTGCGATGCAGAGCGGAAGCGAGGCTGCACGCAACGTTTCAAATCTTGTGCTTCTGGACAGCAATTTTGCTTCTATGCCAATGGTTGTTGCCGAGGGTCGGCGCGCGATAAACAACGTTGAGCGTTCCGCCTCGCTGTTTCTTTCAAAAACTACGTACAGCCTGCTGCTTGCGGTGCTTTTCATAATAATAAGGCAGCCGTTTCTGTTCGAGCCTATACAGATGACGCTTATCAATGCGCTTTGCATAGGGATTCCGAGTTTTTTCCTCGGACTTCAGCAAAACAAGAGCCTTATTCGCGGCAGCTTTATCGGAAATGTTATGGAATACGCCGCTCCGAACGGACTTTC
Organism: uncultured Ruminiclostridium sp.; assembly: GCA_964520065.1. Taxonomy (GTDB): domain Bacteria; phylum Bacillota; class Clostridia; order Oscillospirales; family Ruminococcaceae; genus Ruminiclostridium_E. The sequence goes on from CAZFMC010000005.1 coordinate 25,944, forward strand.
GGCGGTACTGGCGCTTTCGGCGGTGTTGATCTGCGCTTCGGTTTTCGGCTTTTCGACCGCTCAGACAGGCACGCTTGCAACAATTGTGCTGGCGGCGGTTTCATTTATGATAACGATTCGCTGCTGCAAGCCGTGGAGAGTGTGGAAAATTGTGATGCTTCCGCTGCTTATTGCAGCCTTCTGCCTTGGCAACATACTTTTCCCCGATTTTTTCTGCGTAGTTCCCGTAACCTCGGAGATGGGCGTCTGCGCGGCGGCGATAATTGCGGGGGCGGGAGTCTTAATGGCATTATTGTCAAGGCTTTCGCATAAGCTTGTACGGCGGCTGCGGGAACGTACCGCCGGGAAAGGAATTATATGACAGACAACGCAAAAAAGACGGTATATATTTTTTCCGACGGAGCTTGTTCGGGAAATCCCGGACCCGGCGGGTACGGAGTCATACTCCGCTGCGACGGCTACGAAAAGGAGCTTTCGGGCGGCGAGGCTCACACCACCAACAACCGTATGGAGCTTATGGGAGTGATAACGGGACTTTCCGCGCTTAAATACCCGTGCAGGGTTATTCTTCAGACAGATTCGCGGTACGTCGTGGACGGAATAACAAAGGGCTGGGCGAAGAGCTGGCGGAAAAACGGCTGGGTAAAAAGCGACAGGAAGCCTGCGCTTAACAGCGATTTGTGGGGGCGGCTTCTCGATCTGCTGGATATTCACGAGGTTACGTTCACGTGGATAAAGGGGCATGCGGGTCATGCCGAGAACGAACGCTGCGACCGACTTGCCGTGGCACGGCGCGATGAATTCTCAAAAAAGTGACGTAAAGCTATTGAAAAAAGCAAACGGATATGTTATAATAAAGCTAATACGGCGATGAAAGGACGAGATGAAATGGAAGAAAATAAAAGCATATTCCCCGATTTGAAAAACGAAGAGCTTGTCAAGACAATGAACGCGCTCAAACAGAATGAAAATGCACAGACTCAGGGTGCATTTGTGGCTGCGGCTGTCAAGGCAAGTTATTTTGCGCCCGTTGACGTTCTCGACAAGGACGGCACCCCGCTTGAGGGCGACGGAAAAATGGAAGTGCCCAAGGACGCAAAATTCAGCTTCAAGCTGCTGAAAAATACCGAGGGTCAGAGCTTTTTCCCAGTATTTACCGACATCGGCGAGTATCAGAAGTGGAATAAGGACGAGAAAATCAAGACAATTGTTGTAAATTTCCCGCAGATGGCAAGTCTTACTATGAAAAAAGCGGACGTTGCGACGGGAATCGTTATAAACCCGCTTTCGCAGAACCTTATATTTACGCGCGACCTTATTGCAAATCTGCTGACGCACCTCCAGAAGCAGCAGGCTGAGCGCGCTGAGGGAGAGCAGGGAAAGAACGAGGTCAAGTTCTTCTTCGGCAAGCCGTCCAATATACCCGATTCGGTTATTGAATCCTTCCGCAAGACGCTTTCGAGAATCCCCGAAATCAATTCGGTTTATTTCGTTATGATGAAGCAGAATGAACAGGAGCATTATATGTTCATTTTTGACACGGAGCTTTCTCCCGAGGAAGAAAAGAAGGCGGCGGACAAGTTCTGCGCTTCGGCAAAGCTTGTTCTTACGAAGTTCCCCGTTGTGGCTGCTTCGCTCAAATCGCCTGTTGGCGAGCACGCGCCGAAAATTACGGAGCCGTTTTACAAAAAGTAATGCTTTTCGCCGCACCCTGCGCCCGATTTACGCGGACGGGAAGGTGCGGCGATTTTGTTTTTTATTTCCGCTGCCTATGTCATACCAAGACGGCTTGTTTCATATAATGTACAAACATATATGAAAGGTCGGTAGGAACATATGAAGGCAATGCAGATAATAAAGCAGCGGATTCCCCTTATTGTAACGGCAGTGTGCTGCTGTGCGGTTGCGATTACAGCGGCGATTGCGGGCGATTCCGAGAACATACGGGAAACGGCGGCGGGAGCTGTTCCGAAAAAGGTTGTTGTACTGGACGCGGGGCATGGCGGCGCGGACGGCGGCTGCGTGGGCGTAAACGGGGTATATGAAAAGGATATAAACCTTTCGATTGTGAAATATCTTGGAACGCTGCTGGATTTTTCGGGCTACGAGGTTGTTTACACGCGCGACGAGGACGTTTCTATTTATGACAGCGGGGTTGAGGGGCTGAGGAATCAGAAGATTTCCGATATGGAAAACAGGCTGGAGATTATCAGGAGCTATCCCGACAGCGTTTTCATATCGGTTCACCAGAATCAGTACGTCAAGCCCGAATATTTTGGCGGGCAGATGTTCTACACGACGAACAACAGCGGCAATTTTCGGCTTGCGACGATTATGCAGGGACTTTTTGCGGAGCTGCAGCCCGAAAACGACCGAAGCGTAAAGCTTATTGACAACGGGCTTTATCTGTTTAAAAACACGGAGCAGCCCGCGCTGCTTATAGAGTGCGGTTTTCTTTCCAATGAAAAGGACGCGGCAGATTTGAGCAGTATGGAATATCAGAAAAAGGTAGCCTTCACGATTTACAAGGGAATAGTCGAATTTCTGAAGGAATCGGAAGCGGAGGAGATGTCGAAAAATGGCGAAGCAGAGAGCTTCTTATATATGCAGTGAATGTGGTCATGTTTACCCGAAGTGGGTGGGGCGCTGTACGGAATGCGGCGAATGGAATACGGTTTCGGAGCAGGTTGAGCTTCCGCGCGCGGCGGTAAAGAGCGGGCGGACGCTTAAGCCGAAAACGCTTTCCGAGATTACGGGGCAGGAGGACATACGGATAATGACCGGCTCGGCGGAGCTTGACCGTGTTTTGGGCGGAGGTCTGGTAGCGGGGTCGATTGTGCTTTTGAGCGGCGACCCGGGGATAGGGAAATCCACGCTTTTGCTGCAAATCTGTCAATATCTGAACCGAAGCTGCAAAATTCTGTATGTATCGGGCGAGGAGAGTGAGCGGCAGATAAAGCTGCGCGCCGACAGGCTGGGTGTCGAGGGGGAGAACCTGTATCTGCTTTCGGACAACGACTGTGAAGCGATAAATGCGGCGGTGCTTGAGGAGAAGCCCGACGTTGTGATTATCGACTCGATACAGACCATGCAGATAACGGAGCTTTCTTCCGCGCCCGGAAGCATAACGCAGGTGAGGGAATGCACCTCGCTTTTTCTGCGCACCGCGAAAACGGCGGGGATACCTTTTTTCATTGTCGGGCACGTGAACAAGGACGGCGGCATAGCCGGTCCGAAGGTGCTGGAACACATTGTGGACACTGTGCTTTACTTTGAAGGCGACAAACAGCTTTCGTACCGCCTCTTACGCGCGGTCAAGAACCGATTTGGGTCTACGAACGAAATTGGGGTATTCAGAATGTCGGGTACGGGACTGGAGGAAGTGCCTAATCCGTCGGAGATGCTGCTTTCGGGCAGACCTGAAAACGTGAGCGGGAACAGCGTGCTTTGCACCATGGAGGGCACTCGTCCGCTTCTTGCCGAGGTTCAGGCGCTTGTGACAAAGACGGGCTTTGGCAACCCGCGCCGTGCTGCCGAGGGCTTTGATTACAGCCGTCTATGTCTTATTCTGGCTGTGCTTGAAAAGCGGACGGGATTTATGTTCGGGCAGTTTGACGTGTACATCAATGTCACGGGCGGGTTACGTCTTGACGAGCCTGCCGCGGACGCCGCAGTTGCGCTGGCGCTGTACTCGGGGCTTTGCGATCGGGTTCTGCCGGAGGGTCTTGCCGTTTTCGGAGAGGTAGGGCTTGGCGGAGAGCTTCGCGGAGCGGTTCATGCAGGCGAAAGAATCCGTGAATGCCGCCGCATGGGATTCAAGGCGTGCATTGTTCCCAAGAGCGCTCTTTCCTCCCTCAGCAAGTCGGAATGCGAAGGTATTCGGGTTATTGGAGCTTCTAATCTCAACCAGCTCTTTAAAGCCGCAGAATCAGTATGCGGCGACAGCCGCTAAGGGGGCGGGTGGGCGGGGATAGCGCTGCGCAGCAGCGCCTGGGGAAGAAGCTTACCCGAGTACGGCGTTAATCAAGGTGGGGAATAAAACGAAAATGAAAAAAGCCGAGGGTAGAAGCTACCTATCGGCTTTTCTGCGTTTGCGGTTGAGCGTGAATCTGTGCTTTTCGTAATCGGAAGGCGTATGTGCGCACGCCTTGTGATGGGGACGCGCAAGCGGTCCCCATCGGCGGCGTGCGCAGCGCGCGGCGCGGTTTTCATTTTGCGGAGCAAAATGAAAACGTCAGTGTGCGGCGAAGCCGCACATAACGAGCGCGCCGCGCGCACTCCCGATTGCGGCTTTCTTCGATGCGCACGCCTCCGATGGGGGCGAAGCTTTCGGCTAAGCGCAGAGCTTTGCCAAACGCCCCCTCGTCAGCGTGCGCGGTGGGCGGCGAAGCCGCCCACCGACCGTTATGTGCGGCTTCGCCGCACATAACGAGCCCCGCCCGCCCACCCCCTTCCGGCTTCGCCGAAAAAGGGCTGCCGCAGCAGCCCTTTTGTTATATAACCATAACACGCTTCACCTGTAATACGTTCTTGCAAGACGGCGCAGGTGTTCAGCGGATTTTTGGGAGATTTGCCGCTTAAGTGCGCGCCATTTCCAGTTGCCGCCGAGGGTGGAGGGAATGTTCATTCTTGCCCTGTCGTCCAGTCCGATAACGTCTTGAAGCGGTACAATCGCAAGTCCCGCGCGGCTCTTGTAAAGCTCGCGGAGAAAAGCCTTGTTTATTTTTTCAAACGGACGCGGCGTTAGATAACGTCGGCACATTTCACGCGCCTTCGGGTCTGCCGATTTGTACCAGCCCAGAACCGTTGAGTTGTCGTGCGTTCCTGTGTATACAACGCTGTTTAGCGGATAGTTGTGCGGCAGATGGTCGTTGTCAGCGCTTTCGGGGTTAAATCCGAATTGAAGCACCCTCATTCCCGGGAAGCCCGATTCTTTAAGAAGCTCCTTTACGCTGTCGAAAATGTCGCCTAGGTCTTCGGCAATTATCGAAACATCACCAAGCTGTTCCCGAACAGCATTCCATAAGTCCATTCCCGGACCCTGCTCCCACTTTCCGTTTATCGCGGTCTTTTCGCCGTAAGGAACTGCCCAGTATGTGTCAAAGGCTCGGAAATGGTCTATGCGCACTATGTCGTAAAGCTGCGCAGCCTTCTCTATGCGGCTTATCCACCATGAGTACTTCTCTTTCTTCATGGCGTCCCAGTCGTAAAGCGGATTGCCCCAGAGCTGCCCCGTTTCGGAAAAATAGTCGGGCGGAACTCCCGCTACCGATTTCGGTTTAAGCTCGCCGTCCATTTTGAACAGTCCTGCGTTTGCCCAGACGTCCGCGCTGTCGGGAGCGACATATATCGGAATATCACCGATAAGCTTTATACCGTTCTTGTTTGCGTAGCCCTTTAGCCGTTCCCATTGGTTGTAGAAAATATATTGTACGAATTTCCAGAAGCTTATTTCCTGTTCCAGCTCTTCTCTCGCCTGTTCAAGCGCTTCGGGCTTGCGAAGCCTGTACTGTTCCTCCCACTGCCCCCATGCGCATTGGTTGTGCTTGCGCTTCAGCGCCATAAAAAGCGCGTAGTCGTCCAGCCAGACATTCTCCTTCTGAATAAATGCAACGTACCCCACGTTTTCGTCAAAGCTCTCGAACGCTTCGCGAAGAAGCTCCATTTTCGTTTTGGACACCTTTTCGTAATCAACAAAGGTCGGGTCAGCTCCAAAATCCGCCGCCTGACACCTCTCGCGGGTAATAAGCCCCGATTTTACAAGGTCGTCAAGGTCGATTAAAAGCGGATTTCCCGCAAAGGTCGAAAAAGACTGGTACGGTGAATCTCCGTAGCCGGTAGGTCCTATCGGAAGCACCTGCCAGTACGACTGACCCGCGCTTTTAAGCCAATCGACAAACGCCTCCGCTTCCACCCCAAAGGTGCCTATACCGTAAGGCGAGGGCAGACTGGTAATGTGCATTAAAACGCCGCAGCTTCTCATTCGGCATACTCCTCCTGTGTGTTCAATATGTGGCTTACCGCGTCTGTTACAAAACAGCATTCTTGTCTGTTCTGAAGGGAGCAACGGGAAGCCCGTTTGTTCCAAACAGCGTTACATCGCCGTAATTTGTCCATTCGTAGCGTACGTTAAGAGGATTGGAGAGTTCCTTGCTGAACACGAAAATCTTGTTTCCGCGCAGCTCAAATTCGGCAGGCTTATAAACTCCGTCGGCTCCCGCAAGCTCAAACCCGCAGGGCTTGCCGTTTATTTCAAAGCCGTCCGCGTATTCAAAAGAAACCTCAATTCCGTTGTCCTTATATATATGCGATTTGTAAAGAGGAGAGAACTTGTCGGGACTTGGCTCGCCGTATGCGCACGCCATTGCCTGCAAAAAGAGGCGATGCCCGACGGGCATTTTATCACGCGGGTGAATTTCGTTAAATTCGCCGCAGTCGAGAATTACCGCAAGTCCCGTATTTTTCGTTGTCTTAAACACCTTTTCCTGTGCCTCTCGGATAATACACCAGTTCTTGCGGTCGGTATCGCCCTCGTATCGGTGCATAGGCAGCTGAACGATAAGAAAAGCCAGCTCGTCGTCGCCCCAGTCGCCGCGCCAGAGGTCAATAAGTCCGCGAAGGAGCTTGAAATAGCTTTCGGGGCGCGGGTCGTCGCTTTCACCCTGATAGTACATAAAACCCTTGAGCGTATATGGGCAGAGCTTCATCAGCATACTTTCGTAAAGAGCCGTTGCGTGGAACGGGTTAAGCGGGCAGGTCGGACCGGGGTATCGGCATTCTCCGCAAAGCCTCAGGCACTCGTCCCAGCTTGCGTTTGGAGTTTTTGCGTAATACTCCTCCTTGCGCGCATTCCAGGCTCTGTCGTACTCCTCGTATTCGCGATACATTTTTGTAAGCTCTTCCTCGGTTTTTCCCTTACAGCACTCGTCGAATTCATCAAGGTCGAACCGCATTTCGTTGTCATGGGAAAGGCTCTCGCGGCTCATCCAATGGCTTGCCTTTGTTCCGCCCCAATTGCAGCCGATAATTCCGACTGTACAGCCAAGCTTTTCGGCAAGCTCCTTAGCAAAAAAGTAGCCGACCGCCGACCAGTACCGCGCGGTTTCCTCGGAAAAATGCTCCCAACGGGTATTGCGCATTTTTTCATCGTAAGCAGGCTCGCCCTTTACAATTTTCGGAGTATAGTAGAAGCGTACATTCGGGGAAACGTCATTTTTTAGGTGTTCCCAGCCGTCCTTACAATTCCGGAGTTCAAACTCCATATTTGACTGACCGCCCGCAAGCCAGACCTCGCCGACTGCGACATCGGAGAAGGTTACCTTTTCCTTTCCGCAGGAAACAGTCATAGAATACCCCTCGCCCGCCTTATGCACGGGGAGGACGGCAAGCCACCTGCCATTTTTCACAACCGCCTCTGCGGCTGTTCCGTCAAATTCAACGCGGACGCTTTCGCCATCTTTTCCCTCGCCGAAAACGTTTATATTTTTATCCCGCTGAAGCACCATATTATCGCTAAAAACGGGAGCAACACAAAATTTCATAGCAATTCCTTTCCGAGCTTCGCTCTACCGTGATTACTTTTTAATAATAGCACTATTGTCGGAAAAAGTCAAGGGAAAGGAAAAAGCTGCGCGCGTTTAATGCTCGCCTGCTCAGCCGTAACTGCCGCTGTCACAAGAAGCTAAACCCTTACGTCCGGTTTTATTTACGCGCCGATAGGCGCGGGGGTGGGCGGGCGGGGCTCATACAGCGCACGAAGTGCGCTGTATGAATGGTCGCTTATGCTTGCTTTAGAAGGTGAGCGCGGCGCGCGGCTTGCGTTTTGCTTTGCAAAACGCAAGCGTCTGCGGGCGGCGAAGCCGCCCGCAGACCGTAATGTGCGGCTTCGCCGCACATTACGCGCGCGCCGCGCGCTCTCCGATTCAGCTAACCTGCTCCATTGAGCGCGATTCGCAGTACGACTAAATCGAGAAGCAGCTGTTCCCGCGACGGCAGCTTTGCTCAGGTGCGCCCGCCTAGTGAGGGGAGCTCGCTCCGCTCGCCCCCTCGGCGGCGGGCGCAGGCGGCTTCCAATTGCTTAGATGTGCGTTAAGAAATAGCTTACGCCGCCCCGCTCGTGCAGAACAACAGCCCGCGCGGTAAAACATCTGCACGGGCTGTCGGTTATTCGGTTTCTTCTATTTTTTTAGGGCGTGTTGACACTAAGCCTAACACACGTCTTTTTGGCTGCTTTTGCCCCTTTTGTCGTTAAAAATTCTTGATTGGCACAGAGCCAACCTACGAATTTTTGCCTAAAAAGGGTCAAAACCATCTCAAAAATCCGCATATTATTTTAGAGCTTGTTCACATTAACCGAAATGCTCGGATTTTGAAACGAATTTTTTGCAGAACAAGGCGAAAATTCGCAGACGTACTTTATGTACTTCAAGAATTTTCAACGCAGTTATGCGAAAAATTCGTCAAAAGACGGGCGTTGAGCGTTAATGTGAACACGCTCTAGTGTCAACAAGCCCTAGTAGGCTACGCAGTCGCCTTCGGAAAGTCCTGTAAGTATCACCGCATAGCTGCCGTATACTCCACCCAACTCCACGGGTACTCGAACCCGTTCGCCGTCGTCAAGAAGCATACAGTAGTCTGAGCCGGAAAAACTCTTGACAGCCTCGGAAGGAAGCGTGAGAACGTTGTATTTCTCCGCCGTAGGCACTATTATCGTCGCCCAGCCCGCCGAAATCAGATTGTCAATTTCGGAAAGCGCTCGGTCAAGCTCTCCGTCCTCAAACGCTATCACAACCTGATTGTTCAGACTGCCGCGCTTGCCGTCAGAGCTGTCGGGCGTCATCACAACCCGCGCTTTGTATTCGCCGGAGCTGCCGAATTTTAACGAAACAGACATTCCTACACGGAAATTTTCCTTTCCCTCGTCCGTCGTAACATATATCTCGCCCTCGCGCGCAACAGTGCATACCCGCTCGCCCGATTCGACAACCGCTCCCGTTTCAAAGCTCGCCGTTGAGGTCACAACGCAGTCGTACGGCGCACGTATCGTGAAGCCGTCCTTGCGATAAAGCGCAAGCTCATACTCCTTTTGGCGAATTTCATATTCCAGCCGCGCCGATTCGCTCCCCGACGCCAGATACGACGCGTAAGCATTTTCTGCAAGAATTTTCGCCGAGGTGCAGTCGTAATCAACCGAGGACGAATCGAAAACCGCAATAACGTCGCCCTCCTTCAGCTTGTCGCCGCGTTCAGCGCAGTATTCAAGTATGTTCGCCGAAAAATCCGTCAGAAGCTCGTCCGCGTAGATGTACCCGATTTTTCCCGCAATCGTCGCCGTCTGGGTAATGTCGCGCCGTTCAACCTGCGCAGTTTGGTACTCCTCCGCGCCTTCCTCCAGAATCGGTATCTTTATCTCGGCTTTGACCGCCTCGTCCGTCCCGCAGCCCGAAAGCGCAAACAGACCCGCCGCAAATACCGCAATAGTCCCTTTCCGCATTGTTTTTCCTTACTCAGCCTTTGTTCTGTTCAGTATTTCCATGCACATTCTTCCGTTGTGATACGGACACTTCCACGGGTCAACAACCGCCTTAAAGTCCGCGGGAACGCCGTTTTCGTCAAGCTGCGAATACCATTCTCCGCCTTCTCGCTTGTCAACGATATTGTCGCGTATGTAACCCCAAACGCTCTCCGAAATTTCACGGTACTCCGCGTTTCCATATTTCTGAAAAGCGTTGTAGAAGCCGACAACCGCTTCCGCCTGAACCCACCAGACGCGCCATGTGTTAATCTCGGTCTTATCGCGCTCGTTAAGCAGCGAACCGTTTCTGTACGCCAGATTCTTTATATTCGCAACAATTTTTTCGTTCATCGCCGAAACCTCCGCAGTAAGCGCGGAATCCCCGATGACTTCGCAGGCGCGGTCAAGCAGCCATGTCGCTTCAATATCGTGTCCATACGAATGAATATCGCCGATTACGTTAAGCTCACGGTCAAAAAATACAAGCAGCCTGCTTTCGGACTTGTAGTAAATCTTGTCAAGGAAAATGCGAAGCTGGAACTTAAGCCGTTCAAGAACCTTTTCGTTTTTGGATACACGGTAAAGCTCGGTATACGCTTCAAGCAGGTGCAGAGTTGTATTCATCGTCTTGTCAGCCATAAGCCCGTTTTCCGAAAGAGCGTCGTTTTCCACAAGACTCCATGTGCGCGACATCGCTTCAAGATACGCAACGTCGTCCGTGCAGCGCTTTTCAACCGTTTCAAACATTTCCACCGCAAGGTCAAGCGCGCCCCTGTCGCCGCTCGCGTCATAGTAGGAGGCAAGCGCGTAGATGAAAAACGCCTGACAGTACGTGTGTTTCATATCGTCCTTAACGCTTCCGTCCGCGTTCACCGTCCAGTAAACGCCGCCGTTTTCGCGGTCAACGCAGTTTTTCACCATAAAGTCATAGCAGTGCTTGGCTTTTTTTAAGCATTCCTCGTCCTTTAAGGTGAGGTAGCAGTTGGAATAGAACCAGAGTATCCGCGAGTGAAGGATTACGCCCTTTTCAGCGTTTTTGTCAAGCTTCAGATTATTGTCCATAAAGCCGTAAAAGCCGCCGTTCTCCTTGTCCTCCAGACGATTCCAGAACGGAATGATGTGATTAACAAGCTCGTTTTTTATTTCTTCGGTGAACATTTTGTTTCCCTTTCCTTTGACTGCGCCCCGCAGGGGTTATCTGCGGGGCATAGTTATTTATTCTTCGTCGGCCTTGTCAGCGCCGCAGCACTTCTTGTACTTCTTTCCGCTTCCGCAGGGGCAGGGGTCGTTTCTTCCAACCTTTTCAGCCGCCGTCTTGCGTACAGGCGTTTTCGCGCCCGCATTTTCAGCCACAGGCTGCAGTACGCGAACTCTCTGAGGAGGCTGATGCTGCTGGTTAAGGCGCGCGGTAAGAATCATTCTTACGGTATCCTCGCGGATAGACGCTATCATCTCGTCAAACATTGCGAAGCCTTCAAAGCGATACTCGACAACAGGGTCCTTCTGACCCATTGAACGGAGGTAGATGCCCTGTTTAAGCTCGTCCATCGCGTCAATATGATCTTCCCACTTTGTATCAACGTTTTTCAGGAGGATAACACGTTCAAGCTCGCGCATTGTTTCCGCACCGTATTCCGCTTCCTTAGCTGCGTAAATAGCAAACGCGCGGTCGGTAAGCATTTCCGTGATATCCGTCTTTTTCAGCTCGTTAAGCTCTTCCGTTGTATAAACAAGGTCGTCGGGGGTGGTAAGAACGCCTGCGTAATGCTCGCGGAGTCCCGTAACGTTCCAGTTCTCGGCGATATCGCCCTGGCAGTACATATCAATGTTTTCCTGAATGCTTTCGGTAATCATCGATTTGATGCTTTCGCTGATATCATCTCCGTCAAGCACCTTTCCTCTCTGTGAGTAGATTGTCATTCTCTGCTGCGACATAACGTCGTCAAAATCAAGGACGTTCTTTCTGATTCCGTAGTTTCTGCCCTCAATCTTGCGCTGAGAGGATTCGATAGTCTTGGTAAGGATACCGTTTTCAATCGGGATATCATCGTCGATTTTAAGGGATTCCATAACCGCCTGAACCTTTTCGCCGCCGAACAGACGCATTAAATCGTCCTCAAGCGATACAAAGAAGCAGCTTTCGCCGGGGTCGCCCTGACGTCCCGCACGACCTCTCAGCTGGTTGTCGATACGTCTTGACTCGTGGCGCTCCGTGCCGAGGATATACAGACCGCCCGCATTGCGAACCTCCTCCGCTTCGGGGGCAATCTGCTTTTTAAACTTTTCGTTAAGCTCGGAGTAGAGCTTTCTTGCGCTGAGGATTGTTTCATCATCGGTTTCCGCGAAGCCTGTCGCTTCAAGAATAAGCTCTTCCTCTATACCCTGACGGCGCATTTCCGCCTTTGCGAGATATTCGGGGTTACCGCCGAGCATGATATCTGTTCCGCGTCCCGCCATATTCGTAGCGATAGTAACCGCGCCCTTTTTACCTGCCTGAGCGACGATTTCCGCTTCACGCTCGTGGTTTTTCGCGTTAAGAACCTCGTGCTTGATACCCGTCTTTTTGAGCATTTTAGAAAGAAGCTCGGACTTTTCGATAGAAATTGTACCGACAAGAACAGGCTGCCCCTTTTCGTGGCATTCCTGAATCTGTCTTATAGCCGCGGTGAACTTACCCGACTCGTTCTTGTACACCTGATCGTGGTGGTCGATACGGATAACGGGCTTATTTGTCGGGATTTCGATAACGTCGAGGTTGTAGATGCCTCTGAATTCAGCCTCCTCGGTCATTGCGGTACCCGTCATACCGGAAAGCTTCGCATAAAGGCGGAAGAAGTTCTGGAAGGTGATGGTAGCGAGGGTTTTGCTCTCGTGCTTGACCTTAACGCCTTCCTTTGCCTCGATAGCCTGATGCAGACCTTCGTTGAAGCGGCGGCCGAACATAAGACGACCCGTAAACTCGTCAACGATAACGATTTCGCCGTCCTTAACGACGTATTCAACGTCGAGGTGCATACAGCCGTTAGCCTTGATAGCCTGATTTACGTGGTGAAGAATGGTAAGATTATCAGCGTCCATAAGGTTTTCTACGCCGAAGTATTTTTCAGCCTTTTTAACGCCGTTCGGGAGGAGCGTAGCGGTTTTTGCTTTTTCGTCAATGATATAATCTCCCTCGTAGTCGTCCTGTTCTTCCTTGGCGTCAATCTCGACAACCTTGATAGCCTTCAAGGTCTTGGCGAACTTGTCAGCCTTTGAGTAAAGGTCGGTAGGCTTATCGCCGCGGCCCGAAATAATAAGCGGGGTTCTTGCTTCATCTATTAAAATTGAGTCAACCTCATCGACGATAGCGAAATTCATTTCACGCTGAACCTTTTCGCTTTTTCTTAAACACATATTATCGCGCAGGTAGTCGAAGCCGTACTCGTTATTTGTACCGTAGGTAATATCGCAGGCGTAAGCCTGTCTGCGCTGGTCGTTATTCTTATCGTGGACAATAAGACCGACAGTAAGACCGAGGAAGCGGTGAACGCGTCCGATAAGCTCACTGTCGCGCTTTGCGAGGTAGTCGTTTACCGTAACGACGTGAACGCCCTTACCCGTAAGTGCGTTAAGGTAAGACGGGAGGGCTGCAACATATGTTTTACCTTCGCCCGTTTTCATTTCCGCGATACGTCCCTGATGGAGAACGATACCGCCGATAATCTGAACGGGGTAAGGCTTGATGCCGATTACGCGCCACATTGCCTCGCGGCACACTGCGAAAGCGTCGGTCAATATATCGTCAAGGGTTTCCCCGCCCGCAAGACGCTCCTTAAGCACGTTGGTCTGATTCTGAAGCTCCTTGTCGGTCATAGCCTGATACATAGGCTCGAGGTTAAGAACAGCCTGTTTCGTGCCCTCTATTCTCTTTACTTCCTTTTCGGAATAGCTGCCGAACAGCTTGCTGAAAAGTCCCATACTCGTTATCCTTTCCTTTTCGGGGTCACCCGTCTTTTCTTTTTGCCCTGCAAACGCAAAAGCTATATACCTGTTTATTATACAATATTCCCGCCGATTTGTCAATTGCTTTTTTTAAGGCTTCGCCGCATAATTATTGCCGTATGCCTGAGTCGCCGACTTTTTTGTCAGATTGCACAAAGACGGCGCGGGAATACTGTGCATATTTCAAGAAGCTTTGTAAATATGCACGAAAATATTCGGCATAAGCTTGAATATACCATAAGTATAGGACTGTGTACGATGTTGGCGTTAAACGCCGCCGCTTAGCCTTGACAATCACCTGCGCATATGGTAAAATAGGTTAAAATGCGTAGGCGAAAGCATAATCGTATAACTTAGGCGGCGGGTTACATTTACCGCTCAGCGGGAGTTCTCTCTCTCACTGAACAGCAGGTTCTGCTGCGTTAAATTAAGCAAACCGAAAGGACGGCAGGAATATGGCAGAAAAAAATGGTAAGGCAACAATAAATATGATGTCCAGCGCAACAAAGGTTAAGGGTCAGGGCGTTGGCTCGGCATATATCGAACAGGTCAATCTCGTCCGCGAGGGTCTGTCGGACAAGTTCGAGGTCTGCGAAAATGCGCATATGAAAGCCGATATCACGCATTACCACACCATAAACCTCGGCTACTACCTCGGAAAAAGAGGAAAAACAAAATGCGGTCGCTCCGTCGGTTACGTCCATATGCTCCCCGAAACCGTTGAAACCAGTCTGAATCTCCCAAAATTCGCAAAAAAGATTTTTTATGCGTATATGATTAAGTTTTATGACAGTATGGATTACCTTGTGACGGTGAATCCGTATTTCATCGGTCGCCTTGAACACTACGGCGTCAGCCGCGACAAGGTTACGTATATTCCGAACTACGTTTCCTCTGAACAGTTCCACCCCGTTTCTCCCGAGGAAAAAGCCGCGCTCCGTGAAAAATACGGTATCCCAAAGGACGGCTTTGTGGCAGTCTGCGCAGGACAGCTTCAGGTTCGCAAGGGCTTTTTCGATTTTGTGAAAATGGCTGAACAAATGCCCGACGTCACCTTCGCGTGGGCGGGCGGCTTTTCGTTCGGCGCAATCACGGACGGCTATAAGGAAATCAATAAGATTATGGAAAATCCGCCCAAAAATCTCAAGCTGCTCGGTATGGTTGAGCGCGAAAATATGAACGAGGTGTATAATCTCGGCGATGTTATGTTCCTGCCGTCGTTCGAGGAGCTTTTCCCGATGACAATTCTTGAAGCGATGTGCGCTAACGTTCCGATTTTACTTCGCGACCTTGAAATTTATAATGATATTCTTTTCGATTTTTACAGCAAGGCCGACGATGTGGACGGCTTTATCGCAGAGCTGAACAAGCTGCGCTCCGATAAGGAATATTACGAGCAGTGCGTAAAAAATTCCCGCCGCGGAAATGAGTTCTATTCTAAAGAACATGTCACAAAAATGTGGGACGATTTTTACACAATGGTACTGAACGATAAGAATTGTGCGGTGAAGCCTTAAAAACAAACGGCTGGTGCAGCTTGTGCTGCAGCAGCCGTTTTGGTATGTACTGCTACCCAACGCGGCGCAGCAGTACCATATAATCGCTTATTTACAAATATCTCCGTAGCATTCGGGTCGCCTGTCGCGGAAAAGCCCCCACTCCAGCCGCTCCGTGTTCGTCTTGTCGAGGTCAAATTCCCCAATCAGCACCGTTTCCTCGTCGCGCCCCGCGCTCGCGATAATATCGCCCGCAGCGTCGGTGATAAACGAAGAACCGTAGAATTTCAGCGCGGATTTCTGCCCGCCGTTTTCGTCGCACGGCTCAACTCGTTCCTCGCCGATTCTGTTAGCGGCAATCACGGGAATAACATTCGCTGCGGAGTGCCCCTGCATGGTTCGCCGCCAGTGCCCTGCGCTGTCGCAGCCTAAAATAGGCTCGCTGCCGATTGCCGTGGGGTAAAGAAGCATTTCAGCTCCGTTAATTGCAAGGCACCGCGCCGTTTCGGGAAACCACTGATCCCAGCAGATTCCGATTCCGATTCTGCCGTAAGCCGTGTTCCAGACCTTAAAGCCCGTATTTCCGGGCGAAAAATAGAATTTCTCCTGATAATAATGGTCGTCGGGAATGTGCGTTTTGCGGTAAACTCCAAGGAGCGACCCGTCGGCGTCAATTACCGCAATCGAGTTGTAAAGGCAGTTTCCGTCCCGCTCGTAGAAGCTTACGGGGATAACCGCCGAGAGCTTTTTCGCGATCTCGCTGAACCGCTTAACCGCCGCGTTTTCCTCGGTTTTTTCCGCAAAGCTGTAATATTCGTACCGCCGCTCCTGGCAAAAATAAGGGCGCTCGAAAAGCTCCGGCAGAAGTATCACGTTTGCGCCCGCTTCGGCAGCCCTTTCCGCCATTGCGGCTGCTTTTTCTATATTTTCACTGCGGTTTTCGGTACATCTCATCTGCACCGCCGCCGCGCATACCTTTCTCATTTTTTCGCTCCTTTCGGTATCTGCTGTGTTATGCAGTGTATATTTCCGCCGCCCGTTATTATGTCGCGCGCAAAAATCGGTACGACCTTTCTGTTCGGAAACAGGCGCTCCATCAGCTCAACCGCCGCTGTATCGTTGCTATCGCCGAAAACGGGAAGTATAACCGCTCCGTTTGAGATGTAGAAGTTCGCGTAGCTTGCCGCCAGCCGTTCTCCGACCTCTCTCATATCCTCGCCGTCCTCAAATTCCAGTCCCGCGAGGTCGTTTTCCGTTACGCAGACAGGCTTTTTCGGAATTAACAGCTTATGCACGGTGATTTTTCTTCCGCGCGCGTCGGTTTCGTTTTCAAGCACTTCAAGGTCGGCTTTACTCATAGCGTACTGCGGGTCGTTTTCGTCGTCCGTCCACGCCAGCACGACCTCGGCGGGGCGCACGAAGGCGCACACATTGTCAACGTGCTCGTTGGTTTCGTCGTTGTAAATTCCGCGCGGGAGCCAGATAACCTTTTCCGCGCCGAGATAATCATGAAGCTTTTCTTCAATCTGTTTTTTTGTAAGGTCGGGGTTGCGTCCCTTGCTGAGCAGGCAGGCTTCGGTTGTAATAATCGTTCCCTCGCCGTCCGAGTGTATCGAGCCGCCCTCAAGCACAAACGGCTTTGCGTTGTAGAAAGCATAGTCCAGCTGTTCGCAGAAGCTTTTGGCTGCCGCGTTATCCTTTTCCCAATCCGCATACAGTCCGTCAAAGGCTCCGCCCCATGCGTTAAATTCCCATTCTACGCCGCGAACCTCGCCCAAAGCGTTTTTGACAAAGGTCGGGCACATATCCCGCGCCCATGCGTCGTCGGTGTCGATATTCACAAGGCGGATTTGCTCGGGCAGAGCCGCCCGCGCGCTGTCGGCGGTACGGCTGTTCACGAGCATATACACGGTTTCGCTTTCGGAAACAGCCTGAGCTATCTGCGCAAAAGCCTTTCGTGCCGCCGCCGCGCCGTAAGCCCATGAACCGCTTCGTTCAGGCCAGATCATAATGCAGCCGTCGTGCTCGGCAAATTCGGCGGGCATAAAAAAGCCGTCGTTTACGGGTAAAGAATTTATCATTTTCACAGCCTCGATTTAAAGTCGTTGTAGCCGAAGCTTTTTATCACTTCGCAGCTTCCGTCCTCCTCCATAACGGCGATTGACGGGAGTGGTATGCCGTTAAAGGTGTTGTTTTTTACCATAGAGTAGATAGCCATATCCTCAAAGCAGAGCCTGTCGCCGATTTTTACGGGATTATCAAACGAATAGTCGCCGATAATATCGCCCGCTAAGCAGGTGTACGAGGAAAGACGGTAGGTATACGCCTTTTCTCCCGCCTCGCCCGAGTTTTTCAGCGGAGGTCTGTACGGCATTTCCAGAACGTCGGGCATATGGCAGGCGGCGGAAGCGTCCAGAATAAGCGTTTTAACGCCGCTGTTTTCAACAATATCCAGAACCTCTGCGGTAAGATATCCCGCGTTTAGCGCAACAGCCTCGCCCGGCTCAAGATAAACGGTAACGCCGTATTTTTTCGACATTCTTTTTATACATTTTTCAAGCAGCTCTATATCGTAATCGGCGCGGGTTATGTGATGCCCGCCGCCCATATTCAGCCACTTCATTTTTCCGAGATACTTTCCGAATTTCTCCTCAACAGCTTCAAGCGTAATCGCCAGCGCGTCCGCGTTTTGTTCGCAAAGGGTATGGAAATGCAGTCCCTCCACGCCGTCCGGCAAATCCTCGCGAAAATTTTCGAGCGTTACGCCAAGTCTGCTTCCCGCCGCGCAGGGATCGTAAATTGCGTGGTCGCCCTGAGTTGAACATTCGGGATTGATTCGTATGCCGACGCTGTTATTTTTGCAGCGTGAGCGGTATTTTTCGAGCTGAGCGAAGGAATTGAAGGTGATATGCCCGCAAATTGAAGCGATTTCATCGAAATCCTCGTCCTTAAACGCGGGAGCGAAAACGTGCGTTTCACCGCCCATTTCTTCATAACCCAGCTTCGCTTCAAAAAGTCCGCTTGCCGTTGTTCCGCAGAGATATTTTCCGATAAGCGGGTAAAGCGAGTACGCCGAGAACGCCTTTTGCGCAAGGAGAATACGGCAGCCCGTATCCTCCTGCACCTTTTTCAGTATTTCAAGGTTTTTTACAAGCCTCCCCTTGTCGATAACGTAGCAGGGGGTAGGCAGCTCGTCAAATCTCATTTCAGTCTACCATAACGGGGTTTTCTTCAACAACCCACGGAAGTCCCCACTTGTTGAGCGCGTCCATAAACGGGTCGGGGTCGAACTCTTCGAGGTTGAACACGCCCGGCTCGCGCCAAGTGCCGTTCGCTACAAGCATTGCGCCTATCATAGCGGGTACGCCTGTTGTGTAGGAAATCGCCTGACTGCCGACCTCCTTATAGCATTCCTGATGGTCGCAGACGTTGTAAATATAAATTGTCTTTTCCTTGCCGTCCTTAACGCCCTTGAAGATACAGCCGATATTTGTTTTGCCGACAGTTCTCGGACCGAGCGAAGCGGGGTCGGGGAGGAGCGCCTTCAAGAACTGAATCGGAACGATCTGCGTTCCGTTAAAGTCGATGGGCGTTGTTGAAAGCATACCGACATTTTCAAGGCACTTCATATGCGTAAGGTAGCTCTGACCGAATGTCATAAAGAATCGTATACGCTTGATTCCGGGGATATTTTTGGCGAGGGATTCGATTTCCTCGTGGTGGAGCAGGTACATATCCTTTTTGCCGACCTGAGCGAAATCATATTCCCGCTTTATCGACATTGCTTCGACCTCTATCCACTTTCCGTTTTCCCAGTAGGAGCCGGGAGCGGAAACCTCACGGAGGTTGATTTCGGGGTTGAAGTTTGTTGCGAACGGGTAGCCGTGGTCGCCGCCGTTGCAGTCGAGAATATCGATTGTGTGGATTTCGTCAAAGTAGTGCTTGAGGGCGTATGCGCTGTAAACGCTGGTTACGCCGGGGTCGAAGCCCGAACCGAGAAGCGCGGTAAGACCTGCGTTTTTGAAGCGCTCCCGATAAGCCCACTGCCACGAATAGTCGAAATAAGCGGTAAAGCCAAGCTCCTTGCAGCGCTTTTCGTAAATTGCGCGCCATTCGGGGTCGTCGGTGTTTTCGGCTTCATAGTTTGCGGTGTCGATGTAGTGAACACCCGCGGCAAGGCAGGCGTCCATAATTGTCAGGTCCTGATAGGGGAGGGCTACGTTAAGAACCGCGTCGGGCTTGTAGTCGTTGATAAGCGCGGTGAGCGCGGGAACGTTGTCCGCGTCAATCTGCGCGGTGGTGATGTTGGTTTTTGTGGCGGGGCGGAGCTTTTCCGCGAGAGCGTCGCATTTAGAAACCGTGCGGCTTGCGATACAGATATCGGAAAAAACCTCGCTGTTCTGACAGCACTTGCTGATAGCTACGGAAGCTACGCCGCCGCAGCCGATGATTAAAAGCTTAGACATAATACATTATCCTTTCGTTTTATTTACGTTTACGGTTGTGAATACGATATATTTTCAGCGGATAAAATCAGCGGAAGGAGGCTTTAACCTCGTTCTTTTCCGCCTCAATCAGTAAATCCTCAACATATTTCGGCAGCATAAACGAGCCTAAGTGGAGATTTGTGGTATAGTACCACGTTTTGATATGACGCGCGTTCCAGATTTCGGGCTTGAAATCGTTAATCGGGTGGTATTTTTTTGAAGCGAAGCCGAAAATCCAGTATCCTGACGGGCAGGTTGGAATATGCGCCTGATAAACGCGGCTTATGGGGAAGGTGCTGTACGCCTTGCGGTGCATTGAACGGAAGGCGGTTTCGTCCTCGTCGAAGAACGGGCTGCCGTGCTGATAGACCATTATGCCGTCCTCTTTAAGCGCACGGTAGCAGCTGCCGTAAAACTCCTTGGTAAAAAGCCCCTCGGTATGACCGAACGGGTCGGTTGAGTCGTTTATTATAAGGTCGTATTCGGCGGTTTTTCCACGTAAAAATCTAAGACCGTCGCGGTTGATTATATTTACGCGCGGGTCGTCAAACGCCTTGGTAATATCCGGAAAATATTCGCGGCAGGCTTCTATAAACACCTCGTCGGGTTCAACCACGTCTATATTTTCGACCTCCGGGTAGGCGGTAAGCTCGCGCGCAACGCCGCCGTCGCCGCCGCCGATAATCAGCACGTTTTTAACGCAGGGGTGGACGGACATCGGGACGTGGACGACCATTTCGTTATAGACAAATTCGTCTGCGGTCGAAAACAAAATGTCGCCGTCGAGGGTGAGCAGCCGACCGTACTGCGGGGAGTCGAAAACCGCGATTTTCTGGTACTCGCTTTCCGCGCTGTAAAGCTGGCGGCTTACGGGGATACTCATTTTTGAATTATCTGTATACAGCCACATATCCATGCTCACTTATCCTCCTTTATCACCTGTAAAAAGTCGGCGTTCTGGTCGGAAGTACCCTGAAGGGAGCAGCCCTTTTCCTTTGCGAAGCGGATATGGTGGATAATATCCTCGGTTACCCGTTCGCCGGGAGCTAAAATCGGTATTCCCGGCGGGTAGCACATAATGCTTTCGCCTGCGATTCTTCCCGCTGTTTTTTCTAGCGGCAGGGATTCCTTTTGCGCGTAGAAGGACTGCTGCGGAGAATATACGACCTCGGGCTGGACGTAATCGCCGAGGTAAAGACCGTTTGCGTCCTTGCTGTAAAGCCGCTTTATATCCTCAAGCGCGCCGACAAGGCGTTCAATGTCCTGTATTCTGTCGCCGATTGAGATATATGCCAGTATATTGCCTATATCGCCGAATTCGATTTGAATATCGTACTCGTCGCGCAGCAGGTCGTAGACCTCGATACCCGTCAGACCGATACCCTGGGTATAGACGAGCAGCTTTGTAACATCGAAATCGTAAACGGTAACGCCGTCGATAAGCTCCGAGCCGTAGGCGTAATACCCGCCGATACAGTTTATTTCATCTCTTGCGTAGGCGGCAAGCTTGCTTACCTTAGCGAAGGACTCTCGACCTCTTAAAGCAAGGTTGCGGCGTGAAATATCAAGGCTTGACAGGAGCAGGTAGGAAGCGCTGGTTGTCTGCGTAAGGTTTATGATATTGCGCACATAGCCGGGGTCCATATTTTTTCCGAGCAGAAGGAGAGAGCTTTGGGTAAGGCTTCCGCCCGACTTGTGCATAGAAACGGCTGCCATATCCGCGCCTGCCTCCATAGCGGAGCAGGGGAGATTTTCGCCGAAATAGAGGTGAGTTCCGTGAGCCTCATCAACGAGCATAAGCATATTATGGTCGTGAGCGAGCTTGGTTATAGCCTTTAAATCGGAGCAGATACCGTAATAAGTCGGATTATTGACTAAGATTGCAACTGCGTCGGGATTTTCGAGGACAGCCTTTTCAACTTCTGCCGTTTCCATAGCGAGCGCGATGCCGATATCGGGGTGGACTGCGGGTTTGACGTAGACGGGGATACCGCCGCAGAGGATAAGTGCGTTGATAACGCTTTTATGGACGTTTCTGGGCAGGATAATTTTCTCTCCCGCCTTACACGCGGAAAGCACCATGGTCTGGACTGAGCTGGTCGTACCCGAAACCATAAAGAAAGCCTGACTTGCGCCGAAGGCCTCGGCGGTAAGCTCCTCAGCCTCCTTGATAACCGAAACGGGGTTACAGAGGTTGTCGAGGGGCTTCATTGAATTAACGTCAAGCCCGACGCATTTTTCGCCGAGCAGCTGAGCGAGTTCGGGATTACCTCTTCCGCGCTTATGTCCCGGCACGTCGAACGGCACCACGCGTCTGCGGCGGAAGGCTTCCAATGCTTCATAAAGCGGCGCTGATTTTTGTCTTTCGATATCCATTTCAGCTTCCTCCATTCGATTACAAATAAAAAAATCACGGAATATATCCGTGACGTATCAACTCATTAAGCAAGCTGTTTTTGCTCGGAAACAAGCACTTCCGATTGCTCCTTATTGACCGTTTCACAAGATGATTTGATTATAAGTAATCAGCTTATAAAATTTGAGCTTTTAACTCAATCAATAATGCGGATTTTACCGCACGGCAACCGACCCGCCTGTCCGTAAGGGCTTAACCTTCGTTTTCACGAAGGTCGGTCTTATCAAATGCAGCTGCATTTTAATATGTTTTTATTATACCACATTCCGCGAAATATGTCAACAGGTTTTATTGGCATTTAAAGCAGCGCCGGGGTGGCTTCCGGTTCCTGCTCTATGCTGCTTCCATTTCAGTCTATTGACTTTTTCGATTTGATGAAACAGTGGAAATCGCAGCAGAAACCGGGATTCCCAAGGGATTAAATCCCTTGGGCAGGGGTTTGGGGACGGCGTCCCCAATCTCTTTTTTTCACTCCCTATACCCCTCCATAAGTCGTTTAAGCACCTTGGATTTCGATAAATCCGCCTTTGCCTTTGACGGGATAAGAGTTACCTTATCGGTCGCTAAATCCACTTCCGCCAATCCGAATTCCACGAAAACGTCAGCCGCAATCCTGAATTTACAGTAGTTCACCCCGCCCTGTACGGCAATATCTGCCGCGCGGGAAAGCGAAGCGTTCTTTCGCATAGCGTCGTAGCATACGCGCATTTCCTCGTTTGTCGGCGCCATTCGGCAGAGCAAGCGCTCCTCTGTTTTTCCGCAGCGGTAGTTCTCGTAAGCTGTCTTTGCCGCGAAATATCTGTCCTGTCTGAACCCTATCGGGCGAATGTCCGAAACGCGCACCGATATATTTCTTTTCCCGTTGTATTCGTTTATTTCCGTTTCGGCAATAAAATCAACGCGGTCGCCCTCTTTAAAAGGAAAAGCCGCAAAATCCGAGTTGAACTGCACGGCGCGGTAATCGCCGTTACCGAAGGCGAAGGTGAACGAAACGTATTTTCCGTCCTTCAGCGGACGAGTACTTTTTATCAGACAATTTCTGAACAGGAAAAGCGGAGTGGGATTGTCCTCTCCGAACGGTTCAAGCCTGCTCAGAAGCTCTATGTTCTCCATCGTAAGCTGCTCCGGCGTAATTTCCATATCAGCCGTCAGCGGTTCAAGTGCGGGCGGCAGCTTTTCGCTGTATTCGTATGCCGCGCTTATGAACTGCGGTATTTTTTCGGTTTCAATCGTCAGTCCCGCCGCCTTAGTGTGCCCGCCGTACCGCAGCAGCAAATCGCGGCAGTCGGTCAGAAGCTCGAAAAGCGAAAGTCCCTCAAAGCTCCGCGCGCTTCCTCGCGCCGTTTCGCCTTCAATAGTTATCACAATGTTCGGCTTGCCGTATTTGTGGAGAAGTCTTGCGCTTGCAATACCGATAATTCCGTGATTCCAGCCCTCCCCGCATACTATCAGCACGCGGCGGTTGAGCAAATCCGGATTCTTTCGTATCTGCTCGTCAACCTGCTCGATAATCTTCTGCTCCTCCTGCTTGCGCAGGCTGTTAAGACGTGTAAGCTCCTCCGCTTTGGAACGCGCGGTCTGCGGCGTTTCCGCAAGCAGCAGCTCCATAGCCTCGCTCGGACTTGCGTAACGTCCCGCCGCGTTTATTCTCGGACAAAGCCCGAAAGCAAGTTCCGAGGAAAGCACCTCTTCCTCCGCTTCAATTCCGCACTGGCGAAGCAGCGCGTTCAAGCCGTAATTTTCTGTAAACGGCAGCGCCTCAAGTCCCCTGCGGACAATAAGTCGGTTTTCTCCGACAAGCGACACAATATCGGCTACCGTTCCCACGGCGGCAACGTCCGCAAACTGCATCAGCGCCGTTTCTCCGTCCTCTTCCATTGCGCACACGAGCTTCAGCACAACACCGCAGCCCGCAAGCGCCTTGAAAGGGCTGTCGTCGTCGCGGCGGTGCGGGTTTACTACCGCTTCCGCGCGCGGCAGAACGTCGGGAACCTGATGGTGGTCGGTGATAATCAGCTTCATTCCCAGCGAATATATGTACTCCGCCTCCTCTGCGGCGGAAATGCCGTTGTCAACCGTCACGATAAGGCTTGTTCCTCTTTTTTTCAGCAGCTCAATGGCGGGCTTGTTAAGACCGTACCCTTCGCTTCGGGTCGGTATATACCAGTCAGCCTCCGCGCCGAGAGCCTGCAAATAGCTGAACAGAATATACGTTGAGGTCACGCCGTCGCAGTCGTAATCGCCGTAGACGGTAATTTTCTCGCCGTTTTCAACAGCTGAGCTTATAACCTCGACAGCCTTATCCATATCGGCGATAAGCAGCGGGTCGGAAAGCTCCTCGCTGTTAAAGAAAATCTCCGCGTCGCTGCGCGAAAGAATATTTCTCCCCGCAAGAATCCGACAGATAAAGGGGTTCAGACCCGTTTCGCGGATAAGTCTTTCGACAATCTGTTCGTCGGTTTTTTTAACGTTCCATTGTTTCATAATACTGAGGTGCAGCCTTTCGTGTAAAATCTTGACGTTTTGTAACATTATACCACACCTGCGGGGCAAATTCAAGACGTCCGTAAAAATAAAGCGCACCGTTAATCCGATATTTCCGAAGCATCGAAAAACAGTGCGCCGCAGCGTATATTTAATATGTGTTATGCGTTCCTTAAAGTCCGGCTTCACCCTTTGCGTTTATGGGAATGTAATCCTCACTTGCCTTCATAACGAAAATTTTTCCATCTCCCGGATTTCCCGTTCGGTTTGCGTCAATAAGAATTTTCACAACCCTCGAAGCCTCGTCGTCGGGCACGATTATTGAGAAAAAACGCTTCGCTATCAGCTGGCAATGCTCTGTCGGAGTGCCGTTTGCGCACGGCTCGGTAACCTGCGCGGCACGGAAAAGGTTCTCGCCCGCCGAGGACAGCAGCTCCCTTCCTCTTCCGAGGCAGCTGCGCCAGCTGTACGTGAAAAAGCCGTTCAGCTCAAGCGCTTTTTTCGTTTCCTCGACCTTATTTACGCGGATAAACGCTAAAACTTCCTTCATTTTGCCCGCCTTTCTCAAAGCCCGCGCTCGCCGCTGCTTATGGTGTAGGCTTCTTCGATTTCGGAAACGATGATTCCTCCGTCGCCGCTTTCGCCGCCGTTTGTTCCGGCAAGCGTCATAATTATATTCAGCACGGCGGTCTTGTCGTCGTTCTCGCAGGCAACGTAAAGCATATCGCGCCGTTCCTCCTCGTTTTCCGCGCCTGTCACGAATACGTCGAATTTTGTTACCGCGTGATAGCCCGCTTTGCCGAGGGCAGTGATTATCGCCGTGGATTTTTCGGGACGCACAATTGATTTTATCAGCAACATAGTAATAGCTCCTGTCAAATATCTGTGATATTATAATATTATACATTTTTTTGCGGTTTTTAGCAATCAGCAAATTGCATAATGATTGATTGTTTTTTTCGTCAAAAATCGAGAAGCCGCTCACGGACCGCAGTGAGCAAAAAAGAAAAAAATTCTGAAAAGTAGTGACAAGCGGACAGGTTTGTGGTATAATATGTTAAAATATTTTATATAAGGACGGGATATATTATGAAAAATGAAACAAAATGCCTTCATTCGGGTTACTCTCCCAAAAACGGAGAGCCGCGCGTAATGCCGATTTACCAGAGTACAACTTACGTTTATGAGTCTACGAACGACGTTGCTCACGTTTTCGACGACCCGACCGCGGGGCTTATCTACTCCCGCTTCGCTAACCCGACAACAGACGCCGTTGAAAAGAAAATCGCCGATTTGGAGGGCGGCGCGGCTGCTATGTGTACTTCCAGCGGTCAGGCGGCTTCTCTTCTTTCCGTGCTGAATATCTGCGAGGCGGGCGACAGCCTTGTCGCTTCCGCTTCAATTTACGGCGGCACAATCAACCTTTTCGCCGTAACCTTAAAGAGAATGGGCATTGAATGTATTTTCGTAAGCCCCGATTCCGACTACGAAGCGCTTAAGGCAGCCGCAAAGCCCAATACGAAGCTGTTCTTCGGCGAAACCATCGCCAACCCCGCGCTTACCGTACTTGACATTGAAACGTGGGCGAGGGCGGCGCACGACTGCGGCGTTCCGCTTATTGTTGACAACACCTTCGCTACGCCGATTCTCTGCCGTCCTATCGAGTGGGGCGCGGATATCGTGATTCATTCTACCAGCAAGTACATGGACGGACACGCGGTTCAGGTCGGCGGAGTTATTGTTGACAGCGGAAAATTCAATTGGGACAACGGAAAATTCCCCTGCCTTACCGAGCCTGACGAAAGCTATCACGGCGTTGTTTACACGCGTGATTACCCCGCGGCTCCGTACCTTTTAAAGGCAAGAATGCAGCTTATGCGTGATTTTGGCTGCTATCCCGCCGCGCACAGCTCGTTCCTGCTCAATCTCGGTCTTGAAACGCTTGCGGTGAGAATGCCGCAGTACTGCAAAAACGCGATTGCCGCCGCCGAGCGCTTTGCCGGGTCGGATAAGGTAGCCTTTGTTTCCTATCCTGCGCTTAAAGGCGACAAATATTACGAAGCGGCGCAGAAATATCTTCCGCTTGGCGCAAGCGGCGTAATCGCCGTTTCGATAAAGGGCGGGCGCGACAATGCCGTTAAGTTTATGGACAGCTTAAAGCTCGCTTCCAACGAGGTTCATGTTGCGGATATACGCACCTGCGTGCTTCACCCCGCTTCCGAAACTCACCGCCAGCTTACCGACGAGCAGCTTGCGGCGGCGGGAATCGACGGCGGACTTATTCGTTTTTCAGTCGGACTTGAAGCAATTGAGGACATTATCGCTGATATAGACCGCGGACTTGCGGCAATTTAACTTCGGAGGTCAGATGTGCAGGGGACAGATGTAAAAAATGCCGTAAGAATACCCGCTGAGGAGCTTGAATCGGGAATGATTGTCGCGCGCAATATTTACGAGCCGGACTCGGACAGAGTTTTGCTTTTTCGCGGGGCAAAGCTGGACAGCGTTACGATTTTCAACCTTAAAGAACGTTATAATGTTGATTCGGTATGGATAAAACGTGAAACTTTCAATATTGCGGAGCAGATAAAAGCGGAAATCGACGTTCACGAATCGCTCAGTACGCTGAAATGCGTTTTTGGCGACGACGACGACCGACCCGTTGCAGCGCTCGACCCCGAATCGGGCGCGGAAATAAAGGAGCTTGCCAACAATCTTATTCACAGCATTGAAAGCGATGATAATCTGCTGCTGAAAATGCACCAGCTCCAGAGCTACGACGACAGTACATACAAGCACTGCCTGCGTGTGGCGATGATGTCGGTTTCCATCGGCAAGCAGCTCAATCTTCCGCGCGAGCAGATGAACGACCTTGCTCTTTCGGCGCTTCTTCACGATATAGGCAAGCGAGCTATCCCGCTTGAAATTATCCGTAAGCCGGGAAAGCTTACCGACAGCGAATTTGAGGAGATAAAAAAGCACCCCGCAATCGGCTATATGCTGCTGAAAAAACAGGGCGGTTACAGCGAAGCCGTTCTCGGCGGAGTTCTTATGCATCAGGAAAAGTATGACGGAAGCGGCTATCCGCTTCATCTGAAGGGCGACAGAATCTCACTCATCGCACGTATAATCACTGTTGCGGACGTGTATGACGCACTTACCTCGAAGCGCCCGTACAGACAGCCGTGGAGCGTTGCCGAAGCGGAGGAGTTTATGATGGGCGGAAGCTACACGCATTTTGATTATGACATCATCTGCGCCTTTCTTGCCGCTTTTGCGCCGTACCCGACAGGCGGACGCGTCCTTCTCAGCGACGGTCGTTACGCAACCGTTCTGAGCAATAACCAAAACGTCCTCCGTCCCGTTATCCGCGCCGAAAACGCTGACGGTTCAACTGAGGAAATCGACCTTTACAACGATTTTAACCATCTTTCACTTGCAATTACGTCAAATGTTAAAGCGTAAAAATGCACAAAAAAATGTGTGAAAAATCTGCATTTTCAACAAATATGATAAGGATTTGTAAAATGCCTTGCAAAAATACGAGAATTAAGGTATAATGAAAGCATATAGACGGTGTAAAACAAGGAAGCCGCATATTAAGGAGATTGATTGAAATGGCATTAAAAGTTAATGACAAATATTTAAAGGCATATATTGCCGAGCATGAGTATAAGGGCATTCAGCCTGCCGTTACCGCTGCGCATAATTCCCTTGCCGCACGCGACGGTCTGGGCAACGATTTTCTCGGCTGGGTTGACCTTCCGAAGAACTACGACAAGGAGGAATTTGCGCGTATAAAGGCTGCCGCTAAGCGTATTCAGTCCAACAGCGAGGTTCTTATTGTTATAGGCATCGGCGGTTCTTATCTCGGTGCGAGAGCGGCAATCGAGGCGCTTAAATCCAACCTTTACAACTCCCTCAAAAAGGATACCCCCGACATCTACTTCATCGGAAATACTATCAGCCCTACATATCTGAACGAGGTTATTTCGCTCGTTGAGGGACGTGATTTTTCCGTAAACGTTATCTCCAAGTCGGGTACGACCACCGAGCCTGCGCTTGCTTTCCGCGTATTCCGCGAGCTGCTTGAGGAACGCTACGGAGCTGACGGCGCGAAGGAGCGTATTTTCGCAACTACCGACAAGGCGAGAGGAACGCTTAAGGAGCTGTCCGACGAAAAGGGCTATGAAACCTTTGTTATTGCGGACGACGTTGGCGGTCGCTTCTCTGTTCTGACAGCTGTGGGACTTCTTCCGATTGCTGTTGCAGGCTGCGATATTGACGCGCTTATGTCCGGCGCGGCAAAGGCTTCCGACGATTTTTCGGACCCCGATATTACAAAGAATGAATGTTATAAGTACGCCGCTATCCGCAATATCCTCTACCGTAAGGGCAGAAGTGTGGAAATGCTCGTTTCCTATGAGCCTTCCTTCGCGATGATGGCGGAGTGGTTCAAGCAGCTTTACGGCGAGAGCGAGGGTAAGGACGGAAAGGGACTTTTCCCGACAAGCGCTACCTTCTCTACCGATTTACATTCTCTCGGTCAGTTCATTCAGGACGGCACAAAGCTCCTGTTTGAAACGGTTGTTCACTTCGGAAAGGCTCAGAAGGACTTCTTCCTCAAGGACGACCCGACAAACGGCGACGGGCTTAACTTCCTTTCAAACCAGAATATGTCCGTTGTAAATCAGAAGGCTTATGAGGGAACAATTCTTGCTCATACCGAGGGCGGTACTCCCAACCTCGTTTTAGAGGTTCCCGAGCTGAATGAAGCAGAGCTGGGATATATGATTTACTTCTTTGAAAAGGCTTGCGCGATTTCGGGTTATATGCTCGGCGTTAATCCGTTCGACCAGCCCGGCGTTGAAAGCTATAAGAAGAATATGTTCGCGCTTCTCGGAAAGCCCGGATATGAGGCTCAGAAGGCTGAGCTTGAAGCTAAATTAGGTTGATTGAGCGAAAACGCTCTTTAAATAAAAACATACGGAGGATTATACCATGGTAAAATTGATTGCAGGAAAAAAGGGATCGGGCAAGACTAAGCACTTAATCGAAGCAATCCACACCGCAGAAAAGGAAAGCAAGGGTAATGTTGTTGCGATTCAGTACGGCTCGTCGCTCAATATCGACATCTACCACAAAATCCGCTTAATCAATATTGAAGATTACAGAATTGCCGATTATGACGATATGTACGGCTTTGTTGCGGGACTTCTCGCTTCCAACTACGATACTACCGACATCTTCGTTGACGGTATCTTAAGAATCGTGGGAAGAGATCTTGATAAGGTTGCTGAAATGTTCGACAGAATCGCGGCTATTTCCGAAAACGTGAATATCGTGTTCACTATTTCCGCCGACGCTGCCGACCTTCCCGAAGCTGTAAAAAAATATCTTTAATTGCTATTGACAAATTCCGATATTTGTGTTATAATA
This sequence comes from uncultured Ruminiclostridium sp., assembly GCA_964520065.1. GTDB lineage: Bacteria > Bacillota > Clostridia > Oscillospirales > Ruminococcaceae > Ruminiclostridium_E. Next base: position 55,761 of record CAZFMC010000005.1, read on the forward strand.
AACAACGTGCTAATTTTAGTTGTGTTTTTTCGCGCAGCTAAATCATAAATATCGCTATTTTAAGGGAGGTGCGAGTAATGGCAGTTCCGAAGAGAAAAGTATCTAAGGCTAGACGTGATAAAAGACGTTCACAGGTATGGAAGTTATCTGCACCTGCATTTTCACGCTGCACGAACTGCGGCGAGCTGAAGCTTCCTCATCAGGTTTGCAGCAGCTGCGGTTATTACAAGGGCAAGGAAGTTATCGCTCACAGCGAAGCGTAATTGCGTAAAACCAGAAGCCGACAGCAGTACCCTTTTTAGGGTGCTGCTGTTTATTTTAGGCAAAATTCGTTAGGAGGAAATGCGAAGTGGCAGTAAAAATTGAGTCCGTAACTCCGCGTTCCCCCGCGGCAAGAGCGGGGATAAAGGCGGGCGAAACACTTATCGCTATCGACGGCAACCCTATAAACGACGCGCTCGATTACGGGTTCTATACCTATAATCGCGTTCTGGAGTTTACTTTGGACAACCGCACGGTAAGGGTGAAGAAAAAGGACGATTACGACGAAATCGGACTGAATTTCGAGAGCTATCTTATGGATAAGAAGCAGAGCTGCCGAAACAAGTGCATTTTCTGCTTTATTGACCAGCTGCCGAAGGGAATGCGTGAAACGCTCTATTTTAAGGACGATGACAGCCGACTGAGCTTTTTGCAGGGCAATTACATCACCATGACGAACCTTTCCGACGACGATATTGACCGTGTTATACGCATGAAGCTGAACATTAACGTTTCGGTTCATACGACAAATCCGGAATTGCGTGTAAAAATGCTGAAAAACAAGAATGCGGGCAGGGTTCTTGATTATCTGCCGAGGCTTGCGGAGGCGGGGATTGCGATGAACTGCCAGATTGTGCTTTGCCGCGGCTGGAATGACGGCGAGGAGCTTAACCGCACGCTGACCGACCTTACCGCGCTTTATCCTGCGGTGCATAGCATTGCGGTTGTTCCGTTCGGCGCGACGAAATTCCGCGACGGGCTTGAACAGATTAAGCTCCACAACCGTGAAACGGCGCGCGACGCGATTCGCATAATAGAGAGCTTCAGCGACCGCTTTCTTGAGGAATACGGAGAGAGAGTTATTTATCCTGCGGACGAGCTGTTTCTGACTGCGCAGCTGCCTGTGCCGAAAAGCGAGTACTACGGCAGCTTCGACCAGTACGAAAACGGAGTGGGAATGTGGGCGTATCTGCGCGACGGTTTTTATGAGTGCCTTGAAGAGGTGGAGGACGACGGCTCGGTTATTGAGCGCTCCCTTGCTACGGGCAAGCTTTCAGAACCGCTTATGCGTGAGCTTGCGCAGGCGGCTATGGAGCGTTTTCCGAGCGTGAAAATCCATGTGCACGCGATACGGAACGATTTTTTCGGCGAAACGATAACCGTTTCGGGGCTTGTTACGGGCGGCGATTTAATAGCGCAGCTTAAGCCGTACATCGGGCAGCTCGGAACAGAGCTTATTATCCCGAAAACAATGCTTAAGGCGGACGAGGATATTTTTCTTGACGACAGAAAGCTTTCCGAGGTTTCGGAGGCGCTGGGGCTGCCCGTTATTCCGATTGGCGACGAGCCGGAGGATTTGATTGAGGCGCTTCTGGGGTAAAACTACAAGGCGGCTGCTGCGGCGTCTGTTCCCGCTCCGGCGGTTGACGGCAGACAGCTCGCTTCAAGCGGAGGGGGCGCGGCGCGCGCGTTTTGTGCGGCGAAGCCGCACAAAACGTTCCTCGGGCGGCTTCGCCGCCCGAGGAACTTACATTTTGCTTCGCAAAATGTAAGACGCGCGCCGCGCCGGCTGTGCGGTTGGCAGAATATATCAAAAGGGCTGTTGCAGTATGCTGCAACAGCCGCTTTGCTATTCCCATTTATTTTAAGGCGTTACCGCACAATTTTGCCGCGCGCTCGCTTGGGTATTTTCCGTCATATCGCACAAAAACTACCTGAAATGCACAAGGTATTCCTGCGTCGTCTTTATGCATTCTGACGAAAAAACTGACGGCGCAATTGCACGACAATAATTGTGCGGTGAAGCTTTAAAAAAACACTTGACATTCACGATAAAAGTGATATAATATATTTAGCACTCGAAGAAAGAGAGTGCTAAAACTTAAAAATAACGGAAAGGTCTGATAACAATGGCAAAAAAACAGTTTAAGGCGGAGTCCAAGCGCCTGCTGGATATGATGATTCATTCGATTTATACACACAAGGAGATTTTCCTTCGCGAGCTTATTTCAAATGCAAGCGACGCTATGGATAAGCTCTATTTTAAGTCAATGCAGGAAAACCTCGGTCTGACACGAGATGATTTTGAAATTTTCCTCACGGTTGACAAGGAAAACCGTACCCTTACCATTAAGGATAACGGTATCGGTATGGATAAGGAAGAGCTTGAAAATAACCTCGGCGTTATCGCGCAGTCAGGCTCGTTCAAGTTCAAGCAGGAAAACGCTGACGCCGACAAGGACGAGGTCGATGTTATCGGACAGTTCGGCGTTGGCTTTTATTCCGCGTTTATGGTTGCTAAAAACGTTACTGTTGTTACAAAAAAGTACGGCAGCGAACAGGCTTACCGCTGGGAATCCGAGGGTGTTGACGGCTATTCGATAACCGAGTGCGAAAAGGACGGCTACGGCTCGGAAATCACGCTTGAAATTATGGATAACACCGACGACGAGGACTACGACGACTTTATCGCCGAGTACAAAATCCGCGGTCTTGTAAAGAAATACTCCGATTATATCCGCTACCCGATTAAGATGCTTTGCTCACACTCTCACCTTAAGGAAGGCACAGAGGACGAATATGAAACCCACACCGAAATCGAAACGCTCAACAGTATGGTTCCGCTCTGGAAAAAGAGTAAGAGCGAGCTTACCGACGAGCAGTACAACGAGTTCTATAAGGAAAAGTTTATGGACTACGTTGACCCGATTGCGCATATCCATTCAAGAACCGAGGGTACGGCAACCTACAACGCACTGCTGTTTATTCCCGCAAAGGCTCCCTTCGATTACTATACAAAGGAATACGAAAAGGGCTTGCAGCTTTATTCCAGCGGCGTTCTTATTATGGATAAATGCTCCGACCTGCTGCCTGATTATTTCAGCTTCGTAAAGGGTCTTGTTGACAGCGAGGATTTGTCGCTTAATATTTCGCGCGAAATGCTCCAGCACGACCGTCAGCTTAAGCTTATCGCTAAAAGCGTCGAAAGAACAATAAAGAATGAATTGAAGAAAATGCTTACCAACGAGCGTGAAAAGTACGAAGAATTCTGGAAGAATTTCGGCTTGCAGATTAAGTTCGGTCTTTATAACAGCTACGGCATGAACAAGGAGCTTCTCAAGGATCTGCTGATGTTCTATTCGTCCGCAGAAAAGAAGCTCGTAACGCTTGAGGAGTACTCTGCAAGAATGAAAGAGGATCAGAAGATTATCTACTTCGCAAGCGGAGAAAGCATTGCAAAAATCGACACCCTGCCCCAGACAGAAATGTTAAAGGAAAAGGGCTACGAAATCCTCTACCTTACCGACAATGTTGACGAATTTGCTCTTCAGATGCTCGTTGACTACGACGGAAAGGAATTTAAGTCGGTTCAGTCCAGCGACGTTGATTTTGAAACGGACGAAGAAAAGGCTGAAAAGAAGGAAAAGGCTGAGCAGAACAGCGACCTGCTTGCGGAGATGAAAAAAGCTCTCGAAGGCAAGGTTGCGGACGTCCGCCTTTCCTCGCGTCTGCGTTCGCATCCCGTTTGCCTTACCAGCGACAGCGCGGTTTCGCTTGAAATGGAAAAGGTTCTCGGTTCAATGCCCGACAACGGAATGTACAAGCCGAAAGCCGACAAGGTTCTTGAAATCAATGCTAACCACGCGATTTTTGATAAGCTCCGTTTCCTCTGCGACAATGACAAGGAAAAGCTTGCGGTTTACGCGGAAATTCTCTTCGATCAGGCAATGCTTATCGAGGGAATGGCAATTTCCGACCCTGTTGAGTACTGCAACAAGGTTTGCGGTCTGATGGCGTAAGCATAACTAAATAATAAATCTGCGTAAGAAAAGGGCTGTTGCAGCGCTGCTTACGTTCCAACGGTCGTTGGGACGCGTACAGTGTGCGACAGCCCTTTAGCTTGTATACGCTCGCGGGTGAGAATACGTCGGGATTAGCAGACCGATTTCGTCGTAATAGTGCAGCGTGCGCACGCTGACTCACGTAAGCTGTGCGAATTTCCCGATGTGCATTTTCATTAGGGCGTGTTGACACTAAACCTAACACACGTCTTTTTGGCTGCTTTTGCCCCTTTTGTCGTCTTGATTGGCACAGAGCCAACCTACGAATTTTTGCCTAAAAAGGGTCAAAACCATCTCAAAAATCCGCATATTATTTTAGCGTCAACAAGCCCTAGTTGTATCTGCTCCCGTGATTATGGTTTGCGATTCCGAGCATAGGGTTAATTTATCGGGAAGCTTAGGAAAATAAAATAGCCTCTGCAATAAAGCAGAGGCTATTTTGGTGGAAGCGGGTGGATTCGGACCACCGAAGCGAAACGCAACAGATTTACAGTCTGCCCCCTTTGGCCACTCGGGAACGCTTCCTCATATAAAGTTCTTGTTGCCAAGAACGTTCCTGCTGAAAACAGCAGTCAATTTATATCACCCATAAAGGGGAAATGGAGCTGGTGGACGGACTCGAACCCCCGACCTGCTGATTACAAATCAGCTGCTCTACCAACTGAGCTACACCAGCACTCCCGATTGCTTAATTATTATACCACGGGAGAAGCCATTTGTCAAGCTTTATTTTGATTTTTTTAATTTTTATGTTTTTTCGACAAAAACATTGCCGACGCACGCCGCTTTTACTGCAAGTTACACATAAAAACGGTCGGTTTAAACAAAAAACATTGCCAGCATAGCCAGAAAGCCAATCACAAACGCGGGATTTTTTATCGCAGCCCTTGCACATTCCGCGCCGCTCAGCGAACCGTTCGCCTTTTCAAACCGCATAAGTCCCATTATCGCCGCCGCCGCAGCCGCAAGCAGTCCGACAGGGAACATGAGCGAGGCTGCAACAGACATTGCCGAGGTAAACGTATTATCAAACGGGCAGTAATCCGCGACCGCCACAATAAAATTATTAAGCGAATGCAAAATAACGGTCGGCAGTATCGAATTGCGGCGGATTGCGATAACCGCGTAAAAAAATCCGACAATCGCTGCGTATGCAAACTGGTCGAAATTGCCGTGATAAAGCCCGAAAACAAGTCCGCTCAGCAATGCGGCGGGAAAATCGCCGAGCCTTCTCAGCGGAGTAAGCAGAAGCCTGCGGAAAATTATTTCCTCACAAATCGGCGCTGCAGCGCAGATACAAACGGCAAACGCGGCAAATCGCAGACCGTCTGTCGGCGCAAGGCTTTCAAAGGCGTCGGCAATTTCACCCGTGCCGAAAACGCTGTCAATCAAAGCGTTGATAAGCCTTGTCGCAAGCGTTCCGAGCGAGCCTGCGCCGATTCCCGCCAGAAAAAGCACAATGCAGTCGCCGCGCTTCGGGGTATAGCTGACCGTTGGCGTAAATTCCCTGCATTCCCGCCCGAACATTGCGCTGAATATGACGATTGGCAGCAGGTAGGAGGAAATTTCATTGAGCGCGAGTACGAGGACGTAATACCCGCTGCCGTCTGCGTCGGTCGGTACGCCGATAATGCCATACAAAAGAACGGCGGACAGAAACGACATCAGAAAGGGGTTTATTGCCAGCACGAGCATTGCCAGACCAAGGCGGCGGATAGTATCGCCGGAACCGGTCGGGATTTGCGTCGGGAGCGTATTTTCAAGGTCGGTTGAGTTTTTCAGCATAGACACCCCATCAGATTTTGCGCTTGCGGCGCGAATTTTTCTCCCAATGCTCGATAATTTTTGTGTCGGTGCGTTCAACGGCAAGGCTGTCAGCGGGGACGTTGCCCGTAATCGTCGAGCCTGCTCCTGTTGTGGCGTTTTCGCCGATTTCAACGGGCGCGACAAGGTTGGTATTGCAGCCGATAAAGGCGTGATTGCCGATAACGGTGCGGAATTTATTGATTCCGTCGTAATTGGCGGTAACGCAGCCGCAGCCGAAGTTTACGTCCTGTCCGACGTCGCTGTCGCCGACATATGTAAGATGAGCGACGCAGGTTTTTTCGCCGATTTCCGAATTTTTCACCTCAACGAAGTCGCCGATTTTAACTCCGTCGTGAAGAATTGTTCCGGGTCGGAGCTGCACAAAGGGACCGACCTTTACATCGTTTCCGACAATTGAATCGTAAGCCTGAACGTTGTTAAGCGCCGTATTGTCGCCGACAGCGGTGTTTTCAACAACAGAGTTCGGACCTATAACGCAGCCTCTTCCGATTTTTGTTGTGCCGCGCAGTATTGTGTTGGGGTAAATAAGCGTCTGAGCGCCGATTTCGACGTCCTTACCTATTATAATACCATCGGTGCAGATAAATTCTACGCCGTTTTCAAGGTGTTTTTCAATGACGCTTTTCCGAGCGATTTCGTTGAGGCTAAGCAGATTTGCGCGTGTATTTGCGCCAAGGACAAGCTGCGGGTTTTCGGCGCGGTAAGCTCCCGCGTTAAGTCCCGCTGTGCGGATAATTCCGATGGTATCGGTGAGATAGTATTCGCCGTTTGCGTTGGCTGTGCCGAGCTTAGGGAGCGCTTCGGCAAGCGCGGGAGCGCTGAACCAGTAAACGCCGGAATTGATTTCTCGGATTTGTTTTTCGGTTTCCGAGCAGTCCTTCTGTTCGGTGATGCGCAGAAAACCGCCGTTTTCGCCGCGGATAATACGTCCGTAGCCTGTCGGGTCGTCCACCTCGGCTGTTACGACGGTTACAGCGTTTTTTGCGGAAAGATGCTCTTCAAGCGAAGCTTTTATTGTTTCAGCGTCGATAAACGGTGCGTCGCCGCAAAGCACCAGAACGTTTTCGCTTTCGGAAATAAGCGGCATAGCCTGCATAACGGCGTGACCCGTGCCCTTGCGCTCGGACTGTAAAAAGGAACGCGAAAAGCCCTTTTCCGACATATACTTCGTGACCGTTTCCGCGCCGTTTCCTACGATTACACCTACGTTTTCGTTGGAAAAGCCCGCCTGAGCAACGCTGTCGAGTACCCAGCCGAGCATTGGCTCTTCAAGAACGCGGCAAAGCACCTTCGGGAGAGAGGATTTCATTCTTTTTCCCTCGCCTGCCGCTAAAATAACTGCACTGTTCATAATATATAGCTTCCTTTCGACGGATATTTTACTTGTATATATTATTGCACATATTCTGAAAAATTTCAATAGCTAAAAATAAAAAGTTTTGTGAACCGCAAAAGCGGAAAAGTGTACGGCGCGGACGAAGATATTGTCCGTATTTTGTGCAATAAAGCGAAAATTAGCGATTTGGGGTATTTTGCGGATTGACAAGAGCCGCCCCGATGTGTTATGATATAATATATATTTGTGTGTTATGGCATATTATGTGCGATGGAGGAAGAATAACCGCTATGAAAATGAGAAATATTATTTTGTCAGCCGCTTCTGCCGTGGTATCGTCCGCAATCCTTGCTGCCTCGGCTTCGGCGTATATTACCCAGCCTGCCGCTCCCGAAACCTGCGTCGCGGCTACCAAGCAGAGCTGGAAGATGACGGTAAATTCAAGCTATAACGTTGACTATACAAAAGTCGGAGCTATACAGTTTGTAGCTAAGGTTACGGATATTGACGCATATAACAGCGATGTTGCAAGCGGCTTTTATGCCGGCACGGAAACTTCCGTTCTGGAGTTTCAGGGCGCTATCGCCCTCGGTGCGAACGACTGGTTCCAGTACGATTTTTCCTCGCTTGAAAATGTTGCGGGCGACAATACCTCCGCAGCCTCGGTAACTACCGGCAGCGATGGAACTGTTGTTTTTTCCGCCGACCTGAGCGGTCATACAATAACGAACGAAGCGCAGGCTTGGACGACGCTGAGTTTAAACGAATGGGGAAACGCTTCCTCGGAATATTCGCTTACCATTGTAAGTGCGGAGATTTTTGACGTAAACGGCAATTCCATTATTGCTTTTGACGCGAACGGAAAACCGCTCAGCGCGCCCGTTCAGGCGGAAGCGACAACTACCGCTGTCGAAACGACTCCGGTTACCACAACGACCGAGGTAACTACAACGACCGTGGCGACTACCACAACGACCGAAGCGACCACTACGACCGAAGCGACCACTACGACTGACGAGGAAACAACGGTTGAAGAAACATCTGCTGCGGACGAGGTAACCGAGGCTGAAGCTGCAACCGAGGTCGAGGAAACGACAACAACCGAGGCGGTCACCACAACGGCTGCTCCCGAAACCGAGGAAACGACTGCGGCTGAACAAGCCGAGGAAACAACTGCAGCGCAGACCTCTGCGGCAGCTGCTCAGCCCGTTTCGCGCGCAAATTCTTCCTCTCAGGACAGCACGCTTATGACAATTCTTATTGCGGCGGGAGTTATTATTCTCGGTGCGATTGTTGGAATTATCATTGTGCTTGCAAAAAGAAGGAAGTAACAAGAAAGGAATATTATTATGAATACTGTTGGTTTAATTAAGCTTGCGGGCGTAAGCTCGCCTGTTTCCCCTGTTGCAATTGTAATTATTGTCGTTGCGGCAGTTGCGGTTGCCGCGTGCGTGGTTCTTTCGATTCTTGCCAAAAAGAAGAAGAAATAATTGACCTGTATAGGAGGGGAAGAGTAGGCTATGGACTTTTTCGAGGGACTTCAGCAGGATTTTTACAAATGCTTTATACGTGAGGACAGGTATATGCTCTTCCTCGACGGTATCGGCGTTACGATAAAAATTTCTCTGCTTGCAATAGTTATCGGCGTTCTCATCGGTATGCTGATTGCGCTGTGTACGCTTTCAAGCAAGAAGCCGCTGCGGGCGATAGGCAAGGTTTACACCGATGTTATACGCGGTACGCCGTCTGTTACCCAGCTTATGATTATCTATTTCGTAATTTTCGCGTCGGTGCATATCGACAAGTGGATTATTGCGGCGATTGCCTTTGGCATAAACTCCGGCGCGTATGTTTCGGAGATTATCCGCGCGGGTATCCTTTCGATTGACAAGGGGCAGACCGAAGCGGGACGTTCGCTGGGCTTAAGCGCAAGCCAGACTATGATACGCATTGTTATTCCGCAGGCGGTGAAGAACATCTTTCCTGCGCTGTGCAATGAATTTATCGTGCTTATAAAGGAAACGGCGATTGTCGGCTACGTCGGACTTATGGACATTCAGAAGGCGGGCGACTTTATCAAGAGCGCAACGTTTGAACCGTTTATGCCGCTTGTCGGAACGGCTGTAATCTATTTTATCATCATAAAAATCCTCACAATCGGACTTCGGCTTATTGAAAAGAAGCTGAGAAAGTCCGAAGCACGCTAAAGGAGGAACGAAAAATGATAAAGGTAAACAATTTACATATGTCGTTCGGCGACCTGCACGTTCTTGACGGAATAAACGAGCATATTTCGCAGGGCGAGGTGGTTGTTGTAATCGGACCGTCGGGTTCGGGCAAAAGCACCTTTCTGCGCTGTCTTAATCTGCTCGAAACGCCGACGGAGGGCGAGATTTACATTGATGACGAGCTTATAAACACGCCCAAGGCTGACGTGAACAGGATTCGCCAGAAAATGGGCATGGTTTTTCAGCAGTTCAATCTTTTTCCGCACCTTAAAATTATGGACAACATAACGCTTGCTCCGGTTCTTTTGAAGAAAATGACAAAGGAGGAAGCGGATAAGCGCGGCAGGGAGCTGCTTGCAAGAGTAGGGCTTTCCGAAAAGGCTGACGCTTATCCGAGCCAGCTTTCGGGCGGTCAGAAGCAGCGTGTGGCTATTGCGCGTGCGCTTGCGATGGAGCCGGAAATAATGCTTTTCGACGAGCCGACGTCCGCGCTTGACCCTGAAATGGTCGGAGAGGTTCTTGACGTTATGAAGGATCTGGCTGATTCGGGAATGACTATGGTGGTCGTTACTCACGAAATGGGCTTTGCAAGAGAGGTCGGGACGCGGCTTCTGTTTATGGATCAGGGGAACATTCTGGAGCAGGGTACTCCCGAGGAGGTTTTCAGCAATCCCAAAAACGAGCGTACAATCAGATTTTTAAGTAAGGTTCTTAAGTAGTTATAAAAGCCGAGGCTTTTAATATAATAGTTGAACAAAAGGAGAAACAAAATGAAATTAACAAAAATTTTCGCATTCGCGGCAGCAGCCGTAATGATGGTATCGGCGGCAGGCTGTTCCGAAGCAAAGACAGATGACGGCGCACAGGGTGTCAAGACAGCTGTTGCAGGAACATTCAAGGTTGGCACAAACGCAGAGTTCCCGCCCTTTGAATTTGTTTCCGCGAGCGGCGTAATCGACCAGTATGACGGCATTGATATAGCTATTGCAAAGCAGATTGCCGACGACAATAACCTCACTCCCGTTATTGAGAACATGGAGTTCGACTCTACGCTTATCGCTCTCCAGAACGGTCAGATTGACGCGGTTATTTCGGGTATGACAATTACCGAGGAAAGACTTGAATCCGTTGATTTTTCGACCCCTTACTATATTGCCAAGCAGGTTATGATTGTCAAGGAGGATTCCACAATCGCGAAGGCTTCCGATATGGCGGACAAGAAAATCGTTGTTATTCAGGGCTATACGGGTGAAACCTGCGTTAAGGATTTCGGTTATCCCTACGAAGCCTTCAAAAAGGGCACTGAAGCTATCCTTGAGCTTATCAACGGGAAGTGCGATGTTGTTGTTATCGACTCTGCTACCGCTCAGAAGTACGTTGCTGACAACGCAGGTCTGAAAATCGTTGAGGACAACGAAGCGTTTGAATCCGAGGAATACGGAATTGCCATTGCTAAGGGCAACACAGAAATGCTCGATATGGTAAATGCGACAATTGAAAAGATGATTGCTGACGGCACAATCAACGAGCTTTCGGCAAGATATGCGGACGCTGAATAAGCGGTCTGTCTATGCTTTTACCAAACGGGCTGTTGCAGCTTTCGCTGCAACAGCCCGTTTCTGTATATTCAGCAATACTACACAGTCGGCGCGGCGCGCGTCTTACATTTTGCTTCGCAAAATGTAAGTTCCTCGGGCAGCTTCGCTGCCCGAGGAATCGCTTTGTGCGGCTTCGCCGCACAAAGCGCGCGCGCCGCGCCCCCTCCGCTTGAAGAGAATCGGTTTTGGCAGCCAATGGGACGGAGGCAGAAGCAGACTGTTTATTCCCAGTGAAATTTTGTAAGCGCGCCCTTATTTTTCAGTTCGGGGAAGCCCCACTGGCGCAGCACCTCGTATGCGCCGATTGCAACGCTGTTGGAGAGGTTAAGGCTCCGAGCAGCTTCGTTGTTGATCATTGGTATGCGCACGCAGCGTTCCTTGTTTTTGTAAAGCAGCTCTTCGGGCAGCCCCTTGTCCTCACGCCCGAAAACTATGTAAACACGGTCGCGGTAGGAAACGTCGGAGTAGTTGTTGAGAGCTTTTGTGCTGAAATAACGGAAATCGCCGTCGGGATTTTTTTCAAAAAAGTCGTCAAGATTCTCGTAGTAGGTTATATCCAGCAGATGCCAGTAGTCAAGTCCCGCGCGTTTAAGCTGTTTATCGTCGATTTCAAAGCCCATCGGCTTTACAATATGCAGCCGTGCGCCCGTCAGAGCGCAGGTGCGCGCTATATTCCCCGTATTCTGGGGGATTCTCGGCTCGACAAGTACAATATTGAGTTCCATAAAATGCCTTTCCATAGCTGAACCCGCTGCTTTTTTGCAACGGGTTCGTTTTTTTACTTTCTTCTTCTGCCTCTTTTTCTTCCCGATTTCTTAACGAGAAGAACTGAGCCTGCGGCTGCCGCGGGGAGAATTATTCCGACCGCGATGCCCGTGTTGGGATTGACAACGCCGTTGCCCTTTACGATGTAAACCGTGTCGTCAAGGGTTACATCGCCTGCTGTGGGCGCACCTGCCGCAGCGCCTGACGAGGGTGCGTTGGGAACCTGCCCGTATGTGCCGTTGACGTAGATAATCTGTCCGTCCTCACCGTCAGCGCCGTCCTTTCCGTCCTCGCCGTCAGCGCCATCTTCACCGTCAGCACCGTCCTCGCCCTTTAACGATTCAAGCCATTCGGAGAGAGTACCCTTATAGCCCTGCTGCTGAGCCAGTTCATAAGCGGACAGTCCGTCCTCGCCCGTGATGGATTCAAGCCACTGAGTAACCGAGCCTTTGTAGCCCTGCTGCTGAGCCAGTTCGTAAGCAGACAAGCCGTCCTCGCCCTGAAGAGAGGCAAGCCACTGCGAAAGTGAACCCGTATAGCCCTGCTGCTGAGCCAGCTCGTAAGCGGACAAGCCGTCCTCGCCTGTCATAGCCTTCTTAAAGTTGTCAACCGAGCCGTATTCGGTTATAATCCAATTTTCAAAATTATACTGGAAGAATTTCTGGGGACTTCCGTAAACGCGGGTCGCCCACGCTTCAAAGGATTCGCCGTCAGCGCCGTCCTTGCCGTTCTCGCCGGGCGCGCCTGCCGCACCGGTTTCACCGGTATCGCCCTTGTCGCCCTTTTCGCCGACGTCGCCTTTTTCACCCTTTTCGCCCTTTATCTGTTCCTGAATGCTCGGATTATTTCTTATAATCTCGGCAACCTGATCGGCGGGAACCTGATAAGCGCTGAGCTGGTCTGCAACCTCGCTCGCCACTGAGCCTTCAATAGAGCCGTTGACCTCGTTAATAACTGCAGCAACCAGCTTTTCGTAGTTGTCGGAATCCTTGAAATAATTTGAAACGGCTTTATTCAGGTCGGACTGAGTGAAAAGGCTGCCGCTGTCAAGCTTATTCTGGATATCGGTTTTTACGCCGTCAACGTAAGCTTTAAGGGTGGTGGAGTTATCAAGGTCAAGACCCAGATAATTCTCGATAAGCTTTTCGAGAATCTCCATGCTCTGCTTTTTGGTATAGTAATCCGCGTCGTCAACCTTATAAGCTATGCGAACGCCGATTGAATTTGCATTGTTGACATCAAAGTTGAGGTCGTAGCTGCTTGTTGTAACGCCCACAGCGCTGCCCACAGCGCCGTTAGTCTTTAATTCGTTGACGGTATAATTTACGGTACTGCTGAAAAGCTCGTCGCTGAGGAGATTTCCCCAGTTCAGGAGGTTACGGAAATCGCTCTGCCAGATTTTATATGAGAGCGTTGCCGCCTTGGGGTTAAGCGCGGAGCGGGTTATGTCGATATACGGATTGCCTGCCGCGTCCTTGCCCTTGCTGAAAGAAAGCAGAACGTTGTAATCGTACTCCATTAAGGGGTAAATCTGAGCTGCCTGCGCGCTGGAGATAGACGTTCTGTATGTAAAGCCGAGAGTATTATTGGTAAGCTCAAAGTTAAGCTTTAATCTTGTGGAATCGGCAATCAGCTTCATTTCGCTTTTGGTAATCTTAAAGGTAGCGCCGTTCAGATAGGAAATACCCGTGACATTGATTGTTACCGTGCTGCTTGCGGGAACGCCTGTGGACGCCAACTCAAAATACTGCTGGAGGGTCGTTCCGTACTTGCTTTTTACATAGCTGCTCAGCGAGTAGGTTTCCACGCCGCCGATCGGAGAATCGACAGATAATCCCGTTGTAAATTCTGCGCCTGCTGAAATATTTACCGCAGGCAGGGAACCGAACACGATTGCTGCGGCTACCGCAGAGCAGAGGAGTTTTTTGAGTTTCATTCTTATACCAGCCTTTCCGTTTGGTTTATCATTTTATTCTGTTTCCCTTGAGGAATGTTGAAGCAGCTTTATTCTCACGCTGCAATAAAGCTTTGACTGCTTTGCGTTTTTTCTGAGGAAAAATCCCCACGCAAACACGGCGGCTTCTGCGGCGAAGAAAAAGAAGCATAATGTTTGTCTGTCAAGATTCAAGCTGTAAAAAGGTGAAAACACGCAGTCGCTCACAATGGTGCAAAGCGTTCTCAGCGCCTCGTCGAAAGCGCCTGTCTGCGTATTTTTTTCACTCAGAAGCAGCAGCGGCAGAAGCCGCAGAGCTGCCGAGTACACGGGAAAAAGCCAATGCCGCCGAAAGCCCGCGAGGAGCGAGCTGCTCAGCCAGACCGCCGGCGTCACCGCAAACGACAGGTAATACAGCCATTCAAAGGGTGCGTTCAGCGAAAGAAGCGCGCAGGCGAGCGTTACGGCGGCATGGACGGCGATATTTTCGCCCACGCCTGTTGAAAACGCGGCGCGTATTCTTTTTTCGGCGAAGCTTGCGGCAAACGGGTGTTTTGAAAAGAAGGAATCGGAACGGTTCATTCAATCACCCCCGTCCGAACAAGCAGCGCGAAGTACCATATTAATGGAACGGCAGCGGCTATTGCGACGGCGGAAATTAAAAAACCGCGCGATTTTTCCTGAAAGGTCATAGCGATAAGCCGTTTTCCCGTCAGGAAAAGCTCGCCGCCGAGAAAGAGCGCGGCGGGCGCTGCAAGAGCTGCCGTAAGCGGCAGGCAGCGCGTATCGGAAACGCTCATAAGCGACAGTACTGCCGCCGCAAAGAGCGCGGTTAGCATAGTATCTGAGCAATCCCTCCTATTTTTGCGGAACATTTTCCGGGCAAGCGAAGCTATCAGCAAAAGCAGGAAGAGCGCAACGGGAACTAATGCGGAAACTCCGTTTTGTGGGAATATCCGCGCGGGTGCGGACATAGACTGAAAGAGGAAGTCCGCGGGGTTTATAAGTAACAGCGCTGCACCCGCAGCGATTCCCGCCAAAAGCAGCGGAAGTCCGACAGGCGCGGCAAAAAAAGGAAAAAGCAACAACACCGCCCACATTTCGGGGCAGAAGCAGGCTCCGAGGAGAACAAGTGCGGCAAAGCGCAGAAAATCCCTCTGCGAAGCGTATTTAAGTGCGCACGCACAAAGCGCGGCGGCAATGAACACTATCGGTTCGTGTATAAAATAGAGCCAGAAGCCGCATGAAACAAAAAGGAATGCGGAATAGCGCGGTTCGGCTGAATGGCTGTACAAAGCAGCTGAAACCGAAACGGCAAGAATTGCGGAAACTACCGCCGAAGCCGCGTCGGAATCGGGAAAAAGAAGCGTAAGAAGCTGTTTAAAAAAGGAAAATCCGACAGGGAGCGCGTCCGTACCGTCAAAGGCTGCCGTATTAAGGCAGAGCAAGGTGCAGACGAACAGCAGGACGCCGTTTGCAGCGCAGAAAAGCCACTTTTTTTTCAGAAGCGAGCAGGCTGCGCAGAGCAGCGGCAGTGCGATAAATATAGCTGTTTTCATTGTTCGCCGCCCTCGTTATCGTCGTCCTCGTCCTCATCGTTGCTGTCAGCTGCGGCAAGTGCGTTTCTGTAATCCGAAACCTCGTCGCGCAGGTCGGAGCAATGTGTTTTCACTGCGCCGAGAAGGCTTGCTTTAGCCAAAGAAGCTGTCGCCAACGCTTTTTTCAAATCGGTATGAGTGGTTTTATTTTCACGGATTACCAGCAGCACTCCCGCCGTATAACCGCCGAACAGAAGAGCGTCGTTTGCAACGCACAGCGGCGGCGCGTCTATAACTATATAATCATAATAACCATACAGCATTCGTATCAGCTGTTCCATTTTCCTCCCGCCGAGCAGGTCTGCGGGGTTTTCGGGCACAATTCCCGACGGCATAACGTGAAAATTCCGCAGTACATCGGGTCGTATTGCGCTGAACACATCGCTTGTACCGCTTAGCGCGGTGCTTAATCCGTATCGGTTTTTCAGCCGGAACAGCTCGTGCAGGCTCGGTCGGCGCATATCCGCGTCGATCAGCAGGACGCGCTTATCGAGCTGGCTGAAGGATATTGCCAGATTTGCGGCGGTTGTGGTTTTTCCTTCGCTTTTACACTGGCTTGTAACTGCAAATGACGGCAGCGACTTCGCTGTCATCGCCGACATAAGGTTCGCTCGTATGCTTTTGTACACCTCTGCGATTCGCGGCGGCGTGTTTTCGTTAAGGATAAACTGCCTCGTTACTATTTCTGCGTCAAAGCCTTCGTATAACGGCAATTTCATTCCCCTTTCCGCTGCGGCATAGATACTCACCTTATATTCTATATTATTATACCTTCTTTTACACTGTTTGTCAATAATTTTTCCCGATTTTTCTCGTTTTTTTCGTAACCAAAAGCGCGGCGCAGCCGCGCAGGGGGCGGGTGGGCGGGGACTGCGCGAGCGAAGCGAGCGCGCGGAGCTTCCGCCGAGCCTTTCCGACGTATATTTTCGTTTATTTTTGCACAGGCTATGGAAAAAGCGGCGCGGGAAGCTCCGCAAGTGGGAGGAGCGTCATGAACGAAAATAAAAGAAAAGCTTTCAAAAGCGCAGCGGTAGGCGCGGTGAGCGGTCTGATGAACGGGCTGTTCGGTGCAGGCGGCGGTGCGGTTGCGGTGCCGCTTCTTGAGCGTTCGGGGCTGGAGCCGCGCAAAAGTCACGCAACCTCCGTTGCATTGATTTTCTTTCTTAGCATTTCCGCCGCTGTCGGGTATTACCTTGGCGGGAACATTGATTTCGGGCTTATACTGCCGCTTTTGCCGGGAGGATTTTTCGGTGCGGTTCTGGGGTCGGTTCTGCTGAAGAAAACGGACAACGGTCTGCTTCGCAGGATTTTCGGCGGACTGCTTATTGTTTCGGCGGGGAGAATGCTGCTGAAATGAGCCTTCTTGTTGGATTTCTTGCCGGACTTGCCGCGTCGATGGGACTTGGCGGCGGCTTTGTTATGATTATCTACCTTACCGTTTTTGCCGGCTGCTCGCAGCTTCAGGCACAGGGCGCAAATCTTATTTTTTTCCTCCCGATAGCCCTTTTGTCAATGCTGCTTCATTCCCGAAGCGGGCTTGTTGACTGGCGCGGAATACCTTGGGCGGCAGCTGCGGGAATTGTTGGCGCGTTTGCGGGAACGCTCCTTACCGCTCTGCTCGGCGATGGGATATTGCGGGTGCTTTTCGCGCTCCTTTTGCTTGTCACGGGCTTTCGGGAGCTGTTTCATAAGGATAAAAAATGCTGATAAAGGCGGGCTTGCGGTATGACGGAATTTATTATGGCGATCAATGAAAAAATTAACAGCGTGGTCTGGGGCGTGCCGATGCTTGTTCTGCTGTTGGGGACAGGCGTTTTTCTCAGCTTTCGGCTGCGATTTTTCCAGCTTGCGGGTTTTAAGCTCTGGTTCAGAGAAACTGCGCTTTCTCTGTTCAAAAAGGATACCGTAAGCGTAAAAAACGGTTCGGAGCGGTCGATTTCGCAGTTTCAGGCGGTTTCAACGGCGCTTGCCGCGGCTCTCGGAACGGGCAACATCGCGGGAGTAGCGGCAGCCCTTGCGGCGGGCGGAGCAGGCGCGGTGTTCTGGATGTGGATTTCGGCGCTGTTAGGTATGATAACAGGGTTTGCCGAGAACACGCTTGGAATAATGTACCGCCGCAAAAGCGACAACGGCGAATGGCGCGGCGGGGCTATGTATTATCTGCGCGACGGGGTTGGTGGTTTTCGCGGAATGAAGCGGTTTGGCGCGGTTCTGGCTGCGCTTTTTGCGCTTTTCTGCACATTGGCTTCGTTTGGCATAGGCAATATGACGCAGGTCAACTCGATTGCGGGCGCGCTGCGTTCGGAATTTGGAGTGCCGTCGGTGGTAACGGGGCTTGTTCTGGCAGTTGTTTCTGCGTTGGTTCTGGTTGGGGGGATAAAGCGCATCGGGAGCGTTGCCGAGAAGCTTGTTCCCGCGATGGCGGCGCTTTACATAGCTGCTTGTATTGCCGTTCTTGCCGTGAATTTCTCAAGCCTTCCGCGAGTTTTATCGGATATTTTTTCCTCCGCCCTCGGGCTAAGGCAGGCTATTGGCGGGGTGAGCGGGTATCTGGTGATGAATGCGGTTTCGGTAGGGCTTAGACGCGGCGTTTTTTCCAACGAGGCGGGTCTTGGCTCGTCGGTTGCGGTAAATGCTTCATCGGACGTTGCCGAGCCGGTCAAGCAGGGAATGTGGTCGGTTTTCGAGATTTTTTTTGATACTGTCGTTATGTGCAGTCTGACCGCCTTTGCCGTTCTTTCCGCTTCGGGCGAAGCCGTTACGCTTGAACAGGCGCTAAACAATATTTCCGAGCAGCCGCAGCTTGTAAGCGTCTGTGAAAATCAGCCGCTCATTTCTTCAGAACCTGTACCGCTTCCTCGGCTGGCTGACAGCAGCGCTCCTGTCGGAACATATACCGAAATTCCTGCCTGCACGGCTTCGGGAAAACGCTTTACCGTAAAGCTGGATAAAACGACGGCGGAGGGGTATAATTTCGTCAATCTTATGGAGCTTCGGGGGATTGCCGCGAAAAATCCCGACGGCTCGGTTATGGTTGGCGAGGACGGCGAGGTTGTTATTGGCGCGGTAGAGCTGTCGGCGGTAAACGGCGCAAGTCTTGTCGCTTACGTGTTCGGGCAGTGCTTCGGCTCGTTTGCGGGCAAGCTTCTGGCGGTTATGGTTCTGCTTTTCGCGTTTTCCACCGTGCTTGGCTGGTCGTTCAACGGAGCGGGCGCGACTGAATTTCTTTTCGGACCGCGCTGCGTCCCGCTTTACAGAGCTGTTTTTGTGGTTTTTATTGTGATTGGCAGCACGGTCAGTCTTACGCTTGCATGGAGCGTTTCCGACACGCTTAACGGGCTTATGGCGATACCGAATCTTATCGGAGTGGTACTTCTTTCGGGACGTGTGCGAGGCGAGCTTTTACGCTATCTTCACAGACGTAACAGCAAAAATAGCACAAAACGGACGAATAATCCGTGCTTTCACGGGGCGATGGCAAAAAAATATAGACAAAAATGAAGATTTGCACAAAAAAGTCAAAAAAACTATTGCAAGTTATGTTAAATTATGCTATAATGTGAACAAGAAAAAAGAAAGGCAGGAAAAACCTATGAAGAAAAATTTTTTGGAAGCTATTTTCGCGTTCGATTGCGGCGCAGCGGCGTTCGGTCACATGGATTCTGCCGTTAAAAATCTTAAGAGCTTTGTCCTTGCGCAAAGGAAGCTTGACGGCGAGATGAATATGTCGGGAATTGCCTACAACAGCAAGGTTACTCCCGTTTTTGACAACGTTCCCGTTCAGAAGCTTGTCGTAAAAAACTACGGCTTTGAACGCGGCGGAAACGGCGAGTGCCGTATGCTTGACGCTTCGGCTCAGCTTATCACCTCGGTCGGAGAACGTCTGCGCGATACCGCCGAGGACGAACGTCCGTCAAAGGTCGTTTGCGTAATCAACATTTTCGACCGCGACAACGCAAGCCGCAGATATACATACGACGATCTGCGCGAAATGATTGCTGTTCAGCGGAATATTTACAAATGGCAGTTTTATCTTATTACCGACTATTCAATCAATATGGAGCGGCTCGGAATTTCTCCCGACGACACCTTCATTCTTCACAGGGACGACCCCGACACGCTCACGCATGCTTACGCAGAGCTTGGCGAACGGATTGCGTCGCTTCGTGCCGGACTGTAAATGTCAGCCAAGGGCTGTTGCAGCTTGCTGCAACAGCCCTTTTGGATATATTCTGCAATTGCACAGCCGGCGCGGCGCGCGTCTTACATTTTGCGAAGCAAAATGTAAGTTCCT
>CAZFMC010000006.1:0-68017 GCA_964520065.1 uncultured Ruminiclostridium sp.
GCTTGCTCGACACAGGCAACATTTTGAGAGTGGTTGCTGAAAATTGATTTCCGTGAGTTTTTCAGCGGAGGACTTTACAATAATACTGATTTGTGATATAATATATTATGTGTAAGCAGCACCGCACAACCTCTTTATATGATTGTGCGGTGCTGACTAAATATGAAAGCCACGCGCTGTTGTGCGGGCGCAGATTTTTGAAAGGGAATGATTGAAATGTACATTATGAAGCTTATCGCGCCCTGTAAGGATTACCTCTGGGGCGGCACAAGACTGAGAGATGAATACGGCAAGAAATCCGATAAGGATAAGCTTGCCGAAAGCTGGGAGCTGTCCTGCCACAAGGACGGCGAAAGCATTATCGAAAACGGCGAATTTGCGGGAAAAACTCTTTCCGAGTACATAGCCGCGAACGGAAAAGGCGTGCTTGGAACAAACTGCGCGCGTTTTGAGTATTTTCCTATTTTAATCAAGCTGATTGACGCCAAGGATAATCTTTCCGTTCAGGTTCACCCCAATAACGAATACGCCATGCGCGTTGAGGGCGAATACGGAAAAACGGAAATGTGGTATATCGTGGACTGCGAGGAGGGCGCTGAGCTTCTCTACGGCTTTAAGCGCGAAATCTCCCGCGAGGAGTTCGCAAAGCGCATCGCCGATAATACCCTCCTTGAGGTAACAAACAACGTTCCCGTTCACAAAGGCGACGTGTTCTTTATCGAGGCGGGAACTCTCCATGCAATCGGTAAGGGTATCCTTATTGCGGAAATTCAGCAGAACTCCAACACCACCTATCGTATCTACGATTACGGCAGAGTGGGAGCGGACGGAAAGCCGCGTCAGCTTCACGTTGAAAAGGCCTGCGAGGTAACGAAGCTTATCCCGCCTGCCCGTCCCACAAAGCCGATGGGTGAGCCTGTCAAAAAGGACGGCTATACCGAAACTCTTCTTGCAACAAGCGAATATTTCAACGTAAACCGACTTGACGTGACCGAAAAGGCAGAGCTTGAAGCGGCAGACGGCTCGTTCAATTCGCTGCTCGTTCTCGACGGTGAATTTACCGTTGACGGACTTACTCTGAAAAAAGGCGAAAGCGCGTTCGTTCCCGCAGGCTACGGAAAATATACCGCTGCGGGCAGCGGCGAGATTATTCTGACGGATATTGTTTGACTTTCACGATATTTTTGAAAAGGGGGCAAATATGAAGTACTACGCGGGAATTGACATAGGCGGAACGAATATTTCAACGGGAATTGTTGATGATAATTACGAAATTGTGGGACGCGCTAAAATTAAAACGGACGTAAGCAAGGGCTACGGCGGAATACTCCCCGATATTGTTCAGAGCGTTCGTGAAGCGGCGGAAAACGCCTCGGTAGAGGTTGAGGAGCTGCGCTGGGTCGGAATCGGCTGTCCCGGCACGTGCAATGCCGAAACCGGAATTGTCGAATACTCAAATAATCTGCACTGGGACAACGTGCCGCTGCTGTCCGATGTTGAAACGGCGCTTGGACGAAAGGCTTTTCTTGACAACGACGCTAACGCGGCAGGCTACGGCGAATTTCTGGCGGGCGCGGCAAGGGGCGCAAAAAACGCGGTGGTAATAACCCTTGGAACAGGCGTCGGCGCAGGTATAATCATAAACGGAAAAATTTTCAGCGGTTCAAATTTTGCCGGCGGCGAAATCGGGCACACCGTTATAACCGTAGACGGCTACGAATGTACCTGCGGGCGAAAGGGCTGCTTTGAAGCGTATTCTTCCGCGACGGGACTTATAAGAATGACCCGCGAGGCTGCGGAAAAGCACCCGGAAAGCAAAATACGTCAGCTTGTCGAGGCGGACGGGCGCATAAGCGCGAGAACGGCTTTTAATGCCGCAAAACTGCTTGACGATACGGGAATTGAGGTCGTGAACTGTTATATCAAGCACCTTGCCTGCGGAATCGCCAACACGATTAACGTGTTCCAGCCCGATATTCTTTGTATCGGCGGCGGCGTGTGCAACGAGGGAGATAATCTGCTTGTTCCGCTGAAAAAACAGGTCGCACAGCAGATTTACTCAAAAAACAGTGAAAAGAATACGGAAATCTGCCTTTGCAGCCTGGGCAACGACGCGGGCATTATCGGCGCGGCGATGCTTGGTCGGATTTACGAGCCGAGTCTGTTGAAAAGCGTTTTCGGCAGCAAATAGAAAGGACAAAACAATGAGAAGTGATTTAATAAAGGAGGGCGTAAGCCGCACACCCCATCGTGCGCTGCTTAAAGCTCTCGGTCTTACAGACAGCGAAATGAAAAAGCCGTTCATCGCGGTCGTATGCGCGGCGAGCGACTATGTTCCCGGTCATATGCACCTGCACGAAATTTCTCAGGCGGTCAAGGACGGCATAAGAAATGCGGGCGGCGTTCCGTTTGAGTTTTTTACAATCGGCGTTTGCGACGGCTTGGCTATGAACCACAAGGGCATGAGATATTCCCTTGCTTCGAGAGAGCTTATTGCGGACAGCATTGAGGTTATGCTCACCGCTCACCCGCTTGACGGCGCTGTTTTCATTCCAAATTGCGACAAAATCGTTCCGGGAATGATAATGGCTGCGGCGAGAATGAATTTACCTTCAATTTTTGTCAGCGGCGGTCCTATGAAGGCGGGAGTTGTCGGGGGAAAACGGCTCGGCTACTCGGAAATTTACGAAGCAATCGGAAAGTACACGGACGGCGAAATCGGCGACAGGGAAATTCTCGAATATGAGAACAGAGCTTGCCCGACCTGCGGTTCTTGTTCGGGAATGTACACCGCCAACTCCATGAACTGCCTTACCGAGGCTATCGGACTTGCTTTGCCGTTCAACGGAACAGAGCCTGCGGTAAATTCCGCGCGCCGCAGACTTGCCAAGGAAACGGGAGAGCGCGCGGTCGGGCTGGTAAAGGAAAATATCCGACCTCTCGACATCATTACCCGTCGTAATATGCTCAATGCGCTTGCAACGGATATGGCTATCGGCGCTTCGTCAAATACCGTGCTTCATCTGCTTGCAATTGCGCACGAGGCGGGCGTTGACGTTACGATTGACGATATAGACGAGGTTAGCAGACGCGTTCCGCAGCTTTCCAAGCTTAACCCCGCGAGCAGCGTGTTTATCGAGGATCTTAACGAGGTCGGCGGTATTCAGGCGGTTCTGCGCGAGCTGTCGAAAAAGGGAATTGTTGACCTTGACGTTACCACGGTAAGCGGTACTCAGGGCGAACGCGTCAAGAACGCTTCTCCCGCAGACGGAACGGTTATTCACACGGTTGAAGCGCCTATACGTGCGGACGGCGGTATCGCAGTGCTAAAGGGCAATTTAGCTCCCGAAGGCGCGGTTGTAAAGCAAGGCGCGGTAAAGCCCGAAATGATGGATTTCACGGGGACGGCGAAGGTTTTCAACGGCGAACAGGAGGCGTGCGACGCAATTCTCGGCGGCACTATTATCGCGGGTGATGTTGTCGTTATCCGCTACGAGGGACCCAAGGGCGGACCGGGAATGCCGGAAATGCTTGCTCCGACAGCGGCAATTGTCGGAAAAGGGCTTGACGGAAGCGTTGCGCTTATTACGGACGGACGATTCAGCGGCGCTTCCCGAGGTGCGGCGGTCGGACACGTTGCGCCCGAAGCGGCGGACGGAGGACTTATCGCGTTTGTTGAAAACGGAGATAAAATACACATCGACATTCCAAACCGCAGTATGGAATTGCTTGTTTCGGAAGAAGAAATTGAAAAGCGTAAGGCGAAAGGCATTCTTCCGCCAAAGCAGCTTGAGGGCTATCTGAAGCGCTACGCGAAAATTGTCGGAAGTTCAAGCAAGGGCGCGGTTTTTGACGCTTGAAGCGCCGCCGTACAGTAACATTTACGAATCTGATATGAGGGGGACAATATGAACGATAAAAATCAAATCCGACAAGAGCATAAGGAGCTGCTGGGCGAAATAATTAAGAGGGGGAGCCTTGATTCGCTTCCCGAAAATAAGGCGCTTGAAACGCTGCTCTTTTTCGCAATTCCCAACGGCAAAGCAAAGGAGCTGGCAGACAGGCTTATTGAGCATTTCGGCGGTGTAAAATCGGTTATGCTTGCAGATACCCCCGAGCTGATGAAGGTCGAGGGCGTGGACGGGCGCGCGGCGGGCGTCATCAGCTTTATGCGGCAGCTGTCGGGTCGCTGTTCCAAGACGCCGAACGCTGTCGGCACGAGGCTTACCTATGAGGAGCTTGCAAAATATTATCGGCGGTTTTACTTTGGTTTGGAAAAGCGGCAGGTTTTTGCAGCTGCGCTTGACGACGAGCTGAACGACGTCGGCGAGCTGATGATATACAGCGGAGAATTCGGCGACGGGAAGCTTGATATAGGCAGACTTGCCGAGTTTGCGAAGAGCATGGATTGCAGCAGAGTTGCAATCGCGCACAATCATCTTAACGGCAAGGCTGAGCCGTCGTGGTCTGACATCGCCTTCACGAAGGGCGTTTCCGTCGGGCTTAAGGAAAAAGGCGTTGAGCTTTACGACCATGTGATTATCGGCGGGTTTGACGCTTATTCCCTGCATGAGTCTATACATGCGCCCGGAATATGGGAGGAAATTCTGGAAGCGATCGAGAACGGAACATATGAAACAAACGGAGAGAAGTAGTGTGCTTCAGACCCGTAACGTATCCGGCTGCACTATGCGGGACGGAGCGGACTGCCGCTGTTTTCAGGGAACAAGCGTTCATAGTAACGATAATCGGAGAGGAAACAAAAATGGACAAATTCGTTTTAAAATCGCCCTATAAACCGACAGGCGACCAGCCGCAGGCAATTGAAAAGCTTACGGAGGGTATTCTGCGCGGAGAAAAGGAGCAGATACTCCTTGGCGTAACGGGTTCGGGAAAAACCTTTACAATGGCGAATATTATCGAGCGCGTCAACCGCCCGACGCTTGTGCTTGCGCACAACAAAACCCTTGCCGCTCAGCTTTGCAGCGAGTTCCGCGAGTTTTTCCCAGACAATGCGGTTGAGTATTTCGTTTCGTACTACGATTATTATCAGCCCGAAGCGTATATCCCGTCAACCGACGCTTACATCGAAAAGGACAGCGCGATAAACGACGATATTGACCGGCTGCGCCACTCTGCAACGTTTTCCCTTGCGGAAAGGCGCGACGTCATAATCGTATCCAGCGTTTCCTGTATTTACAGCTTGGGAAGTCCTGAGGAATACCGTGCGAACACGCTTTCGCTGCGAAAGGGAATGGAAATCGCGCGGGACGAGGTTCTTGCCCGACTTACCGAAATGCAGTACGAGCGCAACGACGTTAATTTTATACGAAACAAGTTCCGCGTCCGCGGCGACACGGTAGAGATTTTTCCTGCGGGAGCAACCGCTGAAACGGCGATTCGCGTGGAATTTTTCGGCGACGAAATCGACCGGATTTCGGAGTTTGAAGCGGTTACCGGAAACGCTAAGCGGGAGCTTGTTCACGCGGCTATTTTCCCCGCTTCGCATTATATTGTCGGGCGCGAAAAAAAGGAAAAGGCGCTTGAAGAAATTGAAAAGGAAATGGAAGAGCGCGTAGAGTTTTTCACGGCTGAGCACAAGCTTATAGAGGCGCAGCGCATTGCCGAGAGAACGCGGTATGATATGGAGATGCTGCGTGAAATCGGTATGTGCAAGGGAATTGAGAATTATTCCCGCGTTTTAAGCGGACGTGAGGCGGGAAGTACTCCCGTTACGTTAATCGACCACTTCCCGAAGGATTTCCTGCTGCTCGTGGACGAAAGCCATGTTACTCTTCCGCAGGTTCGCGGAATGTTCGGCGGCGACGCTGCGCGCAAGAAAAATCTGGTTGACTATGGCTTCCGCTTACCTTCCGCCTACGATAACCGCCCGCTTAACTTTGACGAATTCTACTCGAAAATAAATCAGGCGGTTTATGTTTCGGCTACTCCGGGAGCGTTTGAAAAGGAGCATGCGACCTCCTCGGCGGAGCAGATTATCCGTCCGACAGGTCTTGTAGACCCCGAAATAATCGTCAAGCCTACCGAGGGGCAGATTGAGGATCTGGTGAGCGAAATCAACCTGCGTACAAGCCGAAACGAGCGTGTTCTTGTGACAACGCTCACCAAAAAGATGGCGGAGGACTTGACGAAGTATCTCGAACGGCTCGATATTAAGGTGCGCTATATGCACCACGATGTTGAAACGGTTGAGCGAATGGAAATAATACGCGATTTGCGCCTTGGTGAATTTGACGTGCTGGTCGGAATAAATCTGCTTCGCGAGGGTCTTGACCTGCCCGAGGTGTCGCTTGTGGCGATTCTTGACGCGGACAAGGAGGGCTTTTTAAGAAGCGAATCCGCGCTTATACAGACAATAGGCAGAGCGGCGCGAAATGCAAACGGACAGGTTATTATGTACGCGGACTCCGTTACAGGCAGTATGGAACGTGCGATTTTTGAAACCAACCGCCGCCGTGAGATTCAGATGAAATATAATGAGGAGCATGGAATTGTTCCGAAAACAATAATCAAGGAAATCCGCGACGTTATCGACATTTCCGCCCCGACGGACGAGGAAAAGGGCAAAAAGGAAAAGTCGAAGAAGCTGACAAGGGCGGAAGTGGACAAGCTGGCGGAAAAGTATACCGCTATGATGCGCGAAGCGGCGCGTGTGCTTGATTTTGAGCAGGCGGCTTATTTCCGCGACAAGATTGCAGAACTGAAAGAAATGGGAGCAAAAAATGGCAAGCGATAAAATAGTAATTAAAGGCGCTAAAGAACACAACCTCAAAAATATCGACCTTACAATCCCTCGCGACAAGCTTATTGTTATGACGGGACTTTCGGGTTCGGGAAAATCCTCTCTCGCGTTCGACACCATTTACGCGGACGGACAGCGGCGGTATATGGAGAGCCTTTCGTCATATGCGCGAATGTTTCTCGGACAGATGGAAAAGCCGAACGTTGAGAGCATCGAGGGGCTTTCCCCCGCGATTTCAATCGACCAGAAAACCACCTCGAAAAACCCGCGTTCAACCGTCGGGACGGTAACCGAAATATATGACTATCTGCGTCTGCTTTACGCGAGAATAGGCGTTCCGCACTGCCCCGTCTGCGGCAGGGAAATCAAGCAGCAGACCATCGACCAGATTGTAGACCGCGTTAAGAGCCTGCCCGTCGGCACGAAAATTCAGGTTCTCGCGCCGATTGCACGCGGGCGCAAGGGCGAATATCAGAAGGAGCTTGACGGAATACGCAAGCAGGGCTTCGTGCGCGTTCGCGTGGACGGGATAATGTACGACCTGTCCGAAAAAATCAAGCCCGAAAAGAACAAAAAGCACAATATCGAGGTTGTTGTTGACCGGCTTGTTGTAAAATCCGAGATGGATTCGCGCCTTACAGACAGCCTTGAAACGGCGGGCGCGCTCACCGACGGGCTTATCTATATCGACGTTATAGACGGCGAGGAGCTTCACTTTTCACAAAGCTACGCCTGCCCCGAACACAATATAAGCGTTGAGGAGCTTGTGCCGCGAATGTTTTCGTTCAACAATCCGTTCGGCGCGTGTCCGAGCTGTACGGGACTGGGTATGCTCAAGCACGTTGACCCCGCGCTGGTGATTCCCGACCCGTCGCTTACGATACGTCAGGGCGCGATAAAGGCAAACGGGTGGAATTCTCTGGAGGAAAGCTCGGTTGCGATGATGTATTACAACGCGATTTCCAAGCATTACGGAGTTTCGCTGGACGTTCCGGTGAAGGAGCTGCCCACGGAGCAGCTGAACCTGTTCCTGTACGGAACAAACGGGGAAAAAATCCGGATTGACGTTATCGACGCGTTCGGCGGCGGCTATCGAAATTCAAGCTTCGAGGGGGTTATAAACAATCTTGAACGCCGCTACAAGGATTCCTCAAGCAGTTACTCACGAGATGATATTGAAAATAACTATATGTCGGATTCAGTCTGCCCCGACTGCCGCGGAGAGCGCCTGAAAAAGGAATCGCTTGCGGTTACGGTCTGCGGAATAAACATAAGCGAATTCTGCAAAATGAGCATTGTTGAAGCGCTTGATTTTATTGAAAAAATGGAGCTTTCGGAGCGCGACAAGCTTATCGGAGAGCGTATTTTAAAGGAAATCCGCGAACGTCTTAGCTTTTTAAAAAGCGTTGGTCTGGAATATCTTACTCTTTCGCGTTCGGCGGGAACTCTTTCGGGCGGCGAAAGTCAGCGTATCCGTCTTGCAACGCAGATCGGCAGCTCGCTTATGGGCGTGCTTTACATTCTTGACGAGCCGAGTATAGGTCTGCACCAGCGCGACAACGACAAGCTTATCGGAACACTCTGCCGCCTGCGCGATATGGGAAATACGGTAATTGTCGTTGAGCACGACGAGGATACAATGCGCGCGGCGGATTATATCGTTGATATCGGACCCGGCGCGGGAGTTCACGGCGGTGAAATTGTCTGCGCGGGAACCGCCGAGGAGATAATGAGATGTGAAAAATCCGTTACGGGACAGTATTTAAGCGGAAAAAAGCAGATACCCGTTCCGTCGGAAAGACGTAAGCCCGACGGGCGGTGGCTGACCGTCAAGGGCGCGCGTGAGAATAATCTTAAAAATATCGACGTTTCGATTCCGCTCGGCTTATTTACCTGCGTAACGGGAGTTTCCGGAAGCGGCAAAAGCTCGCTTGTGAACGAGATTCTGTACAAATACCTTGCCGCTGCGCTTAATCGTGCGAAAACAAAGGCGGGTAAGTTCGATTCCATCGAGGGCGTTGAGCAGCTCGACAAAATTATCGCTATCGACCAAGCTCCGATAGGCAGAACGCCGCGCTCCAACCCCGCAACCTACACGGGACTTTTCACGGATATACGCGACCTTTTCGCTTCGACGAATGACGCGAAAATGCGCGGCTACGGAACGGGACGCTTTTCCTTCAACACCAAGGGCGGTCGCTGCGAGGCGTGCGAGGGCGACGGTATAATCAAAATCGAAATGCACTTTTTACCCGATATTTTCGTGCCGTGCGACGTCTGCAAGGGTCGTCGCTACAACCGCGAAACGCTTGAGGTAAAGTACAAGGGCAAGAGCATTTACGACGTTCTGGAGATGACGGTTGAGGAGGGACTGAAGTTTTTCGAGAATATTCCGAAAATCGCAAGGCGGCTTCAGACCCTTTACGACGTGGGGCTGGGCTACGTTAAAATCGGGCAGCCCGCGACAACCCTTTCGGGCGGCGAGGCGCAGCGCGTAAAGCTGGCGACGGAGCTTTCCAAAAGACCCACGGGAAAAACCGTTTATATCCTTGACGAGCCGACCACGGGACTTCACACCGCCGACGTTCACAAGCTTATCGAGGTTTTGCAGAAGCTTGCCGAAGGCGGAAACACCGTGCTTGTAATCGAACACAACCTCGACGTTATCAAAACCGCCGATTATATTATAGACCTTGGTCCCGAGGGCGGAAACGGCGGCGGAACAATCGTTGCGGCAGGTACTCCCGAGGAAATCTGCAGGTGCAAAAAATCCTATACGGGTCAATATCTCAAAAAAATGCTCGGAAAAAAGTAATTTTTTTCCCGCGCGGTAATTAAATTGCCGAAAAAGGCTTGTAACTTTTCTAAAAATGTGCTATAATAAGTCAGTATATATCGGGAAAATTCCCACAAGACAAAAAGAAAGGCAACCTTATGAAGAAAATTGCAGTAATGGGTTTCGGAACAGTCGGCTCCGGAACGGTAGAGGTGTTCTATAAGAACCGCGAAGCGCTTGAAAAAAAGGCTAAGGAACAAATGGATATCAAGTATATCCTCGATATCCGCGATTTCCCCGACAGTCCTTATGCGGACAAGTTCACCAAAAGCTTTGACGACGTAGTTAACGACCCCGAAATCAGCGTTGTTGTCGAGGTTATGGGCGGACTTAAATTCGCATACCCTTATGTTAAGGCTGCGCTTGAAGCGGGAAAGAGCGTTGTTACGTCAAACAAGGAGCTTGTTGCGGAAAAGGGCGCGGAGCTGCTTAAAATAGCGCACGAAAAAAACGTCAGCTTCTTCTTTGAAGCAAGCGTCGGAGGCGGTATTCCGATTATCCGTCCGCTGAGCCTTTGTCTTACGGCAAACAAAATCGACGAAATTACGGGTATTCTTAACGGTACGACCAACTTTATCCTTACAAAAATGATAAAGGAGGGTATGGACTTCGACGAGGCTCTGAAAATCGCTCAGGAGCTTGGCTACGCGGAAAGAAATCCCGCGGCGGACGTCGAGGGTCTTGATACCTGCCGTAAAATATGTATTCTGGCTTCTCTCGCCTTCGGCAGACACGTTTATCCCGCAAATATCCACGCCGAGGGTATTACGGAGGTTTCTCTCGCCGACGTAAGATACTGCGAGAGCATGGGCGCGGTTATTAAGCTTGTCGGAAGAGCGTGTGAAAAGGACGGAAGGGTAAGCGTTATTACCTGTCCCGTTGTTATTGACGGCGAAAGTCAGCTTGCGGGCGTAAACGACGTGTTCAACGCTATCCTCGTGAAGGGCGACGCTACGGGCGACGTTGTTTTCTACGGAAAGGGCGCGGGAAAGCTCCCGACTGCAAGCGCGGTTGTTTCCGATATTGTCGAGGCGGTAAAAGCAAGCGGTTCGTCCCGCACTATGTACTGGGAGGACAGCGAGCAGGATTTTGTCCAGCCGCTTGAAGCGCTGTCGTCGCGTTTCTATGTGCGCGCTAACTGCACAGCCGCCGAGGCTAAGGCTGTGTTCGGCGATATTCGCGTTCTTTCACGCGAAAACGCTCCCGACGGGGAAATCGCATTTGTAACGGCAGAATTTAACGAAGCCGAATTTGCTGAAAAGTACGCTAAAATAAACGCGCTCGGAAGAATCCGCGTGCTTTAAGAAAGGGAAAGCTGTATGGAACCGAAGTACAAAAGAATACTGCTGAAGCTCAGCGGTGAAGCCCTTGCGGGCGAAAAGAAAACGGGACTTGACCTCCCGACGATAAACAGCATCTGCCGCAGCGTAAAGCGCTGCTATGACGCGGGCGTTCAGATAGGCATTGTCGTAGGCGGCGGCAACTTCTGGAGAGGCCGCTCCAGTGAAAATATGGACAGAGTGACAGCCGACCACATCGGTATGCTTGCAACAACCATGAACGCGCTTGCTGTCGGCGACGCACTGAAAAATCTCGGCTGCGAGGTAAGAGTTCAGACCGCAATCGCTATGAACGCAATCAGCGAGCCGTATATCCGTGAAAGAGCGCTCCGCCATTTTGAAAAGGGACGTATCGTTATTTTCGGCTGCGGTACGGGAAGCCCGTTCTTCTCAACCGATTCCGCTGCCGCACTCCGAGCTGCGGAAATCAACGCGGAAATCGTACTTAAGGCAACAATGGTTGACGGCGTTTACGATAAGGACCCGCTCAAATTCGATGACGCGGTCAAGTACGAAACGCTCCGCCATAAGGATATTCTCGTAAACGGTCTGCGGGTTCTCGACGGAACCGCAGCGGCAATGTGCATCGACAACAATATTCCCCTTATCGTTTTCGACCTTCACCGTCCCGATAATATTTTCGACGCGGTTATGGGCGAAAAGGTAGGTACTCTTGTAAGCAATCAAAGCTGATTTCAGAAAGGACGAAACACCATGAAGGAAACACTTAAACTGACCGAAGAAAAAATGGACAAGTGCATTAACGCACTCGGAAACGAATTTGCGGCTATCCGCGCAGGCAGAGCTAACCCCGCTATCCTCGACAAGGTTCAGGTAGACTATTACGGCGTTCCGACCCAGATTAACGCTATGGCGGCAGTTTCCGTTGCGGAAGCGAGAATACTTGTTATTCAGCCGTGGGACGCAAGCTCCATTAAGGCAATCGAAAAGGCTATTATCGCAAGCGATATCGGTATTACCCCGACAAACGACGGAAAGGCTCTCCGCCTTGTTTTCCCCCAGCTTACCGAGGAGCGCAGAAAAGAGCTTTGCAAGCAGATCAAGAAGTACGGCGAGGAAGCTAAGGTTACAATCCGTAATATTCGCCGTGATACTATGGATAAGTTCAAGGCTATGAAGAAGAACAACGAAATTACCGAGGACGACGTTAAGGACTGCGAAAAGAAGGTTCAGAACGTTACCGATAAGTTCTGCGAGAAGATTGATAAAATCTGCGCGGACAAGGAAAAGGAAATAATGACCGTATAATGGCTGAGGAAAAAAAGCTCCCCGTTCATATCGGAATAATTATGGACGGGAACGGACGTTGGGCAAAAAAACGCGGACTCCCCCGCACGGCGGGACACGTTCAGGGCGCAAAGGCTTTCCGCAAATGCGTTGAGGCGTGCAGGCAGCGCGGAATAAAAATCGTTACCTTCTATGCGTTCTCAACGGAAAACTGGAAGCGCCCCGAAGCGGAAGTGAACGCGATAATGAAGCTGTTTAACCAGTACCTCGACGACGCGATGGAAATGACCGGGGAAAATGCAAAATTCGTTTTCCTCGGCGATCCCGCGCCGCTTTCCGACGATTTGAAGCGTAAAATTGAAAAGGTGACCAAGGCTTCGGAAAATCACAAGGGAATTGTGTGCTGCATTGCGATAAATTACGGCGGGCGCGACGATATTGTTCACGCGGTGCGCGAAATCGCAGCCGAGGGGCTTTCCCCCGACGAAATAACCGAAAAAACCGTCGAACAGCGGCTCTATACGCGCGGGCTGCCGCCCGTTGACCTTGTAATAAGACCAAGCGGGGAACAGCGGCTTTCAAATTTTCTTATATGGCAGGCGGCATACGCGGAGTTCGTTTTTATGGACGTTCTCTGGCCTGATTTCGGCGAAAAGGAGCTTGACCAGGCCCTTTCCGAGTATGCAAGGAGAAACCGCCGCTACGGCGGAGTTTGAACTCAAAGGAAACTGATATGGTAAAACGACTGATTACCGCCGCAATCGGAATCCCGATCGGCGTGTTTATACTCTGGCTTAACAACCCGCACCTCCTGGCAGGCGTGTGTGCGCTTTTATCCGTGATTGCCGTTTATGAAATACTCAGCGCGGCAAAATATCTCGCTCATAAGGCGGTAAGCGTAACCGCGATAGTTTTCGCTTTTATCCTTCCGCTGCTGTTTTGCTACGACGAGGTTCGCGGCGCAGCGGTTACCGTTTCCTTCGTCTTTCTTGTGCTTATGCTGTGCGCAATGCTTGTCAATCACAAGGAGGTCAAGTTTGAGGAAATAGGGCTTGTTTCGTTCGTAACGGTGTGTATTCCGCTTGCAATTTCGACCCTTGCGTTTTTTATGTTCCGTTACCCCGAACACGGCGTTTTCTATATTGTGTACACGCTGGTGGTAACGTGGATTGCCGACGGCGGAGCGTACTTTGCGGGAACGTTTTTCGGCAAGCATAAGCTTTGCCCCGAAATCAGCCCGAAGAAAACGTGGGAGGGCTATATCGGCGGTCTTGTCTGCACGGGTATTTTCTCGATTCTGATGGGTCTTGGCTACGAGCTTTGGGATTTTATATTTACGGGCGCGCACCATTTCAGCGTCAGCCTGCCCATTTTGCTTGTAACGGGGATTTTAAGCACCTTCCTCGGTCTTGTCGGCGACCTTTCGGCTTCGCTTCTCAAGCGGCAGTGCGGCGTTAAGGATTTCGGAAACATTCTGCCGGGACATGGAGGCATAATGGACAGATTTGACAGCGTAATTATCGTTTCACCGTTCGTGTATCTTGTTTTCCAGCTTTTCTGCCCGATTACGGCACTGATGTAAGCATTGGAGGTAAGAATGCCGGGTACGCTCGGCATTGTTTGTTGTATGAAGAATATTATAGTTTTAGGTTCAACAGGCTCAATAGGAACTCAGACCCTCGAAACCGCGCGGCTGCACGGATTTTCGGTAAAGGGTCTTTCCGCTTATAATAGCGCTGTTTTGCTTGAACGGCAGGCGCGTGAATTTTTACCGAAAACGGTGTGCATTGTGTCTGAAAAAGCCTATTCCGATTTGAAGCAGCGGCTTTCCGATACGTCTGTGAAGGTGATTTGCGGAAAAGAAGGACTTTGCGAGCTTGCCGCGGATAAATGCGATATGACGGTAAATGCTATTGTGGGAATGGACGGTCTTGACCCGACTCTTGCGGCAATTGAGGCGGGCAGCGCAATAGGTCTTGCGAACAAGGAAACGCTGGTTGTCGGCGGCGAGCTTGTCAACGCGGCGGCAAAGGCGAAAAATGTACCGGTTCTTCCGATTGACAGCGAGCATTCCGCAATTTTTCAGTCATTGATGGGCAATGACGGCAATAAAATTGAAAAGATAATTCTTACCGCTTCGGGCGGACCTTTTTACGGCTATACCGCCGAGCAGCTGCGTGCTGTCACAAAGGAACAGGCGCTGAAGCACCCGAACTGGAGTATGGGCAGGAAAATCACAATCGACAGCGCAACGCTGATGAATAAAGGTCTGGAGCTGATTGAAGCGGTTCGGCTTTTCGGCGTTTCACCCGAACAGGTTGAGGTTGTCGTTCATCGGCAGAGCGTTATTCACTCGGCTGTTGAGTACGAGGACGGCGCGGTAATCGCGCAGCTGGGCGTTCCCGATATGAAAATTCCGATTCAGTTCGCGCTGACCTATCCTAAGCGTTTCCCGACAGGAACAAAGCGGCTTTCGCTTACCGACATTGGCACGCTCACGTTCGGAAAAGCCGACGAGGAGGTCTTTATCTGCCTTGCGCTTGCCAAAAAAGCGATAGGCGAGGGCGGAAACGCTCCGTGTATACTGAACTGCGCGAACGAAGCGGCTGTGGCGGCTTTTCTTGCCGACAAAATCCCGTTTTACAGAATCGGCGAGCTTGTCGGCGAGGCGCTTGAAAGCATTCCGAAAACGAAGGAAATCAATCTCGAAATAATAGCGCAAACGGCGGCGCACACGGAAGAATTTGTAAAGAGCCGTATCTGAGAAAGGCATGGCATGGATATTGTTATAACGGTTCTGGTATTTTTTGCGATAATTCTTATTCACGAGCTTGGACATTTTACGGCGGCACGGATTTTCGGTATGACCGTGGACGAATTTTCAATCGGAATGGGACCGCGGCTGTTCAGAATCCGTGGAAAAAAAACGCTCTGGTCGTTCAGGCTTCTGCCCATCGGCGGGGCTGTTCAGCTCGGCGAGGATATTGAAAGCGACGACCCCAACTCCTTCCGCAACAAGCCCGTATGGCAGAGAATGATTGTGATTGTCGCGGGCGCGGTGATGAATCTTATTCTCGGATTGCTTGTGTGTATCGTCAGCGTCGGCGTTGGCGGCGACATCGCTACTACGCAGGTTTCGCAGTTCGTGGAGAACAGCGTTTCCGCCGAAAAGCTTATGCTTGGCGATGAAATTGTCGGAATGAACGGAAAAGCTGTCTGGACGACTATGGATATCTCTTATTTTCTCCAGAACACCGCCGCGAAAGCCGATGAACAGGCGGAGCGCGTGTATTTCGATATGACGGTAATTCGCAGCGGCGAGCGGGTGGAGCTGGAAAATGTTCCGTTTAAGCTGACTGAGCGGACGGAAACGCAGTCGGCGGGAATCGTTATTGATTTCGCGGTTCTTCCGCAGAAAAAAACTGTCGGAACGGTTCTTTCGGCGGGTTTCCGGACAGCTTTAACCGAGGGACGGCTTATCTGGCTCACGCTGATTGACCTTGTTATGGGAACGTACGGCGTAAACGACCTTTCGGGACCTATCGGCGTGGTAACGACAATGAGTACCGCGTACAGAACGATGAGCCTTAACGCATTTTTAACGTTGGTTGCGTTTATCACAATAAACATCGGTATTTTCAATCTCCTGCCAATTCCCGCGCTTGACGGCGCACGGTTTCTTTTCCTGCTGATTGAGGCAATCAGGCGCAAGCCTATTCCCGCAGAAAAAGAGGGAATGGTACACTTTATCGGCTTTGCCGCGCTTATGCTGCTTATGCTGGCGGTAACCTTTAACGACATCTCGCGGCTTTTTACGGGAGGATAAAATGAAAAAACAGGTTAAAGTCGGCGGAATAACGCTCGGCGATGGTAAAATATATATTCAGTCAATGCTTAACCGCCCCGCTCAGGACGTTGAGGGCAGCGTAAAACAGGCGGTCGAGCTGGAAAAGGCGGGCTGCGAAATTGTTCGCGCCGCAATTCCTCATTGCTCCGACGTTCGGCTTATTCCCGCAATCAAGGAGAAGGTGAGCATACCGCTTGTCGCGGACATTCACTTTGACCATAAGATAGCGGTGGAAGCGGCTGCCGCGGGGGTGGACAAAATCCGCATAAACCCCGGAAATATCGGCAGCGACGATAACGTTAAAACGGTTGTCGCGGCTTGCCGCGCGGGGAATATACCAATCCGAATCGGTATAAATTCAGGTTCGCTTGAAAAAAAGGTGCTTGCAAAATACGGCGCGCCGGTTCCCGAAGCGTTTGTTGAAAGCGCAATGTACCACGTGCGTCTGCTTGAGAAATTCGATTTTGACGATATTGTAATCTCGGTCAAGGCGTCTGACGTTAAGACTACAATCGCTGCGTATCGGCTGCTTGCCGAGCAGTGCGGTTATCCGCTTCATCTCGGAGTTACCGAGGCGGGTACGGAGCGAATGGGAATAATCAAATCCGCAGTCGGCATCGGTTCGCTGCTTTGCGACGGAATCGGCGACACAATCCGCGTTTCGCTTACTGCCGACCCCGTGCGTGAAATTTACGCGGCGCGAGATATCCTGAAGGTGGCGGGCTTTGATGAGGGCGTGAACGTTGTTTCCTGCCCGACCTGCGGCAGAACGCAGATTGACCTTATCGGTCTTGCGAATAAGGTTGAGGAAGCGGTTCGCGGCGTAAAAAAGAACCTGAAAATCGCGGTTATGGGCTGCGCGGTAAACGGTCCGGGAGAAGCGCGGGAGGCTGACCTCGGAGTGGCGGGCGGAAAAGGCGAGGGTCTTATTTTCCGCAAGGGTGAGATTTTGTGCAAGGTTCCCGAAAATGAAATCATAGATGTGCTTTTGAAGGAAATTGAAAAGCTCTAGGAGGTAAAAAGTTGGCGGCGCTTTTAAAGGATTTGCTTAAAGAGGTTGAGTTCGACGGCACGGTCGCGGACGGCGAGGTGCTTTCGATATTACATAAAAAAACGGCAAGGACGCTGATTTTTCAGCTCAGCCTGCCGCGGCGTGTCCCCTACGCGGTGCTGAGCGAAGCGGGAGCGAAAATACGCGACGCTATCGGCGCGGTGCGCGTTGATATTTATCCGAAGTACGCATCGTCTGAATACGGCGAGGACGCGGTGCGCGACGTTATAGATTTTCTGCGCTGTTCGGGAGAAAATGTGAACGGCTATTTTGACGGTTCGGAAATACATATCGGCGATACGACGGTTGAAATTGAGCTGAAAAGCGGCGGCGGCAGACTGCTTACCGACGATGGAATCCCCGCGAAAATCAGAAAGTTCACCAAGGGCTTTTTCGGCGTTGATAAAGAGGTCGTATTCACGGGCAAGACCGAATTTGACCTTGAAGAATACAACGAAAATCTGGCGCGCGAGATTGCGGCGCTGCCTGTGCCGCCGCCTGCTCCCGCACCGTCCGCCGCGCCTGCGCAGAACGCTTTCACTCCGCAGGACAAGCCGCAGAGAAAATCCTTTTCCCGCGACCCGCAGATACACGAGCCGCCTGTTGCGGTTAAGCTTATGTTCACTCACAGCAGCTTCCGCGACGAAGCGGAGCTTGTGATGGGTAAGGCGATAAACGACCCGCCTATGTCAATGGCTGAGCTTTACGGAGATATGGAAAACGTAACGCTCTGGGGTGAAATTTTCGACCGCACGGAAAAATCCATCAAGGACGGTCAGTTCACCATCATAATGGTGAGCTTTACCGACCGCACCTCTTCGCAGATACTTAAAATATTCACAAGAACCGAAAAGCTGTCAAGCTACTCGTTTTTTAAGGTAGGCGCAACCGTTCTTGTCAACGGAAACGCAAAGTATGACAATTTTGAAAAGGCGCTTCTTATAGAGCCGAAATCGGCAATGCTGGTAAAGACCATCGCCAAAGCCGATACCGCTGAGGTGAAGCGCGTTGAGCTGCATATGCACAGCAATATGTCGGATATGGACGCGGTTACTCCGCCCGCAGACCTTATAAATCAGGCGTACAAGTGGGGTCACCCCGCCGTTGCGATAACCGACCACGGAAATGTTCAGGCGTACCCCGAAGTAATGGGCGCTTGGGACAAGATAATGAAGAACGACAAGGAAACGAAGTTCAAGGTTATCTACGGCATGGAGGCGTATTTCGTAAACGACGAAAGCTCACTCATTGAGGGCTGTACCTCCCGTCCGATAAACGACGAAATCATTATTTTCGACCTTGAAACGACAGGACTCAGCGCGGCGGAGGAACGAATCACCGAAATCGGCGCGGTCAAGCTGAAAAACCTTGAAATCGTCGAGGAATTTCAGACCTTCGTCAACCCCGAAAAGCCAATTCCCGCGAATGTTTCCGACCTTACGGGAATTGACGACGGCATGGTTGCCGACGCTCCGCTTGAGCGAGAGGCGCTGCACCGTTTTGTGGAATTCTGCGGAAACGCCCCGCTTGTAGCGCACAACGCAAAGTTCGATATGTCCTTTATCCGTGCGGGCTGCACGCGCTGCCGCATACCGTATAAGGCGGACAGCATCGACACGCTTGCGCTTTGCCGCGCGATAATTCCCAACAAGAAAAGCTATACTCTTGACGCGATGGCTGCGCATTTCAAGCTTGGCAGCTTCAATCACCACCGTGCAATTGACGACGCAAAAATGCTTGCGGGCGTTTTCATAAGCCTTGTAGGCGAAAGCCGCAAGGGGCGCGCTATTGAAAAGCTTGGCGACCTTAATCTGGCTGCGGGTAATATGGACGTAAAGAAAATGCCCAGCTTCCACCAGATTATCCTTGTAAAAAATAATACCGGTCTGAAAAATCTTTACCGCTTGATCGGTATGTCGAACCTCAGCTATTACTACAAAAAACCGCGTATACCTATGTCGGAGCTGAAAAATTACCGCGAGGGTCTTATTCTCGGAAGCGCGTGCGAGGCGGGCGAGCTGTACCGTGCGATTGTTGAGGGAAAATCCGAGGAGAAAATCGAGGAAATTGCCAAATTCTACGATTACCTTGAAATTCAGCCTATCGGCAACAACGCGTTTATGCTCCGCAACGGAACGGTCAAATCCGAGCTTGAATTGCAGGCGATAAACCGCCGTATCGTCGAGCTTGGCGATAAGCTCGGCATACCCGTTGTAGCGACCTGCGACGTTCATTTTATGCGCGCGGAGGACAGTATTTTCCGTGAGATTTTGCAGGCGGGTCAGGGCTATCAGGACGCTTCAAGTCAGCCGCCGCTTTACCTTCGCACCACGGACGAGATGCTGGAGGAGTTTTCCTATCTCGGCGCGGAAAAAGCGTACGAGATTGTTGTTGAAAATACAAATAAAATCGCAGATATGGTTGAGCGAATCCGCCCGATTCCCAAGGGAACGTTCACTCCGCACCTTGACGGCGCTGAGGAGGA
Organism: uncultured Ruminiclostridium sp.; assembly: GCA_964520065.1. GTDB lineage: Bacteria > Bacillota > Clostridia > Oscillospirales > Ruminococcaceae > Ruminiclostridium_E. Next base: position 19,571 of record CAZFMC010000006.1, read on the forward strand.
GCTTCAGCAGCTTTGCTGGGACCGAGCGATGGACTGGTACGGCTACGAGGGCGTTATTCCCGACGTTGTAAAAAACCGTCTGGAGCGCGAGCTTCAATCAATCATAAAATACGGCTTCTCGGTTCTTTACATGATTGCTCAGAAGCTGGTTGCCTTTTCCGAAAAGAACGGCTATCTCGTAGGTTCGCGTGGTTCGGTAGGTTCGTCCTTCGTTGCGATTATGTCGGGTATTTCCGAGGTTAATCCGCTTCCGCCGCACTACCGCTGCAAAAAATGCCGATGGAACGAATTTATCGAGGACGGTTCGGTAGGCTCGGGCTTCGACCTCCCCGCAAAAAACTGCCCGAAATGCGGAGAGGAAATGTTCCGCGACGGTCACGATATTCCGTTTGAAACGTTCCTCGGCTTCAAGGGCGACAAGGCGCCCGATATCGACCTTAACTTTTCCGGCGAGGTACAGTCAAAGGTACACAAATACACGGAGGATTTGTTCGGTTCTGACCACGTTTTCAAGGCGGGTACAATTTCCGCCGTTCAGGAAAAAACCGCCGAAGGCTTTGTCCGGAAGTATTTGCAGGAACGCGGTCTGTCGGTAAACAGCGCGGAGCTGAAACGGCTTTCGCTGGGCTGTACGGGCGTTAAGCGTACCACCTCGCAGCACCCCGGAGGAATGGTCGTTGTTCCGAACGACTACGACATTTACGACTTTTCCGCCGTTCAGCGACCCGCCGACGACGCGACAAAGGATATAATCACTACGCACTTCGACTTCCACGCGCTTCACGATACCATATTGAAGCTTGATGAGCTGGGACACGATGTTCCTACGCTTTACAAGCACCTTGAGGATATGACGGGGATAAAAATAGCGGACGTTTCAACCTCCGACGAAAGAGTTTACAGCCTGTTCACCTCGCCCGAAGCGCTCGGAATTACCGAAGCCGAAACAGGTATAAAGGTCGGCACCTACGGTCTGCCCGAATTCGGAACAAGCTTCGTTATCGGTATGCTGCTCGAATCAAAGCCGAAGAATTTCTCCGACCTGCTCCAGATTTCGGGTCTGTCGCACGGTACGGACGTATGGCTTGGAAACGCGCAGGAGCTTATCGCAAACGGAACCTGCACCATCAGCGAGGTTATCGGTACGCGTGACAATATTATGGTTTACCTGCTCCACAAGGGACTTGAACCGAGCCTTGCCTTTAAAATAATGGAAATCACCCGAAAGGGCAATGCGACCAAGCTGTTCACGGACGAAATCTATCAGGCGTTCAAGGACAACAATGTTCCCGAATGGTACGTTGAGAGCTGTAAAAAAATCAAGTATATGTTCCCGAAGGCTCACGCTGCCGCCTATGTTACGGGCGCGGTAAAGCTCGGCTGGTACAAGATTTACCACCCGTCCGAGTTCTACGCGGCGATTCTCACCAAGCACACGGAAAATATCGAAATAAAAATCGCGCTTCAGGGGCGCGAGGCGGTCAAGGCTCGTATGCAGCAGATTCAGGCTAATCCCGACGCAACGCCGAAGGAAAAATCAACCTATGAAGCGTTTCTGCTGGTTCACGAAATGCTTTGCCGCGGTATAAAATTCCTGCCCGTTCATTTTGAAAAATCTCACGCAACGAAATATATAATCGAAAACGGCGACCTGCGGCTTCCGTTCCTTTCGGTCGAGGGCTGCGGGGAAAATGCCGCAAACGCGCTTTACGACGCAATTCAGCGCCACGATTACATAAGCGTTGAGGATTTGCGCAGTCAGTCCGGTCTTAACGGCTCGACCATGGACAGGCTTGACGAAATGGGCGTCTTTGGCGACCTGCCGAAATCCGCGCAGATTTCATTTTTTGATATGTAACAATTCATTACTGCAATGTTGAAAAAAGTTGTGAAATGCTACAAAAATATTCAAGTTGCTTGACAAGAATGATATATTATGGTATCATACCATCATAATAACGTATTAGCACGATAAAGTGAACAAGGAAAGGTATATAAATGAAAAGATATGATTTACTGACCCCCGAGGGAACGCGCGACCTGCTTTTTGACGAGTGCGTTGCGTTAAGGTCGGCGGAGGCGAAGCTCCGCAGCATATTTTTAAGCCGCGGATACACCGAGGCGGTTACTCCGGGACTTGAATTCTACGACGTTTTCAGCTCGAAATCCCGCTATTTTTCGCAGGAGGAAATGTATAAACTGACCGACGCGAAGGGACGCTTGCTGGTAATGCGCCCCGATTCAACAATGCCGATAGCGCGGCTTGTCGGAACCCGGCTGCGCGAGGAGGTTTTCCCGCTCAAGCTGTTTTACAGCCAGACGATTTACCGCGTAAATCCGAAGAACAGCGGTCGCGACGACGAGTTTTCCCAGAGCGGAATTGAAATTATCGGCGGCGACGTTCGCAGAAGCGACCTTGAAGCTCTCTCAATTGCAATTGACGTGATGACAGCCTTCGGCGCGGAGGATTACCGCTTTGAAATAGGCGACAGCGCGTTTTTCGCGATTCTTTCCTCGCAGCTCGGGCTTGACGAGGAGCAGCTTGACGAGATGCGCGTGCTTGTTCAGAATAAGAACTATTCCGAGCTTTCCGAATGTCTTTCGGTTCACTGCGGCAACCCCTATGCTTCGGCGCTTGCCGAGCTTCCAAAGCTGTTCGGCGGCAGAGAGGTGTTCGACGCGGCGGAGCGTATTCTTCCCGACGAGAACACACGTTTTGTGCTTAAAAGACTTCGCGAGCTTTACGATAATCTCTGCGCTCTCGGCGCGGGCGACCGTGTGACGGTTGACCTGGGAATGGTAAGCCGCAACGAGGATTACTACACGGGCGTTGTGTTCAAGGGCTATGCGGCGGGATACGGTATGCCTGTTCTTACGGGCGGACGTTACGACAAGCTTATCTCGGATTTCGGCGTGGATATGCCCGCGACTGGCTTTGCCGTAAACGTAAACGCTGCCGCGCGCATCATTATGAATAATGCCAAGACGCGCCTGACCAAGCTTCCCGACGTTGTGGTTTTTGCGGAGGAAAACAGCCTTGTAGAAGGAATGCTGCATTGCAGCGAGCTTATTTCGGAGGGACTTACGGTTGACCACGCCAACTTTAAAACGCTTGACGAAGCAAAGAGTTATACGAAAAATCGCGGAATAGCGCGGCTTGATATTGTGTCGGGCGGAGATGTCACGGTTCTGAGCCTCTCCGACGGAAAGGACGAGTGACATGAACGAAAAAAAGACGCTTAGAATTGCACTTACAAAGGGCAGACTTGAAAAGGACACGGTCGGTCTGTTTGAAAAAATCGGGTTTGACGTTACTCAGCTCCGCGAAAAGGGCAGAAAGCTGATTTTGCCCGTTCCGGAACAGAATATCGAGGTTGTTCTCGCCAAAGCTGCCGATGTTATCACTTACGTTGAACACGGCGCGTGCGACCTTGGAGTTGTCGGCAAGGACACGATAATGGAGCACGGAGGAAAGTACTTCGAGGTTGCCGACCTCGGCTTCGGCAGATGCCGCTTTGCGCTTGCAGTGCGCAAGGGCGACGGCTTTTACGGCGGCTGCGGAGTGAAAACCGTTGCGACAAAATATCCTGCCGTAACGCGCGCGTTTTTTGAGCGCAGGAAAATGGACGTTGATATTGTAAAAATAGAAGGCTCGGTTGAGCTTGCTCCGCTGCTTGGAATTGCGGACGGAATTGTCGATATTGTCGAAACGGGAACTACGCTTAAGGAAAACGGACTTGTCGTTTTTGAGGACGTTGCGCCGATTTCCGCAAGACTTATTGTAAATACGGTAAGCATGAAGCTCAAAAAGAACGAGATTGACGAGCTTACAGAAAAAATGGTAAAGGCTCTCGACTGAAAGGAACGGAAAAATGATTGAAACGATTTACGCGGACGGAAGCGAAAAGGCTTTTCTGAAAGAGGTTGAACGCAGAAGCAGCGCCATCAACGCCGATGTTGAAAAAACCGTAAAGGAAATTATCGCGGACGTAAAAGAGAACGGCGACAAGGCGGTCAAAGCCTATACGGCTAAGTTTGACTGCGCAGAAACAAAGTGCTACCGCGTTCCCGACGAAATGATTCAGGACGCGCTTACTGAAGCGGATTCCGATTTTGTCAACGCTATGCTCAACTGCGTGGAAAATATCACGAAATTCCACGAAAAGCAGAAGCAGAACGGTTATATGATGACTGACGAGCGCGGAGTTATTCTCGGCAGACGCGTAAGAGGTCTGGATAAGGTTGGTCTTTACGTTCCCGGCGGCACGGCGGCATACCCGTCGTCTGTGCTGATGAACGCAATTCCCGCGAAAATTGCGGGGGTCGGCGAAATTATAATGGTAACTCCTCCGCTTAAGGACGGAATGCCGAACAAGGATATTCTTGTAGCTGCCGCCCTCTGCGGGGTTGACAAGGTGTTTATGTGCGGCGGTGCGCAGGCTGTTGCGGCGCTCGCTTATGGCACGGAGGAAATCCCGAAGGTTTCCAAAATCGTCGGACCGGGAAATATTTTCGTAGCTACCGCGAAAAAGCTTCTCTACGGAACGGTTGATATTGATATGATTGCGGGTCCCAGCGAAATACTGATTGTTGCCGACGACAGCGCCAATCCGAAGTACCTTGCCGCCGACCTTATGTCGCAGGCGGAGCACGACAGGCTTGCAAGCGCGATTCTGATTACAACCAGTGAGCGCGTTGCGAAGGAAACCACCGCCGAGCTTGAACGTCAGGTCAAGCTTATGTCGCGTGAGGAGATTATCCGCTATTCGCTTGAAAATTACGGCAAAATCATTGTTGCAAAGACAATGGCGGAAGCGTGCGAGCTGGCTGACAGCCTTGCTCCCGAGCACCTTGAGGTTGTTGCGGAAAATCCGCTCGAATACATAGGCAGGCTTGATAACGTAGGCTCTCTGTTCCTCGGTCAGTATTCGCCCGAACCTCTCGGCGATTACTACGCGGGTCCAAATCACGTCCTTCCCACAAGCGGAACGGCGCGCTTCTTCTCACCGCTTTCGGTTGACAGCTTCGCGAAAAAATCAAGCTATATCTATTACACTCCCGACGCGCTGAACGAGGCGGCGGACGATGTAATTCTCGTTGCGGAGCGCGAGCGTCTTACCGCGCACGCAAATTCGATAAAGGTCAGAATCGAGGATTTAAGAAAATAATGTATCAGCTTACAGAAAAACTGCGGGAGCTTGTTCCCTATGAGCCGATTTCGGGCGAATATAAAATCCGACTTGACGCGAACGAGAGCTTTTTCAGAACCTCTCCTGCAGTGATTGCGCGGGCTGCGGAAAAAGCTGCCCTCAACCGCTATCCCGACCCTTACGCGAAGTGCGCGGTTGACGCTTTCGCCGGCTTCTACGGCATTTCTCCCGACGCGGTTACCGCAGGAAACGGCAGCGACGAGCTTATAGGGATTCTTGCGGGCTGTTTTTTGAAAAAAGGCGAAAAGGTGCTTTGTTTTTCGCGCGATTTCTCAATGTACAGCTTTTATTCCTACCTTTACGAGCTTGAGGTTCTGGTAATGGAAAAGGAAGCCGACCTGACGATTGACGTTGACAAGGTTATTGCGTGCGCAAATGAAAACAATGTGCGCTGTATCATTTTCTCCAACCCCTGCAACCCGACCTCGCTCGGACTTAAAAAGGAGAATGTAAGGCGGCTGGTTGAGAACGTTAAGGCGCTTGTCGTGCTTGACGAGGCGTATATGGATTTCTGGGACGAGGAAGAGAGCTTCCTTGCCGAGGCGGACAAATATGACAATCTCATCGTGCTGAGAACCTGCTCAAAGGCTCTGGCGATGGCGGGGATTCGGCTTGGTCTTGCGGTTACCGACAAGGTGAAAACCTCTGCGCTTCGTGCGGCAAAATCTCCCTACAATGTAAACACGGTCACGCAGCTTATCGCGGCTGAAGTGCTTTCCGACCGCGAACAGCTCCGCGAAAATATTGCGGCAATCAAGGCGTCCGTGCGTGAGCTTTACGAAGGTCTTTCGGGGCTGAGCTGCCCGTATTTTGAGAAAATTTACGAGCCTGTCACGAATTTTGTATACATAAAAAGTGAAAAGAGCAGGGAAATTTACGAATATCTGCTCAGCCGTTCAATCGCTGTTCGCTGTATGGACGGGTACCTGAGAATAACCTGCGGAGCAGCGGAGGAAAACCGCTCGGTATGCGCCGCAATTGCGGATTTCCGCGCGTAAAGGAGTTGCTATGAGAACTGCTGTAATTGAAAGAAAAACAAAGGAAACGGATATCAGAATCGCGCTCGGCGTTGACGGTTCGGGCGTTCACGAGATTGACACGGGTATCGGTTTTTTCGACCATATGCTGACTGCGCTTGCCGTTCACGGCGGCTTCGACCTTACGGTAAGCTGCAAGGGCGACCTGAACGTGGACGGTCACCACACCGTCGAGGACGTGGGTATCTGTCTTGGACAGGCTTTCGCCCGCGCACTTGGCGACAAGGGCGGGATTGCCCGCTACGGCTCGGCGTTTATTCCGATGGACGAGGCGCTCGGCTTCTGCGCGCTTGATATCAGCGCAAGACCGTTTCTGGTGTTTAACGCACAGTTCACAAATGAAAAAATAGGCGATTACGACGCGTGTCTGACGGAGGAATTTATGCGCGCTTTCGCGTTTAACGCGGGAATAACGCTGCATCTGCGCGAGGAGTACGGAAAAAACGACCACCATATCACCGAGGCGCTTTTTAAAGCGCTTGCGCACGCTATGAAGCAGGCGGCAGCCGTTACGGACGGCGGCGTTTTGTCCTCAAAGGGCGTACTTTAAAAATGGAGGGCTGTCTATGAGAACGGCAATTATAGATTACGGCGCGGGAAATCTGTTCAGCGTTCAGAACGCGCTGAATTACCTCGGAATACAGAACACGGTAACGAGCGAGGTTTCCGAACTTCGCAAGGCTGACCGCCTTATTTTGCCCGGGGTGGGAGCGTTTCCCGACGCGATGAAAATGCTGGAGGCGAGCGGGCTTATAAAGGAGCTTCGCGAGCAGGTAAAGCATAAGCCGCTGATGGGAATTTGCCTTGGTATGCAGATGCTTTTTGAAAAGGGCTATGAGTTCGGCGAAACGGACGGGCTTGGCTTTATTTCGGGCACAGTCGAGCTGATGACTCCCGAAAATCTGCTTGTGCCGCAGATAGGCTGGAACAAGCTGATTTACAATGAAAAGTGTCCGCTTTTAGACGGGCTTGACGAGCCGTATGTTTATTTTGTTCATTCCTATGCGGTGAAATGTAACAGCCTTAATGTTGCGGCTTACACGGATTACGGCGGAAATGTGCCGGCGGTGGTGTTCAGCGGGAACGTGTACGGCTGCCAGTTCCACCCCGAAAAAAGCGGGGAAGCGGGACTTGAAATACTGCGTAATTTTGCGAAATTGTAAGGAGCTGCTATGATTATTTTACCTGCAATAGACATAAAGGACGGGAACTGCGTTCGGCTTTTCAAGGGCGATTACGGCACGGTGCAGAAGGTTGCGGAAAATTATATGGACACGGCGCGGTCGTTTGAAGCGGCGGGCGCTGAATGGATACATATGGTTGACCTTGACGGCGCAAAGGACGCAACTCAGCAGAACAGGGATATTTTCCTTGACGTTGCCAAAAATACGGGCTTGAAGGTCGAGGTCGGCGGCGGAATACGTACCCTCGATACGGTTGAAATGTACCTTTCGCGTGGGATAGAGCGCGTTATAATCGGCTCTGCGGCGGTGAAAAATCCGCAGCTTGTAAAGGACGCGGTGAAGGAATACGGCGAGCATATCGCGGTCGGCATTGACGCGAAGAACGGTTATGTTGCAACCGAGGGCTGGCTTGAAACGTCCGATGTGTATTTTACCGACCTTGCTAAGGCGATGTCCGACGCGGGAGTCAAATACATTATTTTCACGGACATTTCCAAGGACGGTACGCTGTCGGGCGTAAACGCGCAGCAGCTTGACGAGATAAATCGCGCCTGCACGGCGAATATCATTGCAAGCGGCGGCGTTCACACGATTGACGATATTATAACCTGCAAAAAGCTCGGGCTTTACGGGACAATCTGCGGGAAGAGCATTTACAGCGGAACGCTTGACCTTAAACAGGCGATAGCAGAGGGCAAATAATCGAAATGCTTGATTTTATCGTCATCGCTGCACTGTTTTTGTGCGCGGCGGTTTTTCTTGTGCCTGCGGCGCTGGCGGTTTTCGGAGCTGTCAGGAAGAGGAAAAAGCTTGCGATAACCTGTGCGGCGGTTCTTGCGGCGGAAATACTGCTTGTGGGTTCGTACAGCGTTCTTTTTCCGACTTGTTTTCCCTTTGTTGACCTTTGGGTGCAGGGGAAAACGAAAAGCGAGATAACTTCTCGTTATGGCGAGCCTGACCTTGAAACAGAGCGGCGGTTTGGGTATATTGTCGGAAAGGACAACGTTTTTTTCGGAGTTATGAGTTCCAATCTTGACGAGTATTACTACATTATTTATGATGAAAACGGCACTGCGGTATCGGTGGAAAAGAGCGGTCCGATAGGCGGCTGATAAAGGAAGGCTAATAATATGGATTATTCAATACGCAAAATCAAGGAATGTGAGTATGGCGTTCTTGAAGATTTTCTTTATGAGGCAATTTTTGTCCCCGATGATGTTGAAGCACCGCCGAGAGAAATCATAAATCGTCCCGAATTACAGGTGTATATTGCTGATTTTGGAAAGCGAAAAGGCGACTATTGTTTGGTTGCCCAAGTAGAAGAAAGAATTGTTGGCGCTGTATGGGTTCGCATTATGAATGATTACGGACACATCGACAACGAAACACCGTCTTTTGCAATTTCGCTTTACCCCGATTACAGAAAAAACGGAATAGGCACCGCTTTGATGAAAGCAATGCTTGACTTGCTTAAATCAGAAAACTTTAACCGAGCTTCTCTTGCCGTTCAAAAAGCAAACTATGCAGTGAAAATGTACAGGGCGGTAGGTTTTGAAATAGTAGACGAAAATGAAGAAGAATATATTATGGTGTGCAAATTGAAATAAACTGTAATATCATCTGCGAAGTGTGGTTTATGCAGAAAGGAGCGCATTATGCTTGCAAAAAGAATAATTCCCTGCCTTGACGTGCGCGACGGTAAGGTTGTTAAGGGCGTGAATTTTAAGGGGATAAAGGATGTCGGCGACCCTGTGGAGCTTGCAAAAAGGTACAACAAGCAAGGCGCGGACGAGCTGGTTTTTTATGATATAACCGCTTCTCACGAGGGGCGCGGACTTATGCTCAACGTGGTAAGCGAAACTGCCGCGCAGGTGTTTGTGCCGCTTTGCGTTGGCGGGGGAATAGCGACAATTGACGATTTCCGCGACACGCTGAGAGCAGGCGCAGACAAGGTTTCCGTGAACTCACAGGCGGTGAAAAATCCGAAGCTGATAAGCGACGCAGCGGAAATTTTTGGCAGCCAGTGCGTGGTTGTCGGGATTGACGCGAAGCGCGTTGACGGAACGTATCACGTTTTTATCAACGGCGGGCGAATTGACACGGGTCGCGAGCTTGGCGACTGGGTTGCGGAGCTTGAAAAGCGAGGCGCGGGTGAAATCTGCCTTAACTCGATGGACGCTGACGGGACGAAGGCGGGTTTTGACATTGAAATGCTGAATTTCGTATGCGAGCGGGTAAAAATTCCCGTAATCGCAAGCGGCGGCTGCGGCTGTATCACTGATTTTTCGGACGTGTTCCAAAACACGAAGGCAAGCGCGGCTCTGGCAGCTTCAATGTTCCATTTCGGGGAGCTGACGGTCGGCGAGGTCAAGGAGTATCTTACGCGAGAGGGGATTGAGGTTAGATGATGGAGGACATTGAAAAGTATTTCAAAAAAGCGGATTTAATTCCCGCTATCGTACAGGACGCGGAAAACGGCGAGGTACTTATGCTTGCGTATATGAACCGCGAAAGTCTGAAAAAGACGCTTGAAACGGGGTATACCTGGTTCTGGAGCCGTTCACGCGGCGAGCTTTGGAACAAGGGCGCGACTTCGGGGCACGTGCAGAAAATCACCGCGATGTACGGCGACTGCGACGACGACACACTACTTATAAAGGTTATCCAGACGGGCGCTGCCTGCCACACGGGAAACAGGACGTGCTTCTTTACACAAATTAACGGAAAGGATTTTTAAAAAATGGAAAACGTATTACAGGAGCTTTACGACACGGTTGTTGAGCGCAAATCGGAAAAGCAGGAGGGCAGTTATACCTGTTATCTTTTTGAAAAGGGAATTGACAAAATTCTGAAAAAGTGCGGCGAGGAATGCACCGAAATGGTGATTGCCGCGAAAAATGCCGACAACGACGAGCTTAAAAACGAGATTGCCGACCTTATGTATCACGTTATGGTTATGTGCGTTGAGCGCGGGCTTGACTGGGCTGACGTTGAAGCGGTTCTTGCGGAACGCAGCAACAAAAAGGGAAATCTCAAGCAGTTCCACACGGTTGACAAGAACACCTGACAGCGCAAATCAAACCCTTGCAGCTATGCCGGCATTTCAGCACCGCTGTTGGCGGACGGCTTGCTGCAAGCGGAGGGGGCGCGGCGCGCGCGTATTGTGCGGCTTCGCCGCACAATACGGTTCAGCGGGCAGCGAAGCTGCCCGCTGAACTTACATTTTGCTTCGCAAAATGTAAGACGCGCGCCGCGCCGTCTGTGAGGTGGAATATACAAGAAGGGTCTGCTGCAGCTTAAGCTGCAGCAGACCCTTGTTAGTTACTGCCGTCAGTTTTTTCGGTCGTATTGGTGATACACAACCTGATTTTTTCCGTTGCGCTTTCCCTTGTACAGGCGCGAATCGGCAACGGAAACGAGCTTTTCTATATTCGTGGCTTCGCTGTAATCAGAGAAGCCGAACGTCATTGTAACGTTGATTTCGCGATGATTAAAGGTCAGCTTCATATTCTGGATATCAAGCCTGATATTTTCGACAGCCTCATAGCACTCGTCGCTTGCACCCGAAAGTATGATTAAAATCTCTTCGCCGCCCCAGCGACAGACCGTTCCGCGTTCTCCAACGCCTTTGCTGATAATATCGGCAACCGAAACAAGTACCCTGTCGCCGCAGTCGTGACTGTATGTGTCGTTGATACGCTTGAAGTCGTCAATATCGCCAAGTATTACGCAGTACGGCTTTGTGTCCTGCTCGTAAATGTGAAACCGGTCGGCGATATGGTGACGGTTACGCAGGTGCGTAAGCGCGTCGTAGTTGGCTAAGAAGTCAAGCTCGGCGTTTTTCTGATTGAGGTTATCCATAGTTTTGTGGATATTGAACACAAACAGGAACGAGAATATAATCAGCGCAATCGCTGTAATCAGCATATTTATGCATGACATAAACTGTTCAAGCTCGTGCGGAAAGTCGGATTTGAGCAGCGCGCCCTCAAAGAAATAGGAAACGAAAATCACCGCAATATCAATAACCGAGAGAGCTGTTGAAAAAATTGTCGGGCGCGGAATTCCGCCGTCGATAAACGTCACGTAGTACACAACGGGGATTATCAGCAGTCCGAAGAAGGAAAAGCCGTAGCTCCAGCCGAGCGTGATATTGCACATGAACGCATGGGCAACGATTTCGATGAACAGCATACACAGCCACACCGGACTTGTCTTTTGGTCGTTTATAAATAAGCAGCCTGCAAGGTAAAGCAGTACGCTGCCCAGATTAAATATTGCGAGCGGCGTTACTTCAAGCGAGAAAAAAATTATCGCAAAAAGCGTATGTAAAATCAGGCAGCAGCCATATAAAAAGCGGTAGATGGTTTTCTTGGCATTCTCCTCTGACAGGATTTTATCCAAAAACTGACGCATTACAAACAGTCCTTTGCATATATTTTACTATTATTATACTATACTTTTGGGGAAAAATCAATAGAAAATGACGAAAAGTTTGTTTTTGCACATTTTGTGTCAATTTTTATCCGATTGTGTAAAATAAAAAAAAGCTTGACAAACCGCACTAAGCCGTTTGTCAAGCCGTTGTATTGGAGCTGATAATCGGAGTCGAACCGATGACCTCATCCTTACCAAGGATGTGCTCTACCAACTGAGCCATATCAGCACCACTTACAGTTAAATATTATATCACCTTGCGGAGCATTTGTCAATACCTTTTTTGAAAAAATTTGACGAAATTCAAAAAAATTTCATAGACTGTTGTCGGCGCGTTCAAATTCTTCGCGGAGCTTTTCAAGCGCGCGCTTTTCTATGCGCGAAACATACGACCGTGAAATGCCCAGCATACGCGCGACCTCTCTCTGCGCCAGCGGGCGGGAAACTACTCCGCGTTCGTCGGTTATGCCGTACCGCTTGCAGATTATCAGCCGCTCACGCTCGTCGAGGACGCTGTTTACAAAACGGTACAGCTTCTCCATATTTATTTTCAGGTCAACCTCGTCGTCCACGCACACGCTGTCGCTGAAAATATCGGCGATTGTAATTTCGTTGCCGTTTTTATCCGTGTCAATCGGCTCGTTCATATAAACCTCGGTATTCTGACGTCGGGTTTTGCGAAAATACATTTTGATTTGGTTGCGAATACAGGTGCTGGCGTAGGTTGAAAAGCTGATTGATTTTTCCGGGTCAAAGGTTTCGGCAGCCTTGATTAACCCGATAGTGCCTATTGAAATCAAATCCTCCTGCTCGCGCGAATCGCCGTAATGCTTATTGACAATATACGCGACAAGCCGAAGATTGTGCTCGATAAGCTTATTGCGCGCCTTTTCGCTGCCCTGAGCGATTTCCTTCAGGCAGTCCTGCTCCTCTTTTTTGGACAGCTGCTTAGGATATGCGCCGCCGTCCAGATGGAGCGCGAAGAACAGCAGATTTCTGAGCGCCTGCTCAAACAATTCCGCAAACATAATCTCACCCCGTTTGTTTTTCTTGTACGTTTATACTCTATGCGGCACGGCTTGAACGGTATTCGGGAAATTTTTTTTAACCCTTGCGCCGAGGTAGGTTTTGTGGTATACTGTAAATAAGCAGATTAAATTTATTACACGAGGAGTGGTTATTATGTTGGTGTCAACCAAGGGGCGTTACGCTCTGCGCGTAATGCTGGAGCTGGCGCAGTTCAGCGGCGAGGGATATCTTCCGCTGACGGAAATTGCGCAGCGTCAGGAAATGTCGGTGAAATATCTCGAAAGCATAATTTCAATTTTATCCAAGGCGGGGCTTGTGGACGGCGCGCGCGGAAAGGGCGGCGGTTATCGGCTGAACCGCGGCGCGGAGGAGTACTCGGTCGGAGAGCTGCTTCGCCTTACAGAGGGCAGTCTTGCGCCTGTTGCCTGTCTTGACTGCAAGCCGAACAAGTGCGAGCGCTCCGACGAATGTAAAACACTGCCCATGTGGGAAAAGCTCGACGAAATCATTTGCAGCTATCTCGACAGCGTTACTCTTGCGGACTTGCTGAGGTAAAAAAACTTGCACCATTTGGAAAATTTTAAAAAATATTATTAAAACCTATTGACACGGTAGGATTTAAGTGCTATAATAATGAAAACAAAGACGTAAGCCGATAATTTGTTGGCAGCGTCAAAAGAAAGGGCTGAAAAAAATGGGCTTAAATCCGATAAGGCTTATCCGTTTTCGACAGCGAATGTGCAGCAGCTTTCGATGTTGCCCGCGTACCCGACTAGGGCGTGTTGACACTAAGCCTAACACATGTCTTTTTGGCTGCTTTTGCCCCTTTTGTCGTTAAAAATTCTTGATTGGCACAGAGCCAACCTACGAATTTTTGCCTAAAAAGGGTCAAAACCATCTCAAAAATTAGTGTCAACAAGCCCTAACGAAATAAGCCAATTTACAACAATTAAAGGAGAAAATATTATGAACGTATATACATCGGCAGATAAACTTGTCGGAAGAACACCGCTGCTTGAACTCACGCACATTGAAAAGGAATACGGCTTAAAGGCGAGAATTTTCGCAAAGCTTGAATATTTTAATCCCGCAGGGTCGGTTAAGGACAGAATTGCAAAGGCGATGCTTGACGAAGCCGAGGCGGCGGGTGCGCTCAAGCCCACCTCGGTTATTATCGAACCAACCAGCGGAAACACCGGAATCGGACTTGCGTCTGTTGCGGCTGCGCGCGGCTATCGGATTATCATTGTAATGCCCGAAACCATGTCGGTCGAACGCCGGCAGATTATGAAGGCTTACGGCGCCGAGCTTGTTCTTACCGAGGGCGCCAAGGGAATGAAAGGCGCGATTGCAAAGGCTGAAGAGCTTGCCAAGGAAATTCCCGACAGCTTTATTCCGGGTCAGTTTGTAAATCCCGCCAATCCGAAAGCGCATTTTGAAACAACGGGTCCCGAAATCTGGGAGGATACCGACGGAACGGTTGATATTTTCGTTGCCGGCGTAGGCACGGGCGGAACTATCACGGGAACGGGCAGGTACCTCAAATCAAAAAAGGCAGACGTCAAAATTGTTGCGGTCGAGCCTGCCTCCTCAGCCGTTCTTTCAACGGGTGTTGCGGGCGCGCACAAGATTCAGGGTATCGGCGCAGGCTTTGTTCCCGAAATTCTCGACGTGAACATCTACGACGAGATAATTGCGGTAGAAAATGACGACGCTTTTGAGGCGGGACGGCTTGTCGGCAGACGTGAAGGCGTGCTTGTCGGAATATCGTCGGGCGCGGCGGTTTCTGCGGCTATCGAGCTTGCCAGACGTCCTGAAAATGCGGGGAAAAACATCGTTGCGCTTCTTCCCGACACCGGCGACAGGTATCTTTCAACTTCTCTTTTCGCAGAATAAATCAAACAGGGTCTGTTACAGCTTAAGCTGCAGCAGACCCTTGCTTTTTCAGTGGATTTTGCTTTGATTATTTTCCTTTCTTCGTCAGATACCCTCTGCACTCCTGTTCAAGCGCCCGCCACGCGGGATACTCAGCGCCGCTGCTGTCAAAAAAAGCCTTAATATCGCGATTTAACGCGCTCATCTCGTCAACTGCGCTCATAGCGTGGTCGGCGGCACATATTTTTCCAAGCGCAGTAGCGCACATCAGCTTAAAAAAACGCAAACTGTTTTTTCGGTAATCGTCGCTTAAAAAGTTATTATCCGCTTTCGGCAAAATCTCGTGACCCGAATGTTTTATGGCGGAATATCCCTCGATATTAGCGTCAATCAGCTGATTTAAGTAATCGGTATTTCCCTTGATTTTCTTCAGATTGCCATCGGTTTTATAGCAAGCGAAAGCCACGGGAAGAACGAAGGCGGCGTGACAGAGGAGGTAATCTCCCATATTCGGCTCGTAGACCACCTTGTATTTTGTGCCCGCGAAAATTTTTCCGATAAATTCTTCATTGGAAGCCGTATGGCGCAGCTGACCGATTGTAATTTTTTTCAGGTCTACGGAAACCACACGACGAGCCTCCCGATGTCCTGCCGAATTTGCGAACGCAAACATTACATTTTTGTCCGGCAGCAATGCTGCAATTTCTTCCGCGCGCACATTATTTCCGACCAGAACTATATTTTTTGAACGATTTGCGCGCAGAATGTCAATGATTGCTTCAATCTGCGTATAACGTACCGCAACGAAAATCACGTCATATTTATCGTCGGGCTTCAGTTCCGTCACAACAGGCACGGGTTTTGACGAAGTCCATGGAGAAAACGTATTCTTAATCCGCAGCCCGTGTCTTTGAATTTCGGCTGCCCATTCACCTCTTGCAAGCAGTGTAACGTCCTTTCCGCTGCGATACAGATTATTCGCAAGATTGCAGCCGAGAACGCCTGCGCCAAACACCAGAATTTTCATAACCGCTCCTTTTCCAAGCTGCGCTTATCGTAACGCACTTTGGTTTGCGTTAGCTAACTTACGAATGTATTTTACCATACATTCACTGTCTTGTCAAGTAATTCGGAAATTTATTCCACGTCACTGCCGCTGTGGCTGCTTGTTATGCGTGTACTTGACAATAAAGCCTTTTTGTGTTATATTATAACTTAGGCAAGATGTCCCCCGCCTCTTAGGCGGCGGGATCCATTTGCCATTCAGCAGGGGATAAAATTCCCTGCTGAATGGCAGGTTGGCAAAGCCAACCCTTGCCACGTTAAATTACGGGGCAAGCCCCTTATTGAATATGTATCTTAATATGGAATTTAAGGGAGTGGCGGAATGTTTGAACGGCTCGAATACCTTCGTGAAAAAGCTAACAAGCTCCCGCTTCACCCGGGCGTGTATCAAATGAAGGACAAGAGCGGCTGCATTATCTATATCGGTAAGGCAAAGCTGCTAAAAAACCGCGTAACCTCCTATTTTCGCGCGGTTGAGGCTCATAACCCGAAAACCTATAAGCTCGTTTCCCTAATCTACGATTTCGATTTTATCGTTACCGAAACCGAGCTTGACGCACTCGTTCTCGAAGCCAACCTTATAAAGCTCCATTCGCCCAAGTACAATATCCTTTTAAAGGACGACAAGGGCTTTAATTATATCCGCATTTCAGGCGGTGCATACCCCAGAATCTCCCACGCCTTTCACAAGGACGACCCAAATTCGGAGTATATCGGTCCGTTCACAAGCGGTTATACCGTGAAGCAGACAATTGAGGAGTGCAATAAAATATTCAAGCTCCCTACCTGCAAAAAGGTTTTTCCGAGAGATTTTCTGAAGGAACGTCCTTGCCTTAACCATCACATCGGCAGATGTATGGGCGTTTGCAGAGGAAATGTTTCCGAGGAGGAGTATTCGGCGGTTATCGCTCAGGCTTTAAGCTACCTGAAAAACGGCAGCAAGGAGAGCGTCGAGGAGCTTACGCGGGAAATGGAGAGTGCCGCGGAAAACCTTGAGTTTGAACGCGCGGCTCAGCTCCGCGACAGAATCGCCGCAATCAAGCGGGCTGCGAAAACTCAGACGATAGAGAGCGGACGCGACATTAACTGCGATGTTTTTGCAATTTCGCAAAATGTGAAGCTGACCAGCGCGGCGGTCGTTAAATATCGGGGCGGCAAGCTTGTTGATAAGGAAAACTATTTTATCGGCGAGGAGTACGACGAACAGATAATGCGCAGCGAATTTTTGCTGCAATATTACAGCGGCGGGCGGGAAATCCCCGCAGATATTTATCTTGACGGAGAAACCGAGGACAACGCGCTGCTTGAAGAATATTTCCGCAAAACGGCGGGGCGCAGGGTTACGATAACCGTTCCGAAGCGCGGCGAGGGATTGGTTCTTACAACGCTTGCGAAAAGCAACGCGGACGAATATCTTTCCATTCGCGTTGGCCGCACAAGCCGAGAGATTACGGCGCTGCAGGATTTAGCCAAGCTGCTCGGGCTTCCGAAAACGCCTGTGCTGATTGAAAGCTACGATATTTCCAACCTCGGCGAGCAGACGAGAGTTGCGGGTATGATAACCTATCGGAACGGCAGACCGTACAAGGCGGGATACCGTAGGTTCAACATAAAGGACGTGGTGGGGATTGACGACTACGGCTGTATGCAGGAGGTTATCCGCAGACGGTTCAAGCGTTACCTTGACGGCGACGAGGGCTTTCGGGAGCTGCCCGACCTTATTCTGCTTGACGGTGGCGCGGGTCATGTCAACGCTGTACGGGAGGTTCTGGACGGGCTGAACATACGGGTGAGTCTGTTCGGTCTGGTAAAGGACGATAAGCACCGCACGCGGGCAATTTCGGACGGCGGCGGTGAGATTCAGATAAATGCGAACAAGAGTCTGTTCAAGCTGCTTACGGAGCTTCAGGACGAGGTTCACCGCTATTCTATTGATTATCAGCGAAAAAAACACAAGCAAACGCAGTACGAGCTTGAACTCACAAAGGTAAAGGGTATTGGCGAGAAAAAAGCGCTTGCGCTGCTGAAAAAATATAAAACAAAGCAGGCGATTCGCGAGGCGGCGGTTGAGGACCTTATGGAAACGGCGAAAATCAATCGTGAAACTGCGGAAAATCTGCACCTATTTATACAGGAGATGTTTTGATTGCAGGAAGCTTCTAACGTTAATACGGAAAAGAACCGAAAAATCGGCTTGATGATTACGCTTGCCCTTTGCGCGTTGGGAACGGTTATTACGCTGGTTATGTTCAGCCGTGAGGGCTTTCATCAGCGCGCTGATGAGCTGTTCAAGTGGCTCGTAGAGCGGCTTGCCGAATTTTTCAACAACGGCTATGGCGGGTATATTATTCTGGCGGGGGCGCTTGTGGTGCCGCTTGGTACGCTTTTTCTGCTGCCTGCTATCGACGCGCTTGCAAGATGTGTGCCTGCGGGAAGTTTTTTGCTTGACCGCGTCGGGCTTTATTTCGGAAATTGCTGCGGAATAAGATTTCTGCCCGCGTTTTCGGTTTCGGTCTACTTTATAATTGCAGGTTTTATGAGAAGCGGCGACAAGACGATGGACTTTGACCCGGAAAGCTATAATCCGTTTGCCCCGCACGGTGCGGGCGAGTGGCTGAATATTGTTTTTATGGCACTGACGATTTTCGCGCTGCTGGTGGTTATTGCGGAGGGTGTGATTGCTGCGGGTCCTTGGGGAATGATAATACATATTCCGTTGGTGCTTGCCGCAAACGTTTATTTTGTCGCGCTTGTAACGGCGATAATGGCTGTTGCGGCGAATCTTTTCGGGATAATTTTTGCGGCAGTGGCGATGTCGATTATTGCACCGTTTTTTATTATACTGCTGTTGTTTGCGGTGCGCCGCACATAAAGGAGAGATTTAATGAGAGTAATTACAGGTACTGCGCGCGGACGGCGCCTTAAAACGCTTGACGGTTCGGATATAGTTCGTCCGACCGCTGACAAGGTCAAGGAGGCTATGTTCAGCATTGTTCAGTTCGACCTTGAGGACGCGGTTGTTCTCGACCTTTTTGCGGGGTCGGGGCAGCTTGGAATTGAGGCGCTGAGCAGGGGTGCGGCGAAAGCGTATTTTGTGGACAGCAGTCCTGCTTCGATAGGCGTAATCCGAGAAAACCTACAGCACACGGGGCTTGAAGAAAACGCTGTTGTTGTAAATATGCCGAATTCGGCTTTTTTGCGGACGACTCCCGCGAAATTTGACATTGCATTTCTTGACCCGCCTTACGGGAAAAAGCTGATTCAGCGTTCGCTGCCGGCTCTTACCGAGCGTATGAGCGACGGGGGGATAATTGTCTGCGAGCATGAGAGCGATTGCCGGCTTCCCGAAAGCGAAAATGGTTTTTCAATAAGCAAGGTGTACGGCTATGGCAAGATTTCGCTTACCGTTTACCGAAAGGAAGTGGCGGAAGATGGGGAATAATGCTGACAGAATGAAGAAGGCTGTGTATCCGGGCAGCTTTGACCCTGTTACAAACGGGCATCTGGAAATAATTCGGCGGGCTGCGAACCTTTTTGACAAGCTGGTGGTTCTGGTTTCGTTCAATGGGTCGAAAAATGCCTGCTTTACGCCTGAGGAGCGCGTTAAGCTTTTGCGCAAGGTGTGTTATGACATTCCGAATGTTGAAATTGACAGCTTTGACGGACTGCTTGTTGATTATTTCAGCGAACACGGCTGCGATATAATCGTAAAAGGGCTGAGGGCGATGTCGGATTTTGAGTATGAATTTCAGATGGCGCATATAAACAAGCATTTGTGCGAGCGCGCGGAAACGGTTTTTCTCTGTGCGGACAGCCAGAGCACGTATCTTTCGTCGAGTATGGTGAAGCAGATTGCTTCTCTCGGCGGCGACATAAGCGCATTTGTTCCGACGGCGATTGTCGGGGATATTAACCACAGATTTGAATCAGAAAGGAAGTAAGCGTAATGAGTATTGATGAAATTCTTGAAATGATGGACGATATGCTGGATAAGGCGGTGAACGTGCCGTTTTCCAACAAGAAATCGCTTATTGAGGTTGACAAGATGCGCGAGCTTATTGACGAGGTAAGGCTTAATATGCCGAAGGAAATCAAGCAGGCGCGTGACCTTGTAAACGACAGGAAGGCAATTCTGAATGACGCACGGAATGAGGCGGCGAGTATTGTTTCAAAGGCGGAGCAGCGTGCGGCGGCGCTTATTTCCCAGCAGGAGATTGTTCGCCAGTCAACAGCGAAGGCGAATGAAATAAATGCGGCGGCTCAGGCTCAGACGAAAGAGCTGCGCGATATGACGAACAAGTATGTTGACAATATGCTCAACAAGGTTGAGGAGCTGCTTTCCAATGACCTGAACGACGTAAAAAAGGCGCGCGGAGCGCTCAAAAACACGATAAGATGACAAAAACGGGTCGCTGCGTAATTTCGCGGCGGCTCGTTTTTTACATTTTGGATATATGTTATGCGGTAGGCTTGCGCGCCGAAGGCGCGCTATTTTTGCGGCGGCTTCGCCGCCGTGTCCGCGCGCCGAAGGCGCGCTATCTCTGCGGCGGCTTCGCCGCCGCGTCCGCGCGCCGGAGGCGCGCTATTTTTGCGGCGGCTTCGCCGCCGTGTCCGCGCGCCGAAGGCGCGCTCAGCTTGTTGAAAAACTCATTTTAGAGAACTTTTAGCCGTTTTGCTAAAAGTTTCGACCTGATAAATTGGGACAATTTGCAGCAAAATCGGGATTCCAAAGGGATTAAATCCCTTTGGCAGGGGTTTGGGGACGGCGTCCCCAATCTCTTTTTTTCTCTTTTCATCTTTTCGGTAGTCTGTGCGCGCCGAAAAACTCATTTTAGAGAGCCTTTAGCCGTTTTGCTAAGATTTTCGATTTGATAAATTGAGCAATTTGCAGCAAAATCGGGATTCCCAAGGGATTTAATCCCTTTGGCAGGGGTTTGGGGACGGCTTCCCCAAGCTCTTTTTTCGCTCTCTTCATCTTTTTTGACATTCTGCGGCGAAGCAGCCACGCTGACTCAATAGTAACTGTAAAGTCTGCACATAAGCATTCCGTTGTAAAGCTTGCGGTTTTTCGTCGCCTTTTCCCCGAAAAGCTCTTCAAATTCAGGGTCTGATGTAATAACGTAAAGCTCGTTTTCGCCGCGCGGAAGAAGCTTTTTTCCCATGGTACGATAAATTTCGTGCGCTTCGGAGGTTTCTCCCATTCTTTCCGCATACGGCGGGTTGGTGATTATTTTCGCTTTGGAAACGGGACTTCTGAAATCGCGCACCGCACACTGCTCAACTGTTATGAATTTGTCGACGCCGGCTTTCCACGCATTGTCGCGGGTGAGCGTTACCGCCTCTTTGTCTATGTCATAACCGAATGCACGAAACCCACACTCCTTTTTTATCGCTTCCCGTGCTTCGTCAAACGTCCTTTCCCATACCCTTTTGTCGGTAAAGCCCCATTCTGTCGCCGCAAAGCTTCTGTTCAGCCCCGGCGCAATGTTAGCCGCCTTAAGCGCCGCTTCGATAAGTATCGTGCCGCTCCCGCAAAAAGGGTCAACCACAATATCACGTTCGCGGACGTGCGCAAGGTCAACCAACCCCGCTGCAAGCGTTTCCTTTATCGGCGCGGCGTTTGAACGGGAGCGGTAGCCCCGCTTGTGCAGACCCACACCCGATGTGTCAAGCGTGACCGTCATCTTGTTTTTCATCAGCAGAAAATGTATCGGCAGAACCGCGCCCGTTTCGGGAAGCGTTCTTAATCTGTATTTGTCCTGCATACGCAGCACGAACGCTTTTTTCATAGTGCGCTGAATTGCGGGTATGCTAGTAAGCGCAGAGTTTAGGGAGTGCCCTTTAACAATGTGTAGCTTATCATTTTTTCCCGCGTATTCCTCAATAGGTATTTCGCGCAGCCGGTAAAAAATATCGTCAAAGGTTTTCGCTTCAAAGCAGGCTAGAACTATCCCTATCCGCTCCGCAACCGAGCAGGTTATGTTCGCTTTGGCAATGACGCTTTCGTCGCCCGTAAAGTCTACCCGCCCGTCCGACGCAGTTATGTTCTCTCCGCCCGCTCGGCGGATTTCAAATGATAACGTTTTTTCAAGCCCGAAGTGACACGGGGCAGTAAGATTAAATGTCATAAATGTACTCCAAAAGGTTTTTGTCCAAAAGATTTTTGACCAAAGTTATTTCAGAAAAAAGGGCGGTTTATCCCGCCCCTTTTCATTATTCAGCGTTGTTTTTACTCAAAAAGCGGTGTTTCTTCCTCGTCATGCTCTGCCCAGTATGTTCCGTCATGCTTTGAATCGCAGCTTTCGGGAATGTTCGACTGACGATAATAGCCGACTGTCGTAGAGGGGCATTTTGACGTGGCGAGAAGTCCCGTTTCGTTGCAGTAGTTCAGAACCAGCGTGGAGCTGTCGGGGGTAAAGCTAAGCTCGGTTTCTCCGTCAAATACGTCCGCCATAACATCGTGCCAAACCTTTGCAAGAGTGCGGTAGCCGCTTGCCGATTTATCCAGCGCGTGGTTGTCGTCATAAGCAATTCGATAGCAGGCAACATATTTCGGCGTAAGTCCCGCAAAAAGAAGGTTCGACCAGTCGTTTGCCGTACCTGTTTTTCCGATTACCTCAACGTTGTCAAGCTTTGCGTGCTTACCCGTTCCGTACTCGTCCTGAATAACCTTCAGCATCATACGGTTGGTTATCCAGGCGCTGTCCTCGCCTATGGCGCGTTTTCCGACAGTATCCTGCTCAAGCACAACGCGTCCGCTGCTGTCGATAACCTTCGAGTAGTAATACGGCTTGTAATACATTCCGCCATTGCCGATAACCTGATAAGCGGCAGTAAGCTCGGTAAGGGTCGCGCCGTTAGTAAGCGCGCCGAGTGCAAGCGGAGAATACGCAACGTCGTTTACGCTGTCGAGGTGAGTGAAGCCCAGCTTATTTACAAGGTGGTTGAATGCGTTGGTTACGCCGACCTTTTGCATTACCCTTGCGGCAATGGTGTTAGTCGATTTCTGAACCGCGTACCAAGCGGGGTAGTAGTTGCCTGTACCGAAGCCAAGGTCCTCGTAGTTATGCGGCCAGCGCACGGTTTCGGTTTCCTCGTCATATCCGGAGGTTGCCGCGTGAACGTCGCTTCCCGCATAGTCTGCGTGGATACGTCCGGAAGAGTCCTTCATAAATGTCGAATAGGTAATTAGGTTCATATCAACCGCAAGAGAGTAGTTTCCTATCGGCTTGATTGTCGAACCGATAGCGCTCACCGCCTGAGTTGCGCGGTTAAAGCAGTTGTTGCCCGGCTTTTCACCGATTCCGCCCGCTATCGCTTTAACGTTTCCGCGGTAGTCCATTATAACAAACGCGCCTTGCAGGAGATTTTTGCTGTCGGAGGGGAGCGATTCGTCATAGGAGGTGAGGCAGGTATAGGGATCCTCGAATTTTTTCGAGAGCATATCCTGCATTTCGATATCCATATTAAGGTAGGCTGTATATCCGCCGCTGCAGAACTTGTCCCATGCTGCGTTGAAATCAATGTCGTACAGCTCTGCCATATCCGTGACAATCTGGTTGATTGCCGCGTCAACGTACCAGTTCTGGGTTACGGTGTAGCTGCCGTTCCACTTGTACGCAAGCGCTGAGCCTTCGCCGAGAAGCTCTTCCCACGGAACGTCCTCGTAGTAGAGATCCTCGTCCTCGTTTTCGTAGGTTCCGTAGTACTCGTCGTAGCGTTCGTCAACATAGCCGAAATAATCGCCGCTTATAGGATTGCGGAAGCGAACCTGCTCGTTGAGTGCGTCCTCGTATTCCTTTGTAGAAATATAGCCCGAATCATACATATGAGCCAGTGCGTACTCCTGACGGACGCGGGTATTGTGGGGATAGAAGTACGGGTTATATCCGGTAGGGGAGCGGATTACGCCCGCAAGGATAGCTGATTCGGCGATGGTAAGCTCTCCGACCTCCTTGCCGAAATAGTAATAAGCCGCCGAGCCTATACCGTAGGCGGAGCCGCCGAAGCCGATACGATTCAGATAGCTTTCGAGAATATCGTATTTTGTGTACTTGTTTTCGAGGGACAGGGCGCGGAAAATCTCTCGTAGCTTACGTCCGATGGTTGTTTCCTTGTCCTGAGTTATATCACGGACGAGCTGCTGAGTTATGGTTGAACCGCCCGCAGTTCCGCCCGAAAAGGCTGCCTTTACGGTAACGGAGAGGGTTCTTTTCCAGTCAACGCCGTCATGCTCAAAGAAGCGCTCGTCCTCGACTGCCACAACTGCGTCAAGCATATGCTGAGGGATATCCTCAATATCGACCCAGATACGGCTTTCATCGCCGCTTATTTGTTTTATGAGTACGTCCTGACCGTTTGCGTCGCTGGCATAGATAAAGCTGGAGTAAGACAGCTCTACATCGGTTAAGTCAACGTCGAAGCTGCTTTCGGCGAACTGCATAACATAGACGGTAAGGGCGGTTGCGACGATACAAAGCGTTATAACAAGGATAAGCACCAGACAAAGAATGGTTGTACCGAGGGCGGCGAAGCACTTTCCGACTCTCTGGAGCGGAGTAGGCTTATGGAGATGGCTTTGTGGTCTTTTACGTGAGGATTCCTCAGAATAAGCCTCGTCGCTGACCGAAATATATCTGACTTTTTTCTTTTCGTTCATAAATACTTCCTTTTCTTTTGCGCAAAAGCGGGCTGTCGGCTGCACGTTCTTCAACAAGATTTCTGACGCGCATTAACGTGGCTGGGGTCAACCTGCCTAAACTATATTATAACACAATAATTGCCAAATGTTAATAGAAAAAGCGAAATTTTCAGAATTTTTTTTGATTTTTAAAAGCCCCGAAGCCATATTGTTAAAAAACGACAAAATAAGTTGACTACCCGACATATTTCTGCTATAATTGTAATAATATCTGATGAAGAACGGGGCGATTTT
Organism: uncultured Ruminiclostridium sp.; assembly: GCA_964520065.1. Lineage (GTDB taxonomy): Bacteria > Bacillota > Clostridia > Oscillospirales > Ruminococcaceae > Ruminiclostridium_E. The sequence goes on from CAZFMC010000006.1 coordinate 44,343, forward strand.
TTGAAACACATTTTCATATTCAATCCTGCTGCGGGAAAGGCTTCGATGCGCAATGAGCTTACAGAGCGGCTGCGCGGCACGGATATTGATTTTCAGGTTTACGTTACAAAGGAACCGCGCGACGCGACAAGGTTTGTGCGCAAGTACTGTTCCGAGCACAGCGAGCCTGTGAGATTTTACGCCTGCGGCGGCGACGGAACGCTGAGTGAAACTGCGGCGGGGGTAATCGGCTTTGAGCACGCGGAGCTTAGCTGCTGTCCGTGCGGAAGCGGGAATGATTTTGTGAAATATTATGGCGGCGCTGACAATTTCAGCGATGTGCGTGCGCTTGCGGAAGCTCCTGCGCATCCGATAGACGTGATAAAGATAAACGATACATATTCAATCAACGTAGTGAACTTTGGGTTTGACACGCACGTTGCCGCGACTATGGAGAAGGTGCGCAGAAAGGCGCTGATTGGCGGGAAGAACGCTTATAACACGGGCGTATTTTCGGCGGTGCTGTTTGCAATGAAGAACAGAGCCGAAATTTACGCGGACGGTGAGCTGCTGAATCCCGACGGGGATTTTTTGCTTTGTACCGCCGCGAACGGAAAATATGTCGGCGGTGCGTTTCAGTGTGCGCCGCGTTCTCTGAACGACGATGGACTTATGGAGATTTGCCTTGCGCGCCCCGTATCGCGGCTCAGGTTTGTTCAGATACTAGGCTCGTACACGAACGGGAAGCATCTTGACAATCCGCGTTTTGCGGACGTGTTCGTGTATCGCCGCTGCAAAAGGCTTGAGGTAAACGCGCCTGCGGGGTTTAAGGTGTGCGTGGACGGCGAGCTTATTGACGCGCCGCATTTTGTCTGCGAGGTTATGCCGCGAGCGGTGAAATTCGCAGCGCCGTTATCGGCGGAGTGTGAGAAGCGGGCGGCGGAGCCGGCGTTGGCTGAAAATTGAAAAACAATTAAAAACCGCCTTTGGCAGTAACAATGCGAAAGGCGGTTCAGTCTGCTTTAAGAGAGCTTTGAGCAGCTTCGTCGGGGATAAATCCGCGACTATTTAAGGAGCTGAAACCCTACAATACCGACAATTGAAATAACCGCGCCAATCAGATTGAGCTTCGTGCAGTATTCCTTGCGGATTACGCCTATGAAAAACAGTGCGATAAGCACAATCGGCATAATCATTGCGCTTCCCGTAAGGCTTACCGCAATCGCGGCGTTTTCTGCGAAAAGTCCCACCGCGTTGGGTATCTTCGTCAGCGAAACGACAAGCACGCCCTTTGGCTTCTCACGCAGCAGCTTCGGAAGCGATACAAACGGAATAAGCACCACCGCAAGCAGAATAAGCGCAAAGAAAAGTATCTGCGAGCTGTTGCCGTAAGGCTCCGCGTAGCGCATTGTAAGCCCGTACCCGAAGCGGTCGATTATGTAAAAAATGAGCGGCACAACTATTTTTCCGTAGTGTATCTGCTGCTTGTTGCTTCTGGCAATCAGGAATAAGCCTACCGCCATAATTGCGATAAATACCAGTCCTATAACCGAAATTTCCGCGCCGTCAATCAGAAAATCCGCAAAGTAGGAGATAAAAACAACCGTTCCCACCCACGCTTTAAGCTCGAATGCGCTCATTTCCTCCAAAACCTTTGCGCTCAGCACAAATTCCAGCAGCTTGTTCAGCGCAATCAGCACCACCGCAGCAGCCAGCTGCCACGAAAATCCCGAAAAGGGAATGTTCATAAACGGCATCATTACCGCCATAAATACTGCGGTTGCGCCCGCCATCAGAAACGTAATCTGAAGCCCTGTGAGCTTCGCCGTCGAAACCGCATATTTGTCCGAAAGTCCGCATATTGTGTAGCAGACCGCCGCAAGCAATATCATTTCCATTTTTGTTTTCACCTTTCACAAATATTACAATACCGTTAATATTATAGCGTGAAATCGTTTTATCGTCAATCGTCAGCTTTCAGCAGAATTTATGAAAAAATTTTTGTTTTTTGTGCAATTTATTACTTGAAACACGGCCGCCTGAGTGTTATAATAAGGTAAAGTTAATTGTGGAGGTGTTTTCATGGACGGTATTACGGGATATATAGCGCAGCTTTCTATGAATATGGCGCAGTATAATGTTCAGTCGCAGGTTTCAACGGGAATGCTCAAAAACGTCATGGATTCACAGGAGGCTTCGAGTATGAAGCTTCTCGACAGTCTGGAAACCGTTATCCCTTCCGCTGACGGACGCGGAACAGTTCTTGATGTAAGCGCGTAAGCACCAAAGAAATTCAACCCGCCTTCGATTAGCCGAGGGCGGGTTTTGTTGTGTTGGAAAAACCGGTTTTTACGCGCCCTTGCCGCTATCATTTCCCCGGACCTTCCCGCATACACTTGTAAAAACAAGTGTAACGGGAGGTTTTTTTATGATGAAGTGGGTGATGACGGCAATGCTGGTGCTGTCGGTATTTTTCGGCATAATCGGCGGGAAAATGAACGCGGTTTCAGAAGCTTTTCTGAGCGAATGCGGCGGCGCGGTGGAACTGGCAATTTCACTTGTCGGAATAATCTGCCTGTGGAGCGGACTTATGAGAGTTGCGCAGGCGGCAGGAATAACCGAGCTGCTCTCCCGTCTTTTTTCGCCCGTTCTTTGCAGGCTTTTTCGCGGCTTGAAAAAGGGCGGTGCGGCAATGCAGCTTATAACCCTCAACCTTACCGCAAATCTGCTCGGACTCGGAAACGCGTCCACCCCTTTCGGGATTGCGGCAATGCGCGAAATTGAAGCCGAGGAAAAGCTCGGTTCCGACCGTGCAAGCCATAGTATGATAATTTTCACGGTCATGAACACCGCAAGTCTGCAAATAATCCCAACAACCGTCGCCGCTCTTCGGCTCAAAAACGGCTCAGCCGACCCGATGGCGATACTTCCGTGCGTATGGATAGTTTCGGCTCTGTCGCTGTCAGCCGCGCTTCTTTCAGCGCACCTGTTTGGCAGAATCAGCGAAAAACGGAGGGGAAAATGAGCTTTACCGACTTTGTTATTCCCGTTTTCTTTGCGCTTGTACTTGTATACGGCTTAGCTAAGAGGGTGGACGTTTTCGGTGAATTTACCGCGGGCGTTACCGAGGGTCTTAAAACTGTTCCGGATATTTTTCCCGCGCTGTTCTGCCTTGTGGTGACCATCGCTGTTTTTCGCGCGTCCGGAGGAATGGAATTGCTTTCGTCGCTGCTTGAGCCGCTTTTTACAGCTGTCGGTTTTCCTCCCGAATGCGCCCCGCTGTTTCTGCTTCGTCCTTTTTCGGGAAGCGGCTCCATCGCTCTTTTTGAGCAGCTTCTCGCCGAGAACGGTGCGGACAGCTTCGCAGGTCTGGTCGCTTCGGTAATTCTTGGCAGCAGCGAAACCACGTTCTACACCATATCCGTCTATTTTGCCGCCACAAAGGTAAAAAAGACCCGCTATGCGCTCCCCGCAGCGCTTTGCGGGGACATAGCGGGTTTTATTTTAAGCTCGGCTTTCGTGCGGCTTATTCTTCTTCCGCAGCTTCGCTGACATATGCTATTTCCATCTTAGCCGCGTTTCGCTTTACCTCGTTGACATAGTAGACGTTTCCGTCAAATATAGTGTTGTTTTCGTCGAACAGCACGAAGCCTAACGCGCCCTCGGGCACTTTGGCAATATTTCCGTAGGAATCCGTCACAAGCGCGGTTCCGTCGGTTCTTTCAACCGTTACGCCCTCAGCGTTAATTTCCTGATAAGCGTCATACGGCTTTTCATACTGTCCGCGAAGTCCCGTTCCGGCGTAGTCGGCAGCACGGAGAATGGCAGGAGTAAATCCCGCGCAGTCGCTTGTCGTAAAGACGATTGCGTAGCCGCAGTCCGCATTTTTCAGCTGAACAAGATAGGTGTACAGATCCGCGTTTGTATACATCGCTTCAATATTTTCTTCGGGAGTATCATACCCGTCGATAGCGTCCTGCGCTTCGGGATAAAGCGTCATATACGGCACGACTCCGTGGAAATTGAGAATAAAACCGAAGCAGTCGTACACGAACATTCCGACTGTTACGCAGACGGTTATGAGAAACGCATTATCCTTTTTATCCTCGGCTTTTTTCTTGGAATAGCCGGGCATTTTTTTGTCGGGAACCTCTTTTTTCTCAGCCAGCGCCGCTTTTTCGGTGAAATAGCTTGTTATCGAGGGAACGGTGAAAATTGAGAAAATGAAAATGAACATCGAGAAGCGTTCCACGATAAAAGCGTACACGATAAAGCTCCACACCGAGGCATTAAGCAGCGTTGCCTGAAGCAGCATATCCGCTTCGGGGCGTTCCCGCCAGCCGCAGAAGTACGAAATCATAACAAAAGCGAGCAGAACAGCGGGCATAATCAGATATTCCGCGCCGAAGCCCGTATCGAACCAGATTGTGCCGATATAACCCGTGTAGTCCTTTCCCAGAACGGCGGAAACGAGCTGCGCGGCAAGGTTAAGCGGATTTGCACCCGCTGCCTTCATAATAAGGCAGGCTGCCAGCGTTCCGAGCGAAACCGAGCCGTAAATAATCAGGTATTTCTTTGTTGGCTTGATGAGCGTAAGCAGGTAGAACGGAATAAACACCGCCGCCGTGTAGTGAATCATAACCGCGACTACGCCGAGAATAAGCACGGGAACGATTCTGCGCTTTTTCATAAAGCCGTAAGCGAGGATAATTACCGAAACCGCAAGGCTCTGACGGATAAAGCTGAGCGAGGTGTAGAAAAACGTGAAGCAAAGATAAACTGTCACCGAGAGCCAGACGTTATCACTGTATTTCTTTATCGCAAACGCGACGGGAATCAGAATCAGCGCTGCAAATATCGCGTACATCACTTCCGGATTCTGCGTAAATGAAGCGATAAGCTTGGTAATGAGCGCGTACAGCGGCTCGTATTTTCCGCTGAAAACAATGCTCCAGTCGGAAGCGGAGATTTCGTTAAAAATTCGGATATAGCTGAAATAGTCGTTGCCCATTCCGTATCGCAGCACCGATGTGAAATAAAGCAATACGAACATTATCGCAAGATAGATGGTTTTTTTGAGGGAAGTAGGATTTTTGCCGAGCATGGCAAGTCCAAGCCCTACCGCGAGTACAAACAGAATAATGTAAATCGTCATCTGACAGTTCCTTTCTCAACGTCTGAATAATCTGTTTTATTATACTACAAAAAAGCGCGAAAATCAATGCTTGCAAAACGGGTTGTCCGTTTGTCGGGATATTTTTCGGCGTAATGCACTAAAAACGGGCTTTTGAAACGTGAAATTTGCCTGTAAATTTTGGGAAAAATTGCTGTAAACCTTGATTTTGCCTATAATAAATGGTATAATAGAAGCGAATATTCAAAAAAGGAAGTGTGACGAATGGAGCTAATTGAAGTCGGTTACGGCAACCGCGTGAACAGCGAACGAATCGTCGCAGTCATAAACGCGGATTCCGCGCCGGCTAAGCGGCTTGTTTCTGCGGCAAAGGATAAGTTTACCGCAATTGACGCGACCTGCGGAAAGCGCACAAAAACCGTAATTGTTATGGACAGCGGACACGTTGTGCTGTCGGCGAAGGAGCCGGACACGGTGTGCGCGGATAAATCGAAAGGAACTGAAAAAAATGGATAAGGGTATACTTATTGTGGTATCTGCGCCTGCGGGCTGCGGAAAGGATACAATTCTTGCGGAGGCTCTTAAAGCGAACGAAAATCTTTTTTACTCTGTTTCGGCGACCTCGCGGGCTATGCGCCCCGGTGAAACGGACGGCGTAAGCTACCATTTCAGAACGCGCGGTCAGTTCGAGGAAATGATAAAAAACGCCGAGCTGCTTGAATATACGGAGTATTGCGGCAACTACTACGGAACGCCTAAAAAGGCGGTCGAGGATATGCTTGCGGCAGGGAAGGACGTAATTCTGAAAATCGAGGTTGAGGGAGCGGCGAACGTCAAGCGGATTTTCCCCGACTGCACAATGATTTTCATTCTTCCGCCGTCCTTTGAGGAGCTTGACAGGCGTTTGCACAAGCGCGGCACGGAAGACGAGGAAACGATTGCGCGCCGTATTGAGGCTGCAAAAAAGGAGCTTACATACGCCGAAAACTACGATTATCTCATCGTCAACGGCGAGCTTTCGGAGGCTGTCGAGGATTTTCTGGCGGTGGTTTCGGCTGAAAAGAGCCGCACTGCTCGAAAAAAGGCGACGCTTGCAAGACTTCTTGCGCAGTGAGAGGGCTTGTTGCCGCAGTTGCGGTTGAAAAAACGGCGGCTTCGTTCGACGAGCTGTTCGATTACCTTGTGCCGGATTACCTGACAGAGAAAACACGTGCGGGCGCGCGGGTGATTGTACCGTTCGGTCGCGGAAACCGCAAGCGTGCGGGAGTGGTTTTCGGGGTTGAAGAGCGGGAGTATGACGCGCCGCTCAAGGAGCTTTACGCTGCCGCCGAGGACGGAATCTTTCTCAGCGGCGAGCTGCTTGACCTTGCACGCAGACTTCGCGAAACGACGTTCTGCACTTACTATGACGCGGTGAGAACGATGCTGCCCGCAGGGCTTTCGCTGTTTGTTACGGAGGAGTATGCTCTTGCGGAAACGCCTCCGGATATTCCGCTTGCCGCCGCCGAGCAGGCGCTTATGAGCGAATACTACGCGACAGACAGTGAAAAGGAACGCTCCGCGCTGCTGATAAAGCCCGAAAACCGGCGAATTACCGCTTCTCTTACCGACAAGGGGATACTTATAAAAAAAGAGCTTTCGCGGCGAAGAATCGGCGACGAAACGGAACGGACGGTCTACCCGACAGGTGCGGATACGGAAAAACTCCGACTTTCCCCGAAACAGAAAAAAACGCTTGAAACGCTCACGGAGGTCGGAGCCGCGAGCATAAAGGAACTTTGCTATTTGTGCAATATCACCGCCTCGGTTGTGAAAAATCTTGAGCAAAAGGGGCTGGTTGAAATTGCGGAAACGGAGGGGTCGCGGGCTGTTTCGCAGAACGCGGAAATTACGCAGAAGCTTTCCGACCTGCGTTTTTCGCCGCTTCAGCAGCGCACCTACGACGGCTTGAAAAAGCTGATGGACAGCGGCGAGGCAAAATGCGCGCTGCTGCGGGGAGTTACGGGCAGCGGCAAGACCTCGGTTTTCATAAAGCTTATCGAAGCGGCAACCGACAAGGGAAAAACGGCGATTTTGCTTATTCCCGAAATTTCGCTTACGCCGCAGACGGTCGGCAAGTTTCAGAGCCTTTTCGGGAACACCGTTGCGATAATTCACAGCAGCCTTTCGCTTGGACAGCGCGCGGACGAATTCAAGCGGATTGCGCGCGGCGAGGCGAAAATTGTAATCGGAACCCGCAGCGCGGTGTTCGCGCCCGTGGAGAATATCGGAATCATCGTAATTGACGAGGAGGACGAGCATACCTACAAATCGGAGATGTCGCCGCGCTATCATGCGCGTGAAGTCGCAAAGCTGCGCTGTATGAGGCATAACGCGCTTCTGCTGCTTGCCTCGGCAACTCCCTCGTTCGAGAGCTATAATTACGCGCTGAGCGGGCGGTACAGCCTTTTTGAAATGGAGGAGCGCTACAACGCCACGGAGCTGCCGGAGGTGCGAATGATTGATATGCGGGTTGAGGCGGAAAACGGAAACCGCAGCAATTTCAGCGAGGAGCTGCTGGAGGAGCTGAAGCTTAACCTTGAACGCGGGGAACAGTCAATGCTGCTTCTGAACAGGCGCGGCTACCACACCTACGCAAATTGTATAAACTGCGGGGCGGTGATAGAATGTCCGAATTGTGCTGTTCCGCTGACCTACCACCGCACGAACGAAAGCGCAATTTGCCATATATGCGGCTTCCACCGAGAAATGCCGAAGGTGTGCGACAAGTGCGGAAGCCGCTATATTTACCAAAGCGGAACGGGCACGCAGCGTATCGAGGACGAAATCAAGGAGTATTTTCCGCAGGCAAGAGTGCTGAGAATGGACGCAGATACAACAATGTCCAAATTCTCCTATGAAAAACGGTTTGCCGAGTTCGGAAACAATGAATACGACATTATGATAGGCACGCAGATGATTGCGAAGGGACTTGATTTTGAAAACGTCACGTTGGTTGGAGTTCTGCTGATTGACCGTTCGCTTTACGCGGGGGATTATCTCGGCTACGAGAAAACCTTTTCGCTTATTACGCAGGTCGTGGGGCGCTCGGGGCGCGGCGCAAAAAAGGGGCGGGCTTGTATACAGACCTTTTCGCCCGACCATTACGTGCTTACGCTGGCGGCGAAGCAGGACTACAAGGAATTCTACGAGCAGGAAATAGCCGTACGGCGGTCGCTCATTTTTCCGCCGTTCTGCGATATATGTCTGACTGTTTTTTCGTCGCGGTTTGAAAATGCCGTCGGAAAAGCTTCGGAGCTGTTCTTTGAAATGATAAAGGGCGCGGCTGACGCGCGGCGGGATATACCGATAATTTTGCTCGGACCGACCGACAGCGGGAAAATCGGCGGGATTTACCGAAGAAAAATTGTTATAAAATGCCGAAGAAGTCCTGCGTTTCGGGAAGTGCTCCGCACGGTTATGCGCGAAGCGTACCGCCGTGAGGAGTTTAAGGGAGTAAGCTTTTACGCCGATTTCAACGGCGAGATAACATAACCAATATGAAAGGAAAAGAAAATGGCTTTAAGAAACATTGTTAAATTCGGAGAGGACGTTCTCCGCAAGAAGTGCCGCGAGGTTACGGCTTTTGACGACAAGCTCTGGGTTCTGCTTGACGATATGTACGAAACTATGAAAAATGCCGACGGAGTTGGACTTGCCGCGCCGCAGGTGGGTATTCTCCGCCGCGTGTGCGTTGTCGATATCGGCGAAGGTCCGATTGAGCTTATAAATCCCGTCATTACCTCGATGAGAGGCAAGCAGCGCGAGAAAGAGGGCTGTCTTTCCGTTCCGGGAGAGTGGGGCTATGTGGTTCGTCCGGCAAAGGTAAAGGTCACTGCGATGAACCGCTACGGCAAGGAAGTTAAATACGAAGCCTCCGACCTGCTTGCGCGCGCTTTCTGCCACGAAATCGACCACCTCAACGGTGTTCTCTTTGTCGATGTTGCCGACGAGATGGCTGAAGGAGAGGAATAAGATGAACGTTGTTTTTATGGGAACTCCCGATTTTGCCGTTCCCTGCCTTAAAGCGCTCTCGGAATCGGAGCATAGCGTGCGCGGCGTTTTTACCCAGCCCGACAAGCCGAAGAACCGCGGTCAGAAGCTTATGTTCACGCCCGTCAAGGAGTGCGCGGTCGGCTTGAATATCCCTGTTTTTCAGCCTCTTTCTCTGCGAAAGGGCGAGGACGCGGAAAAAAGTCTTGAGGCGCTGCGGGAGCTTAACCCCGACTGCATTGTCGTTGCGGCGTACGGACAGATTTTACCAAAGGAAATTCTTGATTTGCCGAGGTACGGCTGTATAAACGTTCACGCTTCGCTGCTGCCGATGTATCGCGGTGCCGCTCCGATTCAGCACTGCATAATCAACGGCGAGAAAAAGAGCGGCGTTACCATTATGTATATGGCTGAGGGGCTTGACACGGGCGATATGATTCTTAAGGAAGAGGTTGAAATCGACGAGAGAATGACGGCTTCGCAGCTTCACGACAGTCTTTGCGAAATCGGCGCTCCGCTCCTTTTACGCGCGCTTGAGCAGCTGGAAAACGGTACGGCGGTACGCGAGCCGCAGAACGGCGAAACCTGCTACGCTTCTATGATTTCTAAGGAAATGTGCCGTATTGATTTTCATAAATCCGCGGGCGCGGTATATAATTTTATAAGGGGTATGTCCGCAAGTCCTTGTGCGTTTACAACTCTCGGAGGTAAGCGCGTTAAAATCTTCTTCGCGGAAAAAACCGACCTTAAAACCGACCTGCCAGCAGGAACAGCCGTTGACGACGCGCTTGCAATTGCCTGCGGGGACGGCGGCGCAGTACGGATTTCGGAATTGCAGCCCGAGGGCGGCAAGCGAATGAGCGCGGCGGATTATCTTCGCGGAAAAAAGGTTGAAAAGGGCACGGTTTTTGGAGAATAAGCCACTGATACTGGAAAGGTAAAGCAATGGATATTATTTATATGATTATGTATGAGCAGCCGATAATTGTGGTCGGAGTTATTGCGACTCTTATTTTCGCGGCGTTTGCAAGCGCAAAGGTAAAATCCACCTTTGCAAAATACAACAGGGTTACGACGTCGGGGAGGATACCCGCCTGTGACGCGGCACGGCAGATTCTCGACGCGAACGGTCTGTACAGCGTTCAGGTTGTGCGCTGTTCGGGAAATCTCACCGACCACTACGACCCGAAAAACAACATCATTGCGCTTTCCGACACGGTTTACGGCAGCACGTCTGTCGGTGCAATCGGCGTTGCCGCGCACGAATGCGGTCATGCGATACAATACGCAAAGGGTTACGGTCCGATTAAGGCGCGCAATACCATGGCGCCTATTGTTTCGGTATGCTCCTCGGCTTGGCTGTGGATTTTCATTATAGGAAGCGCAATCGGCTCGTTTTTCATGGCGGAAATAGCGATAGTTTTCTACGCGGTTGTCGTGCTGTTTCAGCTTATAACGCTTCCCGTTGAGTTCAATGCGAGCAGCCGCGCTATGGATACGCTGCGGGGAATGGGACTTCTTTACGGCGAGGAGCTGACGGGCGCGCGCAAAACGCTGACGGCGGCTGCAATGACGTATGTCGCTTCGCTTCTCGTTTCGATGATGCAGCTTATTCGCCTTATTGTGCGCGTAAACAGACGGAGAGATTGATGAACGCAAGAAAAATTGTTGCTGAACTGCTGTTAAAGATGGAGGAAGGCGGCGCATATTCAAAAATCGCGCTTGATTCCGCTTTTGAACAATACGACCTCGGAGAGCGCGACAAAAGCTTTTCGGCTGCGCTTTTTTACGGGATTCTTGAACGGAGAATGACGCTTGACTACATTATCCGCGCGTATTCCTCCAAGGAATTTGACAGCCTTGAAAAATCGGCGGTAAGCCTGCTCAGAATGGGGCTTTACCAGCTTATTTATATGGATTCCGTGCCTGAAAGCGCGGCTGTAAACGAAACGGTTTCGCTTGCTTCGGCGCGTCAGAAGGGCTTTATAAATGCAATACTGCGCGGTTTTATCCGCGACGGCTGCAAAATCGACTACGGCGATTTAAGCGGCGACGCGCGGCTTTCCGTGGAATATTCCTGTCCGAAATGGATTGTAAAAATGTGGCGAAACCGCTTCGGCGAGGAACGCACGCTCGGCTTGCTGGAGTCCTCGCTGGGTCGTCCGCCGCTGTTTGTGCGGGTAAATACGCTGAAATGCGGCGCAGACGAGCTTATTTCGGCGCTTGCCGAGGACGGGATAAAGGCTAAGCGCAGCGAGCTGCTTCCCGACTGCGTTGAGCTTATGAAGGGCAGTCCCGATTGCTGCTCGGCGTACTGGCGCGGACTTTTTCACGTTCAGGATATTTCCTCCCAGCTTTGCTGTAAAATACTGGGCGCGCAGCCGGGGGAAACGGTGCTGGATATGTGCGCGGCGCCCGGCGGAAAAAGCTTTACGGCAGCGCAGTATATGAACAACGAGGGTCGGCTTCTCAGCTTCGACCTTCACGGGAACAAGCTGCCGCTGATAAAAAGCGGCGCAAAACGGCTGGGAATTTCGATAATCTCCGCGCAGCAGAACGACGCTTCGGTATTCAACAGCGAAATCCCGCAGGCGGACAGGGTGCTGTGCGACGTGGTGTGTTCGGGACTTGGCGTAATCCGAAGAAAGCCCGAAATCAAATACAAGCAGAAAGCGGAAATAATGACGCTTCCGCCGATTCAAACGGAAATTCTCGAAACGGCGAAGCGCTACGTGAAGCGCGGCGGACGGCTTGTTTACTCGACCTGCACGCTTAACGAGGCAGAGAACGAGGAGGTTGTGAAAAAATTCCTTGAAAACAATCCTGACTTCTCGCCCGACGAAATAAAAATCGGAATTAACGACGACGGCGGCTTTTACCGCAGCTTTTTTCCCGAAACAACGGGCGGCGACGGTTTTTTTGCAGCCGCATTGAAAAGAAACGGATAATTTATGAAGCTTGACATACTTGCAATGAAGCCGCAGGAGCTTGAAGGCGAAATCCTTGCTATGGGTGAGAAGAAATTTCGCGCAAAACAGCTTTACGAGTGGCTTCACAAACGAAAAGTAACGGATTTTTCCGAATGCACCAACCTCCCCGCCGCGCTTATTGAGCGGCTTGGCGGGAAATTTGAAATCAAGCGGCTGCGCGTTAAAAAACGTCTTGTTTCCGCAATCGACGATACCGTGAAATATCTCTACGAGCTGCCCGACGGCGAACGAGTTGAAACGGTGCTTATGAAATACCGTCACGGAAACAGTCTTTGCATTTCCACGCAGGTCGGCTGCAAAATGGGGTGCAGCTTCTGCGCTTCGACAAAAGCGGGCTTTGTGCGAAATCTTGAGCCGTCGGAAATGCTCCTGCAAATCTACGAAACCGAGCGCGACAGCGGCAGACCCGTCGAGAGCCTTGTGCTTATGGGAATCGGCGAACCGCTTGATAATTTCACCAACGTTATGAAATTTCTCTCGATTCTTTCCGACGAGGCGGGGCGCGGAATGAGTCTGCGGCACGTTTCGCTTTCCACCTGCGGACTTGTCGAAAAAATCAACGAGCTTGCGGAGCTGCGCCTTGGACTGACGCTTTCGGTTTCGCTTCACGCTCCCACCGACGAAAAGCGCAGCGCGATAATGCCGGTAAACAAGCGCTACGGCGTTGACGAGCTGATTTCCGCCTGCAAGAACTATTTCGACAAAACCGGACGGCGAATCAGCTTCGAGTTTGCGCTTATTGCGGGGGTGAACGACAACCGCCGGACCGCCGACGAGCTTATACGGCTTTTAAAGCCGCTTTCGCCCTGTCATGTCAACCTTATTCCCGTCAACGAGATTAAGGAAGGTCCCTACAAAAAAAGCCCGAACGTCAAAAGCTTCCGCAACGCCCTTGAACAGGGCGGTCTTAACGCTACCGTGCGCCGTACCCTCGGAGCGGATATAAGCGCCGCCTGCGGACAGCTTCGGCGGGATAACATATGACGGCAAAATACGGAAATATCGGGAATAATGTGTTTAGCCCTTGATTTTCAGAAGGAAATAGTGTATAATAAAAAAACGGGCAGCCGCGAGCTGTCGTAAGCCTACCGCTAGGAAAGGAATTATGAGCAATGAAATGCTTTTCTAAAACCGATGTCGGACTGGTGCGTTCCGAAAACCAGGACAGAGTATGGACAGATTCGCTTGAGGACGGCGCTGCGGCAATTATCCTCTGCGACGGTATGGGCGGCGAAAACGCGGGAAGCGTTGCCAGCCAGATGACGATAGATTTTATGTGCGACAGACTCCGCAAGGGCTTTCGCAGCAATATCAGCAGAAATTACATACGCAATCTTCTTATTACTTCGGTTACGGCGGCGAACAGCCTTGTCTACGACCGCGCTTCGCGCGAAGAGGACAAGCGCGGAATGGGCACGACCTGCGTTGCGGGTATTGTCTACAATAACCGCGCGTATATAATCAACGTCGGCGACAGCAGAGCTTATTTCATTTTCGACGAAGGTATTCAGCAGATTACAAAGGACCATACCTACGTCAGAAGGCTCGTTGAACGCGGAGAAATAACCGAGGAGGAAAGCCGTTTTCACCCCGACCGCAACCGCATTACCCGCGCTGTCGGAGCGGAGAGAAGCATTACTCCCGACTATTTTGAAATTGACCTTGAGGAAGGCAATATCCTGCTTTTTTCTTCGGACGGACTTCATTCCTACGGCGAGGACGCTGAAATTGCGGAAATTATCGTAAACAACCCGATTTCCAAGGGCTGCGACCTGCTTATTGACTATGCCCTCGGAAACGGCGGCAGAGATAACGTTTCGGTTGCACTTGTGGTTGTATGACGGAAAGGACTATAATATATGGATAAAAATATCGGCAAGAAGCTGGACGGACGGTACGAGCTTATCGAGCTTATCGGCGTCGGCGGAATGGCGGACATTTACAAGGCTAAGGATCTCACGGAGGACAGAATCGTTGCGGTAAAGATACTGAAAAACGAGTTTGCCGCAAGCGAGGATTTTCTGCGCCGCTTCCGCAACGAATCAAAGGCTATCGCGCTGCTTTCGCACCCGAATATCGTCAAGATTTTCGATGTTGGCTTTGCGGAAAAGCTTCAGTATATCGTTATGGAATACATAGACGGTATTACGCTTACGGAATATATCGAGCGGCAGGGCGTGCTTAAATGGCGCGACGCTATTCATTTTACAACCCAGATTCTCCGTGCCCTCCAGCACGCTCACGACCGCGGAATCGTTCACCGCGATATCAAGTCGCAGAACGTTATGCTGCTGTCCGACGGAACTATAAAGGTGATGGACTTCGGTATCGCACGCTTTAACCGTGAAACGGACAAAACCATGTCTGAAAAGGCTATCGGTTCGGTTCATTATATAAGCCCCGAACAGGCGCGCGGCGAGGTTACAGATGAAAAAAGCGATATTTACTCCGTCGGCGTTATGCTTTATGAAATGCTTACGGGAAAGAAGCCGTTCGACGGCGACAACCCTGTTTCTATCGCGCTGAAGCATATGCAGGCAACCCCGAAGCGTATGACGGAAATCAATCCGTCAATTCCCGAGGGACTTGAAGAAATTACCATAAAGGCAATGCAGAAGGAGCCTTCAAAGCGCTATCAGACCGCAGGTGAGATGATTCGGGATATCGAGGAGTTCAAGAAAAATCCAAGTATTGTTTTTGAATACAAGTATTTTTCAACGGACGGCTCTACCAAGTATTTTGATAAGGTTTCTCCCGAACAGGCTGTTGCCCCGACGGGAAAACGAAAGGTTCAGCTTGAAGAGCCTGACGACGACGAGGAGTACGAGGACGACGATGATTACTACGACGAGGACGACGATTATTATGAGCGCCGCCGCCGTTCGCCCGTGCTGCCTATTCTTTTTGCGCTTGCTACCGCATTCGTTATTATGACCGCGTGGCTTATTCACACGGTTGTTACGAGGAATTTTGACGACATTCAGAGCGCAAGCGGCGAGGAGGTCGTTATGCCGACCCTTGTGAATCGCACATGGGACGAGGTTCGCGCCGAATACAACGACTACAACTTCATTCCCGTTACGCAGTATTCATCGGAATACGAAAAGAACGTCGTTATGGATCAGTCGGTTATGCCGGGACGTACCATAAAGAAAAACCAGGAGGTTGAGGTTGTCGTAAGCAACGGACCGAAGCTGGTTGAAATTGACGATTATTCAAATAAGCATATCGACGATGTAATTACGATGCTTAAAAAGCAGGACCTTAAATACGAAATCAAGCGTACCGAAAGCGAGGACGTTGCCGAGGATTTCGTTATAAAAACAAGTCCTGCGGCGCGTGAATTTGTCGAGGCGGGAACGACCGTTACCTGCTACGTAAGTATGGGCAAGAGCAACGAAGCAACAGCTGTTCCCGATATGGTTAATCTCTCTCTTGCCAGTGCGAAGAGCCGCGCGGAGGAATATGATATTCTCCTTACGATTCTTACCGAGCCAAGCTCCGAGGTTGAGGAGGGCAAGGTTATCCGTCAGAGCATTGAACCTACCACGCTTGTTGAAAAGAACACGATGGTGGAAATTGTAGTAAGCGACGGAAGCGAGCCGATTAAGGAAGCGGGCTTCAGCATAACCGTAAGCAACAAGGCAACGGGCGAATTTGAGTTCCGTTATTATGTTGACGGCACGCTTCAGGAGGATATGACCGAGATAAAGGATATGAGCCTTACCGAAAAAATCCAGTGGAACTTTTCGGGAAGCGGCGTTCACGAATACGCTATCCGCGTTACGTCGCTTGACACGGGCGCAACGGGAACGCTTATTGTGATGGAGGTTGACTTTACAGCCGACCCCGTAAAGAAGAGCGACAACGGAACCTTCAACAACAAGCTGTTCAAGCAGCTGCTTACTGCTCAGGCGGTGGAGAGTGAAGCTCCCGCAGAAAATCCTTCCGACGATCTCAATTGGGGCGGGGGAATACCTGTGATTACGGACGCTCCTGCGGCGACGGACGCGCCTGTGGTTCCCGAAATCACGGACGCGGCGGAAACGCTGCCCGAACAAATCGGCGAGCTGCCCGTTGAAAACGAGGAATAATGGACGGACGAATTTTACGCGCCGTCGGCGGACTTTACGAGGTTGAAGCGGACGGCGAACGGGTTTTGTGCAAGGCGCGCGGGATTTTCCGAAGCCGCGGCATTTCGCCGTGCGCGGGGGATTTCGTGCGGTTCAGCGCGGAGGATAACGCCGAACCGATTATCGAGGAGATTTTCCCGAGAAAAAATGTGCTGGTACGCCCGCCGCTTGCAAATCTTGACGTTGCTGCGCTGGTTATTTCGGCGTGCGAGCCTGCCCCGAACGCTTATGTTATTGACAAGCTTATAGCGATTTTCGAGGAAAAGGGGATTGAAACTGTCCCCGTTTTTACGAAAACGGATATTGCGGACTGCGCGGAGCTGGCGGAGCTTTACCGAAAAATCGGATTCCGCTGTTTTCTCATCGACAACCTTACGGGCAGCGGCACTGCGCCGCTTAAGGAGTACCTTTGCGGAAAAACCGCCGCGCTTATCGGTAATTCGGGCGTTGGGAAATCCAGCCTTATAAATTGCATTTTCCCCGACCTTGAAAAGCAGACGGGCGAAATAAGCAAAAAGCTGGGCAGAGGTCGGCACACGACCCGCGAGGTAACGCTGTATCCTTACTGTGGAGGGTATGTTGCCGATACGCCGGGATTTTCGACCGTCGAAATCGGAAGGTACGCGGACATCGGCAGGGAAGAGCTTAGGGAATGCTTCCGCGAGTTTGCGGGGAAGAAGTGTCGCTTTGCGGACTGTGCACATTTAAAGGAAACCGGCTGCGGGGTACGTGAGGCTGTCGTAAACGGCGAAATATCAGAAAGCCGCTATCGAAGCTATACGCGAATGTACGAGGAAATTTCCGCGCAGATGAAAAAGTAACAAAAAAACAAGAACGGAATACAATAAATCAAGCGGCTGGTCGGCTGCTTGATTTTTTATTTTGGGAGATGAGGCGGAATGAGGAACAGGAAAAGCTGCGGGAAATCGGTGTTCGCTGCGATTCTGATTTTTCTTGGGCTGCTGTGTCTGTGCTGCGTTTCCTACCGTTTTCTGCTCATTCTTATCGCGGGGATTTTCATTGTAATCGGGCTGATTCTGATTCGGAAATGCTGACCGCGAAATTATCAGCGAGGGAGTGTACATATTATGAAGGTTGTGGTTATGAGAAGTCCAAAGGCTCTTGCGTGGATTTTCAGGCTTTTGTTCGGCGCGGGCCGTTCGGCGTGATGTCCTTGCTTGTCCGTGAAAAGTATGCTATGATGTAAAATGTCCCGAACAGAAAAAGCAAACTGTCGGCAAATTGTCGGGCTGTTTATGTATGCCGGATAAATTCCAAAGGACGGGCGCTGAGCGTTAGCGTGAGCATATCTGCCTGCGGCTGTTGCAGCGCAGGCTGCAGCAGCCGCTTTGGGTATATGCTGTCATTGCACATACGGCGCGGCGCGCGTCTTACATTTTGCGAAGCAAAATGTAAGTTTCTTGTGCGGCTTCGCCGCCCAAGAAATCGTTTTGTGCGGCGAAGCCGCACAAAACGCGCGCGCCGCGCCCCCTCCGCTTGAAGCGAGCGTTGCGACGTGAGCAGTGCAGCAGCAGCCGCTTTTGCCGTAAATGCAGAAAGGAGGAAAAATGGGAAATAACAGGATTGCGGACAGAAACGAGATTCTTGAGCTGCTTACGCGGCTCATGCGGGACAGCGAGGACGAAAAAACGCAAATGAGAGCCGCAGAGCAGTTGGCGAAATTCGCCGAGCTTGGAGAAAAAGACTGCGGGGGTAGAAATGTGCAGGTCATCGACGACATTGTCTAGCGAAATTCGCCTTTCGGAGCTTATAGCGCCGTCGTTTTTTTCGGTGCATACCGATATACGCGACGAGCGGCATACTCACTACGCTCTGGGCGGCGGTCGCGGAAGCTGCAAATCGTCGTTCGTAAGTCTGGAAATAATTCACGGTATAATGAATCACCCGAACACAAACGCCGTGGTACTGCGAAAGGTCGGGAGATATCTTCGCGACAGCGTTTTTGAGCAGCTCGTCTGGGCAATCGACAGGCTCGGCAATATCGGCGATTGGGAATGCAAACCCTCGCTGCCCGAAATTGTTTACCGCCCGACGGGTCAGAAAATTCTTTTTCGCGGTGCGGACGAGCCGCGAAGGCTTAAATCCACCAAGGTTTCCGTCGGTTATATCCGATATGTCTGGTACGAGGAGGCGGACGAGTTTTCGGGGCAGGATGAGATTGACATGATAAATCAATCGCTGCTTCGCGGAGGGTCGGTTTTCACCTGCTTTTACAGCTTTAACCCTCCGAGGGGCAGAACCAACTGGGTCAATTCCGAGCTTACGCTGCCGCGAGCAGACCGTCTGTTTCATCTCAGCGATTATCGGAGCGTTCCGAGCGAATGGCTGGGCGGGCAGTTCCTAGCCGAAGCGGAGTATCTCAAAAAAAACAACCCTCAGCGTTACGCCAACGAATATCTCGGCGAGCAGACGGGGACGGGCGCGGAGATTTTTCCGAACGTTACGGTGCGTGAAATAAGCGACGAGGAAATCGGTCGAGCGGAAAGAATCTGTCGGGGTCTTGACTGGGGGTACGGTGCAGACCCGTTTGTTTATCTTGCGCTGATTTACGAAAAAAGTCGGCGACGTATTCTTATTTATAACGAGTTTTATCGCTTCGGAGCAAGGTTTGATGAAATCGCGGAGGCGATCCGTGAAGAAAATCCCGATGGTCGGGCGATAATTGCCGAGAGCGCAGAGCCGCGGTCGAACGACGAGCTAAGAAGCCGAGGAATGCGAATCCGCGCCGCGAAAAAGGGCAGCGGTTCGGTTGAACACGGGCTTCGTTGGCTGATGAATTTGTCCGAAATAGTTATCGACCCGACGCGCTGTCCGAACGCGAGGAGGGAATTTACTGCCTACCGTTTTGCTCCCGACGGGCAGGGCGGTTTTCGCGGAGGCTTCCCCGACCGCGACAATCACACAATCGACGCGGCGAGGTATGCCCTTGAGGATTACACCGAACGCCGCAAGGCAGCCGCTTTTGACCGCAGAAAGCTTGGAATATAGCGGCGTATTCGGAAAAGGAGAGGAAAAAATGTACAGAATTTCAGAGGAAACAAAAATCACACCGCAGCTTGCGCTTCGGTTTATTGTCAAGCACGCTCTTTCGTGCGAGCCGATGGACAGGCTTTACAGCTATTACATCGGCGAGCATTCGATTTTGTGCCGTCCGAAGGACAAGCGTGCCGCCAACAACCGCCTTGTCTGCAATCACGCAAAGTATATAACCGATTGCACGACGGGATATTTTATGGGTTCGCCGGTTCAGTACCGAAGCAGAAGCGGCGCGGATATTTCGGTGCTTACCGATATTCTTTATCGCTGTGACAGTGCAACGCAGGACATTGACCTTGCAAGAAACGGCTCTATTTTCGGACGTTCGTATGAAATGCTTTATTTTTCGGACGATTCGCAGCCTGTGCTGAAGCTTGCGAGTATTGATCCGCGGCAGGCTTTTGTGGTTTACGACAACACTGTTGAGGAAAAGCCGATTTTCGGTGTTTACTATCTTCCGCAGTACAGCGAGAACGACGTTTTGACGGGATACCGCTGTTATCTTTGCACGCGCAGCGAGATTACGGAGTTTTACGTTACGGCGGCGTTTTCTCTCGGAAAAATTATTTCGTCAGCGCCGCATTATTTTGGTGATGTTCCGCTTATCGAATATTACAACAACGGCGACTGTCAGGGCGATTTTGAGCAGGTTACGAGCCTTATCGACGCGTACAATCTGCTCCAGTCGGACCGTGTAAACGACAAGGAGCAGTTTGTTGACGCGATATTGCTTATAAAGGGGCAAATTCTCGGCGACACGCCAGACGAGGAGAGCGAAACCTACCGTGCTATAAAGGAGTTCGGCGTTATGACGATGGACGACGACGGCGACGCGCGCTGGCTTACGCGGCAGTTTGACGAAAACTCGGTTGAGCTGCTGAGAAGGTCGCTTGAAAACGACATTCACAAGTTCAGCGGCGTACCCTGCATGACTGACGCAAATTTTTCGGGAAATTCATCGGGAATTGCGATGCGGTACAAGCTGCTTGCGTTTGAGCAGCTCACGAAGATTAAGGAGCGTTATTTTGCGGAGGGGCTTCGGCTGAGGCTGAAAATGATATCGAACGCGGTGTTTGCAATGTCGGCGAACAAAATTGACGCGGAGGATATTGAGATTTACTTCACGCACACGCTGCCCGAAAACGAAGCGGAGCTGGCGGAAACGGTAAACCTGCTGAAGGATATTGTTCCGCGCGAGCAGCTGATGAAGCTGCTTCCGTTTGTGACGGAGTGCTGAAAAACTGAACATATGAGCAGAAGGGCTGCGGCAGCGAAAGCTGACGCAGCCCAATTTGCCGTATTCCGCTGTCTGCACAGTCGGCGCGGCGCGCGTCTTACATTTTGCGAAGCAAAATGTAAGTTTCTTGGGCGGCATCGCCGCCCAAGAAATCGTTTTGTGCGGCTTCGCCGCACAAAACGCGCGCGCCGCGCCTGTTTCAGCTTTCCGCAAACTCAAAGCTGTCACGCTTATGGCGCGGCGATAGCCGCAGGGGCGGGTGGGCGGGAAAGCCTGCGCGAGCGAAGCGAGCGCAGGAATGTTCCGCTTAAACAAAGCTTATGTAAGACCGCGCGGCGCTATCGCGCGGTCGCCGAGGTCGATTTGCTAAGGCTGCCTTTGTGGCAGCGAGGGACAAACTGCACAAAAAAAGCGTGTAAAGTTTGTGTAAATTACCGCCCTTGTGCTGTAAACGATTTACTGGTATAATAAAACTATGGGGGCAGTTACCGCTCCGAATTACAACGACACGAACAGGAGGTTCTTCCAATGAACTACGGTTACTTTGATGAAAAGAACAAGGAATATGTCATCACCAGACCCGATACACCCTCGGCTTGGGCAAACTACCTCGGAGATCCCGAATATGGCGCAATCATCTCCAATAACGCAGGCGGATACAGCTTCGTAAAGTCAGGCGCCAACGGACGCGTTATCCGTTATCGCTTCAACTCGGTTGCAACTGACCAGCCGGGACGTTACGTTTATATCCGCGACAACGAGGACGGCGATTACTGGTCGGCTTCATGGTCGCCCGTTTGCAAGCCGCTCGACAGCTATAAGAGCGAGTGCCGCCACGGTACGGCTTATACGGTTATCACCTCTGAGTACAAGGGTATAAAGTCTGAGGTTACGTATTACGTTCCTCAGGGCGCTACCTACGAGGTTTGGGCAGCTAAGGTTACAAATACCTCGGACAAGCCCAGAAAGCTTTCGGTAACAGGCTACTGCGAATTTGTAAACGATCCGAACTACGAACAGGACCAGGTTAATCTCCAGTATACCCTTTTTATTACACGCACCTACTTCAAGGGTAATTATATCCACCAGATGCAGAACGAGATTTACAATCCCAACAGCGGACGTTTCCTCGGTCTTGCTGCCGCTAAGGTTGACGCTTACTGCGGCGACCGCGATTCCTTCGTAGGTTCTTACAGAAGCTACGCAAACCCCAAGGGAATCGAAGAAGGACTCAAGGGCGACCTCAACTATAACACTAACTCCTGCGGCGCTCTCCAGTCCGATATTACCCTTGCTCCCGGCGAAACCAAGGAGCTTACCTACGTTCTCGGCGGTCAGAAAACCGAGGCTGAAATTACCGAAATTATCGCTAAGTATGAAAACAGCGGCGCTGTTGAAGCTGACCTTTCTGCGCTCAAGGATTTCTGGCACTCCAAGCTCGGCAACCTTCAGGTTCACACTCCCGACGAGGATTTCAACAATATCGTAAATGTATGGAACGCGTATAACTGCTTTATCACATTTATCTGGTCGAGAGCGGCTTCGTTCCAGTACTGCGGTTTAAGAAACGGCTTTGGCTACCGCGATACCGTTCAGGATATTCAGGGTATTATCCACCTTGCTCCCGAAATGGCAAAGAAGCAGATTGTATTTATGCTCTCTGCGCAGGTAACCAACGGCGCAGGTCTGCCGCTCGTTAAATACGACCATAAGGCCGGTCAGGAAAATCACCCCGACGAGAACGACGAAAATTCTGTTTATGCAAAGCAGACCGGTCACCCCTCTTACAGAGCGGACGACGCGCTCTGGCTTTTCCCGACTGTTTACAAGTACGTTTCGGAAAGCGGCGACAGTGCGTTCCTTGACGAGGAAATTCTCTACGCAAACGACGGCGAAAAGGGAACCGTTTATGATCATCTTAAGAGAGCTATTGACTTCTCTATGAATCATCTTGGAACACACGGAATGCCTGCGGGACTGCACGCGGACTGGAACGACTGTCTGCGTCTGGGCAAGAAGGGCGAATCAACCTTCGTTGCATTCCAGCTTGTTTACGCCGTAAAGATTCTCCGTACCTACGCGGTTGAAAAGAACGATACCGAATATGTAAAGTACCTTGACGAAATCAAGGCTAAGCTTGACGAAATTCTTTCCGCTTGCTGGAACGAGGACAGATGGATTCGCGGCTACAAGGAAGATGGAACGGTTATCGGACAGCGCACCGATCCCGAAGCAAATATGTGGCTTAATCCGCAGTCGTGGGCGGTTATTTCCGGTTTTGCCAGCAAGGAACAGGCTGAAAAGTCTATGGACAGTGTAGAGCGCGAGCTTAACACACCTTACGGCGCTATGGTTATGTATCCTCCGTACAAGCATCATGGATTTGATGGTGCGCTTATGCAGTGCTTCAATGCTTGCACAAAGGAAAACGCAGGTATTTTCTCTCAGCCTCAGGGCTGGCTGATTCTTGCCGAATCCAAGCTTGGGCACGGCAATCGTGCTTACAAGTACTGGAAGGAGGCTTCTCCCGCAAGCTACAACAACAAGGCTGAGCATCGTGTGCTTGAACCGTACGTATTTGGTCAGTTTGTTGAAGGCAAGGACAGCCCGTTTGCGGGTCGTGCGCACGTTCACTGGCTCACGGGAACGGCATCTACGGTAATGGTAGGAACGACAGAGGGCATTCTCGGTCTTAACCCTGAAACGAAGGGCCTTGTAATCGACCCGTCCATTCCTTCAGAGTGGAAGGAATACACGATGGAAAAGACCTTCCGTGGCAAGAAGCTGAATGTTACGGTAAAGAATCCGAACGGAAGCGAGCATGGCGTTAAGTCTGTAACCGTAAACGGTGAAAAGCTTGAAGGAATCCTTATTCCCGACGAAATCTTAAAGCCCGTAAACGAAGTAATCATTGAAATGTAATTGAAGCCTCGCAAAGGGACTGCTGCTTAACGCGGCGGTCTCTTTTGTTTTATTTGGATTTGGCGATTGAAAAGCAAGCACGCGGGCGCGAATGCGCCCGCATATTGCGGCGGCTTCGCCGCCGCAGGAGAGTTTTGCAAAAGCGAAAAGCAAGCAGGCGGGCGCGAATGCGCCCGCATATTGCGGCGGCT
>CAZFMC010000007.1:0-60570 GCA_964520065.1 uncultured Ruminiclostridium sp.
CCAACAGTATTATCGTCGGGGTATGCATAGAAAATCTTAACGCCCTCAATTTTTTTGCCGTCGTTGTTTTCAAAATCGACGGACTTGAATCCTAATAATGTACAAATCATTTTTTACCTCCTTAATATTCCTTTATGGAATAAAATAATTATACCACAACTTATTCCAAAAAGGAATAGCAAATAATGCTAAAAAAGAATAAAAAAATCTGTGAAATATGCTATAATGAAAAAAAGGAGATGAAAACGTGTTTAAAGAAACATTCGCAACAAATTTAAAACGAGCTAGAATTAATGCAGGATATACACAACAATATGTTGCAGATGTATTAAACACATCTCAAAGTAACATCACCAAGTATGAGAGCGGAGCTTTAGAACCGAGCATTGAAACAATAGGTCAGCTAGCGGAACTATACAACGTTACCGCTGATTGGCTTTTTGGAATAATTAAGAAGAATTGAGGAAAAAGAATATGGCTGATTTATTAAGTTTATGCACTTTTGTTTTACTTATATTGCTTGTATGCATGATTATAATTATAGTAATTGCTGTAAGTGTAACAAAAATTAAAAATGTCCAATGTAGACCATTCCAAAATAAAAAACCTGATTATCCCGACAAGGTTATAGAGCTTCTGCAATCAATTGTATCTATGCAACAACATCAGATGGATGAAATTGCAAAAGTTAGAAAAGAAATGGAGATTAAGAATAACGACGGAGTTAAACCCGGAATGAAGCAACCGGCTGCTGAACGACACGCAGAAATGGTAAAATTACATAAAGAACAAACGGAGTTATTACAAAAAATACTTGAGGCAAGCAACGGCGAAGAAAAGAGAAAACTTATGGAGAAATGGAAGCAAGCAACGGATTTAATAAATAGCTAAAATTGCCCTTCCCTGCTCCATCGGCGATGAACAGCAAGCGAAAAGCGCGGCAAATGCAACATAATGTACGTAGTACCCACCTATTAGCAAAGGTGGGTTCGCACTTTTCTAGGGAAACTGCAGAGGGACTAAGCGGAAAAATACATCAGACTTCCCGTCAAAGCCTTTGCGAAAGGTAACCGAAATTTTTTCCGCAAAGCGAGAAAAACAGGTTTTTCCCCGCTTTACAGAAAAATTTCTAATTCAGCGACCGTGTGCAATTTTGACATTTGATATTTTTATTGACAACAGCATAAAATTGTGATAAGATAGTAACAAGCAACGGAAAGGACGGTACACGTATGGCACTTACAAAAGAAGATTTAAAAGCAATAGCTCAAATTATGGACGAAAAAGTTGAGCCTATTAACAGACGTCTTGATGGAATCGATGAACGCCTTGATGGAATCGATGAACGTCTTGATGGGATTGATGAACGTCTTAATAGAGTTGATGAACGCCTTGACGGAATCGACGAGCGCCTTGATGGAATCGATGAACGTCTTGATGGGATTGAAGAAGACGTTGGTATTCTTAAAGGCGCAACAAACGAAATACTTGAGTGGTTCGATACATATCAACGTAACGACTTTGACAAGCCTTTCCCCGTTGATGAAAAAGACGCGGTATAATAAATGCCCTCGGAACGCTTCCGAGGGCATTGCTTTATTTCGTTTTTCTCAAACGTTTTACGAATAAAGTAACAAAGCAAGATTTTTAAAGCAAAAGCTTTAATTTTACGCAATTAGTGGTAATTCTTTTGCGTTTCCCTCATTATAGCATTTTTTATTATTTTTTTCAAGGGGCGGCATATATGAAAAAAGCTTGACATATATGCCATAATATTTTATAATAATAGTATCAGAATTTATCTGCGAAAGGAAAAAACGCTATGAATATAAGAGATTACGTTATTATAACAGACTCCACCACGGATATGCAGCCTTCATATTACAAGGAAAATAATGTTTCGGTTCTTGGTATGCAATTCAGCATTGATGGAAAAGAATATCGTCAACTTGAAGAAAACTGCATTTCTACAAAGGAATTCTATGACGCGGTTCGCAAAGGCAGTATGCCGAAAACCTCTCAGGTTTCATATGATTCGTTGACAACCCTTTTTGAAAAAATTGCAGCTGATGGAAAGGATATTTTCTACCTTTGTTTTTCAGGCGCGTTGAGCGGTTCCTACCAGACATGTCAATTGGCTGCAAATGATATAATGGAAAAATATCCGGGTGCAAAAATAAATATTGTCGATTCTCTCGGCGCTTGCACGGGCGAAGGTTTTATTCTTTACAAATGCGTTCAAATGCGCAATAGCGGAGCAAATCTTGATGAGCTTACCGCCTTTGCTGAGGATTTCCGGCGCAGAATGGTTCACCTCTTTACCGTTGATGACCTGAATCATCTCCATAGAGGCGGAAGAATCTCAAAGCTTTCGGCTGTATTTGGTGGAATGTTAGGTATAAAGCCGATTCTTCGCTTTGACAAGGACGGTAAGATGGTTGTTTACTCAAAGGCGCGTGGAAGAAAGAACGCACTTGATATGATGGCAAAGCAGATGGAAAAAACTTATATTCCCGAAGAAAATTCAGAGATTTTTATCAGTGATGCGGACGCGCGTGCAGACGCCGAATATCTTGGTAAGCAGATAATGAAAGCAATGCCGGCTGTCAAGAAAATCACCTATGGTAATATCGGTCCTGTTATCGGTGCTCATGCAGGTCCGTCAACAATTGCTCTGTTCTATATTGCAAATGACAGAGAGGTTGTTGAATTGTAAAGCTTAATTAAAATCCGCACGGTTAAACCATTTACGGCAACCGTGCGGATTTCTGTTTGCCGGAATCGTGGGAGTCAAGGGTTCTCCACCCATACGATTCCATGCCAAAATCAAAACCACCGACTCAGCCGGTGGTTTTATTTTTATAATTCGTTATACACGAAGAATATTGCGCCAATCAAGGTCGCCACGTTCAAGAGCATGAATAAGCGCTTCTCCCGTCGCTATGTTAGTTGCAACAGGGATATTGTGAACGTCGCTAAGACGTAAGAGGGTCATTTCATTAGGCTCGTGAGCCTTTGCGTTGAGCGGGTCGCGGAAAAAGAACAGAACGTCAATTTCATTACAGGAAATTCTCGCAGCAATCTGCTGATCGCCGCCCTGCGCACCGCTAAGATAGCGCTGTATATGAAGTCCCGTTGCTTCTGCAACAAGCTTTCCGGTTGTTCCCGTAGCACAAAGGTTATGTCTGCTTAAAACACCGCAGTATGCAATACAGAACTGAACCATAAGTTCCTTTTTTGAGTCGTGAGCAATCAAAGCTATATTCAATTTAAACACCTTCTTCTTTTAACATTATTAAGTATCAGTTAATATTTATAGATAACGGCACGTCTTCGCCAAGTATTCTGCGGCAAATAGAATCATAAGCCTTTAAACCTGCGCTTGATTTAGGAAGAGGCATACCCTTTGCGCCGCAAATTCTTATTTCGTTATCCTCCGGAACAACGCCCAGCAGCGGGATACCGACAGTATCCATTACAACGTCAAGATCCTCAAGAATTTCCTCGTCCTTAAAACGGACAGGAACCTTATTTATAATAAGCTTCTGATTGATACTGCTCTTGACATAGAGGAAGTCGGAAAGAATTGCGCCGTCACGAACGCACACAGTATCGGGCGTTGTAACCATAAGTATCATATCAGCCGCCTTGATAACGCTGAACACTGAGCTTCCCACGCCTGCGGTATCAATAATAATGTAATCAAAGTATTCGCGCATTTCGTTGCAGACGCCGATAATCTTTTCCGGATTTATATCCATAAAAGGATTTCGGGTTGCACACACGAGCGAAAGATTTTCGCTGCGTTCAACCTTTGTGGTGGCGGTCATAATGTCAATTTTACCTTCAAGGTATTCACCGATATCGTGCTTAACCTTATCTTTTATCCCCAACATTATATCTAAGCAGCGCAGACCGAAGTCAAGCTCGACAACGAGCGTCTTCTTACCATGATATGCAAGGCATGAAGCAATATTTGCAGAAGTTGTTGACTTACCCGTTCCGCCTTTTCCTGCGGTGACAGCAATAATTTGAGCCATGATATACCTCCATACTTTACCTTATTACCTTCTAATATAATAACATATTTTTTCCTATTTTTAAAGGTTTTTTTTAAATTATATAAATTTTTGTGAATAACGACATTAAACCGCTTATTTTTTTATACAAAACTACCAACTATTCTGTTACATCTTTTGATTTTTCCCAACGTTTCCACGGATTAAGGACAATTCCGTTCTCGTCCTTATCCGCCTCGTACTCGTAAAAGTAAGCGTCGATGATATTCCGAACCATGTAGCGCGAGTATTCTCCCTTTTCAAAGATAATACCGAAAGCAATTTCGGGGTCTTCGGCGGGATAATATCCCATAACAGTCGAAGTATAATAGCCGTCGCCCGTTTCTGCCGTTCCCGTTTTAATGGCAACATTATACGGCAAATAATCGAAATTCCAAAGTCCTGCGCTGATAGGCCAGTTCACAAGCGTTGAAACGGCTATCATTCCTTCTCTGACAATCTCAAATGCGTTATTCTTATCCTCAATTACCTCTACAACCTGCGGCGAATTTCTATAAAGCATTTCCGTGCAGTCATAATTCCAGACGGAATCAATCAGATACGGTTTCATTCTAACGCCGTCGTTGGCGAGCGTAAGCGCCTGAACGGCAAGATGAAGCGGTGTTACCAGCGTATCCATCTGACCGATAGCCGCCTGAAGCGTATTTCCGTCTGTCCACGATTCTCCGCGCAGCTTTTCGTAAAGCTCGACGCTTGTCATCTGACCCGAAGCGCCGCCTATTTCAAGACCAAGATTCTGACCATATCCGAACTTTGAAGCAAAGCCCGAAAGCTCGTCAATTCCCAGCCGTCTGCCCAAATCATAAAAGAAAATATTGCACGACCATTTCAGGCAGTTTATTACATCATATCCGAGATGATAACCCGTGCACTTCGGCTGATAATCCGAAGCGGAATAAAAGGTATAAACACCCGTGCACATTCCCTTTGAATTTCTGTCTATCAAGCCGTTAATAAGCCCGTCCGCAGCTGTTATTGTTTTAAAAGCAGAGCCGGGACGATACAAGCCGTTTATGCAGCGGTTGAACATAGGATTTCCGGGACTGTTGAGAACAGCGGTATAGTTTTCAATTGATTCATTAAGGTCGTAGGTAGGGTAGGAAGCCATTCCGATAACCGCGCCGGTTTTTGCGTTCAGTACAACAACCGCTCCTGCGTCGCAGTCATTGCCGCGGTCTGCGGAGTTGTTCAGCCAGTTTACATGGTTAGCAAGAATTTCCTGAAGCGTTTTCTGAAACTCGGCGTCTATGGTAAGAACCACGCTCTCGCCTGCTTTGGCTTCCTTTGTAATCGAATCGGAAATTGCGTTGCCGTTTGAGTCGCGCGAAATGGTGCGTTCGCCGTTTTCGCCGCGCAGAACTCCTTCCATTGCCTGCTCAATTCCATATTTTCCAATCACATCATTATAGCCGTAGCCATCAACCTTCAGCGCAGAATACTCCTCGGCTGAAATCGCTCCTACTGTTCCGAGAACGTGCGGCGCAACATCGCTTTCAGCATAAAATCTGTCGGACAATTCGATTATATCAATTCCGCCTAAGTAAAAATTAAGCTCTTTAAGCGCTGTAACCGTTTCGATTTTTACATTGCTTGCAAGAGTAAAATAATTATCGTAAGAAAAATCCCTAAGCTCCATTTCATACCGAATGCCCGCAATAATACGCTGCTCCTCACGGCTGAATTTTTCGGTATCAATATCATATTTTTTTACAAGCGCATTTATGCAATTTTCTGCGGTTGCGTCAAGATTAACACGGATTCGTTCCTTAAATGAATCCGTTACGGTATCGCCTTCAACAAATTCATACGGCTCTGTCATTGAAACGGGCGTTGAATCGTTCCATTTTTCATTATACTTACGAAGTATCTTTATCGTTTCGATTATAACGTCATTTTCTGTTCCGGCAGATAAAAAGGATTTTTGAATGATAACGCCGTAGCTTGTTTTGTTGGTGGTAAGAAGCTTGTGATTTATGTCAAAAATCTGACCGCGTGTTGCAATAATCTCCTGAGAGGCGGTATAGCTTGTTTCGGTCATCGCCAGATATTCCGCGCCGTCAACAATTTGCAGCTTCATCAGTCGCAGAATGCACAAAAAAACCATAGCCAGAACAAGTAAAAGCAGGATAACGGTTCTGATAAACCTTGAAATTCTTGACATTTTCGCTCCCTTCGCAGATTAAGGCTTTTCCGTCGCCGAATTATTTTCCTCGTCAACTTCTGTCGGCTCGTATCTGTTAAGCTCGGCGCTTCCGCCGAAACGCTGATGCAAAGCACGAACGAGCAAATAAACAAAAGGCGAAATTATAAACGTTGAAATTCCCGTCGGAAGAACCGATTCCGAAAAAATAATTTCATAACTCTTGTAATCCCAAATTACCACATGAAACAAATACGCCATAGACAGTTCAAGCGCAGCAGCTGCAAGGGTTATCCACAGGAAATTTATAATATTTGTACGGATAAGATTGCGGCACAGCAGCGAAACCGTCAAGCAAATCATGAGCAGCCAAAGCGCGCTGAACCCAAACAGGTATCCGCAGGAAATGTCAATGTAAAATCCGCAAAAAACGGCAAAAATGCAGGACGGAAGCTCCCCTTCAAGCATTGCAGCCGCGACCGCAAGCGGAATAATCAAAACAGGCTGAGCAAAACCGAAGATTCCGCATCTCATTACGGTATAAAATGCAACAAGGCAAAGCGCGTACAGAAGCCATTTTATGACATTCTGTCTGCGCTCACGCCTTGACATAATATTTTTTCCTATAATACTGTATTTCATCAGCCTATTCCCTGCCCCTCGAAATCGGTTACAACAAACACATTCGTAACGCCGAATACGTTTTCGGCAGGCTTTATTACGGCGTGCAGGGTCAGCCCGTTTGAGTCGGAATAAACGCTCTCGACCGTTCCGACCATAATGCCTGCAGGAAAAACAGTACCGCCTGAGGTTATTACAACATCACCCTCGGCAATTTCACTTTCCTTGCTGATATAGCTCATCAGACACCAACCGTCCGAAGAATAAAGAATATCGTTTTCGATTATTCCAACAACCTTTTTCTCGGCTGTTATAACGCCGATGTTGATTTCAGGCGATAATACGGTTGTAACGACGGCATAATGCGGCGAAAGCTCGGTTACATATCCCACAAGACCTGTTTTGGTAAACACCGGGTCGTGCAGCTCAATTCCGTCGCTGCTGCCCTTATCAATGGTAAATCCGCCGAAAACGTCGTTTGCATTGCGTGCGATTACCGCACAAGGAGCAGACCACTCGTAATCGTCGTTTTCCTTCGCTATCTCCAACATTTCACGAAGCAGTTCATTTTCCTCGTCGGTTTTGTCCTTGTCTGCAATTTGCAAATATATCTCCGTCAGCTTTTCACGAAGCATTATGTTTTCATCGCGGTATTTTTCTGCGTTCAAAAAGGCGTCGAGCGTTCGCTCCGCCCAACCGGAAACAGCCGTTGCGGCAGTAACAAAGGGCTGCGCAGCCGTTTCAAGAACGCTTTTTGGAAATATGATATTTCCGCCGGATACAGCGGCATAAATCATAAAGCCAAGCACAAGGGCAAACAAGCAGAGTATGATTTTGAATTTTATGCTGTGAAAAAAGTCCTTCATATTCCTCCGTCAGCGACGCGGAAGCAAAAGCCGCTTTCTCAATACCTTGAGTCGTCGTCGCTCAATACGTCAACAAGCTTATCAATATTTTCAAGAACCTTTCCCGTTCCGTCGGCAACGCAGTCAAGCGGATGCTCCGCGATTTTCACGGGCATACCGGTTTCTTTGTTAATAAGCTTGTCAAGTCCTTTAAGGAGCGCACCGCCGCCCGCAAGCATTATTCCCTGGTCGATAATGTCCGCAGCAAGCTCCGGAGGCGTCTTTTCAAGCGTAATTTTGATTGCTTCAATAACATGACTTAGCGGCTCGGCAAGCGCTTCTCTGATTTCCGTGCTTGTTATTGTTATGTTTTCGGGAAGTCCGTTAAGCAGATTTCTTCCCTTAATTTCCATCTGTTCTTCTTTTTCGCCAAAGGGAAAAGCTGAGCCGATGCCGATTTTAATATTTTCAGCGGTTCTTTCACCGATAAGCAGATTATATTTCTTTTTGATATAGTTGATAATAGAATTATCAAACTCGTCGCCGGCAACGCGGACAGATTTTGAGGTTACAATTCCTCCGAGCGAAATTACAGCTACTTCGCTTGTTCCGCCGCCAATATCAACAATCATACTTCCTGTCGGCTCTGCTACGGGAAGTCCCGCGCCAATTGCCGCAGCCATAGGTTCTTCGATAATTGAAACGCGCTTTGCTCCCGCGCTCTGAGTTGCTTCCTTTACGGCGCGTCTTTCTACCGCCGTAACCCCGGACGGAATGCAGATAATTACGCGTTTTTTAAGGAATTTTCTTCCCTTGGTAGCTTTTGAAATAAACTCCTGAAGCATACTTGTCGTCATATCGAAATCGGCGATAACCCCGTCCTTAAGCGGACGAACAGCAACGATTGACCCGGGAGTTCGACCGATGACGTCCTTAGCCTCCTGTCCGACATAGCGGACGCGCTCATATTTTACATCAACCGCGACAACGCTCGGCTCACGTATAATTATGCCTTTGCCTCTCATATATACAAGGGTATTTGCCGTCCCTAAATCAATTCCGATATCCTTTGTAAACATATCCTTACCAACCTTCCCATAAATTCTTTCCAAAGAGCTGTTATACGAACGCTTTCAGACCCTCAACAAATATTATAACACGAAATGAAACTGCATACAACTGTTCAAAACGAAAAAAATAAATTTTTTAAAAGGTAAATTTGTGCAGTTTGACTTAACGTCCATTCCAAACTTTCAACGCTACTTCCCTGTTGAACCGAAGCCTCCGTCCGCCCGTTCCGTTTCGTTCAGGTTTTCCGTTTCTATGAACAACGGAAGAATTACAGGCAGAATAACCATCTGAGCGATACGCTCGCCGTCGTGAATCGTATACGTTGTGCCGGAATGGTTGATAACGGGAACCTTTATTTCACCGCGATAGTCGCTGTCAATCACACCGACGCAATTTGCAAGCGAAATACCGTGCTTTGAGGAAAGCGAACTGCGCGGGAAAATAAACGCGCCTGTTTCAACGCTTTGAAGCTCAATTGCAATTCCCGTGGGAATCAAAACACGCTCGTTCGGCTTGATTGTAATATCCTCGTCAATACACGCGAATAAATCAGCGCCCGCGCTTCCCCGCGTTGCACGAAAAGGAAGCTTTGCCCGTTCGCGCAGTTTTTTAACGTTTACCTGCATTATTTATTAACTCCTCTGAAATAAAGTCCTCTTGTGAAGCCGCCGTCCTTGACGTCTTCTCCTGAAATATATCGTGAAACCACACTGTTTATGTCATCTTCAACTGTAAATTTCAGAACCGCAAAATCCATATTCGGAAAGCGATTAAGCCTGTCGCTCAAGATAAGCACATCGCTGTTCAGAATCTCAACATAATTATTTTCGCATATTACGTTAAGTGTTCTGCCGCCACGGTCTGTTATGCTTCTTCCGCAGCATTCCGTTCCGCAGGGCTTGCCGTTTTTTATAGGGCAGCGCCTCGTTAGCATAAGCGGAAGGCTACCATATGCGATAAAGCCGAGCGGAATCGGCTTTTCCAGACGATTCAGCCGCTCTGCGGTAAGCTCCTCCGACACGATAACGTCCTTTTGTTCATATTGCGACAAAATATGAACAGCCGCGCTGTTTGCACAGTTAAGCCGAACGCCGCCGTAAATTTCAAAGCCCAGCGAGGACAAAAGCTCAATATGACCCACCGTGTGAGCAAGCGCCTTTTTAAAGCCATCTTTTTTCAACTCGTCAAGACGTTCACGAACCTTGTTTTCGCAATCGGCAAGATACACAGGCGGAACAATTACAATTTTTCCGCAATACTTTGACAGCGCCGGTTCAAGCAGCCTGAGCGGTGCGTATACAAGCTCCAGCGCCGTATTATCAAGCGCGTCGCAAAGCTGTTTTCTCGTGTAAACCTCAGCACGTAATTTCATTCCTGCCGCTCCTTGCTTTTTATAAGCTCCTCCGCATTACGAAGCGAAACATCATTGGTTGCGTCGCCCGAAATAATACGTGCAATTTCACGAACCTTTTCATCGTAATCAAGCGTATGAACCGTTGTATATGTGCGGGCTTCGTCCGTTTTTTTCTCAATAAGCAAATGATTATCGGAAAGCGCCGCTATCTGCGCAAGATGGGTTACGCAAAGCACCTGCCGCTTCTGAGCCAGCTCCGAAAGCTTCCTGCCGACCTTCTGCGCCGCGCGCCCGCTTATTCCCGTGTCAATTTCGTCGAAAATCATTGTCGGAGTGTCATCATGCTCTGCAAGAACGGTTTTTATTGCAAGCATAATTCTTGAAAGCTCTCCCCCCGAAGCAACCTTTGCAATCGGCTTCAGTTCCTCGCCCTTGTTCACGGAAATCAACATCTCAATTTCGTCCATTCCGTTTACGGTCACCTTTCCATGATTAACCGCAAACTCAAGCCGTACATCGGGCATATCGAGAAATTTCAACTCCGCTGAAATTGCCTCGGTAAGCCGCTGTGCAGCCGCCTTTCTTTTTTCGGATATTTCAAGAGCCATTTCCTTGACCTGTTCGCCAAGACATCGTTTTTCCTCGGAAAGCTGAGCAAGCGTGTTGTCGGTATCTGAAAGCTCATTCAGCTCGCCGCGCCATTCCTCGTACATATCGAGTATTTCGTCAAGCTCCGCACTGTAACGGCGCTTTAAGCGAAGGATATCGCTCATTTTTTCTTCCAGAAACGGCAAGTCATTTTCGGAATCGGGGTCGGGAATGCAGCCCGCGACCTCGCCGCCTATATCTTCAAGCTCAATCATAAGCCCCGAAATCCGCTCGCACAATGCAGAGCAATCGGGCATAAGCGCAGAAATACTTCTCAGAGAATCGGCAGCCGCGCCGAGTAAATCAAGCGCGCCGCTTCCGCCCTCGCCATCTCCGCTGATTGCATTTTGTGCTGTAAAAAGCGCGCTGTTAAGCTGTTCAAAGCTTCTTGCACGATTCAATTTTTCTGAAATTTCAGCTTCGTCACCCTTTTTCAGATTTAAACGTGCAACCTCGTCTATTTGTTTTTTCAGTTCTTCAATGCGCTGATCCTTTTTTGCGTCCGCTTCTTCGAGCTGACGTATTTTTCGGAGAAGCTGCGAAAAGCTTCGGAAAAGCTCGCCGTATGTATCAAGCTCGGCGCGTATTCCCGCAAAATTATCCAGCAGCTCACGCTGATTTGAATTATCGACAAGCATTCTGTTGTCGTGCTGACCGTGTATATCAATAAGGCTTGAAGAAATTTCTTTAAGAATGGCAACCGTTGACGGCTTCCCGCAAATGCGAACGATTCCTTTTCCGTCTACTGAAAATTCACGTTGAAGAATAAGCTCGTCGGAAGGCTCGAAGCCGTACTCAACAAGCTTTTCCGCAGCGGCAGCCGAAACAGAATCAAACAGAGCGGTAACGGAAGCCTTTTTTGTTCCTGTTCTTATAAGGTCCTTTGAAATCCGTCCGCCGAGCACAGCGTTAATCGCACCGATAAGCACGCTTTTTCCCGCGCCTGTTTCGCCGGAAAAAACGTTGAATTTATCGGTAAAGGATATTGAGGCTTTTTCGATAACCGCCAGATTTTCGATATAAAGCTCCTTTAGCATGACTTCTCCTCCGATTAAAGCAATTTTTTCAAATAAGCCGCAATATTTTTTGCGTCATTTTCGGTTCTCACAAGTACGAAAAACGTGTCATCTCCCGCAATTGTT
Organism: uncultured Ruminiclostridium sp.; assembly: GCA_964520065.1. Classification (GTDB taxonomy): domain Bacteria; phylum Bacillota; class Clostridia; order Oscillospirales; family Ruminococcaceae; genus Ruminiclostridium_E. The sequence goes on from CAZFMC010000007.1 coordinate 11,901, forward strand.
CCGACCACAGCTTCGATGTTCATTCCCTCCAGCGTTATGCACGCGCCGTTTGCAAGTCCTGAACGGCATTTTACGCAGATAATGTTCCCCGCGTAGTCGATATTTACAACCGAGTGCTGAAAAATATTCTCAAAATGAATACCGTTTGCACGCTTCGCCTTCATATAGCAGCTCACGCCGTTTTTTGACATTGCCTTTTCAAGGTCAAGCTCGTTTATGTCGCGTGAAATCGTCGCCTGCGTTGCATTATAGCCGCGCTCTCTGAGTCGCTGAATCAGCATTTCCTGGTTTTCGATTTCTTCCTGTGAAATAATTGAAAGTATTTCTGCCTGCCTGCTTTTTTTCATTACCTCAAATATCTCCTTATTTTAACGGTCTTAAAAGCTTGTTGTTGAGCGCGTCATAGAAGCTGCTGCCGTTTATATCAATCAGTCTGAACGTAACTGAGGATTTGCAGATTTCAATTCTGTCATTTTCGCCGAGATAAATTCCGCTGTCGCCGTCTACGCTCACCTTAACCGCGCTTCCCTCGTATCCCGTATACGAAACTGTCAGCTTGTCTTTTCCGCTGAAAATCATAGGTCTGTTCATCAGGGTATGCGCGCAAAGCGGAGTAAGCTCCATACATTCCGCGTCAGGCTCTATGATTGGTCCGCCGGCGGATAAGGCGTAAGCGGTCGAGCCTGTCGGAGTGCTTAAAATAAGTCCGTCAGCGCGTATTCTGGATACAACGAAGCCGTTGCTGCATACCGAAAATTCCGGCAGCTTTGAATAGCTGTCCTTGGCAAGAACGATGTCGTTAAGCGCAAGGTAGCTTTTTACTTTTTTTCCGGATATTATTTCAGCCTTCATCAGCATTCGCCTGCTTACCGAGTATTCGCCGCTTTTCAATCTCGCAAGCAATTCAAGCTCCTCCGGTTCAAGAGAAGTCATAAATCCGAGTCTGCCTGTGTTGATTCCGAGGAGCGGCTTATCTGCAAGCGCAGCCTTTTTCGCCCATTTCAAAATTGTTCCGTCGCCGCCGATTGTCAGCAAAACGTCTATATCATCAAGCATAACAGGCTCAGCCGCATACTCAACGCGGGAATCGCTGAAAAAAGCGGCTGCCGGTTCGGGCATAACGGCAGTCATTCCGCAGTCGGCTATAACCCTCACTGCTTCGGGAAGAACCGAGAGTGTTTTTTCCTTTTTCAGATTGCTGCAAATTAAAATTCTCACTTCTGCTTTTCCTCCGTCAGGTCGATAAAAAAGTGCATAAGAAATTCCGTATTCCCATCGCCGCCCTTGATTGGCGATGGGATAACCGCTATTTTACGAAAGCCCGACGCCTCCGCAAAAGCGCAGATATCGTTAATTATTTCTCGGTGGATTTTTGAGTCTTTAATAACGCCGTTCTTTCCGTTTTTATGCTTGCCATGTTCAAACTGGGGCTTTATCAGCGCGGCACATTCCGCTTTTTCCGCACAAAATCGCTTTAATTCGGGAAAAATCAGCTTTAGCGATATGAACGATACGTCAATGCTGAAAAAATCTATTTTCTCGGAAATAACCTTTTCGTCCGCATTACGGATATCAAGTCCCTCCAGAGAAACAACGCGGCAATCCGAACGAAGCGAAGAATCCAGCTGGTCGCGTCCGACATCAACAGCGTAAACCTTCTTTGCACCGTTTTTCAGCATACAGTCCGTGAAGCCGCCTGTTGACGAGCCTATGTCCATACATATTTTCCCGCTTAAGGATATTGAAAAATCCTCAACAGCCTTTTCAAGCTTAAGTCCTCCGCGCCCTACGTATCTGAGCAGCTCGGACTGTTCATTTATTTCAAACTTATCGGTTTCGCTGTCAAACTGCTCTGAAGAACGTTTTACAATTACCCCGTTTACTGTTACGCAGCCGTCCTTAATCAGTCGGGCAGCCGCTGTTCTGCTTTTGACAAGCGATAAATCAGTTAGAATTTTGTCAAGTCTGTCTTTCATCTTCCACCATTTTTTCAATTGATTTTCTGTCCAGACCGAATCTGCGCAGCTGCGATTCAGTTTCCGCTGCTGAAACAAATGTTTCGCCAACCGCCATAATGCGGAAGCTTCCCTTGAAGCCTATTGCGTACAATTCGCTAAGCAGTCGTTCTCCCGCACCGCCGGATTTCATTCCCTCCTCGAAAAAAACGACTTGTTCATATTCTGAGATAATATGAACAGCTTTTTCGGAGAAAGGCTTGATAACGTTAAAACAAAGACTGTCTGCGCCCTTATGGTCGATTATATTTTCACATACTCGCCCATATCCGACAAGAAGAAGCGAAGATGTTTTTCCCGAATATTCAAATTCAAAAAAGCTTATTCTGTTAAGATTGCGGCTGAATGCACGTGGATAACGGATAACGCAGATTCCACCGTCCTCGCCGACCGCCTTGTGAAGCGCTAAGCGCAGCGCAGAAGCGTCAATCGGGGTGTAGATTTTAACATTTGGAACAGAAAGCAGCAGCGGAACGTCAAATAACCCTTGATGAGTTTCGCCGTCCTCGCCGACAAAGCCCGCGCGGTCAACGCAGATTACAATATGCTTTTTTTCAATAGCTGCGTCATGAATAATCTGGTCAAAGCAACGCTGCAGGAAGGTTGAATATACGGCAAAAACCGGAATCATTCCCTGCGAAGCAAGACCGCAGCTAAAAGTAAGCGCGTGCTGTTCAGCGATTCCTACGTCGAAAAAGCGTTCGGGAAACGCTTTTGCAAAATGCTGCAAGCCTGTTGCATATTTCATTGCCGCAGTTACGGCGCAGACGCGCTCATCGTTTTTCGCGATTGCACAAAGCTCCCTGCCCATAACCTCGGAATAGCTTAACGAATGTGGCGTCTGCGGGATTTTTCGTGCAACGCCGTGGTACTCGCCGGAATTTTCCTCTGCCGGCGCATACCCCTTTCCCTTTTTGGTTTTAACGTGAACAATACAAGGCTCGTCCGCAAGCCTTGCAACAGTAAACACCTCAACCAGCTTTTCAAGATTATGACCGTCCACGGGTCCTAAGTACTTAAAGCCAAGACTTTCAAAAATGTTGCTTTGATAAATTGCGAATTTAATCAAATCCTTTGTTCCGCTTATGGATTTTGAAAGCTCTTTTCCGACAGCCGACTTATCAAGAAACTGCTTTACAGCCTCTTTCTTGTCGTAATAGGATTTTGAAGAACGCATTTTTGTGAGGTAATCGGCAATAACGCCGTGATTTTTTGAAATCGACATCTGATTATCATTTAAAACGATAATCAGGTTACTTGAAAGCTTGCTCACATTATTCAAGCCCTCGTAGGCTTCGCCGCCTGTTAGCGCACCGTCGCCTATTACCGCTATAACGTCGCCCGTTTCGCCGCGAAGCTCCATTGCTTTGGCAACTCCGAGTGCGGCAGAGATAGAAATGCTGCTGTGACCGCCGATAAATGCGTCATGCTCCGATTCCGTAGAACGCGGAAAACCCGAAATGCCGTTTTCGCTGCGCAGTCTTGAAAAATCCGCATATCTTCCCGTTATAAGCTTATGTGTGTAGGATTGATGTCCGACGTCAAAAACAAACTTGTCGTGCGGAGTGGTAAAAACCTTGTGAAGTGCAACCGTAAGCTCGACCGTGCCGAGGTTGGACGCAAGATGCCCACCTGTTTTGGGAATATTATCTATCAAAAAGCTTCGTATTTCGCCGCAAAGCTGCTCAAGCTCCTGCGGTGACATATCGCTTACCGTCTGCGACGAAAGATTATCATTTAAAAGCAATTATTTCACCCTTTACTTCATACTATCTGAATTGGAATCACCATTCCAATAAGAATACCGAGAAGCGCTCCGCAGGTAACCTGAAACGGCGTATGTCCAAGCAGCTCCTTAAGCTCCTTGTCGTCGTTTTCCTCCTGTTCAAGATCAATTTCCTCGTCAAGCCGCTCAACAACCTCGTCGTCAAGCTTTTCCACGATTTTTCTAAGTCGGTTTATCTCATGCGCGTGCAGACCGGAAGCCCTGCGCACACCGCATGCGTCATACATTACAACCAGCGCAAGTGCCATTGCAAGAGCAAATTGAGTCGAATTGATTCCGCAAACGCGAAGAGTTGTTATTGAAAGCGCGCTTACCATTGCGGAATGAGATGAAGGCATACCGCCCGAACCCATAATGCGTTCGGGGTTGAAGGTTTTATACTTAATTGCATATGAAATAGTTTTAAGCAGCTGAGCAATTGCCCAACCGAGAACTGCTGCAATCAGTACTACATTAAACTGGTCGGTTCTCATTTAACTTCCTTTCCGCCCGAAAACGGACATATTTATTTAATTCTGTAAAGCAGCTTTTCCGTAAGCTCTGAAAGGAATGTGCGTTCGGGAAAAATTTCCAGCGCCTTCATAGCCTTATCGGTAAATTCAGCGGCCTTATTCCGCGCAGCACCTATACCGCAGACTGCGGCGTAGGTTTCCTTCCCGTCACGCGCGTCGCTGCCTATCGGTTTTCCAAGCACCTCTCCCGTGCTTGTTATATCAAGTATATCATCAATAAGCTGAAAAGCAAGACCGAGATTTTCGGCGTACTCTTCCGCAGCCTTAAGGTAAACGCCTTCATTTTCGGCTTCGGCTGAAATAACACCGCAGCAGCATGCCGCACGGAGCAGTGCGGACGTTTTCAGCGAATACATCTGCAAGGTCTGATTCGGAGAAATGGGAAGGTTAAGCTGTGTATCAATCTGCTGCCCGCCTATCATACCGCATATTCCGACAGCCTTAGCCAGATACGAAATTGCCTTTATACCCGCCGCGTCCGAAATTTCCGAATTTACCGCCGCGTCAGCAATAATCTGGTACGGAAGAACCGCAAGCGCGTCGCCCGCTAAAAGCGCCGTAGCCTCGTCAAATTGTTTATGACAACTCGGCTTGCCGCGTCTTAAATCATCGTTATCCATACATGGCAGGTCGTCGTGTATCAATGAAAAAGTGTGAGTAAATTCGATTGCGCTGGCTGCCGCACGGGCTTTTTCGGGTAAAGCTCCGCACGCCTCGCAGAAAGCGAAAGCCAACACGGGACGAACGCGCTTGCCGCCCGCTTCAAGGCTGTATTCGGCAGCCTTGAGAACCTGCTCCTGCAAAAAAGGGGTTTCATAGCTTAAATATTTTTTTACGGAAAGGTCAAGAAGCTTTTCATATTCCTTATATTTTGCTTCATACTCAGATACTGTCAATTTTCTCAACCTCCAGCTTCGCGTTTTCAATTTCCTTTTTACACTCCTCAACGAGAGCCGCAGCCTCCGAATACAGGCTTACCGCTTCATCGAGCGGAAGGTCGTTCTTTTCCATTTGCGCCGAGATTTCTCCAAGCCTTTTGTATGCCTCTTCAAATTTCATTTTATAATTCCTTTCAAGCTTTTTGCTGAGCTTACGACAGCCGCTATTTCGCCGTCGGAAACTCTTACCGTTATTTCATCACCTTTGGAAATACTGTTTATGCTTGTCAAAACTGCGCCGTCCTTGTACGTAATTGAATAACCGCGCAGCAGCGTTTCAAGCGGACTGAGTGCAGAAATTACAGCCGCTCTGCCGTATAGCTGCTGTTCTCGGTTTTTTAGTAAGGACTGCATTTTTGCGTGGATTTCCTCGCTGCGGTTTTGCAAAAGCTTTTCGTTGCTTTTGAGAACCTGCACGGGGTTTCTTGCACGTATTTTCTCGTATAGACGCGCAGCTCCGCTTTGTTTCATTTCAAAAAGCGACAAAACCTGATTTGAAATGTGCCTTTTGTAGCTGTCAAGAGAAGCGCAAATCGTATTCTTTTCCGGAACGGCAAGCTCCGCTGCCGCGCTCGGTGTGGGAGCGCGCATATCCGCTGCAAAATCAGCAAGACTGAAATCAATTTCGTGTCCGACCGCTGAAATCGTCGGAAGCCTGCTCGCAAAAACAGCCCGCGCAACCGGTTCGGTGTTAAAAGCGGACAAGTCTTCGGCTGAACCGCCTCCGCGTCCGAATATAATAACATCGGCGTCAGTTTTGTTAGCGGCGGCAATTCCGTCGGCAATTGACGCAGGAGCCTTTTCACCCTGCACGGTAACGGGAATCAGCAGCACTTTTACAAGCGGAAAACGCCTGTTCAGAATATTAAGAATATCCTGAAGCGCAGCCCCTGTTTCAGAGGTTACTACCGCAATTTTTTTCGGAAGCTGCGGTATAGGTCGTTTACGGCTGAACAAACCCTCGTCGGAGAGCTTCTTTTTGAGCTGCTCAAATGCCAACGCCTGTTCCCCTGCCCCTTCGGGAATAATTTCATTTACATATATCTGATAAACACCGTCGCGCTCGTAGCATTGCACAGAACCGCGGACTATAACATTCATTCCGTTTTCGGGAAGAAATGCAAGCTTTTGCGCGTTGGAACGGAACATTACAGCCTTTACGGACGCAGCTTCGTCCTTAAGCGAAAAATAAATATGACCCGATTTGTAATGCACTGTAAGATTAGAAATTTCACCGCGCACGCTTAAATCCGCAAAGGTCTTTTCTCCTGAAAGAAGTATCGAAATACGTCTGTTAAGCTGCGAAACGGAAACTACAAACGGCTTATTCGCCTGCATTTTCTCTATCCTTTATAAAGCTGCCGAGAACGCCGTTTATAAACGCGCTGTCCTGCTTTTCGGCATATTTTTTTGAAAGCTCTACCGCTTCGTTTGCCGCCACCTTGGTGGGAACATTTGGGCAGTAAAGAATTTCATAAACGGCAAGACGCAGAATCGTTTTATTTACAACGGAAATACGCGAAACCTCGCGCTTTTCGCTGTATTTTCCGATAATTCCGTCAAGCTCTTCATACTTTTCGACAACCTTTTTCGCAGTTGAAACAGCTTCGCTGCTTTTTTCAAGCTCAAACGCCTCCTCGCAGGCTTCGGTTGTTTCGTCTATGTCAATTCCGCTAAGTCCGTTCTGGAACAGCAGCAAAAAAACCTCTTCTCTTATTTCACGTCTGGTCATTATTTATATGTCCTTTCTTTTCGCAGTTATGTATTTTTCTTTAAATATCAATGAAACGCCGAATACCCTCCGCGATACGGAGGGTTCGTAATTTTACTTTGCGGCGCGGATTCCGGCAATTTTTACGTTTACCTTTGCGACGGCAATTCCGGTCATATTCTGCACGGTTGCTTTGACGTTTTCCTGAACAGCTCTTGCAACCTCGTGAGCCTTATATCCCTGAGCGATGTAAATTGAAACGTCGATGACGGCAGCGTCCGACGAAACGCGTACCTTTATCGGTGCAAGATACTTATCAAAAAGCGCAGCGGGCTCTTTCAGAAATGCGGGTCTTGCTTCCGAGGCAAGAATCACACCGTTTATTTCTGCGGCTGCGGATTCGGCAATTTTCAGGATTGTGTTGCCGGAAATCTTGAGTTTTCCCGCTGCGGGAGCAGTTTTATTCATAGTATGTCATTCCTTTCGGATATTTTGCTAAGTGCCGAAACCACGTTGAAAAGTCGATAGTCGGGCTTGATACAGCACTCCTATAATATTATAGCACAAAATTCCGAAATGTACAACTATTTTATTTCAACAATTGTAATATTTTCTGCGGGTATGGCAATTTCACCTAAAAGAGTACTTTTAATTTGTGCAGCTTGCGCAGTGTCTAATCCTTCTGTCTTGACAATTACATTTGCCGCACTGTCTGAAAGGTAACATAAAGCTTCGGTGAAGCCCTGTGCCTTCAGCAGATTCTCAACCCGCGACTCGGTTTCTATGTAACTGCTTACCGCCGCTACGTCCCGCGCAATAACCTCCAGCTCGTCGGCTGTCGAATCTCCGCCGAAATAGAAACTCTGTAAAACCTCAACCGCTTCGTCCCTGCTCTGCTGCTTGTCAAGTCGAGCCTGAGCAAAATAAGCGTCGGAATCCGTTGAAGAAACATTTATTTCCTGACCGCCGACATTTTGCGAGGAAACAAATCGTACATCTCCGTAATTTGAAGCTTCTCTGCTCTCGGAATCCGCAATGCTTACATCAGCCGAGGAATAAAGATAGTTTACGTAAACCGCGACCCCCAGCAGGACTGTAAGACCCGCAAGAACAATCTGTTTTTTCCCGATAATCATATTTATTCTTTTCATAGTACAATCTCCTTATGGTGTCCTTAAATAAAATCATTGCTATTTCATTACGCTTACCCTTGTTGAGCTGATTGCAAAAACGCTTGTGACGGCTCGGATAACCTTTTCCTGCACAATAACGTCGTCGCCGCCGGAGCATACCACAATTACCCCTCGCACCTTCGGAGCCTGCGTTCCGAGAAGCATATCGGCGTTTTTTCCGTATTCGGAACGAGCGGAAGCGTCCAGCGAAACCATCACCTGTATCTGACCTATGTTCTCTATTTCGGAAAGAATATCCGTCAGCCTTTTTTCAAGAGTTTCCTCATACCGCAAAAGCTCCTCGCTGCTGAATGAATTTTCACCTTTATCCTGTCCGCCGCCAATCGGAATCAGGGCAAGGAGCAGTATTACCGCCAAGCCCGCAATAATAATCAGCGTGTTCTTTTTTTCTCCCTCAAACAGCCCTTTAAGCTCTTTGATGCTGAAAATTCCCTTCATTTTACTGCTCCTCTATGGTGATCTTTGTTTGTGTACCGACATAGCTTCGTACCAGCTTCACCGCCCTTTCCTGCGTCTGTTCCGACTGATTATTCAAAACAAGCCTTATTTCACTAATAGATATGCCCGAGGTTTCCGCAATATTAACGTCTATGTAAATTTTTTTAGGATAAATTCCGTTTTCATTCAGCTTTTCAATCAGTCGATCATGAAGAAGCCGCGCCGCTTCCTCAGATGTCTGCCTGTCGAAATAAACCGAATAATCGTGATATTCCGTTTGTTCGCCAAGCTCTGAAAAAAAGTCCAACGGAAAAGAAGCCGAGCGGAAGCCTGAAATTACAACCACAACAAAATAACAGGAAATCAGCAGCTTTATCTGTCGATTGCATTTTTCAGACGGGAGTATTGCCTTGATTACCGCAGTTATTATAGCCGCAGCGCAAATCTGAAACAGTATTTCACGCATACCAATCTCCTATCTGCACAAAATCAGTAAAAGTGCGGTTGAAATCGTCACAAAAAGATAAAAGCAGGATATGACCGCAATCAGTATCGAAACAACGTTTTCACCGCAGCGTATCATTCCGCTTATTTTTTCCGTCCCGAACATTTCGCTTACAATCTCTGCAATAAACAGGAAAAAACGATAGCAAAGCGTTTTTGCAATAATCGGAAAAAGTATGCAGCTTCCGGCTATTACACCGAAGCTTCCTACTCCCGATTTTAGCAGCGTGACGCTGCTTTTTACTGTGGCAAGTGCGTCGGAAACCGCGCCTCCCACAAACGGAATACTGTTTGATACCGCAAACTTTGCCGCTCTAAGCGTTACGGAGTCGGCGGAAGCTGAAATAACGCTTTGAAGCGAAAGAATACCGATAAATATTGTCATTATAAGTCCGAGCGCCCAAATTATTACTTTTTTCACCCCATCTCCCAGCTTTTCAATTTTCAGATCAGTGTTAAGACCGCCTGCCGCCGTAACGCCGAGCATCAATCCCGCAAACGGCAGAAGAAGCTGAACCGTAAGCTGCATCAGTATCTGTATTACGACAAGCATTACCGAGGTAAAAACCGCAGCCGTGGCAGCTTGTCCGCTTACAGCGATTATGCCTGCAAAAACAGGTATAAACACCGCCGTAAAGTCTGACGCGGCAGAAATAGCAGTTCCTACGCTGTCAAGTATTCCGCCCACAGCCGTAGATACAATTACGGCTGAACCGAGAGCCGAAACCGTCGGCAGCGCACTGTTTTCTCCGACCGCGCTGTTTATTCCGCCAAGCAGCGACGTAAGCAATATAAGCGCGAGCAAAGAAGCGAACATTTTAAATGGCGCGGCGGCATTTTCAAGGAAAAGACCCCATATATCCTCCATAACCATCATTGGGTCGAGGTATGCAGCGCCGCCGTTTTCGGGCGTTATTTCATTTTTGTCCATAAAGCTGCGCGCCTCTTCGGGAAGCGCCGCATATATTTCATCGGTTCCGTAATCAGGCTCTTCCGAAAAGGCAGAGAATGAAAAAAACATAGCGGCAGCCGTAAATAAAAGAAAAAAAACAGTCACACGTAGCTTTAACATCAGAAAATCAAATCCTTTATAAGTCCAAGCAGATTTTCAAAAAGCGGAACAGAAATCAAAAGCACCGCTATTCGTCCGGCAAAATCAATTCGTGAAGCAATGGCGGTTTCACCGCTGTCGCGGCAGCAGTCGGAGGCAAGCTGCGTAACATAACAGGCAGCGGCAGCTTTAAGCACCACCGAAAGGTATTCCGCGCTGCTTTCGGCAGCTTCGTTCAGCTCCTTTACAAGTTCAAGCAGCGGATTTACCGCTAACAGCACGGCAATCAATATTACAGCGCCGGCACCAAGCGATATGTACAACCCAAATTCCTTGTTGTACTGACGAAGCACGGCAGAAAGCGCAGCGGCAGCCACACCTGCTCCGACAATTGCGTACACGTTCATCACAGGTCAAAAACCTCTCGTATCGTATCAAAAAGCGTTCCTATTTCGCCGATAAGCAGCATCATTACAACAATCAGTCCGGCAATTGTCGTCATCATCGCTTGTTCATCGCGCCCCGAGCGCTGGAGAAGAAGATTGAGGATTGCGACCACAATTCCTATACCTGCAATTTTGAATATCAAATCAACATTCACGCCGTATCTTCCTTTCAGAGCAGCAATATACCCGCCGCAATTCCGCAAAGCGTCCATGCTTTTTGTGAAAGCGCACCTTTAACCTTATAGTCATTCTGCGCTTCTTCAAGATATGTATTGGCGCACCTCGCCGCAGCTTCCAGCATAAGAACCTGCCCATGTGCGTCGGTTGTTCCAAGCTGCTCGCCTGTTGTCAACAGCAATCGGCGTTCGTTTTCGCCGAAATAGTCCGCACAAAGCGCCGCTGTCCGCCACGCAGAATGAAAATCAGCGCAATTTCCCAATTCTGTTTTAAGTTCACTCAGAAACCGAAAATCAGAAAAAACCGATTTATCTGAAATTTCATCAATAATATCGGCAATAGGCTTTGCGCTGAAATCAATCGAAAGTCTTATTTCATCAAGCATTGACGAAAACAGGCTCAATTGCGTAACGCGCAGCTTTTTTTGACGAGATATTGCGGTTCCTATGCAAAAGCAGATTATTACAGTCGTCAAAGCGAATACAAGATTCATTTTCCGTTTTCCACACTCCCTTTAAGCGCCCTATATCGGGCAGCCCGCATACAAAAGCAATGTAATTTACAACCTTTTCGCGAAGCAAACCGCTTACAGCTTCATTGAACGGGACTTCCTCCGCATTTTTGCAGTGCGCGGTCAGAACAGGGATAATTCCACGTCCCGAGCAGGCAAAAAGCTCTTTGTAATCATTGCCTATTTCGTCGCAAACAAGGTAATGCGGCGAAAGCAGCCTTACCGCGTGCTCAATTCCGTCCGCCTTTGAAAAACCTGTAAGAACATCACTGTTAAGTCCGATATCGTTTTCCGGAACACCGTTATGAACAGCGGCAATTTCACCGCGCTCGTCTATTACAGCCGTCTTTGAGCTGTGCGCAATAAGTCTGCAATAATCGCGCAGAAGTGTTGTTTTAGCACTTAGCGGCGGTCCAAGAATAAGCAGTCCGCGCATATCGGAGATACTGGAGGTAACCTCGAAAAGAGGCTGAGCAATTCCCTTATGCTCCCTTGCTATTCTCAGGCATACGGAAGAAAAATCGCGTATCGACTCCCTTCTTCCGTTTTTGTACACCGAAGTACCTGCGAAAGAGGCACGATGTCCGCCGCGAAGAGTAAAAAAGCCCTCGTAAAGCTCCTTCTCGTGACTGTAAAGCGAATAATCGCAAAAGCATTGTATACATCGGAATAGCTCCTCGGTTGTGGCTTTTCTCATTCCGCAGACATAACTGCCGCAGGCTGTAAAAACAACCAGTGGTCTGCCCGCACGGATACGAATTTCGGAAGCGTTGCTCATAACCTCGCTTGGAACGCCGCGAAGCAGCTGCTCAAAGGGAGGCAGAAAAGAAACCGCATTAAGATAACGCTGCATTTTGCACTCCTTTCCCGTTTGATAAAATGTATGCGCGGCAGGACAAGTATAGAACAAAAAAGAGCCGCCTTTCTTTGTGAAAGACAGCCCATTTTTTAGGGTGAAAACAACTTTATTTCAGCTCTGCAACTGTAACGCCAGCCTCGCCCTCGCCGTATTCGCCAAGACGATATTTTTTTACATGCTTGTTTTGCTTTAAAAACTGATGAACTGCGGCACGCAGCGCGCCTGTTCCCTTTCCGTGGATAATCGTTACGGTTTCAATGCCGCCAAGCAGGCAGCTGTCGATAAAACGGTCAACCTCCATCACACCCTCGTCAGTCATCATTCCGCGAATATCAACCTCAAGACTTGATTTGCGCGTCATATTCGACTGAACGGATTTTTTAACGCTGCCGCCGCTCTGCTTTTTCTTCGGCGGCGTCTGCTCAAGGATAAGCTCCAGATTATCAACCTTTGTGCGCGTTTTCATCATGCCAATCTGAACGACGCAGTTTCCGCCTGCGTCAGGAAGCGAAATAACCGTTCCCTTGTTGCCGATATCCATAAGGCGGACAGTATCGCCGACGCGCAGCTCTCTGGGCAGGACGTATTTGCTCTTTTTCTTTTCAATAACAGGGTTCGCGCGGTCGGACATACTGTTGAGCGTGGAGTTTGCCTTTGAACGTGAAGCCTTGACCATTGACGAAAAATCGGATTTATCTTTCTCCTTTTTCATTTCTTCCAGCTCGTTCATAAGCTTATCCGCGCCCGCACGAGTCTGCTCAACAATGCTCATAGCCTGTGAACGCGCCTTGCTCAATTCAAATTCCTTCTGCTTTTCAAAGCTCTCTTCCTTTTCGCGAAGCTCCTCGGTGAGCTGCTTTGCGTTGCGCGCTTCAATCTGTGCTTCCTCACGAAGTCCGTCAAGCTCCTGCCGCGTTTTTTCAAGACTTTCTATAACTCGCTCAAAGCGCTTGCTCTCATCTCCGACCAGTTTTTTCGCATCTTCGATAATATCGTCGGACATACCCAGCCGCTTTACTATCGCAAAAGCATTCGACTTGCCGGGAACGCCGATTATAAGCTTGTAAGTTGGTCTGAGAGTCGCAATATCAAATTCGCAGGAAGCGTTTTCAACGCCGTCCTGTTCAATTGCAAACATTTTCACTTCCTGATAATGCGTTGTTGCCATAACGCGGCTGTCCATATCCCTGAAATAGGAAAGAACGGAAACCGCAAGCGCCGCACCCTCTACCGGATCTGTACCGGAACCCAGTTCGTCAAGCAGAATAAGCGAACGACTATCCGCAGACTTCATTATTCCGATAATATTTGTCATATGCGCGGAAAATGTGGAAAGGCTCTGTTCAATACTCTGTTCGTCGCCAATGTCCACTAAAATTCCCGAAAAGATGCCCACAACGCTGTCGTCAGCGGCAGGTATCATAAGACCGCACATTGTCATAAGCGTTAAAAGTCCCGCCGTTTTCAAAGCAACTGTTTTACCGCCCGTGTTCGGACCGGTTATAATCAGCTCGGTATAGCTTTCACCGAGAACAATCGTTGTCGGAACAACTCGCTCTTGTGAAATTAACGGGTGACGCGCCTTGTTAAGCCGCAGAACAGGCTGTTCGGAAATTGTCGGAGTAACGCCCTTCATTTTTGCACCCAGTCCCGCTTTGGCAAAATAAAGCTCAAGTATAAACGCTTTTTCAATCCCGCGCAGAAGCGCGTCGCCAAATTCAGCAACATCAGCAGACATTTCTCGGATAATTCGTTCAATTTCAATCTGTTCATCACGTTTTAAAATGCGAATTTCGTTGTTGGCGTCAACAACACCCATAGGCTCAATAAAAAGCGTTGCTCCCGTTGCAGAGGTATCATGGACAAGACCGCTTATCTGCCCCTTAAACTCGGTTTTTACAGGAACAACATACCGTCCGTCACGCTGAGTAACGAGCGCCTCTTGCAGATACTTCTGATTAGTCTGACTTTTTATCAGTTTATCAAGCTGCTCCTTTATTTTTGCGCCTTGACGGATAATTGCCTTACGTATTCTCGCAAGCTCGCCGCTTGCACCGTCCGACAGCTCTTCCTCGGAAAGAATTGCATTTGAAATCGTATTTTCCAGCGCTTTATTCGGCGCAAGCATGGAGAAATAAGGGTGAAGCGAGGATTCTGCACCGCCGCAGCTGTCATACCAGCTTACCAGACCATCAATTTCTCTAAGCACCAGACCGATGTCAAGAAGCTCCCGCAGCGACAGCATAGCGCCCTGCTGAGCGCGTCTTACGCTGAAGGAAACGTCCTTGATGTTGTAAAAACGCGGCGTTCCGTACTTTGATGAAAGCACGAACGCGTCATCTGTTTTCTTTAATTCCTCTTTTATTTCGTGAAGCTCCTTGCTTGGAGTAAGCGCAAGCGCACGTTCTTTTACAATATCGCTCCACGCCTGCTCCTTAAGCAGCTCCAGTATCTTGTCAAGCTCCAGCTTTTTGTATTCACTTTTCATAGTTTTTTCCTCATTATTTGTATCTGTACAGCGAAATGCGCTCAAAGCCGTCCAGAAGCTCCTCAGATAATCCGAATGAAGCCGCAGTTCCCTTTGCAACACATTTCAGCGGCTCTTCCGCGACATAGCACGGAACGCCCGTTTCCTTTGAAATCAGCTTATCCAGACCGCCGAGTAATGCTCCTCCGCCTGTAAGCACAATCCCGTTCTGTTTTATATCGCCGACAAGTTCCGGCGGCGTTTTTTCAAAAACCTTTTTTATGCCGTCAAGAAGCTCGTCAACAAGCTCCTTTATCGCTTCGGCAATGTCCGTATCGGTAATCTCCTGACTTACGGGAAGCCCCTTTATGAGATGACGCCCTTTAACAATCATTTTCTTCTCGCCTGTGGGGTCGAACACATTCGCAAGCTCGATTTTCGCCTGTTCAGCGGTTTTCTCGCCGATAAAAAGCTTATATTTCTGGGAGATGTAGCGTGCAATTGCCGCGTCCATTTTATTTCCCGCAATTTTAATTGAATTTGATTCAACAATGCCGTTGAAAGACACCACCGCAACGTCCGCAGTGCCGCCGCCTATATCGACAACCATAGTTCCGTTGGGCTTGGAAATGTCAACTCCCGCCCCCAGCAAAGCGGCAATCGGCTCTTCGATAAGGTAGACTTTTCTTGCGCCCGCCGAAAGGGCAGCTTCAACGACTGCCCGACATTCAACGTCGGTAACCGAAGAAGGCACGCAGATTATAATTCTCGGCTTTAACATCATACTGCTGCTGACCTTGCGTATAAATTCGCAGATCATAGCCTCCGTCATTTCGTTGTCGGAAATTACCCCATCGCGAAGCGGCTTAACCGCAACAATATATTCGGGGGTTCTGCCCAACATTCGATATGCTTCTTCGCCGACTGCAAGCACACGTTTTTTCTTTTTATCATAAGCAACAACGCTCGGCTCGTCAATAACCACGCCCTTGCCGCCGACCGTGATAATTGTGTTTGCCGTACCAAGGTCTATTCCAATATCAACTGCACTCATTCGTATTTCTCCTTATTTCTTCAGCTGCCTTTAACAGCGTTTCTCTTTCATTTACACATTTATTGTCGATAACCTCTGCAAGAAGCGTATTTAGTATATCCCCGATCTCTTTTCCGCAGAAGCCGATTTCTTTCATATCATTACCGTTTACGGCAAGCTGTTTAAGACTAAAGCATTCGTTCTCCTTAACAAGCTGATGAATTGTCTGTTCAGCGGCACGGTATTCCGTAATCCGCTGTTGGAATTGAGGCGCCTTACCCATATCGTCAGCAATATGAACAGAAATAAGCTTTAGCATCATCTTTTCGCCAAACCTGTTTAAATAACGCTTCAACAAGTTTTTTCGATTTTCTATAACTATATCGTGAAATTCGACAAGCGTTACAACCTCAGAAATCGTCACGGAGTCGTATTTAAGCTCGCGAAGAACACGTTCCGCAATGGCTGCGCTTCCTTTTGGGTGTCCCCTGAAATGCCCTGCCCCGTCCTCGGAACGTATAAAATAATCAGGCTTCGCAATATCATGAAAAAGCATAGCAAGCCGAAGCGGCAATACAGGCTCAACAGCCGATACAGTCGCAAGGATATGCTCATACACGTCGCGGTTGTGGTATTTTGTATGCTGCTCAAAGCCGTGACAAGGGTTTATTTCAGGGATAATTACCGCAAAAACATCATAGAATTCACGTAAGATTTTTTCGCAGTCTGCACAGATAAGCTGATTAAGCTCAGCGGCAATTCTTTCTCCCGAAATTTTTTTCAAAAGCGGAGCGCATTTGTGAATTGCCGCAGCGGTTTTCGGTTCAATACAAAATCCGCCGCAAGCTGCAAAACGCAATCCCCGAATAATTCGCAAAGCGTCCTCGTCAAAACGCTCGGAAGGCTCGCCTATTGCTCTTATCACCTTGTTTTCAAGGTCGTTTTTTCCACCGAAAAGGTCAATTACGCCCGTTTCTTCGGAATACGCCATTGCATTTACCGTAAAATCCCGCCGCTTTAAATCCTCGGCAAGCAAGGAGGAAAATTCCACGCTTTCAGGATTACGGTGATTGGAGTAAACCCCATCGGTACGGTAGGTTGTTATCTCAACCCGATTTCCATCGGAAATAACTGCAACCGTTCCAAAGCGTATGCCTGTATCAATTGTTCCGAACGATGAAAAAACGCGTTTTATATCGCTTGGCAGAGCGTTTGTGGTAACATCGTAATCCTTCGGTATTTTCCCCGAAAGGCTGTCGCGAACACAGCCGCCGACCGCGAATGCTTCAAACCCGTATTCATTCAGTCGTTTTATCAATAAGCTGACATACGGCGGTAGAATAATTTCTTTTTTCATTTCATAGAGTTAATGATTTCGTTTGCCTTACGATACACTGTTTCGGGCTGCTCGCCTATAAAGAAGCTGCCGTTTTCATACAACGTTTTTCCGTTTATAACCGTGCGCTTTACATTCTGCTTGTTGCCTGCGTATACAATATTTTTAGCAGGATTGTTAAGCGGCTGCATATTCGGCTGATTAAGGTCAATTTCAATAAAATCAGCTTTCTTCCCCGCCGCCAGAATGTCGCAGTCGTTAAGCCGCATTGCGCGTGCACCGTTTACCGCCGCCATTTTCAGCACTTCAAGCGCGTCGCAGGCGGAAGCGTCCTCATTCTGGATTTTTTGCAGACCTGTTACAAGGAACATTTCGCGGAACATATCAAGACAATTGTTGCTTGCCGCGCCATCAGTGCCGATTGCAACAGGAATACCGCGCTTCAAAAACTCGCCGACAGGAGCAATTCCGCTTGCAAGCTTTAGATTGGACGCGGGATTTGTAACGGCAAATAATCCTCGCTTTTTAAATATCTCAAAATCCTTCTCGGAAAAATAAACGCAATGATATCCGCCGCCGCCGTAATTGTACATACCGATGCTGTCAAGCAGCTCGGTCGGGGTCATTCCGTAACGCTCCTTGCAGCCCTCGACCTCGCTTTTCGTTTCAGAATTGTGTACAAAAACGGGAAGCTTTCTGCGATTTGCAAGGTCGGAAAGCTCCTTCATAAGCTCTATGCTTGTGGTATATTCAGCGTGAAAACCGAGGTGGTATGAAATAAGATCGCTCACGTTGCTGAATCTGTCGTAGTCCTTCTCCATCTGCTCAATTGTACCGCCGAAATTATTTATCGAGTCACAAAGCACAGTTCGGAATCCGCAGTCAATGCTTGCCTGAACGATTGCGTCCGTTTTCATATACATATCGAAATTTGCTGTTATTCCGCTCGTCAGGTACTCCATTATTGCAAGCTTTGAGAGCCAGTAGACATAATCGGGGGTAAGCTTCGCCTCCATTGGGAAAACCTTGTCGTATAGCCAGTTCTGAAGCGGCAGGTCGTCCGCATACGAGCGCAGAAAGGTCATTGCCGAGTGGGTATGTGCATTCTTAAAGCCCGGCATAAGAATATTTTCGCCGATATCAGTTTCACCGTCGAAATTTTCCTTAGGAGCGTTTTCCGACGAACCAACGTAGGAAATTCTATCGCCATCGGTGTGAAGCTCGCCCGTTGTAAGCTCCGCTCCGTCCGCAAGCGTAAGCAAACGAGCATTATAATACCTTTTTTTCATAATCAATCTTCCTTTTCATAATTGCAGCAAATCAACGTCTTAGCTGAAACCTTACTTGTTAATTTCTTTGTGAATATTTGCAACCGACGCGCGGATAAGCCGTTTAAACAGCGGTGCAGCTTTATCGGCAGCCTCCATAACTTCCTTATGTGTAAGCGGATTTTCGGTTAAGCCGCAGCCGAGATTGGCAACACAGGAAATACCGCAAATTCGCATACCCGCATGATTCGCCGCGATTGCCTCGCAGGCAGTACTCATACCTACCGCGTCGGCACCGAGCGTTCTGCACATTCTTACCTCGGCAGGCGATTCAAAATTAGGCCCTGTCAGCTGTATATAAACGCCCTGCTGAAGCTTTATTTGTTCTTCGGCTGCCGTTTTTAGAATAATTTCACGCAGCGTTTTGTCGTAGATTTCGCTCATATCAGGAAAACGAGTTCCGAGCGAATCGAAATTTGCACCGATAAGCGGACTTGGAACAAAATTTGCAATCTGGTCGGTAATGAGCATAAAATCACCCGCCGAAAAATTCTTGTTTACGCCGCCGCTTGCATTGGTGAGGAAAAGCACCTTCGCTCCCATAAGCTTCATAAGCCTTGTCGGAAGAACAACGTCCTGCATAGGATAACCCTCGTAATAATGAACCCGTCCCTGCATAATTACAACGGGAACTCCGTCCATATAGCCAAGAACAAATCTGCCTTTGTGACCGGGGACGGTAGAGGTCGGGAAACCTTCAATTTCGCTGTAATCCACAACTGCGCACGCGTCGATTTCATCAGCCAGCGCGCCAAGTCCCGAACCGAGAATAATAGCTATTTCCGGTACGAAATCCGTTTTTTTGCGAAAACTTTCATAGCACTTTTGTAATTTATCCTGATAATTCATATTAAACCGTCCTTTCAAATTACAGCCGTTCAGCAATGTGAGCGCCGAATTATCTTTGATGTCCTTATAGTAAAATATTATAACATATTTTTCAGCAAATAGCAAGAAAAAGCAGCGGAAAATCCACTGCTTTTTATCATTCATTCTTCATTACGCTGCCTATGATATTTATTGCTGTCTAAAATATCTTTCCCGACATACTCGCCAAGTAATTTGGCGCGAAACTCCTTTGACATTTTATCGTTCTGATATAGCAGCCACGATTCGTCGTCAGAAAGCGCGTATCTGGTTTTAACGCAAATCTCGCTGCAATATCTGCAATAGTGCTTGTCGCCTTTTCTATGAAAGAAAACGCGAATTATATTTCCGCACTGTCTGCATACAAACAGCGGAAAAGCAGAATCGCTCACGTCGCAAGTGAAATCATCTTCGTCAAACACATCTTCGTCCGCACCGCTCTCGTCGCGCATATCCTTGTGCAAATCCATACTCAACGAACAACAGCCTCCTCAGGTGTTTTGGCAAACCGCGCTTTAAGCTCTTTTTTATTCTGATACATACGCTCGTCCGCGATTTTGTGAACCTCTTTCAGAGTAATCATTGAATCATCGCTACTGCGGTAATAAGCAATACCGAAAGCTATGCGAAGGTCGAAAGGCTTTTCGGGATTCAGGTTAAACTGGTTTATAAGAGAATCGAACTTATTGATAGCTTTTTCGCACTCAAGCGGAGCATGGTTGTAGGTCGTTATCGCAACAAATTCGTCGCCGCCGGTACGGTAGCACCCGCCTATTGTTCCAAAGGAAGCCTCGATAATCTGAGCTGCTGTTTTTATCAGCAGGTCGCCTGCCTCGTGACCTTTTGTATCATTGATAACCTTAAGATTGTTTACATCAAACTGAACGATGGCGATATACTGATACCGTGATTTTGTCTGTTCAAGCTCTTCCATTTTCTGCTTGAAGGCAGTTGCGTTACCGATACCGGTGTTTGCGTCAGTAAACGCCATCTTTCCTATTTTACCTGCCTTGATACCCTTTTTCAGTGCGTCGGCAACCTCGCCGCTAACACTGCAAGCGGTAGCGATAGTGAGA
This sequence comes from uncultured Ruminiclostridium sp., assembly GCA_964520065.1. GTDB lineage: Bacteria > Bacillota > Clostridia > Oscillospirales > Ruminococcaceae > Ruminiclostridium_E. The sequence goes on from CAZFMC010000007.1 coordinate 32,149, forward strand.
ACGAACATACCAAGACGAGTATAGGTTGAATAGTCGCCTTCGTTGCTTCTGTAATAACTTAGAACGTCAAAAAATCCGAAAAGAACAAAGAAGATAGCAGCTAAATAGTAAACCTTTGAACCGTCCTTACTGCCGTTGACCTTTGATAGATAGTTCACCATTTCGACAATAACGGCTATACCCGCATAAACCAGATACAGATGGCGCACAATTACGGTTTTCGCAAATGAAACGACTCCTGCCAAATCAAGAATAGTCAAAACGAAGAACATCGCCATTGCTATAATAAGCGTCGCCCGCATAAGCTGAAGATGCGCAATTTTATAGTTCTCAATGAAGTACAGAATCATACACGGAATAGCCGCAAGCAAAAATACATTCTTGCACGTTTCGGCAAAATAAATGTTATTGAAAACATGGTAAAACCATACCGAACCGCATATAAACCAAAACGAAATAAATACGCAGGCAATTCCGAAGCAGACCATACCGCGGTAATGCGCAAGGAGCTTTCTCGTAATTTCTCCGCAAAGTATAAAAACAAGACCTGCAACAAAAATGCACACGCTAAGTATAAGAGCGGGCATTTCATCGCTCATTATTTTTGACGCAACTGCATAAGACGTACCATAATAAACGTTATCAAGGCAGAAGCTGCGCGCAAAATCGGTTTTGAAAAGCTCAAGACGGATATTCTGTCCGGAATAAGCGTTGGATACGGGAATGTAAAAATACGCCTGATAGGAATCCAGCAGCGAGGGCGTTATAATATCATCTGTTGATTTTACAAGAACATCGCCTATGTAAACATTCACACGCAGATTTTCCGAACGGAAGAAAAGCGCGCTGTCTTCGTTATCATCAGGAATTTCCTTATACAGCACGAGCGGTGTGTTTTCGTCAAAATCAACCCGCTTTACAGCAAGCTTGGATACGTCAAATGCAAGACCGTATTCGTTATGCCAACCGGTTGAAAAGCCGCTCACATTGCCGCCCGAAAAAACCGAGGGCATATTTCCGCTTACGTTCAGAGCATAGACAGAGGTTCCGATTGTAAATGCTGCAACAAGAAGAAGGAGACATAAAATCACAATGCCAAATTTCTTTGTGTACAGCATAAAACGTCACTCCCTTCGTATTTTTCTGCAATTATCTGCATTTAGCTATTATTACTTTACCACAGTTAAGTCTATTTTGCAATAGATTATCTGAAATATTGTAAAAATGTAACAAATTTGTAACCAACAAAATTTGCAAAACGACGAAAATTATTTTTCAAAGTGTTTAAGTATTATTTTCTTAAGCTCGCCGCAATCTGCCGCAAGTACGTCAGCGCCATTTTCCAGAAGCTCCTCCCTCTCGCGAAACCCCCATAAAACTCCGCACGAAAAAATTCCCGCAGAAGCCGCTGTCAGCATATCTACCGAGCTGTCGCCAACGTACACGGCATTTTTAGGAGCAACGCCGATTCTTTTCAACGCCTCGTTAGCCCAATACGGGTCAGGCTTTTTCGGCGTTCCCTCCACGCTTCCAAGCACCGCGTCAAAAATGTCGCCAAAATACCTTTTTACCATTTCGCAAGCAAAAATATGAGCTTTATTCGTTACAACGGCAAGTCTAATGCCCTGCTCATGCAGCTCTGCCAGCATTTCCGGCACTCCGCCGTAAGGGTTTGTCAAGTCGTACATATGGTCGTTGTAATATGAACAAAAACGTTCATATGCGCGTTCATATATCTCGTCGGTTGTATTTTTCGGCAAAATCCGTTCAATAAGCTTTGGGATACCATTTCCGACAAAATAGCGGTATTTCTGCGTTTCGTGCGTTGGATATCCAAGCTCCGTAAGCGTATGATTTCCCGCTCCCGCAAGGTCGTCAAGTGTATTCAGAATTGTTCCGTCAAGGTCAAAAAGTACGCCGTAATTCATTTTTTCATACCTTCTTTTATTATTACTGTTGACACAAATATCAAAATATACTATAATATAAGTGTTTAATTTTGTATTTCATATTGCGAGGTTACTATGAACAATTTCATATGTCCGATTTGCCGTGAACAGCTTGAGCTTCGCGGAAACAGCTATTTTTGTACAAACAATCACTGCTTTGACCGTTCCCGCAAGGGTTTTGTAAACCTGCTGCGTTCAAATAAGGCGGGACATGGCGACGATAAGCTTATGGTTTCAGCGCGCCGAAGCTTTCTTGAAAAGGGTTATTATCGTCCGTTGCTTAATACGCTTGAAAAGCTGCTTCTTTCTGCGGCAAGGAATGGCGATACCATTCTTGACTGCGGCTGCGGAGAATGCTGGTACACCGCTGCGCTTTACGGCGCACTTGAAAAAAACGGCATTAAAACCGATTTTTTCGGGATAGACGTTTCAAAGGAAGCTATTTCGGCAGGCGCAGCAAGAAATAAAGCAATTCGTCTTGCTGTCGCAACGGTTTTTGACGTGCCGCTCCCCGACGACAGCTGCGATATTATACTTTCGTTTTTTGCTCCTTCAGCGCCCGATGAATACCTGCGGCTGCTAAAAAAGGACGGTTATTTCCTTACTGCCTTCCCGATGGAGGAACATCTCTGGGAATTGAAACAAGCGGTTTATGAAAATCCGTATAAAAACACCGTTGCAGATATGGAAATAAGCGGCTTTGAGCTTGTTAAAAAGGATATTGTTCATACAACGGCTCATATATGTACAAACGAAGATATTCTTTCGCTTTTCTCCATGACGCCGTATTACTATAAAACCTCTGCCGCCGACAAAGCAAAGCTCGAAAAGCTCAATGAGCTTTTTGTACAGCTTCATTTCTGCGCAGCGTTATACAGGAAAAAACTTTAGGATATCATCGCAATATTTACGTCAACCTCGTCCTCTATACCGTCAACAAGCGCCGTTCCGTATTGCCATACGTCAAATTGATAGCAATAATTCAATTCCGTATCGTAATATGCGAACCAAATCGGGTATTTTTGCAGCTGACGAAGGTCGTATTTCAGAACAGCCTGTTTTTTATTGGTGTATATCATCGACTTATAGCCTGCGTCCTCAATCGTTTCGCAAAAAGCAATAGCGCTTAATGTGAGCGTTTGCGGCATAACGTCCTCGGTTCGCGGAGGATCCTCGCCCTCTGCGACATAAACCGTTTCCCAGTCATACACAATGGGATATTCGAGCGGTCGCCCATCAAGAATTTCAAGCAGAAATTCGGCTTCCTCTACCGCTTCTTCGGGGGATATCGCCTGTGAGAAAAAATACACCCCAACATCTATACCCGCCGAATGCGCACCGTTGTAATTGACGTCGAAGCTTTCGTCTGCGCACAGATTTCCTTCCTCTCCGTAACCGCGGAAGCCCGCTCGTATAAAGGCAAACTCAACGCCGTCTTCACGCACAAGCTGCCAGTTAATATCTCCTTGATATGACGAAACGTCAATTCCAAAATAGGAAGACTCCTGCCCGTTTTCGTCGATATAGCTCATTCTGTTTCTTTCATCAACGCTGAACCCGCTTTTGCGGTAATTATTCTGCTCAATATCAGCAAGAACCGGAACCCATGCATATCCGACCGAATTTTCATAAATCAACAATTTCCCGTCTTCTGCCTCAATTCCCATACTTTCCGGCTCTGCCGGTGCGTCAATAATGCTCATTGCTTCTACATAGTCCGCTTCAAGAGCGTTTTTTTCCGCTTCAATACTCTTGATATATTCACCCTGTCGTTCAAGCTCAGCTTCCGCGCTGCTTATGCGGTTATAAACCGAATAAAGCCCCGCCGCAGCTGCGCAAAGCGTAAGCGAAGAAACAGCCAGAACCGCAATAAGCAGCGTCTTTGATGAATCCTTTGTTTTTCCGCTGCCCGCAGGATTTATATGTAACGCCATCGGCGCTTCTTCATACGTCGGCTCCGTCGTTTTCTCATTTTCAGGCTTCGGCTGCTCCGAAAGAACTACGTCGGACGCTTCCGATGGCGCTTCTTCCGTTTCGCTCGGCTTGTCCTGTTCAACTATTTCTTCGGTTGGCTCGGATTCGCTCGCTTCGGCCGTTAATATTTCACCCAGGGACGGCGGTTCGGCGGAAACGTTGGTTAAATCCTCACTTAATACCTCATTTTCATCACGCATATGGCAAACTCCTTAAATACTGAACTTTCACATAAATCTATTATAGCTTTTTATGCGAAAAATGTCAATCCCCTGCAATAGCTTCAACACTGTTCATATCGCCGGTACGATATGAACAAAAATATTTTCTTGCATTTCTTTCATAGATATTGTATAATAAAGTATAATAAAAACGGAGGTGTGGTATGAACAAGCTTGCGAAATTTTTTACAGGCAGACTTTTTATTATCAGTATGCTTATCCTTTTCCAGATATTACTGGTTGTGATACCGATAACCTTTCTTTCATATATGTACATTCCGCTGTACTTTCTGTTTATGCTGGTAAGCTTCCTCATTGCGGTTTCAATAGTCAACCGAAACTATGATCCGAGCTTTAAAATCGCATGGATTATCCCTGTACTCTGCTTCCCGATTGCCGGCGCTCTTTTCTATATTATTTTCGGCAGAACCCATCTTAACAAAAAGAACACTGCAAAGCTGAAAAGAGCGGTTGAAAGCTCGTCGGACATAATTCAACCCGATAACGAGCTGCTGAATATGATTGGAAAAAAGAATGCGCCGATAAAGCGCGAGGCAAGCTACATCATAAATAATTCGAGAAGCAACATCTACGCTTTTACCGAAACCGAATTTCTCAATCCCGGCTCGATTTTCTTCGAGCAGCTTGTAGAAGCTCTCGAAAAAGCGGAAAGCTTTATTTTTCTTGAATACTTCATCATAGGCGAAGGTGAAATGTGGAGAAAAATACTGAGCATATTGATTGAAAAGGCAAGCTGCGGGGTTGAAGTGCGTCTGCTCTATGACGACATAGGAACGATAAATCTGCTGCCCATAGATTTTCCGGAACAAATGAAAAAAATCGGGATTCAGACAGCAGTTTTTAACCCGTATAAGCCGTCGATGGACAAATTTCTCAACTACCGCGACCATCGCAAATTCGCAATAATCGACGGAAAAGTCGCATTTACGGGCGGAATCAATATAGCTGATGAATATATCAATAAAAAGCGCCGATTCGGATATTGGGAGGATTCCTCGGTAAAGCTGACAGGCGACGCAGTCAAAAAAGTAACCTCGCTGTTCCTTGAAATGTGGTACTTTACAACCGATGAATTTCCCGATTACAGAAAGTATCTGATTGACTACCAGGGAAAAAACGACGGGCTGGTTATCCCCTTTTCCGATGAGCCGCTTTTTCAGGAGATGATACACGAAAACGCATACATAAACGTTATTGAAAATGCAACAAGAAGCGTTTTTATATGCACGCCGTATCTTATTCTGGACAACGTTATGGAAAACTGCCTTATACGCGCAGCAAAAAGCGGGATTGATGTAAAGATTATTACACCGCACTGCCCCGATAAGAAGCTCGTTTTTGAAATTACACGCTCAAACTATGAAGCGCTGGTTAAAAACGGCGTTGAAATCTACGAATTTACCCCCGGCTTTATGCACACTAAAATGATAATAGGCGACGATACGACAGCTATTGTAGGTACTTGCAATTTCGATTTCAGGAGCTTCTATCTTCACTTTGAAAACGGAGTGTGGATGCACAAAAGCAAGGCGGTCAAGCAGGCGCGCGAATCCTTCTTAAAGGCGCTGGCGGTTTCCGAGCCGGTTACAAGCGAGTTTTTTGAGAAGCTTCCACTGCGAACGCAGCTTTTACGTTCCTGTCTTAAAATATTCTCGCCGCTTATGTGAGGAACATAATATGAACAATGATATGAACAAAAAAGAAAAAGTACTCAGAATTATTTCTGAGCTGAAAGATGAATATCCTGATGTGAAATGCGCACTGGTATATGAACAGCCACACGAGCTGCTTATTGCCACGCGCCTCTCAGCGCAGTGTACCGACAAGCGTGTGAATCTTGTGACACCGGAAATGTTCAAAAAATATCCCACTATTGAAGCCTTCGCCAATGCGGAGGTCAGCGAAATCGAAGAGTGTATCAAAAGCTGCGGTCTATACAAGACAAAGGCGCGCGATATTTCCGAAATGTGCAAGCTTCTGCACGAAAAGTACAACGATATTGTTCCCGACACGCTCGAGGAGCTTACGAAGCTGCCCGGGGTCGGCAGAAAAACAGCAAATCTTATTTGCGGCGATCTTTACGGAAAGCCCGCGCTGGTGTGTGACACGCACGTAATACGCCTTACCAACCGCCTTGGTCTTACCGACAGCAGGGACGCAGGCAAGGTTGAACGGCAGCTGGCTGAAATTGTTCCGCCCGACGAGGGTCTTATGCTTTGTCACCGTCTTGTATGGCACGGACGGCTTGTCTGCAACGCCAGAAAACCGGAATGCGAACGCTGCCGATTGAAAAAAATTTGCAGTTTTTGAAGGAATTGTATTGAAATTACGGTTAAAAAGTGGTATAATGTGCTTGCAATACTTATTAGGAGGTAACGCTTATGAAATATGACATTAAGGAAGTATCTTCAAGACTAAAGGCGACGAGAGAGAGCCTTGATTTCACTATTGAAGATATGGCAAACGCTGCCAAAATCAGCAAAGAGGAGTACGAACTGTACGAAAGCGGCGAAAAGGATCTTTCCCTTTCCGTAATCAACGCATGTGCGGAGGCTATGGGTATTGAAATGATTGAGCTGCTTACAGGAATGACTCCCACCCTGCAAACCTACTCGCTTGTAAGAAAAGGCGAGGGATTGCCGATTGAACGCCGTATCGGCTTTACCTACCAGCACATGGCGTATCTTTTCAAGAAGAAAAAAATCGAGCCGATTATGGTTCACGCTCCCTTTGAGCCTGACCAGACAAAGCCGATTCACCTTTCCGTACACGACGGTCAGGAAATGGACTTTATTATTAAGGGCAAGCTTAAATTCGTAATCGGCGACAACACTGAAATTCTGAGCGAGGGCGACTGCGTTTATTACGACAGCTCCAAGCCGCACGGAATGATTGCTATTGATGGGGACTGCGATTTCCTCGCTGTACTTATCTGATAAAAAGGAAGGATATAAAGAAAATGGAACAAGTGAAAGGATACTATAAAAAATTCGTCAATGAAGGATTTGACGAAAACGGAATACTCAACAAATTCGAGCTTAACTGCCCCGACAACTACAATTTCGGCTATGATATTATTGACAAGTACGGTGAGCTTGAACCCGACCGCCCCGCCCTGCTTCACGTTGATTTGCAGGGAAATGAAACAAGATTTTCATACAAGCAGCTTTCCGAGCTTTCCACAAAAGCTGCCAACCTTTACACAAGCCTCGGAATCCGCAAGGGCGACAAGGTTATGCTTGTCTTAAAGCGCAATTATCAGTTCTGGTACGCAATTATCGGTCTGATGAAAATCGGCGCTGTTGCTATTCCCGCTACTCACCTTCTTACAACCCACGATTTTACCTACCGCTTCACCAGTGCCAGCGTTAAAGCTATTATCTGCACCGGTTATAACCCCGACATTGAAGGATATGTCGAGGAAGCTGAAGCGGAGCTTGGAATAAATATTACAAAGCTTATTGCGAACGGTACACGCGACGGCTGGGTAAGCTTTGACGAAGAGATTGAAAAGCAGCCTGCCACAATGGAACGTGTGCAGACCGACTCGCATGAACATATGCTGCTTTATTTCACTTCCGGAACAACAGGCTACCCCAAAATGGTAGTACACAGCCACCGCTACGCTTTATGTCACATTCAAACGGCAGCGCACTGGCTTAACGTTGATCCCGACGGCATTCACCTTACCATTTCGGACACAGGTTGGGGAAAAGCCGCATGGGGCAAGCTTTACGGTCAGATGACGCTTGGCGCCTGCGTATTCGTTTACGATTTTGATAAATTCGTTCCTGCCGATATGCTTAAAATCATTCAGGATTATAAAATCACGTCTTTCTGCGCACCTCCTACGATGTATCGTTTCTTTATTAAAGAGGGACTTGAAAAGTACGACCTTTCTGCGCTCAAATACAGCTGTATTGCGGGCGAAGCGCTTAACCCTGAGGTTTACAACCGTTGGCTTGAATTTACGGGACTTAAGCTTATGGAAGCGTTCGGTCAGACCGAATCAACGGTAATTCTCGCGAATCTCAAGGGCATGAACCCGAAACCCGGTTCAATGGGTAAGCCCACTCCCCTGTACGACGTTGACATTGTTGACGAAAACGACAAGCCGCTTCCTCCCGGAGAAACCGGTGAAATTGTAATTTGCGCAGAACGCGGCAAGGACGGTTTATTCTGCGGATATTACAGAGATGATGAAAAAACTAACGACGCTTGGCACGACGGATATTATCACACAGGCGATACAGCTTGGAAGGACGAGGACGGTTACTACTGGTATGTCGGAAGAAACGACGACGTTATCAAGGCGAGCGGATACCGCATCGGACCGTTTGAAATCGAGAGTATCCTTATTCAGCACCCGTCTGTTCTTGAATGTGCTGTTACAGGCGCACCGCACCCGATAAGAGGACAGGTTGTCAAAGCCACAATTGTTCTAGCGAAGGGCTACACAGCAAGTGACGCGCTTGTCGAAGAACTCCAGACATACGTCAAGAAGAACACAGCTCCCTACAAGTATCCTCGTATAATCGAATTTGTTGACGAGCTGCCAAAGACGATAAGTGGCAAAATCAAGCGCACGACAATCCGTGAGGCTGATAAAAACAAATAAACTCAACAACGCATATCATCAAAGCCTATGACCTTGAAGGTCATAGGCTTTTTGTTATATTTTCTGCTGCTATACAAAGGCGCGGCGCGCGTCTTACATTTTGCGAAGCAAAATGTAAGTTCCTCCGGCGGCTTCGCCGCCGGAGGAATCGCTTTGTGCGGCAAAGCCGCACAAAGCGCGCGCGCCGCGCCCCTTCCGCTTGAAGCAAACAGTCTACCAACGACTGTTTGGATACGAACAGCGATGCAGCTGCACCTTAGATTCACGAAATATATTTGCTTTCAAACTCCGAAACAGGAATCGGACGGTCGTACAAGAAGCCCTGTATTCCCTTGCAGCCATAGTTGCTGATCACGTTTTCTTCTTCGGTAGTTTCAATCCCCTCACAAACAATGTCAAGCTGAATTTCATTGAGAATTTTTATAAGACCCTTGATAATATCGTTTCCGCGCTTGGTTTTTAAGCTGTCCTTTACAAACCCCTTGTCAAGCTTAATTACGTCAACGGGAAGAATACCTATAAGATTCAGCGAGGAATAGCCTGCACCGAAATCGTCTACGCTTACCTTAAAGCCGAAATTACGGAGCTGCTCGACCTTCTCGATGATTGTTTCCGCTTCCTCAAAAAATACCGACTCTGTAACCTCGATTTCAACGTACTTCGGCGGAACCTGATAGGAATTGACCATCGCAACGATTTCTTCGACGATGTTTTCGTTAAAAAAATGCACACGACTTAAATTGAAAGAGATCGGGACAGGCGTAATGCCGCGGTCTATCCAGCTGCGCAGAAGCTTCAGCACAAAACGCAGCACATAAAAATCCAGCTCTACAATTTTGCCTGTTTTTTCAAGCGCAGGAATAAACAAGCCCGGTGAAATCATCTTTCCATCTTTATCAACAAGGCGCGACAAAGCCTCCGCGCCGATGACACGCTTGCTTTCCGCACAGATTTTCGGCTGAAGATAAACACGGATAGTTTCATTTTTATAGGAATCATTGAAAATCGGGAGAATTTTTGCGCTGTTTTCCTTGATATCCATAAGATGCTCGGAGTAAACAACACAAGGAATACTATAATTGCCCTTACCTGTTCTTCTCGCGATATTCGCCTTATCGACAGAGGAAATAACACTTTCGGATGCGTCGTTGATATAATAAACGCCTACGTTTACGTTCGGAGCAAAATTATGAACCTTATCGGACATAGCTGCCATAAGGCGAAGTCTGAATATCCTGAGCATGGGATAAATAAAATCCTCCGCGCCCTTTTCGTATCTTGCAAGAACTGCGAAATGGTCGGAATACTCTCTGCAAGCCATAACTACGAAATCGCCCATTTCATTTATAACATCGGCAATGATTTTCAGCACCTCGTCACCCGTATCATAGCCAAACTGATTATTGATATAATGAAAATCGCACACATCAAGTGCAAACACAAGATAATTTTTTTCGCTGTCCCTAATGACATACTGGGCTTCTGCAATAAAATCCTCGAAGGACATAAGTCCCGTTACATTATCCTTATGCAAGTCAACACCGCCTGTTATGTAAAATAAATTACGGGCAAGTTACTCGCCCTTCTTCCCTTTTAATTCATTATATCAAATTCTTGCAGTTTTTTCAATAGTTTTTTTACACTTTTATTCTTTGTCACGATATATTGTTGAAAAATGACTAAATCAGTCCACATTTTTTTCAAAAAGTGTAAAAAATAAATCACACAAGGGAAGCATTCCCTTGTGTGACAAAATATAGCTCTTCAGCGCTCCTCACGGAAATAGTTCAGACCGATTGCAGCGGGTTCAGCGCTCTTTTTATTCTTTTTTATACAAGAAACAATGAGAACGAGCGCAGTAATAAAGAAAGGAAGCATCTGGTAGAACTCGTCGGGAATTGCGCCAAGCCAGCCGAGAACCTCCGGAAAGGCTGATGAAAGGTTACCCTTCCAAGGCTGGAGAGTTTTAAGCATTCCGAAGAAAAATGCGCCGAAAATCGCTCTTACGGGACTCCAGTTGGAGAAAATTACCAACGCAACCGAAATCCAACCCATACCATTTATCCAGTTATCGTTCCACGCGCCGCTGTTTGTAACACAGGCAAGGTACATTCCGCCAATGCCGCAGATACCGCCGCCGAGGAGAATGTTCACGTATTTGTACAGATTGACGCTTACGCCGCAGGCGTCCGCAGCCGCAGGGTTTTCACCGATTGCACGAAGCTTAAGACCTGCGCGGCTCTTTTTAATATAAATCCAGCACACAACCGCGATTGCGATTGCTATGTACACGAAAATATTGTACGAAAAAAGCAGCCGGCCAACATATGGAATATCGCGCAGGAACGGAATACCTGTGTCAGATACCAGCTCCTTTATGTGAGGAACGCTGTCGAGGGTCGGAAAGGTTCCGTCCGTGGTAAGACATCTACCCCAGAAGCGGTAAACGCCAACGCCGAAGGTTGTCAGTGCAAGACCAGTTACATTCTGGTTTGCCTGCATTGTAACCGTTACAAATGCAAAAATAAGCGCGCCGAGCAGTCCGAACAAAAATGCCCCAAGTATACCAAGAAGAAGGCTGTTTGTCGAGCAGGCAATGACGTAGCCGCCGATTGCGCCCATAGCCATCATACCCTCAACGCCGAGGTTAAGGCTGCCCGATTTCTCGGTAATGATTTCGCCCGTCGTACCGAGCAGGAGCGGCGTACCCGCTCTTACAGAATAGTAAAGAAAGTTAATCAGAATATCCATTATGCCTTACCTCCGTTCTTGTGACCGAATACGATGCGGTAACGAATGAAGAAATCCGCCGCAAGCACGGAAAACAGGATAATGCCTTGAAGAATTTCAGAAGCCGCCGAGGAAATGCTGAAAGCGCTCTCCGCAACCGCCGTTCCCTTTTGCAGGATTCCCATAAGCGCGGAAACGATGAGTATTCCGATAGGATTAAGTTTAGCAAGCCATGCTACCGTAATTCCCGTAAATCCAACGTCGCCTGTTATTCCGTCGGCAAGAGTGTGGCTTGTTGCTGAACCGGAAACCTGAAGCATACCCGCAAGTCCTGCGATACCCGCACTTATGAACATTGTACGAACAATAATTTTATTCACGCTCATCCCCGCATAACGTGCGGTATTACGGCTGTCGCCGACAACAGAAATTTCATAGCCCTGCTTCATATAATTAAAATAAACGAAAATAAGCGCAACCAGAATAAGCGCAATAAAAAGTGAAACGTCAACCCTTACTCCCGCAATATCAACCTCGTAAAGCCACGCATTGTCGGGAAGAACCTTAAAGTCCGGACGGTAAACCGAACCGTCCGCCGCGAGCTTACGGAAGAACATTGTATTTTTCAGATAGGTCAGAATGTAATAGCAGACGTAGTTCAGCATAAGCGTGAGCAGTGTTTCGCTTGTGCCGAGCTTAACCTTGCAGACTGCGGGAATAAGTCCGATAAGACCGCCGCCGATGACGCCCGCAGCAGCCATAATAATAAGCGTAAGCCACTGCGGCAGGCTGTTTCCGCAAAGGTTGGCAACGGTCGTTGCGAGAATCGCGCCTGCGATAAACTGTCCGTTTGCGCCGATATTCCAGAATTTCATCTTAAACGCAACCGCGATACCCAGCGAGGTTATCAGAAGCGGGATTACAATGCGGATAAAGCCCTTCAAATAAATCGCGTTTTCAAAGCAGCCAACGATAACCTTTGCATAGTACTCAAACGGATTTACGCCGTTGCCTGCCACAAAAATTCCACCGAGAACAACCGCGACAAGCACGGATACTGAGTAAAGCAAAATCGTTTGGTGAAGCTTCAAATCGCCGCGCTTAGCAATATGGAACAGCGGCTCTTTTTTAGTTTTTATATTCGCTGATTTTTTCTCGGTCTTTGTATCAGCCGAGGTGCGGAGCTGCTCACCGTCGGAAGTAAGGCTAACGCTGCTGTTAGCGTCCGTCATCAGCATTCCGACTTCTTCCTTTGAAGCCGTTCTAGCGTCAACAACACCTGTAACCCGACCATGACACAAAACAACAATTCTGTCGCAAAGCTCCAGCATTACGTCAAGATCCTCGCCTACAAAGAGAACCGCGCTGCCCTTTTCCTTTTCACGATTAAGGGTATTATAAATCGTATAGGACGAATTTATATCAAGTCCGCGTACGGGATACGCCGTTACAATAATATCAGGCTCGGCAAGAATCTCCCGTCCGAGCAGAACCTTCTGAACATTACCGCCCGAAAGTCTGCGCACGGGCGTTTCGATACCCGGAGTTACTACCTCAAGCTCCTCGACAACCTTTTTTGCGCTTTCACGCGCTTTTTTGCGGTCTACGAACGGTCCCTTTCCCTGCGCATAATTTTTCAGCATCATATTATCCGTGATACTGAGCGAAGCGGAAAGTCCCATTCCGAGTCTGTCCTCCGGAATAAAGCTCATGCTTACGCCGCGCGAAATAATCTGCTTGGGAGGAAGTCCCTCAATATGCTCGTCCTTGCAGATTATCGCGCCGTTTTCAAGCTTACGCAGACCTGCAATAGCCTCGCATATTTCCTTTTGTCCGCTTCCGGAAACGCCTGCGATTCCGACAATTTCGCCGCTGTGAACCGTAAAAGAAACATTAACCGCCGAAAGTGCGCCCTCGTCGCCGAAAACCGAAACGTCACGAAGCTCAAGATATGGCTTACCTGCCTTACATTCGGGACGGTTAATTTCAAGCTTTACCGTGTGCCCGACCATAAGATCGGTAAGCTCCTGCGCGTTTGTTTCCGAGGTTTTTACCGTCGTAACGCTAGTGCCCTTGCGGAGTACGGTAACACGGTCGCTTATTTCCATAACCTCGTTAAGCTTATGGGTGATTATTATAATCGCGCAGCCCTTGTCGCGCATTACGCGCAAAATTGAGAAAAGCTTGCGTGTTTCCTGCAAGGTAAGAACAGCGGTAGGCTCATCAAGAATGAGAATATCCGCGCCGTAGTAAAGCACCTTTAAAATCTCGACCGTCTGTTTCTCGCCGACCGACATATCGCACACGTATTTTTCGGGGTCAATGTCAAACGAAAACTCCTCGCTGATTTTTTTTATCTGTGAAAAGCGATCCTTAGTTAAAAAAACGCTTTTGTCACGTTCGGAAGCAAGGAGGATATTATCTGCCGCCGAAAACTTTTCAACCAGCTTAAAGTGCTGGTGAACCATACCTATACCAAAACGCTTTGCGTCCTCGGGGGAATTTATTGAAACCTGTTTTCCGTCCACGAAAATTGAACCGCTGTCGGGCTTGTAAATACCCGAAAGCATATTCATGAGCGTTGTTTTTCCCGAACCGTTTTCTCCGAGAAGCGCCAGAATTTCACCCTTGTGAACCTGCAAATCAACAGAATCGTTAGCCCGTACCGAACCGAACGACTTGCAAATTTCCTTCAGCTCAATCGCAGGTGTGCGCTCTGCCATATAATCACCACATTTCTTATATAATAAGCTTACGTCCGTCGCTGAACAAGCTTCGGTCTTTCATAAACTACGAAAACACCCTTGCTGCCACTCGGCGGTAAAGGTGCTTTCGTAATGGCGCAGGTGCTGCCCTGCGCCGATTGAAAATCACTTATGCAAGCTCAACGCCCTTAACAAAATAGTTCATTGTGCCTGTAATTGTTGCGTCGTCAACAGGAGCAACAGCTGCGCCCGTGTTGTCGGTAAGGGGAGAATCAGTCTTTACAACGTTTCCGTTTTCGTCAAACGAAAGAGCAACGCCGCTGAATACGTCCCATTCGCCGCTCTTCATAAGCTCTGTAACAGCGTCGATATAGCTCTGAGTCTTTTCGTCACAGTTCTTGGAAACAGGAGAAACGCCTACAAGACCAACGCCGATACCTGCATAGTAGTTGCCGAAATCAGCCCATGTGCCGTCGATTACAGCCTGTACAGCAGCGGTGTAGTAAACGTCCCAGTGCCAGATAGGAGCAACGAGGTGCGCGTCGGGAGCCTGAGCGGTCATATCGGAGTTGTAACCGCAGCCGTATACGCCTGCGTTCTGAGCAGCAACCTGCGGGTTAGCCGTATCGCAGTGCTGAGCGATAACGTCGCAGCCCATTTCGATAAGAGCTTCTGCGTAAGCGGTTTCGTTCGCAGGGTCAAACCACGAAGAAAGGGACTTTACGTAAACGGTAGCGTCGGGATTTACGGACTGAACGCCAAGAGCAAACGCGTTGATACCGCTGGAGGTTTCTGCAAGCTCTGTACCGTATGCGGAAACGTAGCCGATCTTACCGCTTTCGGTCTTTAAGCCGGCAGCGATACCTGCGAGGTAGCGAGCCTGATAAATTCTGCCAAAGTAGTTGTTGAAGTTGGTTCCGTTGGACTTATAGCCGGTGCCGTGGGAGAAGTATACTTCGGGATACTCAGCAGCGAGAGCCTCGGTTGTGTCCATATAGCCGTAGCTGGTTGTGAACACGATATTGCAGCCTTCCGCGATACATTCCTCGATAGCTGTCTTGGTAGCGGCCGTATCGCTGTCGCTGATGTTGATTTTGCGGACAATCTGGCTGTCTTCAAGACCGAGATTTGCCTGCATACCCTGGATACCGAGGTCATGAGTGTAAGAATAACCCGAACCGTCAGCGGGATCGCCGATGTGGATTACGCCGACCTTGATATCTTCCTTTGCGATACCATTGCCGGAGGGCTGTGTGCTGTCAGCTGCTGCGTCGCCGTTTGCCGCTGTTGTTGTTTCAGTGCCTGTCGAGTCGCCGCACGCTGTTGCCGTAAGAAGCATTGCCGCAGCTGCAAGAATTGCTGTTGTCTGCTTGATTTTCATTTGTAAATCTCCTTTTTTCTGCATTTATATTCTGAACAAGAGCTTCGTCTAATCACGAAAAACAATCTTGTTTCCGACGTCCATACTATCAACAATTGCAAGGCTTTCAAGACGGATACCCTTTTTACGGATTAAATCACCGCCGCGCTGGAAGCCCTTTTCGATAACGATTCCCGCGCCTGCAAGCTCCGCTCCCGACTGCTCTACAAGCTCCATAAGCCCAAGCAGCGCGCAGCCGTTTGCAAGAAAATCGTCGATAATCAATACCTTATCACCCTTGCCGATAAATTTCTTTGAAACGATTACATTATATTCCCTGCCCTTTGTAAAGGAAGTAACCTTCGTTGTATAAAGCTCGCCGTCAAGATTCTTGCTCTCCGCTTTTTTCGCAAAAACAACGGGGCAATCATCAAAATACTCTGCTGTAATACAGGCGATGCCTATACCCGAAGCTTCGATTGTCAGAATTTTATTTATTCCGCAGTCATTGAAACGGCGGCGGAATTCCTTACCGATTTCCCTGTAAAGCGAAATATCAATTCTATGGTTGAGGAAGCTGTCAACCTTCAGAACGCCGCCTTCCTTTACAACGCCGTCCTTGAGAATACGCTCCTTTAACAGCTGCAAAGCCATCACTCCTTTACGGAAAAATAAATCCCACATAGGAAATACACTTTCTATTATATAAGAATCCGACAATTTTTGCAATCGTTAATTTTAATAGAATGAAAAATTTAATTGCAAATATTTTGTCGCTATTTGACAAAAAACGCGAAACGACCGCCGATATATACCGACAGTCGTTTCGGAAAAGTTATTCTTCTGCAAATGCGCTGACCTGAAGCTCGACCTTGTACTCCTCGCCCGTTACCCAAGCCTTTGTATTGCCTCCCGCAAGGCGGAAGGTAACCGAAACGCTCTTTGTTCCCTCGGAAAGTTCAACTCCGAGCAGGTTTACCGTGGCATAAATGTCATCGGAGGTCATCTCCTGAATATACGAGGAAAGACCAACTACATTAACCGTCAGCAGATTTGTAAGCACCTTTACATCAAAGTTCGACGGTGCGTTTATTACATTTATATTGTCGCTCGGAACAGTAAAACCGAGCTGTCCGAAGCTGTCATAATCGTCGAAATACAGCATTACCGTCTTGTTTCCCGAAATATTCTTGTATCCGTCGGGAAGCTTTACAGGAAGTGCAACACCGCCCTGCAAATCCTTTAAAGTCAGCGAATTCAGTGAAATTTCGCCGATGTCGATTACGTCAAGATTATCTATTGAGCTGTCGGGCGACGCAATTGTAAGCTCGGTGAGCGACATTGAATATTTCAGAACGCCGCTGTCGAAATTCGCGGGGAAATTCGTAAACTGAACGTTCAGCGGCAGGGTTTTCACCTTGTACACGGGCACGCTTACCGTAAAGCTTTTCTCGCTGGCGGTGATTGCAGGGTTAATCATTTTTACGCCCAACTGATTATAGAAAACAGGCTCGCCGCGAAGCTCCGCACTTTCGTCAAGCGTTTCGGCGTAAATAGGCTCGACCTCGACCCTTCCGATTGAATTTACGAGCCGCTCCTCGCCCGTAACAATAACCGTGGATGGTGAAACTGTGATTTCGCCCTCGACCTGCATTCCGTCGGAGATATTCAGTCTGTTTGCTGAAACGGAAACATCAAATTCACGCGAAATCGTCTTTTCAACAAGCACTTTTGCGGTAATGGTACCGCTTAAAATTTCACATTCGACCGACTTGTCCGTTGTTTCAATATTGACGTTTACGGTATATTCACCGGATTCATATATTCCCGAAAGGTCGCAGCTTGCCTTAAAATCCTCATTTGTAAGGTTTGCAATTGAATAACGCTTGCCCTGCACCTGTATCGTGACGCTTTCGGTATCAACGGCGGAAATGTGCAGGTTTTCGCTCTGCATATATTGAGTCGGCTCGCAGGATAGCTTTACATCGCTTATATGAAGCGTGATATTCGGGAAAATCTGGATTGAAATAACGAACCATATTATAATTGAAAAAACAACCGACTGGATTATTGTTTTAAGGTTTCCAAGGAAGCCCGACGAGAACTTTCTGAAAAAATTATTCATGTTCCTCTGCCCCCTTTTTCTTAAAAAGCCTGTTTGGTTTTTCCTTTTTTGTTTTAGGCTCACCCGAAACGGGGATAAGCTTGCCGCGGAGGTATGCACTTAGGCGTTCGCGGTCAAAACCGCGCTCAAGAGTTCCATTTTCAGCAATTGAAATAATGCCCGTTTCCTCTGAAACAATAATTACAATTGCGTCCGAAACTTCGCTCATACCTATCGCTGCGCGATGGCGTGAACCCAATTCCTTATTTATCAGCTCCTCCTTCTGCGGCTTCGGCAGGAAGCAGCCTGCCGCATAAATAAGGTTATCACGGATAATTACCGCACCGTCATGAAGGGGCGTATTGGGAAAGAAAATGTTGCGGAACAGCTCCTCGCTCGGCAGAGCCTTGATAACAGTTCCCGTTTCAATTTGCTCGCCAAGCTTGGTCTGCTGTTCTACAACGATAAGCGCACCGGTTGCGGTACGCGAAAGTTTCTCACAGGCAAGTGAAATCTGATTTATTGCGTTCGTGCAGTCGGCTTCGGCAGGCGCGGCGGCTTCAAAAAAGGTTATCGGCTTTACCAGCTTGGACCGTCCTACCTTTTCAAGCGCACGGCGCAATTCGGGCTGGAACATTATAACAAACGCGATAACGCCGACATTGAAAACCATATCGCTGATTACGCCCATAGCCTTAAACTGGAGCTGATTCAGCAGAAAAAGAACAATCACGAAAACGAAAATTCCCTTTATAAGCTGCTCCGCCCGCGTTTCACGTATAAGCTTTATCACCCAATAAAGAACAACCGCCAGCAGCACCATATCCAACACGTCTACAAACGTTATTGAAGTAAACACGTTTACAATCGCGTCCCAGATATCCATTAAATAGTAAATCAATTTCAACACCCTAACTTCAGAATGGTTTATCATTACTATTTTATCACATTTTCAGAAAATTTCAAGTACCTGCGGTGCAATTTTAATATTTTTTTGACGCGGCAATTCTCGCAACGGCACGGACAAGCGACGAAACCTCGTTAAATGTGTTAAAAACCGACGGCGAAAAACGCACAGCGCCCTGCTCGGTTGTGCCGATTTTTTTGTGCGCCGAATATGCGCAGTGAAATCCTCCGCGCAGACAAAAGCCCGCCGCGCTTAGCGCCGAGGAAGCCTCCTCCGACGACATATCGCCGATATTGAAAGGTATTACAGGCACGTAGCGTTCGTCAAAGCTATCGCTGTAAAGGCGGACGCCGTCTATTTTTTTCATTTCACTGAAAAATCTGCGCGAAAGCTGCATTTCATGATTGTATATTACTTCCCTGCCCTTGTTTCTGAGAAAATCAATCCCTGCGCCGAGCGAAATCGCCCCCGCTGTATTTATCGTCCCGCTCTCGAAACGGTCGGGCATAAATTCAGGCTGCTCCGGTTCCTTTGAAGCGCTTCCGGTTCCACCCTCGACAAGCGTTTTCAGGCGGTATTTTCCGTCCGTTACCATAAGTCCCGTTCCCATAGGTCCGTACAAGCCCTTGTGTCCTGCGGCGCAGATGATATTGATATTGTCGGAAAGCCGCAGCGGAAGAATACCCGCGCCCTGAGCCGCGTCTACAATGAAGCAGATTCCGCGCCTGCGGCAGATTTCGCCAATCCTCTCAACGGGCATTATTTTTCCCGTTACATTTCCCGCCGCTGTACAGACAACCGCTGCCGTTTTAGGACGGATAAGCCGTTCAAATTCAGCGGCTGTCCTTTCATCGTCATCAAACGTCTGTGCAAAAGAGCATACCGCTCCCCTGTCCTTTGTGCAGGAATAAATCGGACGAAGCACGGCATTGTGTTCAATATCGCTGCAAACGATATGCGAGCCGTTTTTCAGAAGTCCCTTTATGGCGGTATTGAGCGCGTAGGTACAGTTTGGCATAAACACGGTATTCTCCGGCTCTGCTCCGAAAAAGTCTGCGCATCGTTCACGTGCCGAATATACAGCCTCGGAGGTTCGCGCGGAGAGCTTATGACCGCCCCGTCCGGGGTTTGCGCCATATTCTATCATAGCTCCCGACATCGCCGCAATTACGGAATGCGGCTTTGGATAAGTTGTGGCGGCATTGTCAAAATAAACCATTTACATAACTATCCTTTTACACTCAATTCCTGCCCCCGAAAGAAGCCGACAAACTCTTTCGGGCGATTCCCAAACGCGGATTCCGTAAGCACAGCCGCCCTTTTGTATGCTTTTCTCCACGGTTGCTTTTATTCCGAGCGACGCGAGATATCTGACCGCCCGACGACAGACGGTGTATGAATCAAGCATCAGCAATGAACCTTTCAAGTCATTCCCTCCTTTACCGCCGCAGAAAATACGGCGATACTTCATTTTATGCAAGCGTGGGCATTTGGTGTATCGTCGCCGCATAATCGCACCAAAAATACGCAAAATATCAAAAAAGAAAACAGGAGGACGAAATATGAAGGCTGTAATACTTGCGGGTGGAGAAGGAACTCGTTTAAGACCGCTTACCTGCAATCTTCCGAAGCCGCTTGTGCCGATTTGCACAAAGCTTGTACTCGAATACATTCTTGACCTGCTGGCAGCACACGGCTGCTATGAAGCAGTACTTGCGCTGCGTTGGAAAGGCGATAAAATTGAACGCCATTTTTCGTCGGGAAAACACAAAAAAATCTTGCTAGAATTTTCAACCGAAAAAAATCCGCTTGGAACGGCAGGCTGCGTTAAAAAGGCTGCTGAGAATTTCGGGGAGGATTTTATCGTTATAAGCGGCGACGCAATGTGCGATTTTGATCTTTCCGCCGCGCTTGATTTTCACAAAAAAAACGGCGCGGACGCTACCATTATCGCAAAGCGAGTGGACGATCCGCGGGAATACGGGCTTATAATTGAAAATAACGGGAGAATTACCGATTTCAGCGAAAAGCCGTCATATGTCAACTGCCGCAGCGACCTTGCAAACACAGGAATTTATATTCTTTCGCCGCACGTCCTTGAACTCATTCCAGACGGGAAAATGTGGGATTTTGCAAAAAACGTTTTTCCCGATATGCTGAACGCGGGAATGAAGCTTATGTGCTGCGAACTGAACGGCTATTGGTGCGATATCGGCGATATTTCCGCATACAAACGCTGCTGTGCAGATTTGCTTGACGGAAAAATCCACGCTGACATTCCGAAAAAATTAAAGCGCACGCAGGATTCGCGCTCGATGGCTGCCGAAAGCGCGCAAATTTCCCGCTCCGCGCTGATTACGGGAGCATGCACAATCGGAAACAGCGTTGCTGTCGGCGATGGCGCAAAGCTTCGCAATACAATTGTAATGGACGGCGCTTTTATTGGCAGCGATGTTACGCTTAACGACTGCATCGTCTGTACAAACGCGCATATCGGCGACGGTGCGGCAGTGTACGAAAACGCCGTAATCGGAGAAGGCGCGCAGGTCGGTGAAAACGCCGTTATCTGCGGCGGGATTCGCGTCTGGGCGGACAAGAGGGTGGAAAACGGCGCCTTCGTAAACAGCGATTTCAAATACGGCATGAAAAGCACGGTCGAAATAACCGAGGACGGCATTGTCGGCGAAACAAACACGGTTATTACACCCGAATTTGCGGGCAGACTGGGGTGCGCAGCTTCGAAGATTTCGGAAAGCTATATTGCCGTTTCGTGCAGTGGTGAAAATGCCTCGGAAACGCTGAAAAGCGCTCTTCTCAGCGGAATTTCCAGCACAGGACGGCAGTGCTTCGACTGCGGGGACGCTTCCATTCCCGTTCTTTCGCATTGCGCCGCACTGCTGAACTGCGATATTATCGTTCATATTTCCGCACGTTCAAGAACACGGATACTGATTTACGGAACAGGCGGTCTTCCGCTCACCAGAGCGCAGGAGCGAATGCTTGAAAACGCTCTCAACCGAGGAGAATATCTGAGCGCAAGCTGGAGCAATTTCAGCAGCATTAACCGTTTCACGGGTGCGGAAGCGCTTTACCGCGCAATGCTTGAGGGAATAACCGATTTCACCGTTCCCTGCCGTATCACGCTCAACTGCCTTAATGCGGCGGCAGCTTCAATGTACGCGCCATTTTTCGGAAAAATCGGCACAGGTCGGGCGGAACTGACTGTAAATATGAACGAAAAAACCACGCGGGCGGAGCTTGTAACCGAAAGCGGCAAACGCTGCGACTACGGAACGCTTGTGCTTATCGCGGCGGTACGGCTGCTGGCGGCGGGAGAGGACGTCGCGCTGCCGTTTGCATTTCTGAGCGCAGCAGATTATGTTGCGGAAAAATACGGACGAAAAATACACCGCTTTTACGCCAGCTCAATGGACGACAGCGATTCCTACGCAAGAAGCCTTGCAGCAGAACAGCGGTTTCTGAACGACGGCTTCGTTCTTGCCGCAAGCGCGCTGAAATATCTTTCGGAAAGCGGGCATACGCTTGACGAAGCGATTGACGCCCTCCCGAAATTTACAGCGAAAAACAAGTTTGTTCATATCTGCTGCCCGCCGCAGAAAATACTGAACAAAATTGAAAACGACAGACACGCCGAAAAAGAGGGCGTTCTTATTTCGGAGGACGGAGAGCGTGTTTTTCTGCGCTCAAACAAGCGCGGGGACGGACTTTACCTTTTCGCGGAAAGCTTTAGCAGCGAAACAGCCGCACAGCTTTGCGAGAAAACCGAGCGGCTGATTGAGAAGCTGATGAAAAACAAGAACCTGTCTTGATAAGCTTAGCGCAAAAAAACGCAACAGCTTTTAAAGACAGGTTCTGCGCCCGCACAAGGCTGCGGGTACATATCCTTTTTTATTCGGCGAGCAGGTCGGCGAATTTACCGCGAATCGCCTTGACAAGAAGCACCGGAGAAAGGCAAATCTGCGTGCCTATTCTACCGCCGCTGATGAAAAATTCCGAAAGACTTTCCGCTGAATTGTGAATGACTGTCGGGAACTGTTTTTTCATTCCGATGGGCGTGCAGCCGCCGCGAACATAGCCCGTCACCGCGTTGATGTCCTTGACGTGCAGAAGCTCAACCGATTTTTCATCAACGCCTTTCGCCGCCTTTTTCAAGTCAAGCTCCTGCGCAACGGGCAGCAGAAAACAATAATACCCGCCGCTTTTTCCGTGCGCGACAAGAGTTTTAAACGTGAGCGCGGGGTCTTGTCCGAGCTTTTCGGCAACCGTTATTCCGTCAATAAATTCCTCGCAATCATACGTTTTTACCGTATACGGAATTTTCGCGCGTTCCAGAAAGCGCATTGCGTTCGTTTTATTTTCCTTTGCCATAGTATCACCCGTTTTTCTGCGTAATTTTTTCCGCTTCATCAACCCAGCTGTAATAGCAGGTCATTTTCTTCGGAACACTGTCCGCGTCAACGCGAAGCGTACTTATAAGAATACACCCCGAACGCTGATACATCGGAATTTCAACCGCAAGACTGTCATAAAGCAGCGCGTAGACATTAGCGTAATTTTCTCTTATCGTATCCGAATCGGAAGCGTCGGCGGCGGCAACCGCGTCCGAAAGCTCTGCGCTGTCAATTCCGAAATAGTTATCCGTTCCGTAATTAACGGAAAAGCGCGGCTTTGCTCCGGTTTCCCATACGGAAGCCCAGATTTCCTGCGCACCGCTGTTAAGCACGCTCCAGAGCTGAGACGCGTCGGCAACGTCGCTTACTGCAAGCGTGACGCCGATTTCACCGAGTAAATTTGAAGCAGCTTCAAGCGCGTAATAGGACGGGTGGTTTCCTGTTCCTTCCGCCGCAATAATGGCATGGAAGGTAGTCGTTCCATTTTCGGGTGCGGCTGTTACACGCTCATTCTCAATCGTATAACCCGCCGCCTCAAGAAATCCCAGACACGCTTTTTTCGCCGCCGCACGGCGCACCTGAACTGTCATTCCCTCCGTGTAAAGCTGCTCGCCCGCCGCATTCAGCGAATAGGGAGCTTGCGCGTCCGAAGCAATATATGCGCTCACCGACGCGGGATAATCGACAGCAATACCGATATCACCGTAATAGCGATGAACCGACTCGTCACGGAAAAGATAAATTGCCGTGGCGATAGCCTTTCTAAGCGCAACGCTTTCCTCTGAATCGGGGACCCCGCCGACATTTACAGTTTTTGCGTTAAGTCCGATAAAACCGTAACCATCGCTGTTTATTGCTGAGGCGTAAAGCTTTTCAATCGCTTCGTTCGCTTGTTCAATTTCATCTGAAACAACCGCGGTAGCTTCGGGGTAGCTCAAATCAACCGTTCCGTCTGAAACGACCGAAACGGCATTTCCCGAGGTCAGCTGAGAAAGTTCAATTTTTTCCGTTTTCGGAGCGCCTTTATAATAGTATTTATTCGCATTCAGATACGCTACGCCGTTTTCGCTGCGTTCAAAGCTGTACGCGCCCGCGCCAAGCGGCTTATCAGCTTTTTTTGAGGCAAGCTCGAAGGCGCTTCCCTTTTCAAAGCCGAATTTGCCCGCAGCATAATCATACTCCTGCTCGCTGCCGTAATAATGAAGAGGTGCGACAATAACATTGCTCAGGGCGGAAATAAAGCCTGTTCCACTGCCCGAAACGGTAACATCAACCGCGTAGTTTCCTCTTTTGACAATACCCGAAATACGCTTGATATTTTCCACCGCTTCCGCTTGCTCGGAAAGGTATTCTATCGCACAGATTTCCGCGTCCTTTTTAAAATATGTCGAATCGCCCTCGTACATACTTCCGAGAAGCTCGTAGTTACCGCCGTACATATCCGCAAGGTCGGCAAGAACCTGCTCCTCGCTCGCTGTCGTGGAATCATACTCGCTGTTCACGGAATAGAAAAAGGCCATAAGATCCTTTGCTTTGGGGTAAGCTTCGGTGTAAACCGAATAGCTCTTGTCGCCGTAAAGCGACTTAACCCACTCAAACTCGCTCCTTATCATCGGCTCGACAAGCTCGGTACGGATTTTTTGCTGAACATCTTCCGTTTCCAGCGCTTCGGATATATCCGATGGCGTAAGACTATCGGCAATCGAGCTGTTAAGACGGTAATTCACCGCGCCTTTTATATCGACATTCTGAAGCGCGCTGCGGTCTGACATAGATGGGTCTAACAGCATATACAATGTGAAAATAAGGTCGTCCGCGTCCATTGATTCGCCATCGCTGAAACGCACATTATCGCGCAGCCTCACCGAGAAAACCGTTTCGTCCGTTTCCTCATTGTAGCTTTCCGAAACATCGGCGATTCCCGTATATGAATATGCCACGCCCTCGTAATAGCGGCGCTCTCCGTCAATTCCGCTTGTGACGGCATTTCCGCTGCGGTCAAGTCCAAGCAGACGAACGCCCGTAAGGTCATTCACCAGCGCGTCAAATTCACCGTCCTCATAGAACGGACTGTATGTATAGCTGTAAGCGTTCGCCGCAATTTTCAGTGCACGCTCCTCAGTTGTCGGTCTGACGTCCTCCTCATTTGCAAGAGCCTCAGCGTGAAGCGTAGCAGCCTCGGTGGTAGACACTGCTGTTGTAACAACGTCCGAAGCAGTATCGTCAGGCTGAGCGCAGCCCGAGCAAAGCAACGCAAGTGCAGTCAGCACGGCGCAGAGCCGTTTTTTGTATTTCAAATGCAACTCCTCCTTTTCGGGGTTGTCATTATTATATACCATTTATGCCCAAATGTCAAACACAATAGGCTGCTTGTCCGATTTTTTCCGCTTTCTGACACTGTTTTTTCACCCTTTTCAGATTTTCCGTGACGTTTTTCGGCGCAAACCGTCAGCATACGCGGTTAATCGGCTTTCCTTCAATAAAAGCGGCGAGATTCTTTTCCGCAAGATCAACAAGCCGTTCGCGAGTTTCAAGCGCCGCCCACGCGATATGCGGGGTAATTATGCAATTCTTTGCGCCGATAAGCGGACAATCCGCCGACATCGGTTCAACGTTAAGCACGTCAATGCCCGCACCCATAAGCCAGCCGCTTTCAAGCGCCTGTCTGAGTGCTTTTTCATCTACAACAGGTCCGCGCGAAGTGTTAATAAAAACCGAACCCTTTTTCATTTTTGAAAAAGCCTCGCCGTTCATCATTCCGCGCGACTGCTCGTTAAGCGGACAATGCAGCGATACAATATCGCTTTCACAAAGCAGAGTATCAAAATCAACGAAGGAAACGCCCTCAGCTTCCCGCTCCGTTCTGGTATAAACAAGCACCTTCATACCAAAAGCCCGTGCAATTCCCGCCACAGTTTTTCCAATTGCGCCAAAACCAACGATGCCCATAGTTTTCCCCGCAAGGCAGTCTATCGGATACGGAAAATACGAAAAGGTCGGGCTTTTGAGCCATTCGCCGCGCTTAACAGAGGCGCTGTAATCCGAAAGACGGCTGTAAATAGCAAGAATATAGGAAAAAGTAAGCTGGGCAACGCTGTCCGTTGAATAACCAGGCACGTTTGAAACGACAATTCCGCGCTCGGCGGCAAAGGCTGTATCTACATTGTTCCAGCCTGTCGCAAAAAGTCCGATGTATCTTAGTTTTTCAGCTTTTTCCAGGATTTCGCGGGTCATCGGCGTTTTATTGCAAAGAACAACCTCAGCGTCGCGAATCCGCTCTGCGGCGCGTTCCGTTTCAGTTGTTCCGTAGCGTATCACCGTGCCGTATGCGGCAAAACGCGAAAAGGAAATATCGCCGGTCGAAACCGTGTCGCTGTCTGTAATTATGATTTTCATTTTCTGCTCCTCTATGTTTAGTTGTTTGGTATACCCAACGCAAAAATCAATGCAACGCCATTATCATAGCATATTTACTTAAAATTGTCAACAAAAGAATGTCAGCAAAAGACGGTCAGGCGTTTTACCAAAATATCTTTCAAAACCGTTATTTTTAGTTGACATTTTTAAAAGCATATGTTATAATTGAAATGAGGAATTTAGAATTATAACGTAAATAAAGGTCTGACCGCAGCTTATGCGGCAGTGGCTTGGTTAATTTGTTTGGCATAAGCCGGAAAAGGAGTACACTAATGAACGAATTTAATTTTAACAACCTATTGGTTAAGCTTTATCATAATGCGATGAAGCTTGAAGAGGTTACGCTTAAGCTGGAACGCAACGTTAATCTCACCTTTAACGAAATGCGTCTTCTCGAATG
The DNA here is from genome assembly GCA_964520065.1 of uncultured Ruminiclostridium sp. Taxonomy (GTDB): domain Bacteria; phylum Bacillota; class Clostridia; order Oscillospirales; family Ruminococcaceae; genus Ruminiclostridium_E. The sequence goes on from CAZFMC010000007.1 coordinate 58,967, forward strand.
TATAAAGGGCGGCACAAAGTATGACGAAGGTCCTACAATCAGCACAATCGCCGCGCAGATGGATATAACAAGACCCTCCGCTACCGTAGCTATCAAAAAGCTCGCAGCGAAAAAGTTCGTTGAGAAAATTGGCTGCTCAAACGACGGACGTTCCGTAAGAGTAAAGCTGACCAATAAGGGTGAAAAGGCATTCAATATGCACCGCAAATATCACAAGAGCCTTATAGACGAAATGAACAGCACCTTCGGCGAGGACGAAATGAACAACATCAGAACAGCTTGCGATAAGCTTAACTGCTTCTTTGCAGAAAGAGCTGAAAAAGCAGAAGCTGAGATAGATGATAACGATTTCTAATGAAGTAAACGCATTAAAGGCGGATTTACCGGCGTAAATTCGCTTTTATCGTTTAAATGCAGTTATTTGAAAGGAACAAAAGAAATGGGAATGAATTTTAACAGAAAGCTCCCTATCCCGCAGGAAATTAAGGAGCTTTACCCCGTAACGGAAAAGGTTGCGGAAGTAAAAGCTCAGAAAGACAAGGAAATCCGTGACATTTTTGAGGGCAGAGATAACCGACTGCTGCTCATAATCGGTCCCTGCTCCGCTGATAAGGAGGAACCTGTTCTCGATTATATCGGCAGACTTGCATTGGTTCAGGAGCAGGTCAAGGAAAAGATTTTTATTATCCCCCGCATTTACACCGGTAAGCCCCGTACCACGGGCGAGGGCTACAAGGGTATGCTTCACCAGCCCGACCCGATGAAGAAGGAAGATATGTTGGAAGGTCTTATTCGTGTGCGCGAGCTTCACTCCCGCGCAATTCAGGAAACAGGCTTCGTCTGCGCAGACGAAATGCTTTACCCTGAAAATTACCGCTATCTTTCCGACTTGCTTTCTTATGTCGCAGTTGGCGCACGCTCCGTTGAGGATCAACAGCACCGCCTCGTTGCAAGCGGAATGGACATTCCCTGTGGAATGAAAAATCCGACAGGCGGCGATTATTCCGTTATGCTCAACTCCATTACAGCCGCTCAGAACAGCCATGTTTTCCTTTATCGCGGCTGGGAAGTTGAATCAACAGGCAACCCTTATGCGCACGCAATTCTCCGCGGCTTTGTCAATAAACACGGACAGGCTATTCCAAACTACCATTACGAGGATTTGAAGCTGCTTCTGGAGCTTTACAACGCGAAAAACCTTGTCAACCGTTCGGTTATCGTTGACTGCAACCACTCCAACTCAAACAAGCATTACCTTGAGCAGATTCGTATCGCAAAGGAAGTGCTTTTCAGCAAGCGTCATGACAACGACCTCAACAGCTTTATCAAGGGTCTTATGATTGAAAGCTATATTGAGGACGGTTCGCAGAAGGCGGAAGAGGGCGTGTACGGCAAGTCCATAACCGACCCGTGTCTTGGTTGGGAAAAGACCGAAAAACTTATTCTCGACCTCGCAGACAGCTTATAATTACTACATACACGGTGCAAAGCTGAATAAATTAAATATTGACAAGCAATAAGGACGCTGATATGCAAATATCAGCGCCCTTCAGCCTGTCGAAAAAGTCGCCCGAAAGGGTGGCTTTTTTTCATGAAATATGGTA